>DASUDX010000136.1:0-122179 GCA_036275365.1 Nevskiaceae bacterium | reverse complement strand
GGGAGCAGCCTCGGCGGCCTGGTCGGCTACGAGACCCGCTTCGATCGCCGGGTCGGTCCGCAGACGCGGATCAAGCTGATGACCGACGGCATCCTGCTGGCCGAGCTGCAGCGCGACCCCGAGCTGCTCGCCTACGACACGGTGATCCTCGACGAGGCCCACGAACGCAGCCTCAACATCGACTTCCTGCTCGGCTGGTTCAAGCGCCTGCTGCCGCGCCGGCCCGATCTGCGGCTGATCGTCACCTCGGCCACCCTCGATCCGGAACGGCTGTCGCGCCACTTCGATGGCGCGCCGATCCTGCTGGTGGAAGGCCGCAGCTATCCGGTGGAGACGCGCTGGCGCCCGCCGGCGCCGGACCAGGATCTGGAGGAGGCGGTGGCGGCGGCGGTGGCCGAGTGCTGGCAGGGCCCGCCGGGCGATGTGCTGGTCTTCCTGCCCGGCGAGCGCGAGATCCGCGAGCTGCAGAAGCTGCTGCAGGGCCGCTTTCCGCGCGCCGAGGTGCTGCCGCTCTACTCGCGGCTGGCCAACGAGCAGCAGGACCGCGTGTTCAGCCGCGGCGGGGCGCCGCGCATCGTGCTCGCCACCAATGTGGCCGAGACCTCGCTGACGGTGCCCGGCATCCGCTATGTGGTGGATGTGGGCAGCGCCCGCCTGAACCGCTACTCGCCACGCCTGGGGGTGCAGCAGCTGCAGATCGAGCGGGTCTCCCAGGCTGCCGCCAACCAGCGCCAGGGCCGCTGCGGGCGGGTCGGTCCCGGTGTCTGCATCCGCCTCTACGACGAGGCCGATTTCGCCACCCGCTCGCCCTATACCGATCCGGAGATCCGCCGCTCCAATCTGGCCGGGGTGATCCTGCAGATGGCCGCGCTGGGGCTGGGGCGGGTGGATGAGTTTCCCTGGGTCGATGCGCCGGAGTCGCGCCATGTCAACGAGGGCTACCGGGTGCTGGAGCTGCTCGGCGCGCTGGATGGCGAGCGCCGCCTCACCGCGCTCGGCCGCGAGCTGGCGCGGCTGCCGCTGGACCCGCGCATCGCCCGCATGGTGCTGGCCGCCCGCGACGGCCCGGTGGCCGATCTGGTCTGCGTGATCGCCGCGGCGCTGTCCATCCAGGACCCTCACGAGGTGCCCGCCGAGGCACCCGAGGCGGCGCGGCAGAAGCATGCCGAGTGGCGCCATCCGCGCTCCGATTTCCTCAGCTACTGGCAGCTCTGGCAGCGCTGGCAGCAGTGGAGCGCCACCCACTCCAACAGCGCCCTGCGCAAGCTCTGCCGCCAGCACCATCTCTCCTATCTGCGGATGGAGGAATGGGAGGCGGTGGTCGGCCAGATCCGCGATCTGCTCGGCGGCCGCGAGGCCGGCGCCGGTGCGCGCACCGCGCGGGGGCGGGCCGCGCCGGCGGCGGCGACCGCCGCCACCGTGCCGGACGAGCTCTACGCACCGATCCACCGCGCGCTCGCCGCCGGGCTGATCGACCACATCGGCCTGCGCCTGCCGGCCGAGAAGGGCAAGCCCACCGAGTTCCAGGGCCCCAAGGGCCGGCGCTTCCGCGTGTTTCCCGGCTCGACGCTGTCGAAGAAGCCGCCGGAGTGGCTGCTCTGCGCCCAGCTGGCCCAGACCTCGCAGCTGTTCGCCCGGGTCTGCGCGGTGGTCGAGCCGGGCTGGCTGGCCGAGGTGGGCGCCCATCTGCTCAAGCGCAGCAGCAGCCATCCGGAATGGAATGGCGAGCGCGGCGAGGTCGGCTGCACCGAGGTGCTGAGCCTGTTCGGCCTGGTGCTGGAGAAGAAGCGCCGCCACTACGGGTCGATCGATCCGGCGGCCGCGCGCACGATCTTCATCCGCGAGGCGCTGGTGCGCGGCGACTGGCCCAACAAGCCGGAGTTCCTCAAGCGCAACCTGGCGCTGATCGCCGAGATCCAGGACCGCGAGGCACGCCTGCGCCGGCCCGATCTGCTGGTCGACGAGGATCGCCTGCACGCCTTCTATGACCAGCGCGTGCCGGAGACGGTGTGCACCACCGCCGGACTCAAGGCGGCGCTCAAGCTGCAGCAGACCGAGGCGCAGCAGAAGAACGCCGGCCTGCTGGGCCAGGCCCTGCAGCAGGCCAGCCTCACCCGGATTCCCGGCGCGCGCCTGCTGATGAGCGAGGCCGATGTGCTGCGCGAGGGGGCCCAGGCCGACATCGCCAGCCTGTTTCCGGATCAGCTGGAGATCGCCGGCCAGCGCCTGCGCCTGCACTACACCCACGACCCCAGCGCCGAGGCCGACGGGGTGAGCTTCCACATCCGCCTGCATCAGCTGCACGCCCTGCCGCCCGAGCCCTTCGAGTGGCTGGTGCCCGGCCTGCGCCCGGCCCTGCTGGAGGCGCTGATTCGCAGCCTGCCGCAGGGCCTGCGCCGCTACTGCACGCCGGCCGCCACCTATGCCGAGGCGCTCAACACCCGGCTCGACCCGGCCCGCGATGGCGCCCTGCTGCCGGCGCTGTGCGCGCAGATGAAGACCATGACCGGGCTGGCGCTGAGCCCGGCCGACTTCGCCCCGTCGCGGCTGGAGGCCCATCTGCGGCCGCGGCTGGTGCTGGAGGATGGCCAGGGCCGGGTGATCGATCAGGGCGAGCGGCTCGAACCGCTGCAGGCCCGCCATGCCGAGACCGCCCGCGCCGCCCTCGCCCGCGACGGCCGCGGCCATCCGCAGGCGGCGCGCTATCTGCGCGAGCCGGTGGTGGACTGGGATTTCGGCGAGCTGCCGGTGAGCCTGGAGCTGCGTCGCGGCGTGCTCGCCTATCCGGCGCTGGAGGCCACCGCCAGCGGGGTGCGCCTGCGCCTGTTCGAATCCGCCGCCGCCGCCCGCGGCGCCCACCGGCTGGGGGTGCGCGCGCTCTACCTCGCCCGCAATGGCGAGACCCTGCGCGGGCTGGCGCGGCGGCTGCAGAGCGCCCTGGGCCTGGCCCTGGTGGGGCTGCCGCACAACCCCGAGCGGCTGGCCCGCGAGGCCGCCGAGCGCGCCCTGGAGCGGGCCCATGATCTGGGCGCGCTGACCACCCAGGCGGCGTTCCAGGCGGCGCTGATGCAGCGCGGCGAGTTCGCCCGCGAGGCCCAGGCGCGCCTCGATGCGCTGACCGAGGCGCTGCGCCAGTACGCCGAGCTGCGCCGGCGCCTGCAGGCCCTGCAGGGGCGCTGGCCGGACAGCCTCGAGGATCTGCGCCAGCATCTGGAGAGCCTGCTGCCAGTGGATGCGGCGGCGGTGATCCCCGAGCCGCAGTGGGCGCGGCTGCCGGTCTATCTCAAGGCCCTCACGCTGCGGCTGGAGCGGCTGCCGCAGAAGCCGCAGCGCGATGCCGATCTGACCAGCCAGCTGCGCCGCCTGGTGCCGGCGCCGCTGCCCTGGTCGCACCCGGCGCGACCGCTGCTGGAGGAATGGCGGATCACCCTGTTCGCCCAGGAACTGCGCGCCGAGGGCCAGCCCAGCGCCGCGCGCCTGCAGGCCCTGCTCGGCGCTTGACGGGCTGCGGCGCGGCCCCGAGCATGCCGGCGCCGCCGCACCCGCTGCCGGTGTCGTCGCGCCTCTCTCCCCGCCGGACCCCGCCATGGCCTCTGCCGCTCCCGACCCGCGTGACCGCCTGATCGTTGCCCTGGACCTGCCCGCCCCCGAGCCGGCGCGGGCACTGGTGGGCACGCTCGGCGACACGGTGAGCTTCTACAAGATCGGGCTCGAGCTGTGCATGGACCCGGGCTTCTTCCCGCTGCTCGAGTGGCTCAAGACCGAGAACAAGCGGGTGTTCGTCGATCTCAAGTTCTTCGATATCCCGGAGACGGTGGCGCGGGCCATCGCCAACCTTTCCGCGCGCGGGGCGGACTTCGCCACCATCCACGGCAACCAGTCGATCATGCAGGCGGCGGCGCGCGCCAAGTCCGGCTCGCTCAAGGTGCTGGCGGTGACCGCGCTGACCAGCCTCGACCAGGGCGATCTCGACGATCTCGGCTTTGCCTGCAGCGTGGCCGACCTGGTGCTGTCGCGGGCGCGCCGGGCGCTGGCCGCCGGCTGCGACGGCGTGGTCTCCTCGGGCCTGGAAGTGGCACGCCTGCGCGCCGAGGCGCCGCGCGAGCTGATCTGCGTGACGCCGGGCATCCGGCCGCTGGAGAACCGGCTGGAGGCGGATCAGAAACGCATCATGACCCCGGCCAGTGCGATCCGCGCCGGCGCCGACCATCTGGTGGTGGGCCGGCCGATCCGCGATGCCGCCGACCCACGGGCGATGGCGCTCGCCGTGCAGCGCGAGATCGCGGACGCGCTGGCTTGAACGCAGACCGCCGGGCGCTCGCCGGCCTGCTGGCCGGGGCGGTGCTGATTGGCCTGGCGCCGATCTTCGTCCGGCTCACCGAGGTGGGCTACAGCGCCACCGCCTTCTGGCGCTGCGCGCTCGCCCTGCCCCTGCTGGCCGGACTGGCCCTGCTGCGCGGCGGCCTGCGGGTGCCGCCGGGGGCGCTGGCCCTGCTCGCGGTCTCCGGGCTGTTCCTGGCCGCCGATCTGGTGGTCTGGCATCAGTCGATCCGCCTGACCAGCGTGGCCAACGCCACCCTGCTGGCCAATCTGGCGCCGCTGTTCGTCGCCGCCCACGCGGTGCTCTATCTCGGCCAGCGGCTGGGCGCGGCCTACTGGCTGGGCCTGGCCCTGGCCCTCACCGGCTGCGCGCTGCTGGTCTCGCACAGCCTGGGCGGGGTGCGCCACTCGGTGCTCGGCGATGTCTGCGGGGTGCTGGCGGCCCTGTTCTATGCCGGCTATCTGATCGGGGTCAGCCGCGCCCGCCAGCAGGTCGGGGTGATCGCGGTGATGTTCTGGACCACCCTGACCATGGCCCTGGCCACCCTGCCGGTCAGCGCCCTGGCCGGCGAAACCCTGTGGCCGGCCAGCGCCCGCGCCTGGGCAGTGCTGGCGGCGCTGGCCCTGCTCTCCCATGCCGGCGGTCAGGGTCTGATCGCCTGGGCGATGGCGCGGCTGTCGGCGGCCTTCTCCTCGGTGGCCCTGCTGCTGCAGCCGGTGGCGGCGGCCGGGTTCGCCTGGCTGCTGCTGGGCGAGCCGCTCGGCCTGGTGCAGGGGCTGGGCGCGGTGGTGGTGCTCGCCGGCATCCTGCTCTGCCGCAGCCCGGGGGCGCTCAGCCGTCCACCGTGAAGCGCAGCCGGCTCACCAGCAGGCCGTGCGGGGTGCGCACATCCACCCGCCAGGGGCCGCTGGGATCGGCCGGCCAGTTGCGCTTGCGGGTATAGGTGCGCCAGCCGCGCAGGCCGGCCCCCTCGGGCTGGCCGTGGATCTCGGCCGGGATGCGGTCCAGCCGCTCGCCGCGGTGCCACCACTCGAACACCAGGCCCTGGGCCAGCCCCTGCGGCGCCTGCACCGCGACCCAGGCCACCAGCCCCTGCTCGCGCAGCGCGGCGGCGCCAGGGCGGCGCTGGTCCGGGCCTGGCTCGAGGCCGTCGAGGCTGGTGCTCAGGCGTGCCTCGCTCACCCGTAGGCCGGCCGGCGGCAGCTGGCTGCGCAGCGGCCAGACCGCGGCCAGCACCGCCACCAGCAGGCCGGCACCGAGGATGCGGGCGCGCCAGCCCCGGGTGTCGCGCAACAGGCGCGGCAGACCCAGCAGCAGGGCCAGGCTGGTGAGCAGCAGGGCCGCCGGGAGGGCGCGCTCCAGCGGCCACTTCAGCGCCACCGGCACCACCACCAGCACGGCGAGGAAGGTGCAGAACCCCTGCAGGGCGAGGGCGAGCCCCGGCCAGCGCTCGATGCGCCGGTGGTAGAGCGGATCGACGGTGGCGAACAGGGCGGCGGCGATCACCAGGGCGACAAAGGCGATCGGCCCCGGCGCCCCGGCACAGGCGGCGAGCAGGAACGGCAGGGTGAAGAAGAGGATTTCCTGCTGCAGCAGCTGGGTGACCAGGCGCAGCGTCCACGGCTGCAGACGGCCGCGGCTGATCCGCTGCAGCCAGCCGCCGAGCTGGGGTTCCAGCAGCAGCCAGGGCCAGCCGAGCAGGGCGAGCAGGGCCACCACCCGCGCCATGGTCTCGCCACGGTGGGCGAGGAAGAAGCTGGCCCAGCCGGCCAGGAAGCTCAGCAGGGGCAGCAGCCAGGGCCAGTCCGCCTGCACGGCAGCGAGCCGGGCCTGCAGCCCGCGCAGGCGCTCGCCGGCGGCCATCAGCGGTAGATCTCGACCGGGAAGCTCAGCTCCAGACGCTGCTGCGGCATGTCGGCGGCCAGCCGCGGCAGCGGCGAGGCGTCGAGGATGGTCTGCACCGCCTTGGCATCGAGCCGGGCATTGCCGGTGCCGCGCTTGGGCCAGGCATCGAGCACGCGGCCATCGCGATCGACCAGGAAGCGCACCTCCACCCGCAGCCGCTGGTCGGCGCGCACCGCCTCGGCGAGCGCGCGCTGGTTGGCGGCGAACAGATGGGCGGTCAGCCGCGAGAAGAAGGCATTGGCATCGGCGGTCTCCACCCCGGGGCCGCGGTCGGGTGCGGTGGCCGCGCCCGGCCGCAGACCGGCGGGCGGCGCATCGAGGGCCCGCGCCAGCGGCGGCTCCTCGAAGCCCGGGCTGGTCTGCACGGGCGGGGCGAAGTCATCGGCCGGCAGCGCCGGCCCGGCCAGCGGCGCGGCCGGATTGAACGGGGCCGGCGCCGCCTCGAAGCGCGGCAGCGGCGGGCTCACCCGGGGCAGCACCGGAGCCGGCGGGGCCTCGCTGCGCGGGGCCTGGCTCAGGCTCTGGTCCAGCGCGCGGTCGATGCTGCGGCCGAGCTCGAGCCGGGCCTGTTCCGCCGTGCGGGACGCCTGCTCGGCGGCCTGCTCGGCCGCGCGGCGCGCCTGTTCCCGCTGGGCCTGCTCGCGCTGGGCCTGTTCGCGACGCTCGCGGTCTGCCGCCTCGGCGGGCGCCGGAGGATCGGCGCTGCGCGGCGGGTCGCGCGGCGGCGGACGGCTGCGGGCGGCGCGCGGCGGCGGTTCGGCCGGGCGCGGCGGTGCCGGCTCAGGCCGCGGTTCCGGTGCCGGGGTCGGTGGCGGGGTGGCGCCCGGGCCCTGGGCGTAGAGCGCGGCGAGCTCGCGGGCCACCGTCTCCAGCTCGGCGCTGTCGAGCACCCGCGGATCGGCGGGCAGCGGCGCATCGGCCAGCAGGGCGATCGCCTCCAGCTCCAGGGCGAGATCGATCTGGAAGCCGGCATCCGCCGCCAGTGCCGCCTGGGTGCGCCGGCGGTACTCGGCGGCGGCCTGGCGCGCGGCATCGTCGAGGCTGCGGGCCAGCGCCAGCGGCGGCGGCAGCGCCCGCGCCACCTCGGCCAGGGCACTGCGCTGGGCCTCGCTGAGACGGGCCGGATCGCCGGCCGTGCCGAGCCGCGCGGCCAGCTGCAGCGCCGGGGCCGCGGCCGCTGGCGGCGGCACTTCGACGGTGACCGGAATCACCGCCAGCGGCGCGCTCGCCGAGACCGGCGGGGCCAGATCCAGCCGCATCAGCGAGGGGATCGCCCAGGCCAGCACCGCTGCATGCAGCAGCAGGGAGACCGCCAGGCTGGCGCGCAGCCGGTGGCGCGGCGTCCGCATCGGCGGGCCGGGCCGCGCTTACCAGTGCTCGCCCTTGAACAGGTTGGCGAACACCACCTGCTCGAGCGAGGGCTTCTCGCCGTCCTTGCGGCCCTTGGCGGCCGAGGACGAGGGGAACAGCTGGAAGCCCTTGGAGAGCACCCAGTCATTGGCCTTGGGCCAGATCGCATAGCTGATCGCCGCCGCGGTGCCGACGGTGGTGGCGATCGACTTCGGGCGATCGAGGATGGCCTTGACCACGGTGTCGGCGGCGTCCTCCGGGCTCCAGGTCGGGATGTAGTCGTAGAGCTTGGTGGGGGCGATCATCGGCGTGCGCACCAGCGGCATGTAGATGGCCGTGGTGTGGATGTTGCGCGCCTTGACCTCGGCCGACAGGCAGCGGGTGAAGGCATCCAGCGCCGCCTTGCTCGCCACATAGGCGGAGAAGCGCGCGGCGTTGGCCAGCACGCCGATCGAGCTGATGTTGATGATGTGGCCGGCCTTGCGCTGCATCATGCCGGGCAGCAGGGCCATGATCAGCCGCACCGCGCCGAAGTAGTTCAGCTGCATGGTGCGCTCGAAGTCGTGGAAGCGGTCCTGCGACTCCATCACCGCGCGGCGGATCGAGCGGCCGGCGTTGTTGATCAGGATGTCGACATGGCCGAAGTCGCGCAGCACCTCGGCGGCCATGCGGTCGATGTCCTTGAGATCGGACAGATCGCAGGGATACACATGGGCCTCGCCGCCGGCCTTCTCGAGGATCTGCTTGGACTCCTCGAGCTTGTCCAGGGTGCGCGCCACCAGAATCACCTTGGCGCCGGCCGCGGCGATCTTCTTGGCCGCCGCGAAGCCGATGCCGGAGGAGCCCCCGGTGATCAGCACCACCTTGCCGGCGATCTGCTGGGTGAGCTCGCGGGGGATCTTCACCTGCAGATCCAGGTGCAGCTCCCAGTAGGCCCAGAGCTTGTCGCAGTAGTCGCGGATGTCCGGGCAGCGGATGCCGGTTTCCTTGAGCGCGGCGCGGGCGTTGCGGTCATCGAAGACCGCCTGGTTGAAGGCATAGCCGAGCACCGACAGCGGCACGCCGATGGCCTCGGCGATCCTCTTCTGGGTGGCGCTGGGCACCGCCTTGCTGATCCGCGACACCAGCGGCCGCAGCGCGCCCGGGGCACGCGGCACCGGGATGCGGCGGGCGAACTCCGGACCGTGCGCGGCCTCCAGGAAGGCCTGCAGCAGATCGCCCACCGAGGGGCTCTGCGACTGCATCAGGTGGAAGCACTGGCCATCCAGCCCCGGCTGGTGGGCGATGGCATCCATCGCCGCCGCCACATAGTCGACCGGGGCGATCGCCACCTTGCCGCCCTCGATGCCCAGCAGCGGCAGCCACTTCGGCACCCGGTGGCTGATCTTCTGGATCGCCTTGGCGAAGTAGTAGGGCCCGTCGATCTTGTCCATCTCGCCGGTCTGGGAGTGGCCCACCACCACGCCCGGACGGTAGATGCGGAAGGGCACCTTGGCCTCGTTGCGGACGATGGCCTCGCTCTGGAACTTGGTGCGGTAGTACGGGTGGGTGAGCGACTGGCCCTCGTCGAACATCTTCTCGGTGAACTTGCCGACGAAGTCCCCGCCGGCCACCGCCACGCTGGAGGCGTGGTGGAGAATCACCGAGCCGCCGAGATCGTTGGCAAAGGCCACCACATTGCGGGTGCCCTCGTTGTTGATGCGGTCGCCCTGCTCGTCCGACATGGTCATGTCGTAGACGGCGGCCAGATGGAACAGGTGGTCGATCTTGCCCGCCAGCTTCTTGAAGTCGGCGGCGGCGACCAGGCCGGGCACGGTGATGTCCCCCGCCACCCGGTGCAGGCGGCTGCCGGCCGCGCCGTAGCGGGCCTTGAGCGCGTCGAACTTGTCGGTCGAGCCCTCGCGGACCAGCACCCAGACCTTGGCCTCCTCGCGGGCGAGCAGCCGTTCGAGCAGGAACTTGCCGATGAAACCGGTGGCACCGGTGACCAGATAGTTCATGGGAACCCCTTGGTTGTAGGAATGGGCTGGCAGAACGCCGGAGCCGGAGTGTAGCCGGGCCGGCGGGCCGCCCGGCCAGGGGCAGGCGCCGGCCGCTTGGGCCACAATGCGCGCCGCGCGCCCCCGGCTGGGCCGGCGGCGCCCCTCCCGCCCGACCTGCCCGCACCCCCATGACCGAGACCAAAGCCACCCATGTGACCTGGCACGAGGGCGAGATCAGCCGCAGCGATCGCTACCGCCTGCTCGGCCAGAAGGGCGCCACCCTCTGGTTCACCGGCTTCTCGGGCAGCGGCAAGTCCACCGTCGCGGTGGCCCTGGAGACCGCGCTCGCCCGCCAGGGCCGGCTGAGCTACCGGCTCGATGGCGACAACATCCGCCTCGGCATCAACAAGAATCTCGGCTTCTCCGCCGAGGACCGCAAGGAGAACATCCGACGCATCGGCGAGATCGCCAAGCTCTATGCCGATACCGGGGTGCTGGCGCTGACCAGCTTCATCAGCCCCTACCGCAGCGACCGCGACGAGGTCCGCGCCCTGCACGCCAGCGCCGGGCTCGAGTTCATCGAGATCCATGTCGACTGCCCGCTGGAGGAGGCCGAGAAGCGTGACCCCAAGGGCCTCTACAAGAAGGCACGCGCCGGGCAGATCAAGAATTTCACCGGCATCGATGACCCCTACGAGGCGCCGCTGCAGCCGGAGCTGGTGCTCAAGACCGCCGAAATGAGCCTGCAGCAGGAAGTGCAGACCTGCCTGGACCTGCTGGTCGCCCGCGGCATCCTGCTCAAGGTCTGACGCGGCCGCCGCGCCCGCGCAGCAACCCACGCCTCACGCCTCACGCCTCACGCCCGAAGACACCATGATCTCGCCCCACGGCTCCGCCACCCTCCAGCCCCTTTTCGTCGCCGACGCGGCCCGCCGCGCCGCCCTGCTGGCCGAGGCCGAGTCCCTGCCCAGCCTGCTGCTCAACTCGGCGGCGGCCGCCAATGCGGTGATGCTCGGCGCCGGCTACTTCAACCCGCTGGCCGGCTACATGAACCTCGCCGATGCCCTGAGCGTGGCCGAGCGGCTGCACACCCGGAGCGGGCTGTTCTGGCCGGTGCCGATCATCAACCTCACCCGCGAGCGCGGGCTGCGTGCGGGCAGCCGCCTGGCCCTGCGCGATCCCAATGTCGAGGGCCATCCGGTGCTGGCGGTGATGACGGTGGAGGCGGTGGAGGCGGTCAGCGCCGAGCAGATCCAGTTCATGGCCGGCAAGATCTTCGGCACGCTGGATCCCAAGCACCCGGGCGTGGCGGTGTTCAGCGGCCTCGGCGACACCCTGCTGTCCGGGCCGATCGAGGTGCTCAACTTCAGCTACTTCCCGGCCGAGTTCCCGGAGACCTTCCGCACCGCGGTGGAAATCCGCCGCGAGATCGCCAGCCGCGGCTGGAAGAAGACCGTGGCCTTCCAGACCCGCAACCCGATGCACCGCGCCCACGAGGAGCTGTGCCGGATGGCCACCGAGCGCCTCGGCGCCGACGGGCTGGTCATCCACATGCTGCTCGGCAAGCTCAAGGAGGGCGACATCCCGGCGCCAGTGCGCGACGCCTGCATCCGGGTGATGGTCGACCACTACTTCCCGAAGAACACGGTGATGATCACCGGCTATGGCTTCGACATGCTCTACGCCGGCCCGCGCGAGGCGGTGCTGCACGCCATCTTCCGCCAGAACATGGGCGCCGATGTGCTGATCGTCGGCCGCGACCATGCCGGCGTGGGCGACTACTATGGCCCCTTCGATGCCCAGACCATCTTCGATACCGAGGTGCCGGCCGGGGCCCTGAAGATCGAGATCTTCCGCGCCGACAACACCGCCTTCAGCAAGAAGCTGGGACGGGTGGTGATGATGCGCGAGGCACCGGACCACACCAAGGACGACTTCATCGCCCTGTCCGGCACCAAGGTGCGCGAGATGCTGGGCCAGGGCATCGCCCCGCCGCCCGAGTTCTCGCGGCCGGAGGTGGCCCGGGTGCTGATGGACTACTACCAGCAGCTCGACGCCGCCAAGGCCTGAGGCGGCGCCACCGCGCACCCCGACCCCTGCCACGGCAGGGGTTTTTCGTTGCCGGCTCCGCCCCGGCGCGGCGGCTGGCCGCGGCGCGGGCTCAGTAATCGCCTTCCTGATGGCGGGCGGCGCGCTCCACCTCGACCCGCTGGCGCAGGCGCTCGCCGCGGTCCTTGTCGGTGACCCAGATCACCTCCGGGAACAGCAGCACCCGCAGCAGGCCGACCAGCATGTAGAGATAGCTGGTGGAGAACAGGATCCCGCAGAACATCGACACCCATTCGAAGTTCACCGAGATGTACTTGATGCCCCACCAGGAGGCGACATCGGTGAGCGAGGCGGCGAGCCCGATCGGGAACACCCACTGGTAGGGCCAGAGGTGGTTGAACTGCAGCGAGAACGGGATGCCGATGATGAAGAAGCAGGTGGTGAAGCCGAACAGATGGGCATGGGTGAAGGCGATCAGCTTGCCCAGGCTCATCTGGGCGAAGTAGGCCTCGGCGCTGCCGTGCAGGCGCAGCTGGTACCAGATCTCGCTGGCACCGAAGACGAAGGCGATGCCGAACAGCACGGTGGCGAGCGCGATGCCGCGCTTGACCCCGGTGGGCAGGTGATGGAGGTTGATGTCCAGGGTGTGTTCGCGGAACGGCACGAACCACCAGAACACCGCCAGCAGCAGGAAGAAGAAGGCGATCAGCGCCAGCGGCCCGCCCACCGTCTGCCAGGCCGGCTTCTCCGGTGGCAGCTCGACGATCTCGGGACTGACCACCGGGGCGTCGCTGAAGAAGTCGAAGGCCTCCTCCGCCGGGGCCTCGGCCGGCGCGGCGGCCGGCTCTGCCACGGCTTCGGCCGCCAGATCCTGATCGGCGGCGGTCTCGGCAAGGCTGCGGGTGCCCACCATCCCGAGCACCAGCAGGCCCAGCAGGACCGCTTCCAGCACGCCACGCCGTCTTGTCATCGCACCGCTCTCCGCCGGGGTTGCCGGCGGAGTATCGCAGCCGGGACGGCCCGGCGGGCCGGGCTCAGCGCGACAGCGGACGGGTCTCGATGTAGTCCATCAGGGCGTCGAACTTGGGCGAGTCCTCGCGCGGCTGGCTGAGAAACTCCTTGGACCCCCAGCGGCCGAAGGCGCTCCACGGCTCGACATGCAGCAGGTGGAAGAAGATCTCGTCGCTGCGGCCGCGCCAGTTGTCGAGGTAGATCCGGTAGACCTCGCCCATCCGCGGATCGCCGTTGGCGGCGTCCATGCAGGCGTTGAGCTCCTCGTCGAGGGCGAAGTTGGTGAAGGGCTCCTCGAAGCCCTGGCCGGCCAGCATGTGCTGCCCGCCCTCGTAGGTGATCAGCGGGATCGAGAAGCGGTCCACCACCGCCTTCTGCGCCGCCACCGCGCGGTCCAGCGAGTCCAGCGAGCCGAAATCGAGGATGGCGTTGTTGTCGTTGAGCAGCCAGTCGAACAGCCCGTCCTCGCGGCACAGCCGCTTGAACTCGTCGACCTTGTCCTGCTCGGCCAGGGTGTCGGCGAAGTAGGGGGCGATGGAGAAGTAGTCCGCCACCGCCACGCCATTGCCCTCGTTGAGGATCACCTCGGTGAAGAAGGGGTTGACCGCCTGGGTGGCGAAGGTGCGCAGCACCCGCGCCCGTGCCGCCGCGCCGAACTCCTCGTCGAAGATCGCGAACATCTGCTGGGCCCGCTGCGAGTACAGGCGCAGGAAGCCCTGGCCCTCCGGCACATCCAGACCGAGGCGGCGGCTCTCCTCGAGAATGAAGGTGGACTGCGGGAACTGGAAGTTCCAGTTCTCGTTGGTGTACTCGATGTAGACCCGCCGGCCGGGCTCGAGCTGGTCCCGGAACAGGCGCGCGGTCTGGCGGAAGTAATCATCGCTGGCCCGGTGCGGCAGGGTGATCCAGGGGTCGAGATCCATCAGGTTGGCCACCGCGATGATCACCTCGAAGGGCACCCCGCGGTTCTTGAAGTGCGGGTTGCTGCTGTCCTCGAAGCTGAACTCGTCGCCGGGATTGGGCGCCCCGATCGACCAGAACGCATGCGAGGGCAGGCGGCGGTCGCCGAACTCGCTGGCGGCGGTCTGGTTGATGAACTGCCAGCCGAGGAAGCGCAGGCCGCCGAAGGCCTTGATGGAGTCCAGATACTCCGGGTTGAACTGGATCTCGCCGGCGCTCGCCGCCTGCTCGAAGCTGACGAAGTCACTCCCCGTGCAGGCGCTGGCGGCGGCGACGGCCGCCAGCGGGTTGCTGCGGCAGATGCCGCCTTCGCGGGTCATGCGGATGTTGCGCAGATGGTTGGCCGGATTGGTGCGGGAGAGCACCACCTGCACCGTGGTCTCGCCGCCGGCGGCAGCGGGATCGAGCTGCACCAGATCGCGCCCCGGGCTGCGCGAGAGCAGGCGGATGCCCCCGCGGTAGTCGAGCTGACCATCGCCGTCGTAGCGCACCACCAGGCGCAGGCCATTGAGCATCGGCTCGCCCCCGGTGTTGGTGAACAGGAAGGCAACGGCCTGCTGATCGGTCTTCAGCCGGGTGATGTAGAAGTCCGCATCGAGCTCGAACTCGCGGTCGTCACGCTGGCCGCTGGCGCTGTTGAAGGAGGTCCAGAAGCGGGCGTTCTTGAAGTAGTTGGCGAAGGGATACTCGTTGGTGAAATCGGCCACGAAGGAGGTGTTGGTGCCCAGCGGCGAGCGCCGGTTGGCGGTGTTGACGAAGCCGCGCGCGGTGCCGTCGTTGGCGGGGATCACCACCGCCGTGGCCGGATTGCTGCGGATCAGCCCCCCCACCGGATTGGACAGCACCAGATAGAAGCCCTCGTCGGCCTCGCCGCGGGTGTCATCGCGCAGGGTCACGGTCACCGTCTTGGGCCGCGCATCGCCATCGGCCCAGCTCAGGGTGCCGCTGAGGGCGGTGTAGTCGGCGCTGGCCAGGGCGGTGCCGTCGACGGTGGTGAAGTCGACGCTGGCCGCGCCCACCGCCCCGTTGAGCCGGCGCACGCTGATGCGGGCACGGCGGTCGGTCTCGCCGGCCTCGAGGGTGGCGGCAGCGGTGGCGAACAGGCTGTCATCGTCGACCAGGGTGACCACGCTGCGGGCGATCGGGCCGGCCGAGCCGGAGAAGTCGCGCAGCTCCAGCTCGATGGTCTCGTTGGGCTCGTCGAAGGCATCCTGGAACACCGGGAAGCTCACCGTCTGGCTGCGCGCGCCCCCGCCCGGGAAGTCGAGGTTGGCGAAGGCGAAGCGGTAGTCATCACCGGTGGCCGGTACCTCGTCCTGGGCGGCGCGGGCGCTGCCGCCGACGGCGAAGACATTGGTGAAGGCAAAGCTCTGGGTATCGCCGCCGATGCGGTCGACGATCACGCTGGCGGTGCCGGCGCCCTCGTTGACCTGCACGCTGCCGGCGCGGAAGGTGAAGCCGACATCGTTGTCGAGAATGCGCACCCGCTGCTGGCGCACGGTGCCCAGCGTGTCGCCGCTGGCCTCGCTCAGGCTCAGGGTCAGATCCTCGGTGTTCTCACCGATCTCGTCGTTGACCACCCGCAGCACCACGCTCTTCGGGTTGCCGTCGCCGGCGGCCCAGCTCAGGGTGGTGTTGAGCGGGCGGAAATCCTCGCGGTTGCGGGCGCTGCCCGGGCTGCTGCTGAGGCGGACGCTGGCGGCCTGGCTGAGATCGCCGCTGCGGTTGACGGTAATGCGCAGACGCTCGCGGTCCTCGCCGATGTTGGCCTGGGCACGCGAGAACTCCAGGCTGCCGGCCTGCGCGGCCAGGGGCGCGAGCAGCAGGGCAAAACCGGCAGCCAGAACGGACGAGGGGCGCTGAATCATGGAAGGAACCTCCGGTGCGAATCCCAGCCTAGACCGGCCCTGGCCAGCGGTTCGTGACCATTTCCGGACCTTTTGCCGACCGATCACGCTTCTGCGCACTCGGTCACACCCGACGCATCAGGCGTTCTTCAGCCGCACCACCAGCAGGGTGGCGGCCTTTTTCACCGCCCGGGTGATGGCGGCGTCGAGATCGCTGCCGGCGCCAGCCGGAATCTGCTCGGCGGCCAGCCCCCGGAAGCCGGCGTAGACCGGCCGCTGCCCGGCCTCGGGCAGCTGGGCGGTGTTGAGCGGGGTCACCGAGGTCAGCCGCAGCTGCCGATCGGCCGCCACCAGCAGGAAGAAGGTCTTGCCCTGGTGCTCGGCCGGCACGATCAGCGCCACCCCGGCCGGGCGCTGCTCGACCAGCGGGATGTAGAGGGTGTTCTCGTCACGCGGCTGCAACTCGGCGCCCAGCCCGCGGGCGCGGACCCGATCGGCCTCGGTGAGCAGGGCGTCCTTGGGCAGCCAGGTCTTCACCCCGGGGAACAGGGCCTGTACCTCGCGCGGGATCAGGCTCGCGGTGTCCAGCCAGTCCCCCTTCTGGGCCGGCGTGGAGGTCGTGGCCCCCGGGTTGGCGCGGGCCCGCGCCTCCACCCCGTTGGGCTGGCCGTCGCCATCGCCGTCCAGGCCCTCGATGGCGGCAAAGGCCGCCAGGGTCATGCCGGCCTCGCGGTACTGCTCGCCATAGCGGTTCACCGGGGTGCCGCCGCCGTCCTTGTGGCAGGCGTTGCAGGACGGCGTGTAGCCGTACTGCTGCTTGTAGAGGCGGGCGAACACCGGCTCGGCCTGCACCGGCAGGGCGGCGAGCAGGCCCAGCAGCCCGCCCAGCCCGAGGCCGGCGGCGCGGCGCCGCACCCGCGGTTGATCGTTGGCATCCACCATCCTCTCCTTGTGCCGGCCCAGCCGGACTCAGAAATCAAACAGCCCGGGCACCGCCTCGCGCATCGCCTCGATCGCCTGCGGATCCTGCTGCAGCAGGGCGTATTGCGGCGAATCCACCGGCGGCATCAGCTGGCCGGCCTGATCGGTGCCGGCATAGCGGGTCCAGTCCAGCGCATCGCGGATCTTGGCGGTATCGCGGATCCGCGCCAGCACCTCGGCCTCGTCGGAGCCGGCCATGAAGTTGAGGCGGGCCGCCGGATTGCCGCGATGGCAGGCGAAGCAGTAGCGCTCGTAATGGCGCAGCACCGAGCCCTCGGCGATGGCCAGCGGCGGCACCCCGGAGGCGACCGGCTCGGACATCTCCGCGGTATCCAGGCAGCAATAGGCCAGCGTCTGCCCGCCCAGTGCCGGATCGGCGAGCAGGGCCTGCAGGAGATCGACCCGCGACAGCGCCGGCGCCTGCCAGACCGTCTCCGGCACCCGCTGCAGCGCCGCCAGCCAGCGCTCCCGCTGGTACCCGGCGGCGGCATCCAGCCGCGCCAGATCCTCGGCACTGAACAGCTGGGCCAGCCCGTAGACGGCGTCGAGCGAGCCCGGCGCCAGCAGCCGCCGCGGCGGGCGCGGGCTGAGCGGGTCGAGCTCGGCCGGCAGCCGCGGCAGGCGATCGAAGGCCTCGAGGTCCTCGTTGTCCTTGGCGCCCGGCGGCTGCGCCGGGGGGCGCACCCGGGTGTACCAGAAACCGCGCAGGCCACGGCCGGAGATGGCCGGCTCCAGCAGCGGATCGCGGTTGCGCAGATCCGACTCGGCCACCGCGATCCCCGCCGCCGGCCAGCCCGCCGGCGCCACCGCGCGCAGGTCCTGCGCCAGCACCCCGCCATCACCGAAGGCGCCCGGCTCGGCGGCATAGCGCAGGGCCAGCTCGGTCATCTGCCGGCGGGTCGGCACCTCCACCGCCGCCCAGGCGGCCTGGGCAGCGAGCAGGAAGGCGCCGAAATCGGTGAGCTCGTCGTAGCGCTCGGGCACCGCCAGCGCGGCGCGGGGCGGCACGCCCAGATAGGGCTCGCCGCCGCGGGCGGCGACGATCGCCTCGGCGATCTCCGGCTGGCCATTGGTCTCGCTCCAGGGCCGCTGCGGGAAGATCGGCGCGCCGCCCTGGTGGCAGCTGGTGCAGATGGCCCGCCGCGCGTAGACGATGCGCGGCACGCAGTTCTCGCAGTAGTTCTGCACCAGCTGGAACTCGTAGCGGCCGGCGCGCTCGTTGTAGCTGAGCACCTCGATCTCGTTGGCGGCCTCGACGAAGCCGAGGAACAGCTGGCCGCGCAGATTCAGGCCCAGGCTGGCCGGCGTGCCCGGGGCCTGCACATCGGCCGCCAGCAGCACCCGCGGGCGGGCGAAATCGGCCGAGGCCTTCAGCAGCGAGCGGCCGTGCGGAATCATCAGCACCAGCGGGGGCTCGCCGCCGGGCGACTGCGCCGCCACCAGGGCCACCAGCTTTTCGAAGGGCCAGGGCAGACCGTCGTTCTGCGCCAGCAGGTGATCGAACAGCGAGCGGGTGCCGGCCGGCGGCAGGTCCTCGCCCGGTGCGCTGGCGCGCACCGCCTCGGCCACCCGCGCCACCCCGGGCGCCGGCGCCGCCGCCTCGCGGCCCAGGCCCCACCAGCCCGCCGCGCCGAGCAGGCCCAGCAGCAGCAGGCCGAGTGCAAGACGCGGCAGGTTCATGCCCGGCCGCTCACATCAGCTTGAGGAATTCGCGCAGGGCGCGCTTGTCCTCGGCGGACAGCGAGACGCCGAACTGATGGCCCTTGTTCTCCACCAGATCGTCGCACTTCATGAACAGCGGGCGGTGCGGATCGCTGGAGGCGAAGTGGGCGATCGGCGTGCCGGCCGGCACCGGCAGCTTGATCGGTCCCTGCATGTCCTCGCGCGGGGCGATCTTGATGTCCACCCCGGTGACGCTGGTCTTGGGCCGTCGGTGCGGGCTGTCCTTGGGGTTGTCGGACATCATCAGCTCGTCGTAGGCCTGCTCGAACTGACGGATGCGCCCGCGCACCGTGTAGTCCAGGGTCTTGCCGTCCGCCAGCGTGGTCAGCTCGCCGATGGCGTTGTTGTGCAGGAAGGGCGAGGTGGCCCAGACGCTGAGCAGGGAGATGTTGCGGTAGTAGCCGGGCCCGCCCTCGATCTTGCGCTCGCCCATCTCGATGCCGCCGAGCAGCGGCACCATGCGGTTGGTCACCTGCTTCACGCTGCCCGGCGAGGCGCTCTGCTTGTAGTCCTCGCTGGAGAACTCCTCCCAGATATGGCCCTCGTTGTGGTTGTCGTGCAGGGCGCGGCAGCTGTTGGTGCCGATGATGTGGAAGGGCACGCGCTCGTCATTGCCCAGCCAGTCCTGGCCGAACACCTCGTCGCGGGCGAACTGGCGCGGCCGCAGACGGCCGCTGGCATCGGCCACCAGATGGCGGGCCTTGAAGGCCTCGCTGTTGCGCTCGGCCTCGGTGAACTCGTAGGTCCAGTAGTCCTCCTTGCCGAAGACATGGCCCTCGTAGAAGCGCTCCAGCGCGGCGCGGTCGTTGCGGATGTTCTCCGGGGCGACCTTGGTGCTGTGGCAGGCCGCGCACTCGCGGGCGAAGACCTTGCGCCCCTGCGGCACCTGGGCGAGATCGACGAAGGCCGAGCCGGGCGTGCCATCGATGTCGCGGGCGGCGAGCAGATAGGTCGGCCCGCCGGTGATCAGGAAGGCGGCCAGATCCGGCATCTTGGCGTCGGCGTGGTTCCAGGCCTCGCAGTCGGCCGAGCACTGGGCGATGCGGAAGGGACGCTGGGTGGCCTGGTCGCCGAAGAAGGTGCCGGGCACCGGGAAGTTGGGCGCCCAGCACTCCTCGGTGCACATGCCGATGTTGACATAGACGCGGATCAGGGCGAGGTGATCGCCCACCGAATCCTCGCCGCCCTTGAGCACCTGCTGGGTCAGCCCCTGCTTGATCTCGCCGGTGAACGGATCCTTCATCCGGTGCGTGAACACGCGCCGGTTCTGGAAATCCATGATGTTGTTCTGGGTGCCCGGGTTGTTCTGGAAATCATTGGCCACCAGCGAGGTATCGATGGTGCCCGGGCGCCCGGCCGCCAGCACCTGGCGGATCGGCGAATCCGCCGGCGTGCCCTGGAAGAACATCAGCGGCTGGACGATGTGCTGGTTGCCGATGGTGGCCGAGAGGTTCTCCCACTCCGGTTCGTTGGGATTGGCCGGCGGGCGGGTCGGGTCGAAGCCGACATGGCACTGCACGCAGGGGTGGCCGATCACATAGCGCAGGTTCTTCTTCAGCTCGTCCGCCCGGTAGGGGCTGGTGGCCGGGTCAAACACCACCTTGCCGCTCTCGTCCTTGAGCGGGTCGGCGAGATACTTGCGATAGCCGAGCACGCCGCTGGAGGCCGGATCCGGGCAGCGGTCCCACCAGTAGGTGCTGGCATCGCCCTCGCTGCAGTCCGGGTCGTTGATCAGGCCGTACTTGGTGAAGCGGTGCTTGCGCTCGCGGGTATCCAGCCAGGGGTACCACATCTTGTCGTAGCCACCGGCGGCGCGGGCGAAGTGGATGTAGATCTCGTCCTGATTGCCGAAGGTGCCCTTGAACCACACATCGCGGCCGCGGCGGACCTGCTCGCGCAGCTTCTTCGCCTTTTCCGGATCGCTGGCCTCCACCTCCTGGAACAGCGCGTTCACATAGCGGCAGGACTCCTGCTCGTAGCCATTGGGCTGGGGCTGGTCGCAGGGCGGGGGCGCCGCCTGGGGAATCGGCACGATGTCCCAGGTGATCGGCCCGCCGAGCGGATGGTTGCGGGGGTCGGTGCCCTCGTTCCAGACCTTCTTCGAGGCCAGCGTCGCGTAGAAGTTGGCCTCGTACCAGTCCCGCTTGGCCTGCACCTGCGGGCTGCCCTTGTAGATGCCCAGCGGCAGGATGTTGCGCGCCGCCAGATCCTCCAGCGAGACCGAGCGCAGGGTATGCGCGTACTCGCTGGCGGCGGGCGCGGCGGCCGCGGTCTGGGTCGGGGTCTGGGCCAGCGCCGGCAGGCACAGGGCCAGCCCCATCACCACCCACCCCGTGTTGCGGATCATCCGGCTCATGGCTCCTCCCGAAACCTCTCGTTGTGAATGGCGACCGCTCTGCGACGGTGCCGATCGAGTCTAGGCGGTGGGGTGCTGGCTGTCACCGCCGGGGGCGCGCAGGCCCCGGAGCAGCGCCAGCCGCTGCCCCAGCGCGGGCTCGGCATAGGGCTGGGGCGGTGCCCGCCCCCAGACCGGCGCCGGCCAGGCCGGGTCGCCTTCCTGGCGCACCACATGGTGCAGATGCAGCTGCGGCACCAGATTGCCCAGCGCCGCCACATTCAGCTTGTGGCCGCCGAACTGGCGCATCAGCGCCTCGCCCAGGGCGCAGGACTCGGCCAGCAGCTGGGCGCGATCGGCGGCGTCGAGCTGGTAGAGCTCGCGCAGGCCGGCCCGCCGCGGCACCAGGATGGCCCAGGGATACTGGGCGTCGTCCATCAGCAGCAGGCGGCACAGCGGCCAGTCGGCCACCCAGTGGGTGTCGGCCGCCAGCCGCGGATGGAGGGTGAAGGTCATCGCCCATTCTCCCCTGCCGGCCGCTGCGACCGGCAGGGGCGTGCCACCGCTCAGCGGGCGCCGTCGAGACGGCGGGCGGCTTCCAGCAGGTCCACCCGTCCGAAGGGCCGGTCGGTGAACTGACCGAGGGCATAGAGCCGGGTGCGATGGCCGGGGGTGAGGACCGGCCCCAGGGCATTGGGCATGGCCGTCGCGCTGGTCAGGGTGATGCGCTCCAGACGGAACGGCCCGGCACTGCTGAGCTCGTGGAAGATCAGGCCGTAGTAGTCCAGCGCCAGCCAGTGCCGGCCAGGGGCAAGCGGCTGGGCCGCCTGGGCGTGGGCGAGCGGCAGGCCGCCGAGATCGGCCAGCGTGCCGGCGAGGTGGTAGCGGCCGGGGCTGAGCACCTCGACCTCCGCCTCCACCCGCAGGCTGCCCTCGTGCAGACGGTCGCGGTAGCGGCCGGTCAGCCGCGCGCCCGGATGGCTGTACTGGAAGCCGCCGACCGCCACCCGCTCCTGCCCATCGGCGAGCGTGGCGGTGGTGCGCACCAGCAGGCTCTCGGCGCGGCCGGGTGGCGGCTGCAGCGCCGCCGGCAGGGTCCAGCGGCCGCTGTAGAGCCCATCCCCGGCCAGGCGATCGGCGCCACGGCCGTCATCGGCGAGGCTGAGCTCGGCCAGGGTCAGGCCGGCGGCGTTGCGGATCTCGGCGCGCACCGCCTGGGCACGGCTGCGACCGGTCAGCCCGGCCAGCGCCTGGCTGAGCGGTCCGGCATCGGCCGTGGTATCGGCCAGCCGGGCGTGCAGGTCCACGCTCTGGCCGCGCTCGAAGGCGATGCCCGAGGTCCACACCGACAGCCGCGGCGAGGAGCCCAGCGACTGCACGGTCGGCTCGCGTTCCTCCAGCAGCGGGTCGACGGCGTCGGTCAGGCGCCAGGCGTGGTCGGGGAAGCGCGCGGCGGCGCGATAGTCGGCGGCGGTCTGGCCGAGCAGATCGGCGACCGGCGCGGCGCCGGCGGCGGTGACGGTGGCGAGCAGGGCGAGGCCCATCAGGATGCGGTTCATGGGATCTCCTGGCTCAGTAGAGGGTGCTGATGAAGCGGGCGGTGGTCATCGCCGACTGCACCGTGGTGTCCGGCGCGCAGGGCACGCCGCCGCAGGTCCAGATGCCGCCGGGGATCGCCTTGCGGGTGTCGGAATCGACATCGTTGCGCTCGTCGTCGTGGTTCTCGTGGGCCGCGTCGAGATTGCGGAAGCCGCTGCTCTCCTGCTTGCTGGTGCAGACATTGCCGTTGTTGTAGCTGGCATTGGCCGAGCCGGCGCAGGCGAAGATCGAGGCGTACTGCACCACCCCGTCATCCTCGCCGCTCAGGCAGGCGCTGGCGCCGAAGATCGCCTCGTATCCCCCGGTGAGCCAGACCGTGCGCGCCGGCGCGTTGGAGAAGCCGCGCACCTGCACATCGTCGGCGCTGCGCAGATAGAAGGTGGCGGTGTCGCAGCTCTGGATGAAGGAGGCGGCGAAGTTGCAGCTGCCGCTGGACTGGCCGCAGACCGCATCGGCGCCCTCCGAGCCGCGGTGGGCACCGCCCACCGCCATCACCAGGGCGATGCGCGCGGCCACCGTGTTGTAGGGGCCGTTGTAGTTGTAGTTGGGGTCGGAGCTGTCGTTGTTGCCGAGGATGAAGTCCATCACCGTCGAGCCCATGCTGTGGGCGATCACCCAGAAGGTGCCGCCGTTGGCGAAGCTCTGGGCGCAGCGGCGTCCGCCGCCGTCGGCACCGCCGTTGGTGGCGTTGACGATCTCGTTGGCCACCTCGCCGGCGGCCTGGGCCTCGAAGTAGGCGTTGGTGCCGTTGTAGCCCACCACGTAATAGCTGGTGGCGAAGCCCTTGGTGGCGGTGCGGATGAAATCGCCGCCGTCCTTGATCCAGTAGTTGCGGGCGGCGGTATAGCTGGTGAAGGTGTTGGTGTCGGTCTGCTTGCCGTGCACGAAGATCAGGCAGGGCGCGGCCTGCGCGCTCCAGGCCGACAGGCCCACGACCACGCCGGCCAGCCAGCGGCCACAACGGTTCCAGAACATCGGTGCTCTCCTTTCTCGCGTCTGGCTGCGATCCCCGCAGCCGGGGTGCGTCCCTCGGCAGCGTGGCCGGGGATCTTGTCAGGGGCGTGGCCAGGGCATGACCCGCCGGTGACGAGTCTGTCACCTTTGGGCAGAAACCGGCCAGAGGGGGCCCTGCGCGGAGATATAGACATTGTCACAAGGACTGCGTACGGTTGGACACGGCCAGCGGCGGTGGCGCCACCCGGTATCCATCGCCCCAGGTTCCCTGCCCCACCCTGCGGAGGACCGAATGAAAGAGACCGTGCTGGACGTGCTGATGTATCTCTTCGAGAACTATCAGCAGGGCGAGTTCTCCGACAGCGACAACCAGTCCACCCTGCGCGATGAGCTCACCGCCGCCGGCTTCCCGGACGACGAGGTGCGCAACGCCTTCGCCTGGCTGGAAGGGCTCACCGAGCAGCGCCAGCTCTCCCTCCAGTTCGGCCCGGCCGGCGCGCTGCGCCTGTACGCCCGCGAGGAGCAGGCGCGGCTGTCGGCCGAGTGCCGCGGCTTCCTGTTCAATCTCGAGCAGCTGGGCCTGCTGGACGCCCGCTCGCGCGAGCTGGTGATCGGCCGGCTGATGGCCTTCAGCGAGGAGATCGACCTCGACAAGGTCAAGTGGGTCTGCCTGCTGGTGCTGATCAACCAGCCCGAGGCCGAGGCGGCCTTCAGCCACCTCGAGGACCTCGTCTACTACCGCGGGGATTACCTGCACTAGCGCCGGCCGGAGTTGCCAGTTTCCGGTTTCCGGCTATCTTGCCCGCCCCGGAGGCGGCTCCCGTTTCACGCTTCCGGTGGTTTCAGGGCGCTCGCCGGCCTGCTGCACAAACGGGATTCCGGACACTGGACACTGCTTTGAAGAACCTCGTCATCGTCGAATCGCCGGCCAAGGCCAAGACGATCCAGAAGTATCTGGGTCGGGACTACGAGGTGCTCGCCTCCTACGGCCATGTGCGCGATCTGGTGCCCAAGGACGGCGCGGTGGACCCGGCGCGCGGCTTCGAGATGAAGTACCAGGTCATCGACAAGAACGAGAAGCATGTGCGCGCCATCGCCAGTGCGCTCAAGCAGGCCGACGCCCTGTATCTGGCCACCGACCCGGATCGCGAGGGCGAGGCGATTTCCTGGCATCTGGTGGAGCTGCTCAAGGAGAAGAACCTCCTCAAGAACAAGCCGGTGCACCGGGTGGTGTTCCACGAGATCACCCAGCGCGCGATCAAGGAGGCGATCGACAACCCGCGCGCGGTGGCCGATGACCTGGTCAACGCCCAGCAGGCGCGGCGGGCGCTGGACTATCTGGTCGGCTTCAATCTCTCGCCCCTGCTCTGGCGCAAGGTGCAGCCGGGGCTCTCGGCCGGCCGCGTGCAGAGCCCGGCGCTGCGGCTGATCTGCGAGCGCGAGGAGCTGATCAAGGCCTTCGTGCCGCGCGAGTACTGGACGCTGGAAGCCCGCGCCCAGAAGCAGGCGCAGAGCTTTGCCGCGCGGCTGGTGGAACTCGACGGCATCAAGCTCGAGCAGTTCACCCTCGGCAATGGCGGCGCGGCGCAGGCGGCGGTATCGGCGATCGAGGCGGCGGCCCAGGGCAGCCTGACCGTGGTCAGCGTCGAGAAGAAGCAGCGCAAGCGCCATCCGGGCCCGCCGTTCACCACGTCGACCCTGCAGCAGGAAGCCAACCGCAAGCTCGGCTTCACCTCCACCCGCACCATGCGCACCGCCCAGCAGCTCTATGAGGGTGTCGATCTCGGCGGCGAGACGGTGGGCCTGATCAGCTACATGCGTACCGACTCGGTGAGCCTGGCGCGCGAGGCCATCGACGAGATCCGCGGCGTGATCCGCCGCGAGTTCCCGGACGGCCTGCCCGAGGAGCCGCGCTACTACAAGTCCAAGAGCAAGAACGCCCAGGAAGCCCACGAGGCGATCCGCCCGACCTCGGCGTTCCGCCTGCCGCGCACGGTGGCGGCCCATCTCACCGCCGACCAGGCCAAGCTCTACGAGCTGATCTGGCGGCGCGCGGTGGCCTGCCAGATGAACCCGGCGGTCTACGACACCGTCAGTGCCGAGCTGCGCCCGGCCGAGCGCGCCGTCGCCGCCTTCCGTGCCAGCGGCTCGGTGCTGGTCGAGCCGGGCTATCTGGCCGCCTACAACATCAAGGCCCAGGACGCGCTCGATGCCGATCCGGACGACGAGGACGACAAGCGCCTGCCGCCGCTGACCGAGGGCGAGACGGTGAAGCTGCTGGAGCTGACCCCGGAGCAGCATTTCACCGAGCCGCCGCCGCGCTACACCGAGGCCAGCCTGGTCAAGACCCTGGAGGAGTACGACATCGGTCGTCCCTCCACCTACGCCAGCATCATCTCCACCCTGCAGGCGCGCGACTATGTGCGGCTCGATGGCAAGCAGTTCCGCCCCACCGATGTCGGCATGATCGTCAACCGCTTCCTCACCGATCATTTCGAGCGCTACGTCGACTACGAATTCACCGCCCATCTGGAAGACGATCTGGATGCCGTCTCCCGCGGCGAGAAGAACTGGGTGCCGCTGCTGGCGCAGTTCTGGAGCGAGTTCAAGCAGCGGGTCGACGAGAAGCAGGAGCTCTCGCGCAAGGAGGCGGTGGCGGACGCGCGGGTGATCGGCACCGATCCGGTCAGCGGCAAGCCGGTGACCGCGCGCCTGGGCCGCTACGGGCCGTTCGTGCAGATCGGCGGCAAGGACGATCCGGACGGCCAGCCGCCGCGCTTCGCCTCGCTGCGCGCCAACCAGCGCATCGACACCATCACCCTGGAACAGGCGATGGATCTGTTCAAGCTGCCGCGCGTGCTGGGCGAGACCCCGGCCGGTGAGGTGGTGAAGGCCAATGTCGGCCGCTTCGGCCCCTATGTGCAGGTGGGCAAGGCCTTCGTCTCGCTGAAGAAGGACGATGACCCCTTCACCATCGAGCTGCCGCGCGCGCTCGAGCTCTACGAGCAGAAGCAGGCGGCGCTGGCGGCCGCCACCCTCGCCAGCTTCGAAGACGGGCGCATCCGCATCGTCAAGGGCCGCTTCGGCCCCTACATCACCGATGGCACCCGCCGCGCCAACATCCCGCGCACCCGCGATCCGCTGAGCCTGTCGGCACTGGACTGCGAGTTCTTCCTGGCCGAGGCCGCCGCCAAGGCCGCCCCGCCCCGCAAGGGCGCCAAGAAGGCCGCGGCGGCGAGCCCTGCCGCCGGTGACGGCCTCAAGAAGGCGGCGCTGAAGAAGGCACCGGCCAGCAAGAGCGCCGCCAAGAAGGCCCCGGCCAAGGGCGGCGCCGGCAAGAAGCCCAAGCCCAAGGCATGAGTCTGGCGCTGCGCCGGGCGGTGCGCGCCCTGGAGGACGGCGGGGTGATCGCCTACCCCACCGAGGCGGTCTGGGGTCTGGGCTGTGATCCTGCCGATCCGCTCGCCTGCGCGCGTCTGCTCGCCCTCAAGCGGCGGCCGGTGGAGAAGGGCCTGATCGTGATCGCCGCGCGGCTGGAGGATTTCGGCGACTGGCTGGCCCCGGTGCCGGCGGCACAGGCGCAGAAGGCCCTGCAGAGCTGGCCCGGTCCCTACACCTGGCTGTGGCCGGTGACCGCCGCGGCGCCGGTCTGGGTCACCGGCGGCCAGCCGCGTCTGGCGATCCGGCTCACCGCCCACCCGCTGGCGCGGGCGCTGTGCGAGGCCTTCGGGCCGCTGATCTCCACCAGCGCCAACCGCAGCGGCGAGACCCCGGCGCGCAGCGCCAGCCAGGTGCGCCTTCGTTTTGGACAGCGGCTCGACGCCCTGCTGCCCGGCGCCACCGGCGGTGCCGCACGGCCCACCGAGATCCGCGATCTGCTCAGCGGCGAGGTGCTGCGGCTGTAAGCAGCGGGCGTCTACACTGGGCCCATGAACGCTCAGGATCTCGTGGTCGACCCCTATCTGCGCGATCTGCAGGCCCGCATCTGCGCCGGCCTCGAGGCCCTCGAAGGCGCCGCGGGCGAGCGTTTCCGCATCGATCCCTGGAGCCGTTCGGCGGGCGGTGGCGGGGAGTCGCGGGTGCTCGAGAACGGGCGGGTGTTCGAACGCGCGGCGGTGCTCTACTCGCGGGTCCATGGCCCGGGGCTGCCGGCCTCGGCCAGCGCCGCGCGGCCGGAGCTGGCGGGTCGCGCCTTCGTCGCCACCGGGGTCTCGCTGGTGATCCACCCGCGCAACCCGCATGTGCCCACCACCCATCTCAATGTCCGCCATCTGGTCGCCCACCGCGAGGGCGCCGAGGATGTCTGGTGGTTCGGCGGCGGCTTCGATCTCACCCCCTACTACCCGGTGCGCGAGGATGTCGAGCACTGGCACCGCACCGCCCGCGCCGCCTGCGCGCCGTTCGGCGAGACGGTCTACCCGCGGCTGAAGAAGCACTGCGACGACTACTTCTTCCTGCGTCACCGCGGCGAGACCCGCGGCGTTGGCGGGCTGTTCTGCGACGACTGGACCGAGGGCGGCTTCGACGCCGCCTTCGGGCTGATCCGCGCCATCGGCGACCACTTCCTGCCGGCCTATGTGCCGATCGTCGAACGCCGCCGCGACACCCCGTACGGCGAGCGCGAACGCGCCTTCCAGCTCTACCGGCGCGGACGCTATGTGGAGTTCAATCTGGTCTGGGACCGCGGCACCCTGTTCGGTCTGCAGTCCGGCGGACGCACCGAATCGATTCTCTGCTCGATGCCGCCGCAGGCGAGCTGGCGCTATGACTGGCAGCCCGAGCCGGGCTCGCCGGAAGCGCGGCTCTACACCGACTATCTGCAGCCGAGGGACTGGCTATGAGCCTGAAGCGCCGCCTGAGCCTGATGATCCATCCCTGGCGGGTGGTGGTGGAGCGGCTGCCGCCGACCGCCGCGGTGCCGCCGGCCGAAGGCCCGTTCTGGGCGGCAGTGCGCACGCCGGAATCGCTGACCCTGGTGCGCAGCCAGCGGCGCGGTGATCTGCAGCCGGTGTGGCGGGCGCTGGAGATCGCCGGGCCCTTCGCCTTCTCCGAGACCGGGGTGCTGGCGGCGGTGGCCCAGCCGCTGGCCGAGGCCGGGGTGAGCATCTTCGCGGTCAACTCCTTCGAAACCGATTTCGTGCTGGTGCAGGAACCGGATCTGGAGCGGGCACGGGCCGCGCTCGCCGCCATCGGCCATCGCCTCGCCGAGACCGAGGGCCCATGACGCTGACCGAGCTGCGCTATCTGGTGAACCTCGACCGCGAGCGCCACTTCGGCCGCGCGGCGGATCGCTCCTTCGTCTCCCAGCCGACCCTGTCGGTGGCGATCAAGAAGCTCGAGGACCAGCTCGGGGTCGCCCTGTTCGAGCGCAGCCGGGGCGAGGTCAAGCCCACCGCGGTGGGCGAGCGGATCATCGTCCAGGCGCGCAAGGTGATCGCCGAGGCCAAGCGGGTCGAGGACCTGGCCCGCGAGGGCCGCGACGAGCTGGCCGGTGCGCTGCGCTTCGGCGCCATCTACACCGTCGCCCCCTATCTGCTGCCGCATCTGATCCCGCGCCTGCGCGAGCAGGCCCCGCAGATGCCCCTGGTGCTGGAGGAGAACTTCACCGCCCGGCTGCTCGAACAGCTGCGCGAGGACGAGATCGATGTCATCTGCGTCGCCCTGCCGATCCAGACGCCGGGGCTGTCGACCTGGGCGCTTTACGACGAGGACTTCGTGGTGGTGCTGCCCAGCGAGCACCGCTGGGCGAGCGCGCCGCAGATCGCCGCCGGCGATCTCGCCGAGGAGTCGCTGCTGCTGCTCGGGCCCGGGCACTGCTTCCGCGACCAGGTGATCAGCGCCTGCCCCAAGTGCGTGGAGGGCGATGGCGAGACCGCCCGCCCGCGCACCGGCTCGAGTCTGGAGACCATCCGCCACATGGTGGCCGGCGGCCTGGGCGTGACGGTGCTGCCGCAGGCGGTGGTGGAGAACCGCGGCGATGACTCCGGCCTCACCGTCTGGCGGCCGTTCCGCGCCCCGGCGCCGTCGCGCCGCATTGCCCTGGTCTGGCGCAAGAGCTTTCCCCGCCTGAAGGCGGTGGCGGCTCTGCGCCAGGCGATTCTGTCCAGCCCGCTGCGCGGGGTCAGCCTGCTGTTCGGCGAGGCCCTGCAGGAGGGTTTGTAAGCGGTGTTGCGGTGATCCGATCCAAGCGGCCAGGGATTGGCCCCAGTTCCAGCGGGGAGGCAGCATGTTCAAGTTTCACGGCCGTCGGCCGGACAATCTCGGGGTGCGCGGCGGCCGCCTGGCCGGCTGCGCCGGGCGCAGCAACTGCGTGTGCAGCCAGGAGGAGGCCGAGGTCACCGGCGAGCTCGGGCCGCGCCATGTGCGTCCCTTCACCTTCACCGGCAATCCCTGGGATGCGATGACCCGGCTGGTGGCGGTGCTGCTGGCCCAGCCGCGCGCGCGCATCGTCAGCCAGAGCCGCGACTATGTGCACGCCGAGTTCGAATCGGCCTTCTTCGGCTTCGTTGACGATGTCGAGTTCCTGCTCGACCCCGCCGCCCAGCTGATCCATGTGCGCAGCGCCTCGCGCCTGGGTCTGAGCGATTTCGGCGTGAACCGCGCCCGGGTGGAGGACCTGCGGGTGGCCTTCGACGAGGCCGAGTAGGCAGCCGCCACCCACAAAAAAGCACCGGCAGGTCGCCCTGCCGGTGCGGGTGGGGTGCCGCGCTGGCGCCGATCAGGCCAGCAGCGACTCGATGGCCGCGCGCTCCTCGCGCAGCTCGTTCTCGGTCGCGTCCATGCGGGCGCGGCTGAAGGCGTTCACCTCCAGGCCCTGGACGATCTCGTAGCGGCCGTTCTTGCACACGCAGGGATAGCCGTAGACCACGCCGGGCTTGATGCCGTAGCTGCCGTCGCTGGGCACGCCCATGCTCACCCACTTGCCGTTGGAGCCCAGCGCCCAGTCGCGCATGTGGTCGACCGCAGCAGAAGCCGCCGAGGCCGCCGAGGACAGGCCGCGCGCCTTGATGATGGCCGCGCCGCGCTGCTGCACGGTGGGAATGAAGTCCTTCTCGTACCAGGCCAGGTCGACCAGCGACAGCGCCGGCTTGCCGGCCACCGTGGTGTGGTGCAGATCCGGGTACTGGGTGGAGCTGTGGTTGCCCCAGATGATGACCTTGTCGATCTGGTTGCCGTGGCTGCCGGTCTTGCTGGCGAGCTGGCTGACCGCGCGGTTGTGGTCCAGGCGCACCATGGCGTGGAACTGCTGCGGATCGAGCCCGCCCTTGGCGGCGGCGGTGGCGGCGATCAGGGCATTGGTGTTGGCCGGGTTGCCCACCACCAGCACGCGCACATCCTTGCTGGCATTGGCGGCGATGGCCTTGCCCTGCGGGCCGAAGATGCCGCCGTTGGCGGTGAGCAGGTCCTTGCGCTCCATCCCCGGACCGCGCGGACGGGCACCGACCAGGAAGGCGTAATCGGTGCCGCTGAAGGCCTCGTTCATGTCACCGGTGGCGGTGATGCCGGACACCAGCGGGAAGGCGCAGTCCTCGATCTCCATCACCGTGCCCTTGAGCTTCTCCAGCACCTCCGGCACCGGCACCTCGAGCAGCTGCAGATGCACCGGCTGATCCGGGCCGAGGAAGGAGCCGTCGGCGATGCGGAAGATCAGCGAGTAGGCAATCTGGCCGGCAGCGCCGGTGATGGCGACCTTGACGGGCTTTTTCATGGACGAAGGGCTCCAGCGGTGGGAAGGAAAAGTGCGCGATTGTAGCCGCCGCGGCCCGCCCATCGCCCCCGCCCGCGGCGCCGCTGCCGCGGCCGGCTGGCCGGCCGCGATGGGCCGGTCGAGCGCCGCGCCTCAGCCGAGGATGGCGCGCGGGGGCGTGCTCAGCACCCGGCGCATGCTCAGCCAGCCCAGCAGGGTGACCAGGGCGGTGCCGCTGACCGCACCGATCAGCCACAGCAGCGGCCGCGGGCCATAGGGAATCTCGAAGGCCCGCTCGGCCAGCGCCCAGGCGATGCCCTGGGCGGCGCAGGCGGCGACCAGGCCGGCGAGCAGGCCGAGGGTGGCGTACTCGGCCAGCAGGCCGGCGCGCAGGGTGGCGGTGCGCGCGCCCAGGGTGCGCAGCACGGCGGCCTCGCGACGGCGCTCCTCGCGGGTGCCGTTGATGGCCGCCATCAGCACCAGCAGGCCGGCCAGCAGGGCGAACAGGAAGACGAACTCGACCGCCCGCACCACCCGGTCGATGATGCCGCGCACCTGGTTGAGCGCGGCCTCCAGATCCAGCGCGGTGATGTTGGGAAACTCGCGGGCCAGCTCCAGCAGCAGGCCGCGCTGCGCCGGCGGCAGGTAGAAGCTGGTCAGCCACTGGCGCGGGGCGGCCTCGATCGCCCCCGGCGGGGTGACCAGGAAGAAATTGGGGCGGAAGCTGTCCCAGCTCACCTTGCGGGTGTTCACCACGGTCAGGGTGGTCTGCCAGCCGGCGAAGTCGAGGGTCAGGGTGTCGCCGAGCTTCAGGCCCAGCCGCTCCACCGCATAGTCCTCGGCGGACACCCAGGGCTGGCCGCGCGCCGCCTCGTCCCACCAGTCGCCACTGAGCAGCTGGTTGTCGTCGCCGAAGCGGTCGGTCCACGACAGATTGAACTCGCGGTTGATCCAGCGCCGGGTTTCCGGATCCTCGAAGCTCTCCTCGCTGACCTCGACCCCGTTGAGCCCGATCAGCCGGGCGCGGGCCAGCGGCCAGAGCGGGGCATCGGCCACCCCGCGGGCGGCGAGGAAGGCGCGCAGCGGCTCGACCTGCTCGTTCTGGATGTTGATCAGGAACTGGTTGGGCACCTCGGGCGGCAGGCGGCCGCGCCAGGTCTCCAGCAGGTCCTCGCGCACCACCGAGACCAGCAGCAGGGCGAGCAGGGCGAGGCCCAGGGCCACCACCTGACCCACCGTTGCCGCCTGGCGCCGCGCCACATTGCCGAGGCCGAAGCGCAGGCCGGCACCCACCGAGCGGCGCAGCGGGGCGAGCAGACGCACCGCCGCCATCGCGAGCCCCGCCAGCGCGCCCGCCGCGAGCGCAGCGCCGACCAGCACGGTGAGCGCGAGATCGACCGCGCCGGTCTGCACCAGCAGCAGCACCGCGACCGCGGCGAGCGCCAGCAGAGGCACATAGCGGCTGGGCTGGGGCACCAGATCGCGCGCCAGCACCCGCAGCGGCGGGGTGGCGGTGGCCTCCAGCAGCGGCGGCAGGGCGAAGCCCAGCATCAGCAGCAGGCCGAGGGCATAGGCCGCCAGCAGGGGCCACGGCGAGGGCGCTGGCAGCGCCACCTCCAGGGCGCCGGCGAGCGCCGCGGCGATCACCCCCTGCCCGGCCGCGGCCAGCAGCACGCCCAGCCCGCCCGCCGCCAGACCCAGCAGCAGCATCTGCAGGCTCAGGCCGCGCAGCAGAAAGCCCCGTCGGGCCCCCAGGGTCTTGAGCAGGGCCACCTCGTTGCGCAGGGCCACGCCCTGGGCGCGGGCGGTGAGGGCCACCGCAGCCGCGGCCAGCAGGGCAGCGGCCAGACCCGCCACATCGAGGAACAGCCCGGCGCGGTCCAGCGCGCGCGCCAGCTCCTGGCGGGCTTCGCGCGGGGTCTCGTAGCGCAGCTCGGGGTCGGCCTCGATCCGCTCGCGGGCGATGGCCAGCGCCTCGGCCGGGCCGGCCAGCAGCCACTGGTAGCTGGCGCGGCTGCCCTCCACCAGCAGACCGGCCTCGGCGAGATCCGCCTGGCCGATGATCAGCCGCGGCCCGAGATCGGAGAAGCCGCCGCCGCGATCCGGTTCGAAATCGATCAGGGCGGCCACGGTCAGGCTCAGCCGGCCCAGCTGCAGCGGCTGCCCGACGGACAGCCCGAGTTCCTGCAGGGCGCGGGCATCGACCCACACCGAACCGCGCGGCGGCGCGCCGCTGGCCGGCCGGGCCGGTGCGTAGGGGGCCTCGCTCAGACGCAGCTCGCCGCGCAGGGGATAGCCCGCCTCCACCGCCTTGACCGAGACCAGGCTGCTGCGCTCTCCGGCAATCGCCACGCTGGGGAAGGTGGTGACCGCGCTCAGACGCAGGCCCTGGCCCTGCAGCTCGCCGCGCAGCGCCTCCGGCAGCGGCTCGCGCCCGCGCACCCGGGCATCACCGCCGAGGGCCTCGCCGCTCTGGCTTTCCAGCGCCAGGCGCACCCGCTCGGTAAAGGCCCCGACGCTGCCGGTGGCGGCCACCGCCAGCGCCAGCGCCGCCGCGAGGATCAGCAGATCGCCGCTTTTCCAGCCACGCCGCAGACGGCGCAGGGCATACAGCCAGGTGCTGCCGGCGACCGGCTGCAGGGGAAGGAGATCGGGAGCGCGCTGCATCTGCCAGTGATGCCGGCCGCGCCGCTGCTTTTCAAGAGCCGGTCAGGACGCGGGCGCGGCGGCCGGGGCCGGACTCAGGCGCAGGCGGCCGATGCCGTCCTGGCTGGGGCTGCCCAGATAAAGCCAGCCCTCGTGCTCGACCACGCTGCTGATCGGGGCATAGGCACTGGCGGTGCGATCCTCCAGGCTCTCCAGCACCCGGCCCTGCTCGTCGAGCGCCAGCACCTGGGCGCGCTGGGCGGGTCGCGGCTGCAGGCCGCTGGGCAGGCGCAGCAGCAGCCGGCGCAGGCCGTCGTGGGCGGCGGCACGATCGATCAGCCAGTGCCGCGGCGCATACAGCGCCAGCCAGTAGCCGCCGCCCGGGCGCGGCGACAGCCCGTCCGGATAGCCCGGCAGGCCCTCCACCCAGATCTCGCTCTGGCCGGCGCGCGGGCCGGCCAGCCACAGCCGCCGCAGCCGGTAGGCGCCGGTCTCGCTGATCAGCAGGCTCTGGCGATCCGCGCTCAGGCTCAGCGCACCGGGGTAGCGCAGCCCTTCCAGCAGCACCTCGCTGGGGCCGCCCTGGGTGGCGTGGTAGCGCAGCAGACGCCCGTCCGCGGCCTGGCCGACCAGGGCCTCATAGGCCTGATCGGTGGGATGCCGGCGCGAGGCCTCGGTGTAGTAGACCCAGCCCTCGGCGGTGACCGCCACATCGGTGACCGCACGCAGCGGCTCGCCCTGCACCTCGCCGGCGAGAATGCCGCGCCGCTTGCTGCGGATGGCATAGCCCAGGCCCTGATCACCGGCGGCGATGACGAAGCCGGTCTCGAGGGTGCGGGCAAAGCCCAGCGGACGACCGGGCGCGAGGCTGATGGCCGTGGGACGGCTGCCATCGAGTTCCAGCCGCAGCATGCGGCGGTCGGCCAGCCCCGCGTAGAGCTGGCCATCGGCCACCCGCACGGTTTCCGGCCCCGGCGCCTCGCCGGCGGCCAGGCGCTCGATCGCCGCCAGCCGGCTATTACGGGTGTAGACGCCGCTGCCCTCCGGATTGGCGGGCGGGGTCCAGCCCTGACCGGGCACCGGCTGGCCGGGCCCGGCCAGCCAGAGACCCGCCGCCAGCAGCCCGAGCAGGGCGAGCCCGGCCCACCGCGCCCGCCGCGGACCGGTCCGGTCCCGGTCCGGTCGCCTCAGCGGGGAGGCCGCCGCGGCCTCAGCGGCCACGCCGCCGCAGGGCCGCCAGCAGCGCCAGCAGACCGAGCGCACCGGCGCCCAGCGCCCCGCCGAAGCGGCCGCGGTCGCGCTCGAACAGATCGCCACCACCGCCGCCATTACCCGGCACATTGCCGACGGTGATGATGGTCTCGGCCTTGTTGCTGCTGGCCACGCCCTCGGCGCTGCGCACGATCAGCCGCGCCGGGAAGATGCCGTCGCGGGTGTAGGTGTGCTCGATCACCGGGCTGTCCTGCTCCACCGGCGGGGTGCCGTCGCCGAACTCGAAGCGGAAGCTGGCGGCATCGGTCGAGCTGCCGGCGTCGAAGCGCACGGTCAGCGGCGCGGTGCCGCTGCGCGGCGTGGCGGTGAGCACCGCCAGCGGCAGCGCCCCCTCGCCGGCGCAGGGCTGGTTGCCGGCGATGGCGTAGCTGGCGTCGGCGGTGTCGTCGAGGATGCCGTTGTTCTGCGGCGTCACCGGCGTGCGCACGGCGGCGATGATGCTGACCAGGGCCTGGCCCGGCTGCGGGTCGCCGATCACCGCGCGATCCAGCACCAGGGTGATGGTGCCATCGGGGGCAAAGCCGCTGGCCGCATCCAGATCGCCAGCCACGGTGAACACGCGGGCGCCGGCCGGCAGGGTCGGATCCGGTGCGATGCCGGTGTTGCCGTAGACGAACTCCGGTGCGCCGTTCTCGGTGGTCATCATCACGAACCAGTCGTCCTGACCGGCCGGCGGCGCCTGCGGCGCGGTGAAGCGGATCGCCCAGCGCAGCCCGGGCGCCGGCTGGGCCGGCAGCTCGCCCACCTTGAAGGTGAACACGATCTTGTCGTCGAGGCCTTCCAGCGCCGGCTCGGCGATGGCGATGAACTCGATGTCCGAGCTCGCCCCGCCATCCACCGAATCCCCCTGCGGGTCGCGCGCGACGGTGATCCCCGGCAGCTCGCAGGCGCTTTCGATCAGCTCGATCGCCGGCTGCACCTCGTTGCTCAGGCCGCTGCCGCCGATGCCGTTGAGCGCCTCCACCTGGTAGAAGTAGTCCACCGTCAGATCGGTGGCGCTGGCATCCACATAGCCGGCCTTGCCGTCGCTGGTGGTGGTGAGCAGGCTCAGATTGCCGGTGCTGGTGCCGCGGAAGATGCGATAGCCGCTGATCGGCGAGCCCTGGTCATCCGGCGCCTGCCAGCTGAGGGTGACACCGCGGGCGTTGCGGGTGCCGCTGATCCACGGCCGCTTGGGCAGGGCGGGCTCGGCCGGGTCGAAGGCGGCGTACATGCGCGGGCCTCCCACCTGGCGGGCGATCGCGCCGAACTGGCTGTAGCTGGGCGGGCCGCCCGGGCTCTCGCAGAGGCCCACGCAGCCATCGGCGTAGCCCACCACCAGCCGGCCCTCGGCGTCGATCACCATGTCCATGAAATCGAGCAGGTTGCGATCCGGCGGCGTGGTCGGGCAGTTGATGCCCTGGTCGCAGATCGCGCCCTTCTGGGTCGGCTGGCCCGGGGTGAGGTTGCGCACCTGCCAGCTGGCGCCGCCATCGAAGGTGGTGGCGACATAGAGATGCCAGACCGCGTCGACCATGGCCTCGGCCTGGCCGGAGTCACCGGCCGTGGTGGTGCCATGGAAGGCGTAGGCGGCGCGGTCGGGGTCGCCGGCCACCACGGTGTTGAAGACGATGTTCTTCAGCTCGAAGGGTCCGCCCACCTCGACCGCCCCGCGCGGATCCCAGTCGATGGTCGGGTTGGCGGGATCGCTCTTGTTGAGCGTGCCCTTGAGGATCATCGGCTTGTCGACGCCCTGCTCGGCATAGCCGAAGTACAGCGTCCTGCCATCGTTGGCGATGCCGATGCCCGGGTCCCAGCGGCCCTGCACGGTCTCGGGCACCGCGATGTAGTGCCAGGTCTCGCCGGCGTCGATGGAGAGCGAGACGCCCTCGCTGCCTTCGCAGCTGTTGTTCATCGGCACATAGACGGTGCCATCCGGGCCCACCTGCACATGGCCGTGGTTGGAGCACAGCGCCTCGGCCGGGAAGATCGGCCGGCTCGGGTTGTAGGAGAGGCCACCGTTGTCGCTGCGCGAGCAGAAGGCGTTGACGATGCTGTGCGAGCAGTAGTAGCTGGCGTTGTCGTAGAGCGCGGTGAGCGGCTTGAGCCCTTCCGGATAGGGGCCGATCGCCACCGACTGGTTGTCGGCGCCATGCGGCTGGCCGCCGCCCTGGCCCAGCGTCCAGGTGGCGCCCTCGTCGTCGGTGACCGCGTGCACGCTCATCGCGCCCTGCAGCTGGGAGACGATGATGCGGGTGCCCGGGCTGCCGTCGGCGAGCGGGAACTCGTCACCGGTGAGGATCGGATCCAGCGTGCCGGTGGTGGGGCTGGCCGGATCGGTCACCTCGGTCCACTCGGTCTTGGCCGGCGAGAAGCTCTCGTCCACCCACTGGGTCTTGAGGGTGCGCTCGGCGTAGACCATCAGCGCGTTGCCGGTGGCGCGGCTGACCGCGAGGGTCGGCTCCGAGGCCGAGGCATCGGCCAGTGCCGGCGGCGGGTTGAAGATGTCGAAGCGCGGGCCGCCGATGCTGACCGTCGCCGTGGACGGCGGCGGCGGGCTCTTGAGCTGGATCGCCAGGGTGGCGCTGGCCCCGCCGGGCGCGAAGGGCACGATCAGCACGGTGTAGGTGCTGCGCCCCCCCACCACCGGCAGCACCACCTGCTCGGGCACGCCGGCGAGATTGCCGGAACTGCCCACCTGGGCACCGCTGGCATCTTCCACCAGCAGGTCGAGATCGGTCTGCTGGGGGCTCCAGGTCAGATCGATGACGATCTTGTCGTCCGGGTTGGTGGTGGCGTAGTCGGCCGGCAGATCGACCGTCAGGGTGTAGCGGTCACAGGCCGGATCGGGCAGCGAGCAGTCGGCGGCCGGATTGGCCACCACATAGGGGCCGCCACTGGCGCTGAGGCTGCGGTTGTCCGCGCTCAGGGTGCCCTCGGCCGGCTCGGTGGCCGCGGCCGGCAGCGTGGCCAGACCCAGCAGTGCGGCGCACAGGCGCTTGGTGAGCTTGTTCATGACTCGTCCCCGATGTAGGAAAACGCCTACCCGGGTGAATCCTGACGCAGCCCTCGGCCGCGCGCCTGAGGGAAAACGCGGGGGTGGCCGCCGCCCGCCGCCGGCACGCGACCGGCGCGCCTCAGCCCGCCGCCGTGGTCTCCTGCAGGCGGCCAGCGCTCAGGCGCAGCTGGCGGTCACAGCGGGCGGCCAGGGCCGGATCGTGGGTAACCAGCACCAGGGTGGCGCCACGCTGGCGGTTGAGGCTGAACAGCAGATCGACAATCCGCGCCCCGGTGTCCACATCGAGATTGCCGGTGGGTTCGTCGGCGAACAGGATCGAGGGCTCGGCGGCGAAGGCCCGGGCCAGTGCCACCCGCTGCTGTTCCCCGCCGGAGAGCTGGGCCGGATAGTGGTCCAGACGCGCCGACAGGCCGACGCTCTCCAGTGCGCGCAGGGCGCGCTCGCGGGCATCGCGATGGCCGGCCAGCTCGCCCGGCAGCATCACATTCTCCAGCGCGGTGAAGCCGGCCAGCAGCTGGAAGGACTGGAACACGAAGCCGACGCGGCCGGCGCGCAGACCGGCGCGGGCATCCTCGTCGAGACGCTCCAGCGCGGTGCCGGCGAGGCGGATCGACCCCTCGCTGGGCGTATCGAGCCCGGCCAGCAGGGACAGCAGGGTGGTCTTGCCGGAGCCGCTCTGGCCGACGATGGCCACGCTCTCCCCGGCTTGAATCTGGAGGTCGAGGCCCGACAAGATCGTCAGCGGCTCGACGCCGCCGGCGCGCTCGATGCGCTTGCTTACTCCTCTGGCCTCAATGGCGGCTTGCATGCTTTCTGCTCGTTCGATGATGGTCTGGCTGCACGCCCTGCTGCTGCTCGCCGGCCTCGCCCTGCTGCCGGCGCGGGCCGCCGAACCACCGGTGATCCTGGTGCTGGGCGATTCGCTCTCCGCCGGCTACGGGCTGCCGCGCAACACCGGCTGGGTTTCGTTGTTGGAGCAGCGGCTGAAATCTCAAGGGCTGGACCACCGGGTGGTCAACGCCTCGATCTCCGGCGAGACCAGCGCCGGCGGGCTGGCCCGGCTGCCGGCGGCGCTGGCCCAGCACCGGCCGCGCTGGGTGCTGATCGAGCTGGGCGCCAACGATGGTCTGCGCGCCCTGCCGCTGACCGCCCTGCGGCGCAATCTCGAGACGATGGTGCAGCTGAGCCGGGCGGCCGGCGCCACCCCGCTGCTGTTCGAGATGCGCATCCCCTCCAACTATGGCCCGGCCTATACCGAAGGCTTCACCCGCAGCTTCGGCGAGGTGGCCGAGGCGCAGTCGGTGCCGCTGGTGCCGTTCTTCCTGGCCGCCTTCGCCACCGACCCCGCCGCCTTCCAGGCCGATGGCATCCACCCGGCGGCCAGCGCCCAGCCGGCCATGCTCGAGGCGGTGTGGGCGGTGCTGCAGCCGCTGCTGCGCTAGGCGCCCCGCGCATCCTTTCCCCCGGCGCCCGCGTAGAGGCGCCTCCCGACCCCACCCGCCCCCGCATGAAGATCGCCGTCATCGGCTCCGGAATCTCCGGCCTGTCCTCCGCCTGGCTGCTGGCCCGCCGCCATGCGGTGCATCTGTACGAGGCCGAGACCCGGCTGGGCGGACATACCCATACCGTCGAGGTGCCGCTGGCCGACGGCCGGGTGCAGCCGGTGGATACCGGCTGGATCGTCTACAACGGCCTGAACTACCCCAACCTCACCGCCCTGTTCGGCGAGCTGGGGGTGCAGACCCGCCCGACCTCGATGAGCTTCGGCGTCTCGCTCGGCGGGGGCGCCTACGAGTGGACCGGCAGCGACCAGCTGTGGACGGTGTTCGCCCAGCCCTCCAACCTGCTGCGCCCGCGCCATCTGCGTCTGCTGATCGACATCCTGCGCCTGAACCGCAAGGCCAACGCCCTGCTGCGCAGCGGCCGGCTGCCGGACGGTTCGCTGGGGCAGTGGCTGGACACGGTGGGCTTCTCGCGCGAGCTGGCCGCGCGCTACCTGCTGCCGATGGCCGGACTGATCTGGAGCTGCTCGCCGCGCAAGGCGATGGAGTACCCGGCCGCCGACTTCATGCGCTTCTTCGATTCGCACTCGCTGTTCACCGCCACCGGCCAGCCGACCTGGTACACGGTGATCGGCGGCTCCCATCAGTATGTGAAGAAGCTGCAGGTGTCCTTCCAGGGCGAGCTGCGTCTGGGCCAGGCGGTGCGCGCGGTGCGCCGCGAGGCCGAGGGCGGGCTGGTGGTGGAAACCGCCAACAGCCGCGAGCGCTACGACCAGGTGGTGCTGGCCACCCACGCCGATACCAGCCTGCGGCTGCTGCCGGAGGCCGATGCCGAGACCCAGGCGGTGCTCGCCGGCATCCCCTACAACGCCAGCCGCTGCGTGCTGCACACCGATACCCGTTTCCTGCCGCGGCGGCGGCGCGCCTGGGCGAGCTGGAACTATGTCAACGCCGGGGTCGATCCCTGGGCGGCCGATCTGGATGCCGAGATCCACGACCGGCCGATCTCCGGCAGCTACTGGATGAACCGCCTGCAGGGCATCGAGGGGCCGGTGCAGTATGTGGTGACCCTCAACCCGGAGCGCGAGATCCCGCGCGACCAGGTGATTCTCGACACCACCTATCACCATCCCCACTACGGCGCCGGGAGCGTGCTCACCCACGAGCGGCTGCCCGCGGTGCAGGGCCGTGGCGGGCTGTGGCTGGCCGGGGCCTGGGCCGGCTACGGCTTCCACGAGGACGGACTGAAATCCGGCCTGCGGGTGGTGCAGGGCCTGGACCCGGACTGCCTGCCCGGCTGGGCGGTGCTGGGGAAGGAGTGAGCGGCGGCAATCCGCCTGGGCGCCAGCCCAGGGTCGTATCCGGTTTGGGGCAGGGTCTTGCTCCGCCCGGGCCAGGCAGGCGGTGGGGCGTGAGACGAACACAATGCCAGTGACGGTAACCGAGACAGAGCCGGAGCGGGCGCCGGGGGCGCTGTACCTGGCGCGGGTCATGCACCGGCGCCGGGTGGCGCCGCTGTACCGCTTCGTCTACCGCCTGTTCTATCTGCTGCTGGACATCGACCGCCTGGCCGATCTCGATCGCGGCCTGCGGCTGCTCTCGGTCAACCGCTTCAACCTGCTGGCCTTCCACGAGGCCGACCACGGCGATGGCCGCCAGCCGCTGCGGGCCTGGGCCGAGCAGGTGCTGGCCGGCCACGGCGTGCACCTGGAGGGCGGGCGCATCCGCCTGCTGTGCCTGCCGCGCCTGCTCGGCTTTGCCTTCAACCCGATCTCGCTGTGGTACTGCGAGCATGCCGACGGCCGCCTGCGCGCGGTGATCGCCGAGGTGCGCAACACCTTCGGCGAGAAGCATTGTTATGTGCTGGCATCCGGCGGTGCCGTGCTGCCGTATGAGCAGGCGGTCGACAAGGACAAGCGCTTCCATGTCTCGCCCTTCTTCGACCGGGTGGGTCGGTACCGCTTCACCCTCTCGGAGCCCGGCGAACGGCTGCGGGTGGTGATACACGAGGATCGCGAGGGGCTGCCGATCCTCGATGCCAGCCTCGCCGCCGAGCGCCGGCGGCTGACCGATGGCACCCTGCTGCGCCAGGTGCTGGCGATGCCGGGGATGACGCTGAAAGTGGTGCTGGGCATCCACTGGGAGGCCCTGAAGATCTGGCTGCGGGGGGCGCGCTACCACCCCAAGCCCAAACCTCTGGACGAGAGTGTGAGTTGATGGACCGCGAACAAGAACAGAACAAGCTCGACAATCCCCTGCTGCGGCGGGATGGCTTCTCCCCCGACCTGCCGACCGCCTTCTCCAGCCAGGGCGATCTCAAGGGCCTGGGCTGGGGCCTGCGGCTGTTCCTGCACATGCTCTCGGGGGTGCGCATCGGCACCGTCGATGTGCTGCTGCCCAACGGCGCCCAGCGCCGCTTCGAGGGCCGCGAGCCCGGTCCGCACGGGGTGCTGCGGCTGAAGAACGAAGGGCTGATCCGCCATGTGCTGGCGGCCGGCGAGGTGGGCTTTGGCGAGGCCTATCTGGACGATTGCTGGGACTCCCCGGATCTCACCCGCCTGCTCTGCGTGCTCTACCTCAACGAGCCCTACTACAAGGGCCCGTTCGAGAAGAACTGGCTGGGCCGGGCCTTCGGCTACCTGCAGCACCGCCTGCGCGCCAACACCAGGCGCAACGCGCGCAAGAACATCGAGCACCACTACGACCTCGGCAACGAGTTCTACAAGATGTGGCTCGACGAGACCCTGGCCTATTCCTCGGCCATGTTCAGCCGCCCCAATGAAACCCTGCGCGAGGCCCAGCTCAACAAGTTCCGCCTGATCTACCAGCGGCTGGACCTCCGGCCCGAGCACACCCTGCTGGAGATCGGCTCCGGCTGGGGCGGCTTCGCCATCCACGCCGCCCGCGAGTCGGGGTGCCGGGTGCACTCGATCACCCTGTCGCGCGAACAGCTGGTCGAGGCCCAGCGCCGCGCCGCCGAGGCCGGGCTCGCCGATCGCATCAGCTTCGAGCTGCGCGACTACCGGGATGTCCGCGAGACCTACGACCGGGTGGTCTCCATCGAGATGTACGAGGCGGTCGGCGAGGAGTACTGGCCGACCTACTTCTCCGCCATCAGCCGTGCGCTCAAGCCGGGCGGCATCGCCGCGCTGCAGGGCATCACCATCAACCCGCGGATCTTCGAGCAGTACCGCACCAAGCGCGACTTCATCCAGAAGTACATCTTCCCCGGCGGCATGCTCTGCCCGCCCGGGCGCTTCCAGGATCTCGCCATCGAGGCCGGTCTGCAGCCGGACGATCCGCGCTTCTACGCCCGCGACTACGCCGACACCCTGGCGCACTGGCACCGCAATGTGCTGGCGGTGCGCGAGCGGATCGTCGAGCAGTTCGACGAGCGCTTCCTGCGCATGTGGCGCTACTACCTCTCGTACTGCGAGTGCGGCTTCCTCACGGGCAGCATCGATCTCCTCCACCTGACCCTGCGCAAGCCCCCGGCCTGAGGGCCGGCGCCGGCAGGCGTGAGGGTCGGAGCTCTGCCTGCGCCCGGAGACGGGCGGCAGCCCGAGGCGTGAGGCGAACCGGACGCGCGGGGCGCTAGTCTTCACCCTCCTCCCTTCTGCACAGAGACCGGGCATGAAATCCGCAATGCTGCTGCTGTCCCTGGCCGCCCTCGGTGGCCTGATCGGCGTCTCGTTCTGGGCGGCCGGGCATATCGGCATCCAGCATTCGATCGCCGATCTGCTCGCCCAGCCGGCCGCCGGCAACAACCCCTGGCTGTGGGCGACGCTGGCCGATGCCTACTTCGGCTTCCTCTGGTTCTGGGCCTGGGTCGCTTACAAGGAGCGCCGCTGGGCGGCGCGGCTGGGCTGGCTGCTGGCGATCCTCGCCACCGGCAACATGGCGATGGCGGTGTACATGCTGATCCAGCTCGCGCGTCTGCCGGCCCAGGCCACGGCGGCGGATCTGCTGCTGCGCACCGACGCCCGCCGGTGAGCGCCGAGCGCCGCTCCGGCCCGGGCTGGCGCGGCCGCCTGCAGGCCACGCTCAAGGCCCAGCTGGTGCAGGGCGCCAGCCCCGAGGGCCTGGCCGGCACGCTGGCCTGCGGCGGCGTGCTGGCGATCTTCCCCCTGCTCGGCACCACCACCCTGCTGTGCGCGCTGGCGGCGGTCTGGCTGCGCCTGAACCAGCCGCTGATCCAGCTGGTGAACTACCTGCTCTACCCGCTGCAGCTGGTGCTGCTGCTGCCCTTCTACCAGGCCGGCGAATGGCTGCTGGGTCTGCCGGCGGTGCCGCTGTTCTCGGTGACCGAGCTGATCGAGCGCTTCCGCGCCGACCCCCTGCAGTTCCTGGTCGACTACGGCAGCGTCGCGCTCGGCGGCACCCTGGTCTGGCTGCTGCTGGCCCTGCCGCTGGGGCTGGCGCTGTACCTGGGTCTGCGCCCGCTGCTGCGGCGGCTGGCCGCCGGGCTGGGCCGGGGTGTCTCGCCCCCTGCCTGAGCGCTGCTTACACTGGCGGGGTTCCCGGTTCTCCCACCCGCCATGACCGACGCCTGCAAGCCCGTTTCCCTCACCCAGTTCCTGATCGAGGAGCAGCGCGGCGCGGCCGCCATCAGCTCCGACCTGCGCCTGCTGATCGAGGTGGTGGCACGCGCCTGCAAGCGCATCTCGATCGCCGTGGGCAAGGGCGCGCTCGGCGGGGTGCTCGGCGATGCCGGCACCGGCAATGTGCAGGGCGAGGCGCAGAAGAAGCTGGATGTGCTCTCCAACGAGATCCTGCTGCAGGCCAACGCCTGGGGTGGCCATCTGGCGGCGATGGCCTCGGAGGAGATGGACGATCCCAGCGTGATTCCCGGCGAATATCCCAAGGGCGGCTATCTGCTGCTGTTCGATCCGCTCGATGGCTCGTCCAACATCGATGTCAACATCAGCGTCGGCACCATCTTCTCGGTGCTGCGCGCCCCCGAGGGCGTCGACCCGGCCAGCCACGAGGCCTTCCTCCAGCCGGGCACCACCCAGGTGGCGGCCGGCTATGCGGTGTACGGACCCAGCACCGAGCTGGTGCTCACCACCGGGCGCGGCACCCATGCCTTCACCCTGGACCGCGAGATCGGCGGCTTCGTGATGACCCGGCGCGACATCCGGATTCCGGCCGAGACCAAGGAGTTCGCCATCAACGCCAGCAACGCGCGCTTCTGGGAAGCGCCGGTGCAGCGCTACATCAACGAATGCCTGGCCGGCAAGGACGGCCCGCGCGGCAAGGATTTCAACATGCGCTGGGTGGCCTCGATGGTGGCCGATGTCCATCGCATCATCACCCGCGGCGGCGTGTTCATGTATCCGCTCGATGCCAAGACCCGGGACAAGGGCGGCAAGCTGCGGCTGATGTACGAGGCCAACCCGATGAGCCTGATCGTCGAACAGGCGGGCGGCGCGGCCAGCACCGGGCGCGAGCGCATTCTCGCCATCACCCCGCGCAAGCTGCACCAGCGGGTGCCGGTGATCCTCGGCTCCAAGGCCGAGGTGGAGCGCATCGTCGGCTACCACCAGGGCGCCTGAGGCGCGGCCATGGCCCTGTCGGCGGCGGAGCGGGCCTTCGTCCTCGGCGGTGTCTCGGCGAGCGTGGCGGCCTGTGACCGCCGCGGCCGCAGCAGCCTGGTGCGGGTGCTCGGTGTGCAGGTCTCCGCAGACGGCGAGCGCCTGCGCCTGGTGGTCGACCGGGCCCAGGCCGTCGACCTGCTGCCGATGGTGGCCGAGAGCGGCCGGCTGGCGGCGGTGTTCTCCGATCCGCCCAGCCACCGCACCCTCCAGTTCAAGGCCCGCGACGCCCGCGTGGTGGCGGTCGAGGCGGCCGACCGCGCCGCCTGTCTGCAGCAGGAGGCGGCCTTTGCCGCCACCCTCGGCGCCCTCGGCTGGCCGGGCGCCTTCGCCACCGCCCTGATCGGCGCGGCCGGTCGCGAGCTGGCGGTGCTCGAGGCCTGTCCGGTCGCCGCCTACCGGCAGACGCCCGGCCCCGGCGCCGGCGAGCCGCTGGCCAGCCAGCCCTGAGCCGGCCGCGATGAGCCGCGAGACGCTGGAGACCCTGCGCCGCGCGCTGGAGGGCGGCGTGCCGAGCCTGATCGCCACCGCCGCCAGCGACGGCACGCCCAATCTCACCTATGTCTCCCAGGTCGAGTATGTCGACCGCAGCCATGTGGCGCTGAGCTTCCAGTTCTTCAACAAGACCCGCGAGAACATCCTCGCCAACCCCCAGGCCACCGCCCTGGTCACCGATCCGGACAGCGCCCGTCAGTGGCTGCTGCACCTGATCTATCTGCGCACCGAGTCGGCCGGGGCGCTGTTCGAGCGGATGAAGGCCAAGCTCGCCGGCATCGCCTCGCAAACCGGCATGGCCGGGGTGTTCCAGCTGCGTGGATCGGATGTCTACCGGGTGGCGGCGATCGAAGCCCTGCCCGGCCCGGCCCTGAGCCCGCCGGCCGATCCCGCCCCGCCCTGGCCGGGGCTGCGCCGCTGCCTGGACCGGCTGCTGCGCTGCCAGGATCTGGAAAGCCTGTTCGACGAAGCCCTGGCCGGGCTGGACCGCGAGTTCGGCCTGCCGCACAGCCTGCTATGGGTGGCCGACCCGGCCCGCGCCCGTCTCTATGCGGTGGCCAGCCGCGGCTATGCCAGCTCCGGCATCGGCGCCGAGGTGGGCTGGGGGGAAGGAGTGATTGGCGTTGCCGCGCGGGAGGGCACCGCCATCCGCCTCGCCCATCTGAGCAGCGAGTACGCCTATGGCCGGGCGGTGCGCGAGGCCGGCCGCGAGGCCGGCCTGCCCACCGGCACCGAGATTCCCTTCCCCGGCCTCGCCGAGCCGCAGAGCCAGATCGCGGTGCCGTTGCTGGACCGCGGCCTGTGCCGGGGCGTGCTCTATCTCGACAGCCCGCAGCCACGCCGCTTCGGAGCGGAGGAAGAGGATGTGCTGAGCCTCTACGCCGCGGTGCTGGTCAGCCGCATCAGCCTGCTGCAGGGCGAGGAGGGCGAGCTGCTGGCCGAGGCCGCGAGCGCACCGCCCGCCGCCGAGGGGCCGCCGCTGCGGGTGCGGCTGTTCGAGGAGGGCGAGGCCCTGTTCGTGGATGACCAGTACCTGATCAAGGGGGTGGCGGCGGCGGTGCTGTGGAAGCTGCTGCAGGACCACCAGCGCGGCCGCGCCGAGTTCACCACCCGCGAGCTGCGGGTGGACCCGACGCTGCGCCTGCCGGAGATCGTCGACAACCTCGACACCCGCCTGATCCTGCTGCGCCGGCGCCTGGCCGAGCGCTGCCCCTGCATCGCCCTCGAGCGCAGCGGCCGCGGCCGCTTCCGCCTGCGGGTGGAGCGGCCGCTGCAGCTGGAACGGGTGACAAGAAACGGCGGCTAGCGCAGGCTAGCCCGGCCGGGGCCCCCGGCCTCACCCCGCCTGGAGTCTCCGATGCGCCTGCTTGCCCCGCTGCTGCTGAGCCTGGTTCTCGCCACCCCGGCGCTGGCCGAGGATCTCGAGTTCTCGCTGATCAACCGCAGCGGCGCCACGCTCAACGAGTTCTACGCCTCGCCCTCCGATGTCGGCGACTGGGAGGACGACATCCTCGGCGTCGATGTGCTCGCCGATGGCGAGACCGCCCGCATCACCATCGCCGACGGCCGTACCCAGTGCGAGTACGACCTGCGCTTCGTCTGGACCGATGGCGATGTGGTCGAGGATGCCGGCGTCAACCTCTGCGAGACCGGCCGCTACACGCTGACCGACTAGGGCGACGCGGCCGGCGCTCAGGCCGCCTGCGCGAGGCCGCCCTGCAGCTGCTGCCAGTCGCGCGGCGTCAGCTGGGTGCGGAGCCGTTCCAGCAGCCCGCCGAAGACCTCGGCGGGCGCCCCGGCGCGGATCGCCGTGAGCAGGCCGAGGCGCTGGCCAGGCGTTGCATAGGGCAGCATCCAGTGCAGGCACTGGTCGAGCACCGGCGGCGGCAGGCTGGCGATCAGCCGCTGTTCGATGGCGATGATCTGATCGTCGCGGTAGCCGGCCCAGAGCACGGCGTTGTTGTGCCGCTCCTCGACCTCCATGTGCTCGAAGTTCTCGGCGACGAACACCGCCAGCTCGCGGTAGAGCTGTTCACCCAGCCGCTCGCGCTCGCCGTTGACCGCGCCCTCGATCTGGCGGAGCCGGCTTCTCAGCGCCTCGATGTGGTGGCCGTGGTCGAGATGGTCGCCGGCGGTCTGGCCGCTGGAGCCGGGACGCACTGCCTCCATCGCCGGGTGCAGATGGTGATCCTCGTTCTCCACATGGTGCTCGCACAGATCGAGCAGCCCGCGCAGCTGGGCGAGCTGGGCCTGCCGCCGCTCGGCGTCGGCCCAGTCGGTGCGGCCGGTGTCGACCAGGGTCTGGGCGAGAAAGGCGCGCAGTCCCTTGTGGATGATCTGGTAGATGTCGTAGCGATCCTGCTGGGTATTCATCGGGGTCCGTCGTGGAGTGCAAGGCGGCCTCGGCCGCGGTGTGCACAGACTAGGACCAGCCCAGCAGCGCGGCTGCTAAATCGCCGCTAAGCCCTCGCTAAAAACTTGCTAAGCGCGCCCGCCGCCCGCCTGCGGGCCGGCGCCGGGGGCTGCGGACCGCTGCGGCCGGATACGGCGCGACAGATCGCTGCGGCTGCGCTCAGGCGCCCCACAGATGCATGCCGTACTTCCAGTAGCCGAAGACATTGTTGAGGCGGGCGTCCTGATCGGCCGGCACCGGCAGCACCTCGCCCTCCAGCTGGGGAATCAGATAGGGCGCCAGCGTCGCCCCGCCGCCGCCGGTGATGACGATGGCATCGATGTCCCAGTCATCCGACCACAGGCGGTTGACCTCGCTGGCGATGCGGGTGGCCAGCTGCTGGTAGGCCTGCTCGACGATCTTGGTGAGGTCGTAGCGCTTGCCCTTGATCTTGATCACGCCGCGGGTCACCGCCTCGTTGAGCCGGTAGAGCTCGACATTGACCCCGCTCTTCTCCTGCAGCACGTTGGCGATCGCCGTATACGCCGCGCTGATGCCGGAGTCGGTGCTGGCACTGCCGCGCTCGGAGTAGCGGGTCTTGTCGCTGACGGTGTAGTCGGCGGTGCGGAAGCCGATGTCGATGATGCCGATCTTCTCGGCCACGAAGCGCTGGCTGGTGGCCTTGCCGATGTCGTTGAGCATCAGGTTGAACATCGAGCCGAAGGGCTGCGGAATCACCCGCACCCGCTCGATGACGATCTGCTTCTCCTCGCGCGCGCCATTGGCCTGCACCACGGTGAGCACATGGCGGGTCTGCAGCAGGGCGGCCAGCGCCTCGCGGTGGCGGCGGAAGAAGCTGATCGGCAGACCGGTGACCAGCCGCACCGGGGCGCCGTTCTCCACATAGGGCGAGATCGCCGCCAGCGCCAGGTTGCGCGCGTACTGGTTGAGGAAGTGGCTGGGATCGAGCGTGAAGCCACGGCCGCGCGACTGGGTCTCGGCCAGCTCGCCGAAGAAATAGCCCTGGCCGCCGATCTCGAAATGGCGCGGCTGCGCGGCCTGCCCGGGCAGCAGGGTCTCGGCGAACTGGATCTCGGTCGCCTCACCGACCAGCGACTTGAACACCTGGAACTGCCGGCCATCGGTGACCTTGGTGTAGCCAAAGCCGATGTCCGCTCCAATCACCTTGATCACGTGCGTCTCCTGCGTGGGGCTGCGCCAGGGTCGGTTGACGAGGAAGGGATCGCCGCCCGGCCCGCCGCTGTCGCGTCGGGCCGGCCACGACCGGGGCCATCTGCTGACGGCCAGCCCCGGCGAGCCGGTGCGTTCCCTGGGTCGTCAACAGGCCCTAGCATGCAGGAATCGCCCCCGACCCTGCATCCCGATGGACATCCTGCGCACCCCTGATGAGCGCTTCGTCGATCTGCCGGACTATCCCTTCGCCCCGCACTGGTGTGAGATCGATGGCCTGCGTCTGCACTATCTCGACGAAGGCCCGCGCGACGCGCCCATCGTGCTGCTGCTGCACGGCGAGCCGACCTGGAGCTATCTCTACCGCAAGATGATCCCGCCGCTGGTGGCGGGCGGGCGGCGGGTGATCGCGCCGGATCTGATCGGCTTCGGCAAATCCGACAAGCCGACCCGGATGGCCGACTACAGCTATGCCCGCCATGTCGGCTGGATCGGCCGCTTTCTCGAACAGCTGGATCTGCGCGGCCTGACCCTTTTCTGCCAGGACTGGGGCTCGCTGATCGGTCTGCGCCTGGCCGCCGAGCAGCCGGCGCGCTTCGAGCGGCTGGTGATCGCCAATGGCTTCCTGCCCACCGCCACCACCCGGGTGCCGGCGGCGTTCCGGCTCTGGCGCGCCTTCGCCCGCTACTCGCCGTGGTTTCCGATCGGGCGCATCGTCAACAGCGGCTGCGTGGTCAAGCTCTCCGCCGCCGAGATCGCCGCCTACGACGCCCCCTTCCCGGATGCCCGCTACAAGGCCGGCACCCGCGCCTTTCCCCGGCTGGTGCCGATCGATCCCGCCGATCCGGCGGTGCCGGCCAACCGCGAGGCCTGGCGGCGCCTGGGCGAGTGGCACCAGCCGGTGCTGTGCCTGTTCGGCCGCAACGATCCCATCCTCGGCCGCGCCGACGCGGCGCTGATCGCCCACATTCCGGGCGCCCGCGGCCAGCCGCATCAGCGGACCTGGGGCGGGCACTTCATCCAGGAGGACCGCGGCGCCTGGCTGGCCGAGCAGATGCTGGCCTGGCGCGGCTAGTAGGAGATCGTTTCCAGCAGCTGGGCATGCAGGCCCGGCGGGGCGGCCAGCACGCTGGTGGTGGCCAGGGTCAGCGGCGCGCCGCGCAGATCGGTGAAGCGGCCGCCGGCCTCCTCGACGATCACGCTCAGCGCGGCGATGTCGAGGATGTTCACATCGGATTCCAGCACCGCGTCGATGCGTCCGGCGGCGAGGTAGTGGTAGTGGAGGAAGTCGCCGTAGCCGCGGATCCGGTGCAGCGCCGGCACCAGGGCGCCGAAGCGGGCCCAGGCCGGCGACAGCGCCAGCGATTTCAGATTGCCGGTGGACAGCGTGGTGTGGGCCAGGCGCTCGGTGGCCGAGACCCGCAGACGCTGGCCGTCGAGCCAGGCGCCCTCGCCGCGCACGGCCTGGATCACCTCGCCGGCACCGCCGTTCCAGCACGGCGCGCTGGACACCCCGAGCACGCGCTCGCCGCGGTGCATCAGGGCGATCTGCACGGAAAACAGCGGGTAGCCGCGGACGAAGCCCTTGGTGCCGTCGATCGGATCGACCAGCCAGAGATACTCGGCATCGAGCGCGCTCTGCCCGGTCTCCTCGCCATAGAAGCCATGGCTGGGGAAGCGCTCGGCCAGCAGCCCGCGGATGGCACGCTCGGCGGCCACATCGACCTCGGTGACGGGACTGGCGTCGGCCTTGTACTCGACGCTGAAGTTGCCGCGGAAGGCCTTGCGGATGATCGCGCTGGCGGCCTCGGCGGCGGCCAGGGCAGCGGAGAGTTCGGCGGCGTACATGGGCGGAACGGGAAGCGGAGACGAGGCGCGATGCTAACCGCTCCCCGCCGGGTCCTTCCGGCCGCGGCCGGCGCGGCGACGGCGCCCGCCCGCCCGGGGCTGCCGTACACTGCGCGGCGCAGGTGCCTGGGCGGGTGATCGACGTCCGGGAGAATCGGGAAGCCGGTGGGAATCCGGCACTGTCCCCGCAACGGTAAGCAAGAAGACGCGGTCATCCGCCACTGGATCCCCGATCCGGGAAGGCACCGCCGAAGCGCTTGCGAGTCCGGAGACCGGCCTGCGCCAACCCGGCGGTTGCCGGTTCACCACCCTCATCGAGGCGGGGACGCCTCGTCGGAGTCTTTCATGAAATCCCTGTTGATCCTGGGCGGCTGGCTCGCGCCCGTGCTGTGCCTTGCCCAAACCGCGCCCGCCGAGGCGGCCCTGGCCCTGGACCCCCTGGTGGTCACCGCCACCCGCGAGGGGCGTGACCCCGCCCTGCTCGCACCCGGGGTGACCGTGCTCGACCGCGAGGCGATCGAGCGCGCCCAGGCCAACGATCTGGCCGAGCTGCTGCGTGGCCTCGCCGGCGTGGATGTGGCGCGCAGCGGCGGTCCGGGCGCGCCGGTGTCGGTGTTCCTGCGCGGCGCCGAATCCAACCACACCCTGTTCCTGGTCGACGGGGTCCGCTACACCAGCGAGACCTTCCTCAACGCGCAGATCCAGAACCTGCTGCCGGAATCGATCGAGCGCATCGAGATCCTGCGCGGCCCGCGCGCCAGCCAGTGGGGCTCGGATGCCATCGGCGGGGTGGTGCAGATCATCACCCGCCGCGCCCGCGGTCCGGTGTTCCAGTTCAGCGGCCGCGCCGGCAGCTATGGCACCCGCGACCTCGCCCTGCGCGCCGGCACCCGCAGCGCCGAGGGCGGTCTGAGCGCCGGCCTGCAGCGGCAGACGGTGGAGGGCTTCGCCCCGTTTCTTGCGGATGACCGCGAGCGTGGCAACCGCAACACCAGCGTCGATCTGAATGCCGATCGCCAGCTCGGCGCGCTGCGCCTGTCCGGCCGTCTGCAGCAGGCCGAAGGGCGCAACCAGTACGCCGACCGCTTCAATGGCTTCGCCCCGCGCGAACAGGACTTCCGCAACCGCATCGGGGCGCTGGAACTGGAGGCGCCGCTGCTGGGCCGGCTGCAGACCCGTCTGCGCCTGACCCTGGCCCAGGACCAGCTGACCCAGCTCGACCCGGACGATCCGGCGCGGCCGCAGGCGCTCTCGGAAACCGCGGTGCGGCGCGAGGGCGCCGAATGGGATCAGCAGTTCCCGCTCGCCGGCGGCGAGGCCCTGCTGGGCCTGTCCACCAGCCGCTCGGAGATCGACAGCCGCTTCTTCAGCGCCTTCGGTGACAGCCAGGTGCGCGACCGCAGCGAGCGCCACGCCCTGTTCGGCCAGTACGAGCGGTCGCTCGGCAGCCTGCGCCTGCTCGGCGCCCTGCGCGCCACCGAGCACGACCAGTTCGGCCGCCACACCACCGGCAATGCCGAGGCGAGCCTGCCCGGCTGGGGCGGCGGGCGGCTGGGCCTGGTCTATGGCCGTGGCTTCAAGGAGCCGGAGCTGACCGATCTGTTCGGGGCCTTCGGCAACCCGGCCCTGCAGCCGGAGACCTCGCAAAGCCTGGAGCTGAACTGGCGCCAGCCGCTGGGCGAGGGCCAGCGGCTGAGCCTCGCCCTGTTCGAGAACCGGGTCGAGGATCTGATCGGCTTCGATGCCAGCTTCGCCCTGGTCAACATCGACCGCACCCGTACCCGCGGACTGGAAGCCGTGTGGAGCCTGCGCGACGGGCCCTGGCAGGCCAGCCTTCAGGGTCATCTGCAGGATCCGGAGAACCGCGCCGACGGCCGTCAGCTGGCGCGCCGCTCCAAGCTCGGAGGCAGTGCCCGGGTGGCGCGCCGCTGGGGCGGGCTGGATCTGGGACTGGACTGGCGCGGCCAGGGGGAGCGCATCGACAGCAATGGCGCCCGCCTCGGCGGCTACGGCCTGCTCGGTGCCGATCTGGCCCTGCCGCTGGATGCGCACTGGCGGCTGGCCCTGCGCGGCGAGAACCTGCTGGACCGCGACTACCTCGAGGTGGATGGCTACCGCAGCCCGGGCGCCAGCGCCTATCTGACCCTGCGCTACGAGGCCGGCAGCCGCTGAGCCTCGCGCAGGCGCTGCGGGTTCTCGCGCAGCTGGCGCACCAGCAGGCGCGCCGCGCGGGCCCGGTGGCTGAGACGATTCTTGGCCGCCGGGCTCAGCTCGGCCGCGGTCTTGCCCTGGTCGGCGAGATAGAACAGCGGGTCGTAGCCGAAGCCGAGCGTCCCGCGCGGGGCGGTGAGCACCCGTCCATGCCAGGTGGCCTGGGCCAGCAGCGGCACCGGGTCCTCGGGGTGGCGCAGCAGCACCAGGGCACAGACGAAGCGCGCGCCACGGCGGGCCGCACCGACGCCCTCGAGGGCGCGCAGCAGGGCGGCGTTGTTGGCGGCGTCATCGGCCTGGTCGCCGGCATAGCGGGCCGAGCGCACGCCGGGGGCGCCGGCCAGGGCCTCGACTTCCAGCCCGGAGTCGTCGGCCAGGGCCGGCAGGCCGCTGACGCGGGCGGCATGCCGGGCCTTGATCAGCGCGTTCTCGACGAAGCTCAGCGCGGTCTCCTCCGGCACCTCGTCGCTGAACTCGGAGACCAGCCGCAGGCGCAGCCCGAGGGGCGCCAGCAGACTCTGCATCTCGGCCAGCTTGCCGCGGTTGCGGCTGGCCAGCACCAGCTGCCGCATCACCGCGCCAGGGCTTCGCGCTGCAGGGTCTGCAGCTGGGCGATGCCGAGGGCGGCGAGGTCGAGCAGGCGGTCCAGCTCGTCCCGGCGGAAGGCATGGCCCTCGGCGGTGCCCTGCACCTCGATGAACTGGCCGGCGTCGTTCATCACCACATTCATGTCGCACTCGCAGGCCGAGTCCTCGGCGTAGTCGAGGTCCAGCACCGGCACGCCGGCATGGATGCCGACACTCACCGCCGCCACCTGGCCATGCAGCGGGTCGCGCTTGATCACTCCACGCGCCTTCATGCTGGCCACCGCGTCCACCAGTGCCACATAGGCGCCGGTGATGGCGGCGGTGCGGGTGCCGCCATCGGCCTGCAGCACATCGCAGTCGAGGGTGATGGTGTGATTGCCGATCGCATCCAGATCGATGCAGGCGCGCAGCGCGCGGCCGATCAGCCGCTGGATCTCCTGGGTGCGCCCGCTCTGCTTGCCCTGGGCCGCCTCGCGACGGCCGCGGGTGTGGGTGGCGCGCGGCAGCATGCCGTACTCGGCGGTGATCCAGCCGCCTTCCTTCTTCCAGGCCGGGCCGCGCTCCTCGACGCTGGCGGTGCACAGCACCTGGGTATCGCCGAAGGCCACCAGCACCGAGCCCTCGGCGTGGCGGGTGTAACGGCGCTGCAGGGTGACCGGGCGAAGTTGGTCAGGGCTGCGACCGGAGGCGCGCATAAACAGATCCGGGAAACGGGACGGCCGCGGAGTATACGCGTGAGGTCCTACAATCCACGGCCATGGACACCGAGGAACTGGTCGAAACCTTCGAGCTGCTGGGCGACTGGGAGGAGCGCTACCGCTATCTCATCGAGCTGGGCCGGCAGCTGCCGCCCTACCCGGAGGCCGAGCGCGACGACGCCCACCAGGTGCGTGGCTGCATTTCCCAGGTCTGGCTCACCCACCGGGTGGAGGACGGCCGCCTGCAGCTGATGGGCGATTCCGATGCCCATATCGTGCGCGGCCTGGTGGCCCTGCTGCTGGGGCTGACTTCCGGCCGCCGGCCGCAGGAGATCCTGGCCCTCGATCTGGCGGCGATCTTCGAGCGCCTGGGCCTGGGCAGCCATCTCAGCGCCAACCGCCGCAACGGCTTCTTCTCGATGGTCGAGCGCATCCGCGGGCTGGCGCAGTCGCTGCAGGCCGCCGGGCGGTAGCCCGCTGCCGCTCGGCGCCGCCCCGCAGCCGCCGCGCGTGGCAGCCGCTACAAGCAGAGCCCGCGTCACCGCCGCCCTGCACATGGAATTGCCTGCGAGGTCTGCCCCCTCACGCCCGCCCTCGGCCACCCCGGCCGCGCTGGCTCTCGATGCCCTGGAACAGGCCACCCAGTCCGGCACCTGGCTGCTGAGCCTGGACGGCGCACCGCAGCTGTGGTGGTCACCGGGAACCCGCCGCCTGCTGGAGTGGCCGGAGGACGCCCCGCTGCCCGATCTCGATCAGGCCATCGGCATGTACCGCCCGGCCTCGCAGCAGCAGCTGCAGCAGGCCCTCGAGCGCCTGCAGCGCGAAGGCGGCTGCTTCGAGCTGGAACTGGAGCTGCTCACCGGCCTGGGCCGGCCGCTGTTCGTGCGCGCCACCGGCCATGCCGAAGGACCGCTGGGCGCGCCGCGGCGGATCACCGGCACCGTCTACAACATCGACCGCCGCCGCCGCGCCGAGCAGCGCGCGCTGGAACTGGGCAGCCGGCTCGCCGAGTTCGAGGAACGCTGGCGGCTGGCCACCGAAGGCTCGGGGCTCGGCGTCTGGGACTGGGACGCGCAGACCAACACGGTGTTCTTCTCGCACCAGTGGAAGGCGATGCTCGGCTACACCGACGAGGAGATCGGCAACAGTCTCGATGAATGGGATCGCCGGGTGCACCCGGAGGATCGCGAGCAGGTCTATCGCGATCTCAACGCCCATCTCGAAGGGCGCACCGCCGAGTACCGCAACGAGCACCGGGTGCTGTGCAAGAGCGGCCGCTACAAATGGGTGCTCGACCGCGGCCAGGTGATGAGCCGCACCGTCGATGGCAAGCCGCTGCGGGTGGTGGGCACGCACACCGACATCGACCGCCAGAAATTCCTCGAGGATGTCGCCGCCCAGGTCGGCACCCGCTACCAGGGCATCTTCAACTCCACCTACCAGTTCATCGGCCTGCTCACGCCGGAGGGCACGCTGCTGGAGGCCAACCAGACCGCGCTGCAGTTCGGCGGCCTGCAGCCCGAGGAGGTGATCGGCAAGCCGTTCTGGGACTGCCGCTGGTGGCAGACCGGCGAGGCCACCCGCCAGCGCCTGCAGGCCAGCATCGCGCGGGCGGCTGCCGGCGAGATCGTGCAGTACCAGGTGGAGGTGCGCGGCGCCGGCGAGACCACCGCCATCATCGACTTCAGCCTCAAGCCGGTGCGCGATGAGCACGGCAGCGTGGTGATGATCGTGCCCGAGGGCCGCGACATCACCGCCCAGGTGCAGGCCCAGGCCGCCCTCGCCGAGCGTGACCGGCTGTTCCGTGCCACCTTCGATCATGCGCCGATCGGCACCGCCATCGTCGGCCTCACCGGCGAGTGGCTGGAGGTCAACGAAGCGCTCTGCCAGATCCTCGGCTACACCCGCGAGGCGCTGCGCCAGCGCCGCTTCCAGGACCTGACGCACCCGGACGATCTCGACGCCGATCTGCAGCAGGTGCAGGCCCTGCTGCGCGGCGAAGGCGATTGCTACCGCATGGTCAAGCGCTATCTGCACGGCCGCGGCCATGTGGTGCACGCCCAGCTCGATGTCACCCTGGTGCGCGGCCCCGATGGCCAGCCCGCCTGCTTCCTCTCGCAGATCCAGGATGTGAGCCCGCAGCGCCAGGCCGCCGAGGCCCTGCAGCAGGAGAAGGAGCTGGCACAGATCACCCTGGCGGCGATCGGCGATGGCGTGATCCGCACCGATCTCTGGGGGCGCATCACCTTCATCAACGAGGCGGCGCTGCGCCTGCTCAAGTGCCTGGGCAGCGATGTGCTCGGCCAGCCCTTCGATGAGTGGGTGCAGCTGGTGTCCGAGCGCGACGGTGCCGCGCTTGATTCGCCGGTGCGGCGGGTGCTGCGCGAGGGGCTGCCGACCGGCCTGCCGGCGATGGCGGCGCTGGTGCTGCGCGATGGCTCGCGGCTGTCCGTGGAGGACTCCTGCACGCCGATGCGCAACACCAAGGGCCAGCTGGTGGGCTGTGTGTTCGTCTTCCACGATGTCAGCGCCACCCGCCAGCTCTCGCAGCAGCTGCTCTACCAGGCGAGCCACGACGCCCTCACCGGCCTGCCCAACCGCCGCGAGTTCGAGGCCGAGCTGGACAGCACCCGCGCCAGCGCCAGCGCGCGCGGTGGCGAGCACTTCCTGCTGCTGATGGATCTCGATCATTTCAAGCAGATCAACGACAGCCACGGCCACCAGGCCGGCGATCGGGTGCTGCGCGAGCTGGCCGAGCGGCTGCGCGCCCAGCTGCGCGCCGCCGATCTGCTGGCGCGCCTGGGCGGTGACGAGTTCGGGGTGATTCTGCGCAACTGCCCGGCCAGCGAGGCGCTGCGGATCGCCCGCCAGCTGATCCAGACCGTCACCGGCTACGCCTTCGAGCATGAGGGCCAGCGCCATCCGCTGGGTCTGTCGGTGGGGCTGGCGCGCTTCGAGCCTGGCGTGGCGGTGAGTGCCCTGCTCAACCGGGCCGACAGCGCCTGCTACCGGGCCAAGCGCGATGGCCGCCAGCGGGCGGTGCTGTTCGGTGATGACCACTCGGTGACCGCGGCGGTCTGAGGCGCAGGGCTTGCAGGGGCGGCGGCGAGGCTGCACCTTAGGGTCCTGCCTCCGGAGCGTCCCATGTCCTATCTCGCGCTTGCCTTCGTCGCCTTCGCCCTGGTCACGCTGTGGAAGGGCTTCGTCGCCGTGCCGCAGGGCATGGAATACACCATCGAGCGCTTCGGCCGGTACCGCGCCACCTTCGGTCCGGGCCCGCACTGGCTGATCCCCTACATCGATTCGATCGGCCGCAAGCTGTCGATGATGGAGCAGGTGCTGGATGTGCCCAGCCAGGAAGTGATCACCAAGGACAACGCCATGGTCGGGGTCGATGGCGTGGTGTTCTTCCAGGTGCTCGACGCCGCCAAGGCCGCCTACGAGGTCCAGCAGCTGGAGTACGCCATCCTCAATCTGACCCAGACCAATCTGCGCACGGTGATGGGCTCGATGGACCTCGACGAGCTGCTCAGCCAGCGCGATCACATCAACACCCGCCTGCTCTCGGTGGTGGACCAGGCCACCAGCCCCTGGGGGGTGAAGGTGACCCGCATCGAGGTCAAGGACATCCGCCCGCCGGCGGATCTGGTCGATTCGATGGCACGGCAGATGAAGGCGGAGCGCGAGAAGCGCGCCAACATCCTCGATGCCGAGGGCTTCCGCGCCGCGGCCATCCTCAAGGCCGAGGGCGAGCAGAAGGCGGTGATCCTCGCCGCCGAGGGCGACAAGCAGCAGCAGATCCTCGAAGCCGAGGGCCGTCGCGAGGCGGCCTTCCGCGACGCCGAGGCCCGTGAGCGCGCCGCCGAGGCCGAGGCCAAGGCCACCCTGATGGTGAGCCAGGCGATCGCCAAGGGCGATGTGCAGGCGGTCAACTACTTCGTGGCCCAGCAGTACATCGGGGCGCTCGGCCAGCTCGCCGCCAGCCCCAATCAGAAGATCCTGATGATGCCGGTGGAGGCCGCCAGCGTGATCGGTGCCCTCGGCGGCATCGTCGAGCTGGCCAAGAACGCCGGCCAGTCCACCCGTCCGGCTGGCTGAGGCGCCTTCCATGATCATCGACTGGCTGTACTGGTACTGGTGGATTCTCGGCTTCGTCCTGCTGGTGCTGGAGATGCTGCTGCCGGCCGGCTATGTGATGCTGTGGATGGGCGTCTCCGCCCTGGTGGTCGGCGCGCTGGCGGCCCTGCTGCCGCTGGGCTGGCAGGTGGAGCTGGTGCTGTTCGGGGTGATCTCGGTGGTGGCCTTCTTCGTCCACCACCGGCTGCGGCCACGCGAGACCCAGAGCGACCAGCCCACCCTCAACCGCCGCGGTGACAGCTATGTCGGCCGCAGCTTCACCCTCGGCCAGCCGATCGTGAACAATGTCGGCGTGCTGCGGGTGGATGACTCGCAATGGCGGGTCAGCGGACCGGATACGCCGGCCGGCACCCAGGTGCGGGTGGTGCGGGTGGAAGGCGCCACCCTGGTGGTGGAAGCCCTGCCATGAGCCGGCGCCGGCCGGATCGCGAGATCGCCCCGGCCACCGCGGTGGAGAGTCCCTACCGGGTGCCCTTCAACGGCCGCTTCGTGCTCGCCCGCGCACCGAGCGCACCGCCCGCGAAGGGACCGGACAAGAGCGAGAACCAGCAGCGGCTCAAGACCCTGGTGGCGGCGATCGCCGAGCTCCAGCACATCCTCTACGCCCACGACAACCACAGCCTGCTGCTGGTGTTCCAGGCCATGGATGCCGCCGGCAAGGACAGCACCATCCGCGCCGTGCTCTCCGGCGTCGACCCCTCCGGCTGCCAGGTGCATGCCTTCAAGCGGCCCTCCGAGCTGGAGCTGGACCACGACTTCCTCTGGCGCACCGCCCAGCAGCTGCCGCGGCGCGGACACATCGGGGTGTTCAACCGCAGCCACTACGAGGAGGTGCTGGCCGTGCGCGTGCACCCGACCCACCTGGCGGCGCAGAAGCTGCCGTATCAGACGCCGCTGGACACGCTCTGGGCGCAGCGCTACGAGTCGATCCGCGACTGGGAGAAGCACCTCGCGCGCAATGGCACGGTGATCCTCAAGTTCTGGCTCAATGTCTCCTACGAAGAGCAGCGCCAGCGCTTCCTGGCCCGCCTCGACGAGCCGGAGAAGCACTGGAAGTTCGAAAGCGGCGATGTCCGCGAGCGCGCCCACTGGAAGGCCTATATGCAGGCCTACGAGACCGCGCTGAACCAGACCTCCCGGCCCTGGGCGCCCTGGTATGCGATACCCGCCGACAGCAAGTCCTTCCTGCGCGCCACGGTGGCCGACATCGTGCACCGCACCCTGCAGGGGATGGATCTGCGCTACCCGGTGCTCGATCCGGCCGAGCGGGCGCGCTTCGCCGAGATGCGGGCGCAGCTCAAGGCCTGAGACCGCCGCCGGGGCTCAGCGCGGCAGCGCCTCGCCGGACCGCGCGGCGTGCTCCAGACCCTGGCGGTACCAGCGCGCCGCCTCCTCGCTGTTCTGGGTCTGCTCGGAGAGCCGGGCCAGTTCGAGAAAGGCCGCCGCGCTCGGCTGCACGCGGGTGACCGCCTCCAGATAGCTGCGCGCCTTGCCCCACAGCTTGTTGGCCAGGCAGGCGCGCCCGGCGGTGACCAGCAGCTCCGGCTTCTCGCCATAAAGCGTCAGCCACTGCTCGATGCTGGCCAGCTGGCCCAGCGGGTCGCTGGCATGCAGCTCGCCGAAGCGCCAGACCAGCTCGCCGTCCCAGCGGCGCTTGAGCACCTGCACGATCAGCGCACTGGCCTCGGCATGGGCGTTGAGCCGCACCAGCCCCGCCACATAGCGGCGCACCAGGGTCTCGTCCTCGCGCAGCAGCTCGGGCACCTCGCTCCAGATCTGCTTGAGCGCGTCGAGCCGTGCCTCGACCACGGCGGTGGCCATGCGCGCCTCCAGCGCCTGGCGCCACAGCGCCACCCGCAAGGCCGCATCGAGCCCGGGGTGGCGGCGAGTCTGCTCGAGCAGACGGCACAGCGGCTCCCAGCGCGAAAGGGCGGCGAGGCCGCGCGCCAGTAGCTCGATGGCGTAGCTGTGCTCGGGATCGCGGCTGCGGATCTGGCTGGCGGTCTCCACCACCTTTTCGTGCTCGCTGCGCTCCAGCTGCAGCTCGGCCTGGGTCAGCAGGGTGGCGAGCTCGTTCTCCGGTGCGCTGCGCGCCGCCAGGGTCAGGTAGTGGTCGCGGCGCGCCGGCGCACCCACCCGCTGGGCCGCCCGGGCCGCCGCCAGATAGTTCAGGTGGGCGGCATGGTGATCGGCCGCACGCCGCACCAGCTCGATCTCGGCACGCTTCCAGTGGCCTTCCAGCAGCTGGCGCAGCCCGCTCTCGAAGGACTCGCGGGCGCGCTGGCGCTTGCGCCGCTCCAGCGCCGCCTGCACGGTCGCCGGCAGCCGCCAGCCCATCCACAGCAGACGCAGGGTGGTGACCAGCAGCGCCGCGCCGGCCAGCAGGGCGGCCGCCAGCCCCAGCACCGAGGTCTCGACGATCCAGGCGCCATAGCGCAGCAGCACATAGCCGCTGTCGGCTCGCAGATAGAACGCCACGGCCGCGCCCAGGGCCAGCGCGCCGAGCAGCAGCAGCCAGAGGCGGATCATCGCGGAGCCGGCTCCAGCCCGGCGCGCAGCAGGCTCAGGCTGTTGCTGATATCGGGCAGCGGGGGCGCCAGCACCAGCGGCAGCAGGCGCTCGAGCTCGGCGCGCAGCGCCAGCACGCCGGGATCGTCCGGGCGGAACTGTTCATCGAGGCTCTGCAGGGCCGCGCGCAGCTGGGCGCGGAAAGCCACCTCGTCGCGCTGCAGGAAGGCCACGCGGGCGCCTTCCAGCCGCAGCTGCAGCAGCTGCACCACCAGCGCCTCCTGCTCCGGGGGCAGCAGGCGCTGGCTGGCGGCACTCTCGTCCCGGCGCAGCACGAAGACGCTGCGCAGGGCCTCGGCGAGCTGGGACAGACCGCGCGACCACCAGGGGCGATCCGCGGCCGGCGGCGGCTCGGCGGCCGACCCGGCGGCGCTCGACGGCGTGGCTGGCCGGCTCATCCGCAGCGGCAGGCGCGGGGCGCGCTCGATCAGGCTGTCCAGCACCAGGGCGGTGGCGGTGCGGTCCAGCCGCGGCAGCGCCATCAGCGCCGCGCGCTCCGCCGAGAGCGCCTGGCGCACCGCGAACAGACGGGGGTCATCCAGCGCCGCCAGCCGCTCGTCCGCGCGCTCGAGGGCGCGCAGGGCGGCGCCGGCGTCGCCTTCCAGCTGCAGGCGATCGTTGGCGAGGATCAGCAGGTGCTCGACCGCCGCCAGCTGGAAGCGGGTACGCCCGCCGGCCAGCTCCTCGTTGATGCGGCCCATCAGCTGCTCGGTGGCATCGAACCGGCCGAGCAGGCTCGCGATATCGGTGCCATTGCGCTGCGAGACCCGTGACAGATCGGCCTGCAGGGTGGTGGTGCGGGCGGATTCGGCGGCCACCGTCTCCAGGCTCTGCTGCAGCCGGCGCAGCGCCTGCTGCTGGTCTTCGATGCGGCCCTGGGCCTGATAAAGCCCCCAGCCGAGGGCGAGCAGCCCGCCCGCGCCGAGCAGGAGCAGCAGTGCGAGCAGACCGCGGCGGCGGGTCGGCGCCCCCGGCGGGGCGGGAATCGCCGGGGCCGGGGACGGCGCCTCGGTGACGGACGGGGCAGCAGGTTCGCTCATCGCAGCCTGGGGAGTGGTGAACAGCGCGCGGAGTGCGGCGAGCGTGGGCTCGTCGCCCGGGGAGTCGACCGGCTGGACCTGGGCAAATCCCAGCGCGAGGGCGCGTTCTACCACACGCCCGGCGGGGGCAACCAGCGGCAGACGGCAGAGCTCCTCGCGCCAGGCCGGCGGGGTCTGGCTCCACAGCTGCTCCAGCCCCTCCCCGCTGCTGATCACCACCGCCTCGGCCAGCGCCAGCTCGCTGGCCAGGCGGTCCTCGCCGTGGCTCAGCGGCCGCCGCCGATAGAGCGCCAGCCGCTGCAGCTCGGCACCGCGGGCGGCGAGCTCGGTCTCGATCAGCCCGCGCCCGCCCTCGCCGGTGATCAGCGCCAGGCGCAGGCCCTGCGGCGCGGTCAGCGGCGGCAAGGCCAGCAGCGCCTCGCTGCCGGCGCCCTGATCGGCGGCGGCGACGGTCAGCCCGGCCGCGCGCAGGGCCGCCGCCGTGGCCGGACCGACCGCGAGGCAGGACGGCCAGGGCCGCTCGATGCGCGCCAGCGCCTGCTCCACCGCGGTGAGGCTGGTGAAGATCCAGTAGGCCGCGGTGCGGGCCTGCTCGAGGACCGCCGGCTCCAGCGGCAGCGGATCCAGCGCGAGCAGCGGCAGGCTGGCCGGCTCGGCACCGGCGGCGCGCAGGCGCTCGATCAGCCCGGCCGCGCGGGCCTCGGGCCGGGTCAGCAGGATGCGCCGGCCGGCCAGCGGCGTCATGGCCGCAGGCCCAGACCCTGCAGCAGCTCGGCGGCACCGCGCTGCAGCAGCCGCTCGGCCAGCGCCAGACCCAGCGCCTCGGCCTGATCCACCGGGCCTTCGATCTGGTCGCGCAGCAGCTGGCGGCCATCGGGGCTGGCGACCAGCCCATCGAGCTGCAGACGATCGCCCTGCCGCCGCGCATGCCCGGCCACCGGCGCCTGGCAGGCGCCACCAAGCCGGCGGTTGAAGGCGCGTTCGGCCGCCAGCCGCAGACGGCTGTCCGGATCGTCGAGCACGCCGAGCAGGGCCTGGGTGCGCGGATCGGACTGGCGGCACTCGAGGCCGACGATGCCCTGGCCGATGGCCGGGACGAAGGCGGAGACGGCCAGCACCTCGCGCACCCGGTGCGCCAGCCCGAGCCGCAGCAGGCCGGCCTGGGCCAGCAGCAGGGCGTCGTACTGCCCCTCATCGAGCTTGCGCAGACGGGTGCCGACATTGCCGCGCACCGGGCTCACCCGCAGATCGGGCCGGCGGTGCAGCAGCTGGGCCTGACGGCGCAGGCTGGCGGTGCCGACATGGGCGCCGGCCGGCAGGGCATCGAGGCTCGCATGACGGGCGCTGACGAAGGCATCGGCCGGGTCCTCGCCGGCGAGAAAGCCGCACAGCATCAGGCCCTCCGGCTGCTGGACCGGCACATCCTTCATCGAATGCACGGCGAGATCGGCGCGGCCTTCCAGCATCGCCTGCTCGAGTTCCTTGACGAACAGGCCCTTGCCCCCGGACTGCGCCAGCGGGCCTTCCAGCCGCTGATCGCCGGTGGTGGTCATCGGCACCAGCACCACCTCCAGACCCGGGTGGGCCTGGCGCAGGCGCTCGCGCACATGCTCGGCCTGCCACAGGGCGAGCGGCGACTCGCGGGTGGCGATGCGCAGGCGGTGAGGCGTCAGCGGGGCGGGATGCGGCGAGCGATCCGCCGGCTTCAATCCACCATCCGAGGGTCGTTCCTGCTCCTCACGCCTCACGCCTCACGCCTCATGGTTGTTCGGTGAGGAACCGTCGCACATCGGCCAGGCGCCGCCGCGACACCGGCAGCGGCTGGCTGGCGTGTTTCATCTTCAGCCAGTGGTGCTGCTCGCCGCCACGCTCGCGCTCGAGGCTGTTGATGAAGCGGGTGGCGACCAGGGCCTTGCGATGGATGCGCAGGAACCAGGGCGAGAAATCCTCTTCGAGCGTCTTCAGCGATTCCTCGATCAGCACCTCGCCGTGCAGATGGCAGACCGTGGTGTATTTCTGGTCGGCGAGGAAATAGACGATGTCGTCGACCGGAATCCGCACCAGCCCGTCGCGGGTGGTGGCGAGGATGTGCTCGCGCTTGGGCCGCTGTCCGGCCGGCACCGCCTCGGCGCCATGGCTGCGCTGGGCGCGGGTCGGCTTGCGGGCGCGCTGCAGCGCCTCCTTGAGCTTCTCCAGGCGGATTGGCTTGAGCAGATAGGCATCGGCGTTGGCATCGAAGGCCGACAGCGCGTGCTCGGAATAGGCGGTGGTGAAGATGATCGCCGGCGGCGGGTCGTACTCGGCCAGGCTGCGCGCCACCTGCAGACCGTCGACGCCTCCCATGCGCACATCGAGCAGCACCAGGTCCGGCTCCTCGTTGTCGATCACCGCCAGCGCCGACTCGCCGTCCCCGGCCTCGCCCACCACCTCATAGCCCGGAAACTCCGCCAGCAAGCGGCGCAGGCGCTCGCGCGCCAGCGGCTCGTCATCGACGATCACCACTCTCATTCCTGCTCTCCCTGCGCCAGGGGCTCCCGGGGGATGCGGAGCCGTGCCACGAATTGTTCTTGATCCGGACCCACTTCGAGTCCGCCACGGGAACCGTAAAGCAGCCCCAGCCGGCTCGCAATATTGTCGATCGCGATTCCGTTGCCGCGACTGCCCGCCTCGAGGGCACTGCCCGGGGCCGGCAGCGGGTTGCGCACCTCCACCAGCAGCAGCTCGCCCTCCTGCCAGGCGCGGATGCTCAGCAGCCCGCCGTGGCGCTGGCGCGAGATGCCGTGGTGGATGGCGTTCTCGATCAGCGGCTGCAGTCCGAGCACCGGCACGATCCAGCGGCGCAGCGCCTCCGGAACCTCCCAGTGCACCTGCAGCTTGTCGCCCAGGCGGATCTGCTCGATGCGCAGGTAGGCCTCGCAGGTGGCGATCTCGTCGGCGAACGGCGCGATCTGCCCGCGCTTCTCCAGGCTGGCGCGGAACACCTCGGCCATGTCCTCGACCATGCGCTCGGCGTCGTCCGGGCGGATCGCGATCAGCGCCGCCAGACTGTTGAGGGTGTTGAAGAAGAAATGGGGACGGATGCGCGCATTGAGCGCGGCGTAGCGCGACTCGCCCTCGGCGCGCACCTGCTCGCGCCACTGGTGGCGGATCCAGAAATAGCGCAGCAAGAGCAGGGAGACGATGGCCGCCACCGCGGTGTGGCGGAACACGAACTCCAGGCGCGGCTCCTCCTCGGGCAGGATGGAACCGAGCAGATGACTGGTGCCGACCGACCAGGCGATGTCGGAGAGCAGCATCACGATCACCACCATCGCCCCCCAGCAGACGAAGAACACCACGCCGGGCCGGGCCACCTTGAGGAATCCGCGCAGCCAGCACAGCACCGCCCCGCAGCACAGGCCCACCCACTGCAGATAGAGCGAGAGCAGCAGCAGGGTTTGCAGGGCGTCGGCCCCGCGCGGGCCATTGGCGAGGGTGAAGCAGAGCGCGGTCAGCTCCATGGCGAAGGCCATCGACAGCAGCGCCTGGGCCGAACAGAAGTTCGGGATCAGGCTCAGCTGCTGTGGCGACTGCGGGGTGATGCGCTTCATCGCCGGATTCTATCGGTCGGCCCGTGGCGCGGGGCGATCGTCGCGCCTCCCTATAATCGCCGCGCTGTCCGCCACCGAGCCCTGCCGTGAACCCTGCCACGCCCACCGATCGCAACCAGATGTGGAGCGGCCGCTTCGAGGAAGCCACCGATCCCCTGGTGGCGCGCTTCTCCGAGTCGGTGAGCTTCGATCAGCGGCTGTGGCGCCAGGACATCGCCGGCAGCCTTGCCCACGCCCGCGGGCTGGCCCGCATCGGCCTGCTCAGCAGCGCCGATCTGGAGGCCATCGTCGAGGGTCTGGGCGCGATCGCCGCCGAGATCGAGTCCGGGCGCTTCGACTGGGATCCGGCGCTGGAAGATGTGCACATGAACATCGAGGCGCGCCTGACCGCGCGCATTGGCGAGGCCGGCAAGCGCCTGCACACCGGCCGTTCGCGCAATGACCAGGTGGCCACCGACCTGCGCCTGTATGTGCGCGATGCCATCGACCGCCAGCGCGGGCTGATGCAGGGCCTGGGTCAGGCCCTGCTCGATCTCGCCGAGCGCGAGGCCGACACCCTGCTGCCCGGCTTCACCCATCTGCAGATCGCCCAGCCGGTGACCTTCGGCCACCACCTGCTGGCCTGGCGCGAGCAGCTGCGCCGGGATGCGGCGCGCCTGCGCGAGCTGCGGGCCCGGGTCAATGTGCTGCCGCTGGGCTCGGCCGCCCTGGCCGGCACCGTCTACCCGCTGGACCGCCACTATGTCGCCGGGCTGCTGGGCTTCGAGGCGGTCAGCGAGAACTCGCTGGACGCGGTCAGCGACCGCGACTTCGCCATCGAGTACGCCGCGGTGGCGGCGCTGACCATGGTGCATCTGTCGCGCTGGAGCGAAGAGCTGATCCTGTGGACCACGCCGATGTTCGGCTTCGTCCGTCTGCCCGACCGCTTCTGCACCGGCAGCTCGATCATGCCGCAGAAGAAGAATCCGGATGTGCCGGAGCTGGTGCGCGGCAAGACCGGCCGGGTGGTAGGGGATCTCAACGCCCTGCTGGTGCTGATGAAGGGCCAGCCGCTGGCCTACAACCGCGACAACCAGGAAGACAAGCAGCCGCTGTTCGATGCCATCGACACGCTCGAGCTGTGCCTGGCGGTGATGGCCGAGCTGGTGCCCGGCATCGAGGTGCAGCGCGAGCGCTGCCGCGAGGCGGCGGCGCGCGGGTACTCGACGGCCACCGATCTGGCCGACTATCTGGTCGGCAAGGGCCTGCCGTTCCGCGATGCCCATCACGCAGTCGGGGCGGCGGTGGGGCTGGCCGCCCGCAAGGGCTGCGATCTGGCCGAGCTGAGCCTGGAGGAGCTGCGCGGCTTCAGCCCGCGGGTGGAGGCGGATGTCTACGCCCACATCAGCCTGGAAGCCAGCGTGGCGGCCCGGCGCACCTATGGCGGCACCGCACCGGAGCAGGTCCGGGCGGCGATCCGCCGCGCCCGCGAGGACGCCCGGCTGGCCTTCTAGGCGGGGACGCCTGGGCGCCGCTCAGTCGCCCTCGCCAACCCAGTCGACCGGCTCGGCGGCCAGCCGCTCGGCGGCGGCCAGATCCAGACGCTTGACCGGCAGCCCGTCATGCGGCGACAGCGGCGGCCGGCGCTGCTCGCCGGCCGGGAACACCGCCATCTCCACCGCGATGTCGCCGGCGGTGAACTCGCAGGTGGGAATGATCGCGGTCTGCCCATCCGGGTAGCGGTAGCGCCGCTCGCCGGACTCGAAGGGAATGCCGCGCTGATCGAGAAAGACATCCAGCAGCTCCGGCTTGTCGGCGAAGCCATGCAGGCGCACCACCTGGGATTCGGTGGTGGCGCCGGTGGTCACCGCGCCGACCAGCCGCGGCTCGAAGGCCGCCAGCAGCCGCATCGCCTGTACCGCGGTGCGCCGAAGCGCCACCAGATGCTCGGCCCAGGCGCGGCCGCCGAACAGCCGCTGGTATTCGATCACCGCCGCCTGGATCACCGCGTTCTCCGGCAGCGCCCCGCGCGCCGGAATGCCCAGCCGCTCCGCCGCCTTGAGCTTGGCCTGGCGGTAGTCGGTGATCTGTTCCTCGCAGATCAGGCGCGCCGTCTCCTGGATCAGCGCCTGCTGGAAGCCCATGGCCCGCTTGCCCATGCCGCTCTCCCGATGGCGGGGCCCGAAGGCGCCCGCGATGACCGATGCATCAAACTTTATACGACAATTTATAACACGCGCCGATCGCGGTCAGAACAGCTCCTGCAGGTCGGCCGCCTCGGCGTCCGGGGAGACCCGCGCGCCCTCGCCCAGTTCCCCCAGCCGCTCGATCTGCTCGGCCGGGATGTACTCGAAGAGTCCCTCCTGGCCGGCGCGGGCGAGCCGCCCGCTGGCCGGGTCCACCCGTACCGCCACCAGACCCGGTGGCCGGCTGCGCGGGGCCTCGGGCAGGCCCTCGAGCGCCACCTCCATGAAGTCCATCCACATCGGCAGGGCGGCGCGGCCGCCGACCTCGCCGCGGCCGAGCGGCTGCGGCTGGTCGAACCCGACCCAGCTCACCGCCACCAGCGCAGGGGTGTAGCCGTAGAACCAGGCATCGGTCTCGTCATTGGTGGTGCCGGTCTTGCCGGCCAGATCACCGCGCCGGAGCTCGCGCGCCTTGGCCGCGGTGCCGCGCACGGTGACCTCGCGCAGGATGTCGTGGACCATCCAGGCCACCGGCGCCGGCATCACCCGCGGCGCCAGCGGCGCGCCGCTGGGGGCGGTGGTGACCGGCGGTTCGAGCGCCCCGCTGCTGTCGATGATGCGCTGCTCGCAGGCCTCGCAGGCCTCCGGCGGACGGGCGCTGAAGCTCACCCCGCCGCGACCGTCCTCGATGCGCTCGATGAAGGTGGGAGTGACCAGGAAGCCGCCATTGGCCAGCACCGAGTAGGCGCGCGCCATCTCCAGCGGGGTGAAGCTGGCGCTGCCCAGCGAGATCGACAGATCGCGCGGCAGGCGCTCGCGCGGCAGGCCGTAGCGGGCCACCGCCTCGATGGTGTGATCGAGCCCGATCGCCTGCAGCAGGCGCACCGAGACCAGATTGCGCGAGAACACCAGGGCCTCGCGCAGCCGGGTCGGGCCCTTGTAGTCGCCGCCGTAGTTCTCCGGCCGCCAGGCGCTGCCCATCTGGCCCTCGTCGAACACCACCGGGGCATCGAGCAGCACCGAGGCCGGGTTGAAGCCGAACTCGAAGGCGGCGGCGTAGAGGAAGGGCTTGAAGCCGGAGCCGGCCTGGCGCTGGGCCTGGATCACCCGGTTGTACTTGTTCTGCAGGAAGTCGTAGCCCCCGGCCAGGGCCTGCAGGCGGCCATCGCGCGGATCGATGGCCACCAGCGCGCCCTGCGCCTCCGGCACCTGGGCGAGCACCCAGCGCTCGCCGTCGCGCCGCACCCGCACCACATCCCCGGGCGTGAGCGGTTTCTTGGGCCCGAGGCCGGCCCACTTGAAGGCGGCCGCCGGCAGCTCCAGCAGGCCCTGGCCGAGGGCCAGCACGGTCAGCCGCGCCGGATCGAAGCTCACCACCGCGGCCGGCAGCAGCCCGGCAACCGGGGGACGGGCGCCGAGAAAGGCCTGGACATCCTCGCCGTCGGCCGGTGCCTGGCCCTCGCGCAGCAGGGTCTCGGGCAGACGGGTTTCGGCACCGCGCCAGCCGTGGCGTTCGTCGTAGGCGGTCAGGGCCGCGCGCAGGGCGGCGTTGGCAGCGCGCTGGCGGCGGCTGTCGAGGGTGGTGATGACGCGCAGGCCATCGGTATAGGCGGCCTCGCCGCGGGCGGCCACCAGCTCGGCCCGCACCATCTCGGCGACATAGTGGGCATCGACCTCGACCTCGGGCAGCGACAGCGTCACCACCAGCGGCTCGGCCAGCGCGGCCTGCAGCTCCAGCTCGGAGAGCTTGCCGATCTCGCGCAGGCGCCGCAGCACATAGTCACGCCGCTCGCGGGCGCGCTCGGGGCTGGCCACCGGGTTGTCGCGCGAGGGCGCCTTGGGCAGACCGGCGAGCAGGGCCGCCTGGGCGATGCTGAGCTGGTCCAGCGGCTTGCCGAAGTAGACCTGCGCAGCCGCCCCCACCCCGTAGGCCCGCTGGCCGAGGAAGATCTTGTTGAGATAGGTCTCGAGGATCAGCTCCTTGCTCAGCTCGCGCTCGATCTTCAGCGCCAGGAAGATCTCGCGGAACTTGCGGCTGAAGCTGCGCTCCGGGGTCAGGAACACATTGCGCGCCAGCTGCATGGTGATGGTGCTGCCGCCCTGGGCCTTCTCGCCGGTCAGCGCGAGCTGGATGCTGGCCCGCAGCAGACCTTGCCAGTCGACGCCCGGATGCTCGAAGAAGCGGTCGTCCTCGGCGGCGAGGAAGGCATCGATCACCGCCGGGGGGATCTGCGCATAGCGCAGCGGCGCGCGCCGTTCGGCGCCGAATTCGCCGATCAGCAGGCCATCCGCGGTATAGACGCGCAGCGGCACCTGCAGCTTGAGCTCGCGCAGGGATTCCACCGAAGGCAGGTCGCGCTCGTACCAGAAGCGGGCGGCGAAAAACCCGGCCACCGGCAGAATCAGGGCGGCGGCCAGCAGCACCAGCAGGACGAGTCTCAGACGACGCATGACAGACGGCGAGTGGGCTGGGCCTCGCGAGGGGAAAATCGGCCGCTCGGCTTATGGAGCAACATCAGATAGTTGTGTGAGCAACTTCGTGTTGCGTGGTAGAAATCTTGCGTTATAGTACGGCCCAATGCCGGAGGAGTCATCGCCGCATTGAGTGACGACCAGGGGGCGGCGTTGAACGCGATATGAAGATCGTGCAATCGCTTTTCGGTGGAGGCGGCCAGCATTTGATCGGGCTCGACATCTCGTCGAGCGCGGTGAAACTGCTGGAGCTCGTGCGGCGCGGCGACAAGTATCACGTCGAGGCCTACGCGGTGGAGGGCCTGCCGCCGAACGCGGTGAACGAGAAGCAGGTGGTGGACCCGGCCGTGGTCGGCGAGGCCATCGGCCGCGCCATCAGCCGCTCCGGCACCCGCACGCGCCAGGCGGCGATCGCGGTCGCCGGTGCCTCGGTGATCACCAAGATCATCCAGATGCCGGCCACGCTCAGCGAGCACGATCTCGAGGAGCAGATCAAGGTCGAGGCGGATCAGTACATCCCCTATCCGATCGATGAAGTCAGCATCGACTTCCAGGTGCTCGACAGCAGCGACCGCGGCGATGCCATGGCCAATGTGCTGCTGGCCGCCTGCCGGCGCGAACAGGTGGAACAGCGCTGTGCAGCCCTGGAGTTCGCCGGGCTGATTCCCAAGGTGGTGGACATCGAGTCCTACGCGCTGGAGAACGCCTGCCAGTTCCTCCGGCACCAGATGCCGGAACAGGGCAAGAACAAGACGGTGGCGGTAGTCGACATGGGTGCCAACACCACCTCGGTGCTGGTGCTGCACGATATGAAGACGGTCTACACCCGCGACCAGTCCTTCGGCGGCCGTCAGCTCACCGAGGACATCATGCGCCACTACGGCATGAGTCTGGAGGACGCCGGCAAGGCCAAGCGGTTCGGCAATCTGCCCGAGGGCTACCAGAGCGAGGTGCTGGTGCCCTTCGTCGATGACATGACCCAGCAGATCGACCGCTCGCTGCAGTTCTTCTTCGCCGCCAGCTCACGCTACAGCAGCATCGACCAGATCATTCTGGCCGGCGGCTGCGCGCACATCCCGGGGGTGGACGCGATGATCCAGGAGCGACTGCGCATCCCCACCGTGGTGGCGCGGCCCTTCGCCGACATGAGCGTCTCGGCCAAGGCCAAGCCGGCCGTGCTGGCCAAGGACGAGGCCTCGCTGCTGATCGCCTGCGGGCTGGCCCTGCGGGCCTTCGATGCGGAGCGCGGCTGACATGACCACCCGCATCAACCTGCTCGACTGGCGCGCCAAGCGGCGCGAGCTGCGGCTGCGCCAGTTCATCGTGATCATGGGCACTGGCGCCGCCGTGGCGGCGCTGGCGGTGCTCGGCTCCTGGCTGGCGATGGGCAATGCGATCGAAGCCCAGGAGCAGCGCAACGCCTATCTCAAGCAGCAGATCGCGGAGATGGACCAGAAGATCACCGAGATCCAGGAACTGGAGAAGGTGAAGTCCAACCTGCTCTCGCGCATGCGGGTGATCGAGGAGCTGCAGGCCTCGCGCAGCGCCACCGTGCACTTCTTCGACGAGCTGGTGAAGACCCTGCCCGAGGGCGTGAGCCTGGTGTCGGTCAAGCAGACCGGCCCGCTGGTGCGCATCGAGGGCGTGGCCGAATCCAATGGCCGGGTGTCCAGCTACATGAAGAATCTGGACGCTTCCGACTGGTTCAACGACCCCAAGCTGGTGGTGATCAAGACCACCGAGCGCAACCGGCTGCGGCAGAGTGAGTTCACGCTCACCGTCAAGCGTCTGAACCGCCCGGGGCAGGTCAGCGAGGGCGTCGACGAGGAGTTCGAGTGATGGCCCTGCAGACCTATCTGGACGAGCTGCGCACACTCGATCCGCAGAACCCGGCGGTCTGGCCGACCTGGGTTCACATCGGCGCGACCGTTCTGGCGATGATGGTGATCATCGGCGCCGGCCTCTACCTGCTGGTCAAGCCGCAGACCGAGGTTCTCGAGTCACGCGAGCGCGAGGAGATCGTGCTGCGCACCGACTTCGAGGCCAAGCAGAAGAAGGTGGCGGCGCTGGATGCCTACAAGGCCCAGCTGGCGGAGATGGAGAAATCCTTCGGCGCCATGCTGCGGCAGCTGCCGAGCCGGGCGGAAGTCGCCAACCTGCTCAACGACATCGCCCAGACCCGCATCGCCTCCAGCCTCGATGAGGAGCTGTTCCAGCCTCAGCCGGAGATTCCCAAGGAGTTCTACGCCGAGGTGCCCAACAAGATCATCGTGGTCGGCGGCTACCACGAGATGGGCACTTTCGTCAGCGGCGTGGCGGCGCTGCCGCGCATCGTGGTGATCGACGAGGTGGAGATCAAGCCGCTGGCCGCCACCGCCCGCGGGGCCGCCCAGGCGGCAGCGGCCGAGGGCGAGCTGCGCATGACCGCGCTGGCCAAGACTTACCGCTACCTCGACGAGGAAGAGATCGCCGAGGCCGAGGCCAGCCAGAAAGCCAAGGCCGGGGGAGCCGCACGATGAGCATCCGTCTCGCCGCCGGGTCTCTGCTCAGCCTGCTGCTGCTCGCCGGCTGCGGGCGCGGCATGGAGGACCTCGAGGCCTATGTCACCGAGGTCAAGTCGCGCAAGAGCGCGCGGGTCGACCCGATTCCGCAGATCAAGCAGTACGAGTCCTTCACCTACGAGATCGGCAGCCGCCGCGATCCCTTCGTGGCGGTAGCGCCCGAACAGAAGCAGGCGGCCAGCGCCGGGCCCAAGCCCGACCTCAACCGCAACCGCGAACCGCTCGAGGAATTCCCGCTGGACGCGCTGGTGATGCAGGGCATCATCCGCTACGGCAGCGGCACCTTCGCCCTGGTCAAGGCGCCCGATGGCGTCATCCACCGGATCACCGTCGGCAACCATCTCGGGCAGAACTACGGCGAGGTCACCGCCATCGCTGAAACCGAGATCCAGCTGTCCGAGCTCGTCCCCGACGGCTTCGGCGGCTGGGTACAGCGCCCCGCCGTGCTGGCGCTGAAGGAATAAGGGAGCACCACCCGTGATGAACCTGCGCACGATCATGACCACTCCGCGCCCGCTGCTGGCCCTCGCCCTGTTCCTGCTGCCGGGGCTGGCCGCCGCCCAGGCGACCCGGGCGCTGCAGTCCCTCGACTTCGTGTCCCTGGAGGGCGAACGGGTGCTGATCACCCTGACCCTGTCCGAGGTCGCCCCGGAGCCGGTGATCTTCACCATCGACAAGCCGGCGCGCCTCTCGCTGGACCTGCCCGAAACCCGGGTGGCGATGGCCGAGCGCTACAAGAAGATCAACATCGGGCAGGCCCGATCCGCCGCGGTGGCCGAGGCCAAGGGCCGCACCCGGGTGGTGATCGAGCTCGGCGAGCTGGTGGCGCACTCGGTGCGCACCGACTCCAACCGCGTCTACCTGCAGCTGGAAAACGGCGCCAGCGCCGCGGCCCCGGTGGTGGTCCCGGGCAGCCCGGCCGCGACCCCTGCCCCGGTGGCGGCATCGGCCCCTGCGGCGGCGGCGATCCGCAACATCGATTTCCGCCGCGGCGAGAAGGGCGAGGGCCGGGTGGTGGTCACCCTGTCCGATCCCAGCGCGGTGGTGGATGTCGCCGAGGAGGGCGGCAAGGTGGTGGCGCGCTTCAAGAACACCGCCATCGCCGACGCCCTGGCGCGGCGGCTGGATGTGCTGGATTTCGCCACCCCGGTGAAGTTCATCGACACCCGTCGCGATGGCATCAATGCCGAGATCGTGGTGACCCCGGTCGGCGGCAGCGATTTCGAGCAGGTGGCCTACCAGTCCGGCGAGCTGTTCACCCTGGAGCTGCAGCCGCTGACCGCCGAGGCCGAGGAGCAGCGCCGTCGCCAGCAGCCGCAGTACACCGGCGAGCGCATCTCGCTGTCGTTCCAGAGCGTGGACATCCGCTCGCTGCTGCAGATCATTGCCGATGTCGCCGGCACCAACATGGTGGTGTCGGACAGCGTCAGCGGCGAGATCGCCATGCGCCTGCAGAATGTGCCCTGGGACCAGGCGCTGGACATCATCCTGCGTACCAAGGGTCTGGGTCTGCGCCAGGAGGGCAATGTGATGCTGGTGGCGCCGCTCACCGAACTCGCCGAGCGCGAGAAGGTGGAGCTGGAGGCGGCCAAGCAGAAGGACGAGCTGGCGCCGCTGCGCTCCGAGCTGATCCAGGTCAACTACGCCAAGGCGGCGGACATGGCCACCCTGCTCAAGGCCGGTGACAGCTCGGTGCTGTCCGAGCGCGGTCGCGTCTCGATCGACGAGCGCACCAACACCCTGCTGGTGCTGGAGACCCGCGAGAAGCTGGCGGAGATCCGCTCGCTGGTGGCGCGGCTGGACATCCCGGTCAAGCAGGTGCTGATCGAGTCGCGCATCGTCATCGCCAACAACGACTACAGCAAGCAGCTCGGTGCCCGCTTCGGCGTCAATGCGATCAGCGACAACAACGGCGACGGCCTGGTCTCGGTGGGCGGCAGCGCCAATGCCAACGACGACCGCATCAATGACTTCCTCGACGGCGGCTTCCCGGTCAGCGTCGGCAACCTCGATGACCGCTTCAATGTCAGCCTGCCGGCCTCGGCCACCGCCGGCCGCATCGCCCTGGCGGTGCTGGGCTCGGATTACCTGGTCGATCTCGAACTCTCGGCCCTGCAGGCCGAGGGCCGCGGCGAGGTGATCTCCAGCCCGCGCGTGGTCACCGCCAATGCCAAGCAGGCCAGCATCAAGCGCGGTGTGGAAATCCCCTACCAGGAAGCCACCAGCAGCGGGGCCGCCTCGATCTCGTTCAAGGAGGCGGTGCTGTCGCTGGCGGTCACCCCGCAGATCACCCCGGATGACCGCATCATCCTCGACCTCTCGGTGACCAACAACAGCGTGGGCGAGAATGTGCCGACCAACAACGGCGGCTCGGTGCCCAGCATCGACAAGCGCGAGGTCAACACCCAGGTGCTGGTGGACAACGGCCAGACCGTGGTGCTGGGCGGCATCTACGACCAGGAGAACCGCAACACGGTGACCAAGGTGCCGCTGCTGGGCGATGTGCCCCTGCTGGGCGCCCTGTTCCGCAACCGCGTCACGGTCTCCAACAAGGATGAGTTGCTGATCTTCGTCACCCCGAAGATCCTGCGCGAGGGTCTGCAGGTCAACTGAGCCGGCCGCGGGCGTAGACAAAACGCACCATCGGCAGGCGATCGCGGCAGGGCCTGACGGCCCTGTCGGGACCCTTGGCTATACTGCGGCGACCGGCCCCGTGGATCGCCCCATGACCTCCTTCCGTGCCCTGCTGCGTGCGCTTGCCACAGCGGTTCCGCTTGTTCTCGTTGGCTGCGGCGGGGGTAGCGACGATGACTCCACCGTGCTGCTCGACTGCAACGGCGACGGCATTCCCGATGCCGGCAGCTGCAGCGGCTCCGGCGCGCGTGGCGCCACCCTGGAGCTGACCTGCGTCAGCCCGGCGTTCGGCGGCAAGCTCACCAGCGGCTACTCGGTGGTCCTGCGCAGCCGGACCGGCAACCCGGTGGCCAACCAGTTCGTCTCGCTGCAGCCCGTCGATGCCGACGGTGATGTCGGCGGCGGCAGCATCCGCGGCAGTACCGCCAGCGGTGGCCAGCAGAGCGGGGGCGGCACCACCAACAGCAGCGGGCGCATCACCTTCAGCTTCACCCCGAGCGAGGTCAGCCGCGCCACCAGCCTGCAGATCCTGGCCGCCATCGGCGAGGAGGGTGCCGACGACCGTCTCGAGGAAACCTGCGAGGTCGAGGTCCAACCCAATACCGCGCGCCTGCAGATCCTCGGTCCGGGCGGGCTGTCCACCGGGGCGCTGGAGCTGGAGTCCGGGGAGTCGGTCACCGGGTTTCTCGCCACCCTCACCGATGCCGCGGGCGATCCGATCCCGGATATCGATCTGACCCTCGACCCGCTCGATGCCGACGCCAGCACCACCACCCGTTTCGGTCGCATCCGCACCCCGCTGGGGCTGACCACCGATGACAACGGCGAGGTGCTGTTCGACTACATCTCCGGCACCACCAGCCGCGATGTCAATGTGGTGATCCGCGGCACCGCCTTCATCACCGCCAGCCGCAGCACCCAGCGCGACTACCGCCTCGCCGTGCTGGCGCCGCCCCAGCCGGGCGCCCTGCCCAGCCTCAACCTGCTGGCCCCGGGTGGTGCCACCACCATCGCCGTGCCGGCGGCCGAGACCACCACCGGCTTCATCGCCACCGTGCTCGATGAGGACGGCGCTCCGGTGCCGAGCCTGACGCTGACGCTGATCCCGACCACCGCCAGCGGCGAGAGCGCCGGCCTGATTCTCACCAGCAGCGGCGGCAGCCCGGGCCGTACCAGCTTCGTCACCGACAGCAATGGCGAGGTGCGCTTCGCCTACCAGGCGCCGCGCGCCACCAGCGATACCCCGGTGACCCTCACCGGCAGCTTCCGCATCGGCAGCGAAACCCAGACCGATACCCTGGCGGTGACCGTGCGCCGGCTGGCGGCCGCCACCCTGAGCGTGGAGGGCCCCAACCGCGAGCCCACCGGTGCCATCGAGGTGGAGAGCGGACAGAGCCTCAGCGGGTTTTCCGCCACCCTCATCGACGGTCGCGGGGCCCCGGTGTTCAACAAGGCCCTGACCCTGACGCCGAGCCTGGGCACGGTGCGCACCGTCAATGGGCTGGCCACCGATGCCGGGGGCCGGGTCGAGTTCGACTACCGTGCGCCCGAGGTCACCAGCCGCACCCTGGTCACCGTGGTGGCCAGTGCCAGTGATGTGGATGGCCGCACCGTCAGCAGCAGCTACCAGCTCGCCGTCCTGCCGCCGGGCCTGCCGCCGGCGCCGCAGGTGAGCCTGTTCGGGCCCGATCAGGCCTCCCCCAACCAGACCACCGCCACGCCCTACGAGCTGCGCTTCGTGCGCATCGGTGGCGAGCCGGTGCAGGGTGCCCGCTTCACCTTGAGCACCACCAACGGCACGATCAGCGTGATCGAGAACGGCGTGGTGCGTCCGGGCCTGACCTCCGGCGTCACCGATGCCACCGGCAGCTTCCGCTTCAGCCACACCCCGGGTGCGATCGGCAGCCAGAGCGAGACCGCCCGCATCACGGCCAGCTTCGACAGCGCCAGCGGCGTCAACGGCAGCGAGGTGGCCAGCCAGTGCCGCAGCGACGCCGAGGCCATCTGCAGCGCCCAGCTCAATGTGACGGTGCGCGCCGATACCTTCCGCTTCGCCAGCCCCGCCTACGGCGAGGCGGCCACCACCGGACGCGACAACGCCACCGAGCTGACCTTCGACTGGATCGACGCCGACAACCAGCGGATCTCCGGCTGTCTGAATCTGGCGACCCGCTTCACCGGCAGCGCCAACGCGGTGTTCGGCCTGGTGGTGGGCAATGACCCGACGGTGCGGACCCAGATCAACCGCGCCCTGCTCGCGGAATCCGGCGCCTTCGCCAACCCGGTGCGGGTCTTCAGCAACCGCTCGGGCTTCCTCGAGATCATCGCGGTCGAGAACCGCGACTGCATGGACGGCGCCAGCGGCGAGCTCACCACCACCACCGCCCTGCAGTTCGAGGATGTCATTCCCGAGCGCGAGTTCAATGTCACCCTCACCGGCACCAGCGACGCGATGACCATCGGCGAGGACACCGAGCTGCCGCTGACGGTCACCGTGCTCAACGATGCCAGCGAGCCGCTGGACAACATCGATGTGACCTTCGGCTTCTGCCGCTCGGCCACCAACCCCAAGGCCAACAACGAGGAAATCTCGCCCGGCGGCGGCACCACCACCGCCAACGGCGTGGCCACCACCACCTATTTCCTGCCGTCGACCTTCGATCCGCCGATCACCAGCACCACCCAGGTCACGGTCACCGCCTGCATCACCGAGCAGGGCTTCAGCGCCTGTGCCGATGAGGGCAGCAATGTCTGTGACAGCTTCGATATCTTCGTCAGCCCTCCGGCTCCCTGATCGTCCCGCTTGACCCTGCGCCGCAACATCTTCCTGGTCGGCCCGATGGGGGCCGGCAAGACCACGATCGGGCGGCGCCTGGCCGAGACGAGGGGGCTGTGCTTCGTCGACAGCGATCTGGAGATCGAATCGAGGACCGGGGTGGACATCCCCTACATCTTCGAGAAGGAGGGCGAGGCCGGCTTCCGCCGCCGCGAGCGCCAGATGATCGCTGAGCTGACCCAGCGCAGCGGCATCGTGCTCGCCACTGGCGGCGGCGCGATCCTGGATCCGGATAACCGCCAGCACCTCGCCGCCCGCGGCTGGGTGGTCTATCTGCATGCCAGTGTCGACCAGCAGGAACAGCGCACGGCGCGTACCGACGGGCGCCCCCTGCTGCAGAATGTGGCCAGCCGTCGCGAGGTGCTCGAGCGCCTGTTCCTGCAGCGCGATCCGCTCTACCGCGAGATCGCCGACCTGGTGATCGAAACCGACGGCCGCAACGCGCGCCAGCTGGCCCGCGATATCGAAGACCACCTGGATCGTTCCAGCGCGCAAGCATGAGCAGCCACAGCCGTCTCCTCAAGGTCGACCTCGGCCCGCGCAGCTACCCGATCCGCATCGGCAGCGGGCTGCTGGCCGAGATCGGCAGCTATCCCGAGCTGAGCGGACGCACCCTGCGGGTGCTCAGCGATGAGACCGTGGCGCCGCTGTACTGGCCGCGCCTGCGCGAGGCGCTGGGGCTGGGCGACGAGGTGCTGCGGGTGATTCCCGCCGGCGAGGTGCAGAAGAGCTGGGATCAGGCCGGTGCGCTGATGGACTGGCTGCTGTCCGGCCGGCTGGCCCGCGATGCCTGTCTGGTGGCCCTCGGCGGTGGGGTGATCGGCGATCTCGCCGGTTTCGGTGCCTCGATCTACCAGCGCGGTATCGACTTCGTACAGATCCCCACCACCCTGCTGGCCCAGGTGGACTCCAGCGTCGGCGGCAAGACCGGGGTGAATCATCCGCAGGGCAAGAACCTGATCGGGGCCTTCCATCAGCCGATCGCGGTGATCGCCGACACCCAGACCCTGAAGACGCTGCCGCCGCGCGAGCTGCGCGCCGGCCTGGCCGAGGTGGTCAAGTACGGCCTGCTGGCCGATGCCGAGCTGTTCGCCTGGATCGAGCGCAACCGCGAGCGCCTGCTGAGCCTGCACGAGGGCACCCTGGCCGAGGCGGTGGAGCGCTGCTGCCACATCAAGGCGCGCATCGTCGGCCAGGACGAGCGCGAGGCGATCAGCGGGGGCCCGCGCGCCCTGCTCAATCTGGGCCATACCTTTGGCCATGCCATCGAGGCCCACACCGGCTACACCGAGTTGCTGCACGGCGAGGCGGTCGCCATCGGCCTGTGCCTGGCCGCCGATCTGTCCGCCCGCCACGGCTGGATCACCGAGGCCGAGGTGAGCCGGGTCAACGGGCTGATCGCGGATCTCGGCCTGCCCTGCCGGCCACCCGCCGGCATGCGCCCGGAGGATTTCCGCGCCCGCATGGGCCTGGACAAGAAGGTCAAGGCCGGGCGCCTGCGCCTGGTGCTGCTGCACCGCCTGGGGGATGCCTGGCTGACCGCCGACTTCGACGACGCGCGGCTGGGCGAGACCCTCGCCGCCGCCTGCCAGGCCTGAGCCATGGGCCTCGCCCCCTATGCGGCGGACGAGGCCCAGTCGCGCGGCCGGCGCCACCCGGAGCCGCATCCGGGCCACCGCAGCGAGTTCCAGCGCGACCGCGACCGCATCATCCACAGCGCCGCCTTCCGTCGCCTCGAATACAAGACCCAGGTCTTCGTCAACCACGAGGGGGATCTGTTCCGCACCCGGCTGACCCACTCGCTGGAAGTCGCCCAGATCGCCCGCACCCTGGCCCGCACCCTGGGCCTGAACGAGGATCTCTGCGAGGCCATCTCGCTGGCCCACGACCTCGGCCACACCCCGTTCGGGCACGCCGGACAGGACGCGCTCAACGCCTGCATGCGCGAGCACGGTGGCTTCGAGCACAACGCCCAGTCGCTGCGGGTGGTCGACGAGCTGGAGGACAAGTACGCCGGCTTCCGCGGCCTCAATCTCACCTTCGAGACCCGCGAGGGCATTCTCAAGCACTGCTCGCTGCGGCGGGCGGAGACCCTCGGCGATGTCGGCCAGCGCTTCCTGCAGCGCCAGCAGCCCAGCCTCGAGGCGCAGATCGCCAACCTCGCCGACGAGATCGCCTACAACAACCACGACATGGACGATGGCCTGCGCGCCCGCCTGCTGAGCATCGAGCAGCTGCGCGAGGTGCCGCTGTTCGCCCGTCATCACGACATGGTGCTGGCCCTGCATGCGGATCTGACGCCGAAGCAGGAACGCCACGAGACCATCCGCCGGATCATCTACACCCTGGTCACCGATCTGATTGCCCACACCCAGCGGCAGCTCGCCGAGCGGCAGCCGAGAAGCCTGGCCGAGGTTCGCGCCGCGCCGGCACCGCTGGTCGCCCACAGCCCCGAGCTGGTGGCGGAGTGCCAGACGCTCAAGCGCTTCCTGCGCGAGGCGCTGTACCGACACCACCAGGTCTACCGGGTGATGGTCAAGGCGCAGCGGGTGATCCGCGATCTGTTCACGGCGCTGTACGGCGATCCGCGTCTGCTGCCCCCGGAGTTCTTCGCCCAGGCCCAGCGCGCCGAAGCGGCCGAGGGTGAGGCCGGCCGCGCGCGGATCGTGGCCGACTACATCGCCGGGATGACCGATCGCTACGCCATCGACGAGCACGAACGCCTGTTCGACCTGCGCCGGCTGCGCTGAGGCAGCCGCTCCGGCGGGCGTCATTCCGCGGTCCAGTCACCGTCATCGCGTGGTCAGAGCCTCGTCAGTTCGAGGTCAGAAAAACAGCATTCAAATGTCTGCTGCATCGCCGCCGCGGCGGCGCACCATGGGGATCCCGCGGTGCAACCGCATTCGATGTGGAGCGTGCGATGAACCGGAATCTCCTGCGTGCCACCCTGATCGGCCTGGGCCTGATGCTGTCGGTGCCGGCCTGGCCGGCCGTCGATATCAACACCGCCGATGCCAAGACGCTCGAAAAGCTGGCCGGCATCGGGCCGGCCAAGGCCCAGGCCATTCTCGACTACCGGAGCAAGAACGGCCCGTTCAAGAGCAAGGAAGATCTGCGCAAGGTCGACGGCATCGGCGAGAAGACCTACGAGGCGATCGCCGACGAGATCACCGTCGGCGGCAGCGCACCGGCCAAGACGCCCTGAGGCGCGCCGCGCCGATCGATCCGCCGCGTCCTCACCCGCCGCCCGGCGGGTGATGGCGCGGTTCCCGATGCAACAGCCCGCCATGCTCGTGCAGCCACTGGCGGGCTTCCTGGTAATCCGGCAGCTGGCGCGCCACCAGATCCCAGAAGCGGGTCGAGTGATCGGCATGCCGGCGGTGGCAGAGTTCGTGGACCACCACATAGCGCAGCACCGCCGGCGGCGCCAGCACCAGCCGCCAGGACAGGCTGATCAGCCCGCTCGGGGCGCAGCTGCCCCAGAGGCTGCGCTGATCGCCCAGACGGGGACCCAGATAGCGCACCCCCAGCCGCGGCGCCTCCTGCTCCAGCCAGAAGCGGGCGCGGTCCCGGGCGCACTCGCGCAGCGTCTGCAGCAGGGCGCGTTCCCGTGCCGCCTCGGCGGTCCCCGGCGGGCACCACAGACAGAACCAGGCGGGTCCCTCCGCCGCCGGGTGGAACACCACGCGCACCCGCGGGCTGGGGTTGTAGAGGCAGCGCAGCGCCGTCGGCTGGCCCTCGAACAGCAGGCGGTCGCGGTCGTCCCAGGCCAGCGGACGGGTGCGCTCGACGGTGTCCACCAGCGAGCGCTGCTGCTCGCGCCGCAGCTCATGCAGCTGGTCCTCGATCCAGCCGAGGCGCTCGCGCAGGAAGCGGTGGGCATCGCTGCGGCTGGCGCGCCGGGGAATGACCAGACGCACGCAGTCGGTGGCGCGGATCTCGATGCGGATCTGGCGGGCCCGATCGCTGCGGCGTTCCTCCAGCCGCCAGGGCAGCAGGGTGCTCAGCGGGGGCTCCCGGCGTCGGCGGTCAGAACCTGACCAGGAGGTAGACAAGGCTGCTCGCAGCGGGCCTCGCTGCGGCGGCGGAGGGGCTTATCCACAGGGTTATCCATCGACGCTGTCGATAACTCCGCGCCCGGCGCCGGACTCGCGGTAGCCCAGACGCTGCAGCAGCCCCTCCAGCTCCTCCAGCGAGTGGAAGCGCAGGCACAGCTCGCCGCGCTGGGCGGACTCGCGCAGCAGCCGCACCGGGCAGCCCAGCTGGTCGGCGAGCGCCTGCTGCAGACGCTGCCAGTCGTCCTGATCGGCCGGCGCCGGCGCGGTCCGCGCACGCCCCCGGGCCGCCTCGCGCTCCAGTCGCCGCACCGACCAGCGCCCGGCCCGCGTGGCCTCGGCCAGTGCGCGCTGGCGCGCCTCCGGCAGGCTGGCCAGCACCTTGGCGTGGCCGAGTTCCAGCTCGCCGCGGTTGACCGCCTCCTGCACCGGTGCGCAGAGCTTGAGCAGCCGCAGATGGTTGCTGACGTACTCGCGCGATTTGCCGATGCGGCTGCCGATCTGCTCGTGGGTCAGCTGCCAGCGCTGGCTCAGACGCCGCAGGCCCTCGGCCGCCTCGATCGGCATCAGCGATTCGCGCTGCAGGTTCTCCACCAGGCCGAGGACATGGGCCTCGTCCTCGTCGAGATCGTCGCGGATCACCGCCTCCAGATGGGTCCAGCCGGCCAGCTGCGCGGCACGCCAGCGGCGCTCGCCAGCCAGCAGCTCGAAGACCTCGCCCCGCGCACGCACCACCACCGGCTGCACCTGGCCGGACTCGCGCAGGCTGCGGGCGAGATCGGCCAGCGCCTCGGCATCGAAGTGGCGGCGCGCCTGGCCGCTGCCGGGCCGGATGCGATCCAGCGGCAGCTGGCGGGTGCCTGCGGGGCGTTCGGGGCTGGACACCGCTTCAACCTCGTCTGCGCGGCCGGCCGCGGGCCTTGTCCGCAGACCTCGTGCCACAATCGAGCGGGTTCACCCGCGCCAGCGGACCAACAGCGGTATCACCGGGGATCATCGTGGAAGAACAGTTCCGGGCCATCATCGAAGCCGTAGGGGAGAACCCCGAGCGGGAGGGCCTGCTGAAAACACCGCATCGCGCGGCCAAGGCCATGGCCTTCCTGACCCAGGGCTATGAGCAGGATATCGACGAAATCGTCAACGACGCCATCTTCGAATCCAGCAACGACGAGATGGTGATCGTCCGTGATATCGAGTTGTACTCGCTCTGCGAGCATCATCTGCTGCCGTTCATCGGCAAGGCCCATGTCGCCTATCTGCCCAACGGCAAGGTGATCGGCCTGTCCAAGGTGCCGCGGATCGTCGACATGTTCGCGCGGCGGCTGCAGATCCAGGAAAACCTCACCAAGCAGATCGGCCAGTGCATCCAGCAGGTGACCAATGCCAAGGGGGTGGCGGTGGTCGTCGAAGCGAAACATCTGTGCGCGATGATGCGCGGGGTCGAGAAGCAGAACTCCTCGATGATCACCTCGATGATGATCGGGCGCTTCCGCGATGACCCGCGGACCCGCCAGGAATTCCTCACCCTGGTCCGCGCCGGCGCTGCGGGCTAGCGCCCCACACCGGCTACACTGCCAGGGAATCCGGACCGCCCGGCCAGCCGTAAACCGCGCCATCGGTCCGTCTCTGGAGTGCCGTCGTCCATGTCTGCCGTTGCCCATACCGCGCCGCCGTTCGGCAATCCGCATCAGCTCGAGGTGCTGCGCGCCCTCGAGCCGGTGGTGCGCGCGGAAACCGCCGAGCACCAGGCGCGGCGCAAGCTGTGGTTCCCCAACGATCACCTGCCCGCCGACGCCCGCTGTGACGAGGCGCGCGACCAGGCGCTGGGCGAGCTGCGCCGCGCCGCCCGCGAGCTGCCGGACAGCGTGCGGGTGGCGCTGGCGCTGAACCTGCTCACCGAGGAGGGCCTGCCGCATTTCCACCGGCTGATCGCCATCCATTTCGGCGGCGACTCGCCCTGGCGCGAGTGGAACAATCTGTGGACGGCCGAGGAAGACCGCCACGGCTGCGTGATGCGCGACTATGTGCGCGACGCCCGGGTCTTCAACATGGGCGAGGTCGAGCGCCTGCAGTACCAGTACATCGAGGCCGGATTCGATCCGGACTGGGAACGCGATCCCTACCGCCTGCTGGCCTATACCTCGCTGCAGGAGAAGGCGACCCAGATCAGCCATGCCAACACCGGCCGCCAGGCCGGCGGCATCGAACCCACCCTGCAGCGGGTGCTGGCCCATGTCGCCGGTGACGAGTCCCGCCACTACCTGTTCTACCGGGCGGTGTTCGGCGAGATCCTGCGGCTGGACCCGAGCCGGGCGCTGTCCAGCCTGCTCAAGGTCACCATCAACTTCGCCATGCCCGGCCACAACATCGCCGGCTTCGCCGACATGAGCGAGGTCCTGCGCCGCAGCGAGATCTTCGGCACCCGCCAGTATCTGAAGATCGTCGAGGAGCTGCTGGCCTACTGGAAGATCGGCGTGCTCACCGGCCTTGATGCGCTCGGCCGGCAGATGCAGGAAAAGCTGATGAAGGTGCCGGCGCGGCTGGCGCGCATGGCCGACTACCTCGACAGCAAGACCAGCCCGCGGGCCTTCGCCTTCCCCCTGCTCGACGGCCGCACCCTGACGCTCTGACATGACCGCTCCGCGCCGCCGGCTGCTCGACTCCCGTGTGCTCATCACCGGTGCCGGCAGCGGCCTCGGCCGGGCCTGCGCCCTCGCCTTCGCCGCGCGCGGCTGGCGGGTCGCCTGCAGCGATCGCGACGCCGCGGCGGCCGAACAAACCCTCGGCCTGCTGCGGGCGGCTGGCGGCACTGGTCTTGCCCTGGCCGTGGATGTCTGCAGCGAAGCCTCCTTCTCTGCGGCGGTCGACCGCCTGCAGCGCGAGTGGAACGGGCTCGATGTGCTGATCAACAACGCCGGCATCGCCACCGCCGGCACCGTGGCCGATGCCCCGCTGGCGCAGTGGCAGCAGGTGCTGGACATCAATCTGCTGGGCTGTGTGCGCGGCGCGCGGGCGGTGATTCCGCTGCTGCAGGCCCAGCGCGGCGGGCACATCGTCAATGTGGCGAGCTTTGCCGGCATCGCCAACCCGCCAGCCATGGCCAGCTACAACGCCGCCAAGGCAGCGGTGATCTCGCTGTCGGAAACGCTGCGCTACGAGCTGTTCCCCTCGCAGGTGGGGGTGAGCGTGGCCTGCCCGAGCTTCTTCAAGACCCGCCTGCTGGAGACCAGCCGCGCCCTGGCGGCCGACCCGGCGCTGGACGCGGCGCCGCAGATGAACCGCATCGTCGAGCGGCTGATGGCCAAGGCCACGGTCAGTGCCGAGGATGTGGCCGCCGACATCCTCGATGCCGTGCTCAACAACCGCTTCATGGTGATGACTCATCCGGATGCCCGGTCGCGGGCGCGCCTCAAGCGGGTATCGCCGGAGCTGTACTTCCGCCTCGCGCAGAAGATGACCGAGGCCTTCCTGCGCCGGCCCTGAGGCCGGAGCCGCGCGGCGCGGCGGCCGTCCGCGCGCGGGGCGGCTCTGGCTAAGATGGCCGCATCCCCGCTCCTTCCGAGAAGCCGATGAGCCTGCTCTCCCGCCTGGGCCAGCGCCTGGGATCGATCGCCCAGACCACCGCCAGCCCGCTGCTGCGCGGTGAGCGGGTGGACTTTGCCGCCGAGCTGCCGGCCGGCGATCTCGGCCCCCTGCTCAGGCTCAAGGTGCAGGTGGTCAGCGAACCGCATGGCAACGGCGAGCGCCTGCGGCTGCGGGCCCATGTGCAGACCAATCTGGCCTCGGTGCTGCGGCCGGCGCTGGCGGCGGCACCGGCCGCGGGCAGCCGCGAGCGGGCCCTGTCGCCGGTGCAGAGGGCCGGACGCCTGGCCGGGCGCAGCCTCTCGCGCATGCTCGCCCAGCCGCTGGTGCAGCGGCTCACCGAGCCGCTGCTGCAGCACGATCTCAACACCTGGGTGGAGCTGCAGGCCTCGACCGCCTCGCTGGATGCCGGCGCCTACGCGCTGCTGCCGAAGTCCCCCAAGCTCGAAGCCCTGGGCATCCGCCCGACCCGCAAGAACGGGCCGGTGGCCGAGACCTGGGCGGGCGAGGCCCCGGGCGGGTATGCGCAGGTCTCGCTGCTGCAACTGGACAAGCAGGACCTGCCCGCCGGGCTGGCCGCCCTGCTCGGCGATCAGCCCTTCAGCCTCGCCGCGGCGGTGGTCAACACGGTGGACCGCAAGGCCTGAGCCGGGCTCAGAGGATGTAGCGGGACAGATCCTCGTTGCCGGCGAGCTTGGAGAGCTTGCCGTCGACATAGGCGGCATCCACCAGCAGCGTGCTGCCGGCACGGTCAGGCGCCTCGAAGGCCAGCTCCTCCATCAACCGCTCCATCACCGTGTGCAGGCGGCGGGCGCCGATGTTCTCGGTGCGCTCGTTGACCTGCCAGGCGATCTCGGCGAGCCGGCGGATGCCGTCGTCGGTGAAGCCCAGCGTCACCTGCTCGGTCTGCATCAGCGCCTGGTACTGGGCGGTGAGCGAATGGGTCGGTTCGCGGAGGATGCGCTCGAAGTCCTCGGTCTTGAGGGCATCCAGCTCCACCCGGATCGGCAGCCGGCCCTGCAGCTCGGGAATCAGGTCCGAGGGCTTGGCCATGTGGAAGGCGCCGCTGGCGATGAACAGGATGTGGTCGGTCTTCACCGCCCCGTACTTGGTGGTGACCGTGCAGCCCTCGATCAGCGGCAGCAGATCGCGCTGGACGCCCTCGCGGGAGACATCGGCACCCACATACTCGCCGCGCTTGCACACCTTGTCGATCTCGTCGATGAAGACGATGCCGTTGTTCTCGACGGTCTCCAGCGCCTCGGCGCGGATCGATTCCTCGTCGACCAGCTTCGCCGCCTCCTCCTCGACCAGGCTGGGCAGGGCGTCCTTGATCTTCATCTTCTTGGTGCGCGGCTTGGCCGCCCCGAGGTTGGCGAACATGCCACGCAGCTGCTCGGTCATTTCCTCCATCCCCGGCGGCCCCATCAGCTGCACCTGCGGCGGTGCACCACTGAGCTTGATCTCGATCTCGCTCTCGTCGAGCTTGCCCTCGCGCAGCTGCTTGCGGAACACCTGACGCGCCGCGCTGTTCTCGGTCTGGCGGCTGGCCGAGGGCTCGCCGAAATCCTTGGGCGGTGGCAGCAGCACATCGAGAATGCGTTCCTCGGCCGCGGCGGCGGCGCGGTCACGCACCCGCCGCGTGGCGGCCTCGCGGGTCTGCTTGATCGCCGCGTCCATCAGATCGCGGATGATCGAGTCGACATCCTTGCCCACATAGCCCACCTCGGTGAACTTGGTGGCCTCGACCTTGACGAAGGGCGCACTGGTGAGCTTGGCGATGCGCCGCGCGATCTCGGTCTTGCCCACGCCCGTGGGCCCGATCATCAGGATGTTCTTGGGATGCACCTCGGCCTTGATCGGGCCGCTGAGCTGCTGGCGCCGCCAGCGGTTGCGCAGGGCGATCGCCACCGCGCGCTTGGCGGCAGCCTGGCCAACGATGTGGCGGTCGAGTTCGGTGACGATTTCGCGGGGGGTCATGGTCGGCGTCCGGGCATCGGCAATGGGGCCTCGGGAAGGGGGTGGCGCACAGCGGACCGGCCCCGGTTCCCGCGTTGCATTGCCGTCAGCTGTCGATCGTCTCGATCGTCAGCGAGTGATTGGTGTAGATGCAGATGTCGGCGGCGATGTGCAGGGCCTTCTCCACGATCTCGCGCGCCGGCAGCTCGGTGTGGGCCACCAGGGCACGCGCCGCGGCGGTGGCGAAGCTGCCGCCGGAGCCGATGGCGATGACGCCATGGGCCTCGGGCTCCATCACATCGCCGTTGCCGGAGAGCATCAGGGCACCAGTGGCATCGGCGACGATCAGCAGGGCCTCGAGCCGGCGCAGGTAGCGGTCACCGCGCCAGTCCTTGGCCATCTCCACCGCGGCCCGGGTGAGCTGGCCACCGTGCTTCTCGAGCTTGCCCTCGAAGCGCTCGAACAGGGTGAAGGCATCGGCGGTGCCGCCCGCGAAGCCGGCCAGCACCCGGTCGTTGTAGAGGCGGCGGACCTTGCGGGCATTGCCCTTGACGCGGGTGTTGCCCATCGACACCTGGCCGTCGCCGCCGAGCGCGATCTGGCCGCCGCGGCGGACGCAGAGAATGGTGGTGCCGTCGAATTGCTGCATGGTGCGGCTCGTCATCGGAGAGCCGCTGATATGCGTCCCACGCCCCGGCATTCAAGCCGGCGGCGGACCCCGGAAACACGAAAGGCGCCCGCAGGCGCCTTTCGCGAACCCGAGACGGGTCTTACTGCGGAGCCGGCGCGGTCTCGGCCGGGGCAGTGCCCTCGGCGGGAGCGGCCTCGGCGGCAGCGGCGTCGGCCGGGGCAGCGCCCTCGGCGGGAGCGGCTTCAGCCGGAGCGGCGTCGGCCGGGGCGGCCTCCACCGGAGCAGCCTCAGCCGGAGCAGCCGGGGCCTCGGCGGCCGGGGCCGGGGCAGCGGCCGGCGCTTCAGCCGGAGCTTCCTTCTTGCAGGCGGCGAGGCCGAGGGTCGAAGCGGCCACGAGGGCGAGCAGCAGGTGACGGTTCATGGTTTACAACTCCCAGGGATGGCTTGATCAGGGTTGGCCGGGGATGGCGCAACGCCGTGCATTATGCCCCACTTTTGCACTGCACCAACGGCGGCGGGGCCGGTCAGCGCCGCCGCGCCCGCGGATGGGCATCGCGATAGACCCGGGCCAGCCGTTCGAAATCCACCGAGGTGTAGATCTGGGTGGTGCTGAGGTTGGCATGGCCCAGCAGTTCCTGGATCGCCCGCAGATCGCCGCTGGCCTCGAGCAGATGGGTGGCGAAGGAGTGGCGCAGGCGATGCGGGTGCAGATGGGTCTCCAGGGCACCGCCGGCGGCGCTGCGGGCCGCGCGTTGCAGGCTCTGGGCGAGGGTGGCGGCTGCCAGCCGCTGGCCGCGTCGCGACAGGAACAGCGGTCCGCGCTGGGGATCGCTGCCCGGCGGCAGCCAGCCGGCGCGCAGCGGCAGCCAGCGCGCCAGCGCCTCGCGGGCCTTGGCGCCCACCGGCACCAGCCGCTGCTTGGCGCCCTTGCCGGTGACCCGCAGCTCGGCGCCATCGGCGCTGAAATCCTCCAGATTGACGCCCAGCAGCTCGGCCCGGCGCAGGCCGCAGGAATAGAACAGCTCGATCACCGCCAGATCGCGGAGGGCCAGGGCGGTGTCGGCGTCGCGATCGAGCAGCCGGCCGATCTGGTCGGCGGACAGGGTCTTGGGCAGGGTGCGCGGCGGGCGCGGGGCCTGCAGTTCCAGCGCCGGGTTGGCGCGCAGCCAGCCCTGCCCCACGGCGAAGGCACAGAGCCCGCGCAGGCTGGACAGACGCCGCTGCAGGCTGCGGGCCGAGAGTCCGTCGCGACGCAGCTGGCCCAGCCAGGCGCGCAGGCGGTGCAGATCGAGCTGCGCCCAGTCGGCGCAGCGGCGGCTGGCCGCCCAGTCGAGAAAGCCGGCCAGATCGCTGCGCCGCGCCGCTACCGACAGCGGCGACAGCCGCCGCTCATGGGCGAGATGGGCGAGGTACCGGTCCAGACCCTCGGCCAGCGTCGGGCTCATCCCAGCTTGGCGCGCAGGGCGGCGGCCACCAGCTCGGCGACCATTTCCAGGAACACCTTGCCCTGACGGGGCTGGAACCGGCTGCCGTCGCGGGCGCCCAGCGCGATCAGCCCGAGGTTGCGCTCCTTCTCCAGCGGCACCAGGGCGAAGGAGGCCGGCAGCACCTCGGCGCGGGGCCACAGCAGGCGCGCACGCGCCTCGCTGAGCGGCCCGCACTCGATCAGCTTGGTGCGCACGAAATCGTCGAAGGCGCGGGCGATCGGCCCCTCCGGCTCGATCCGCAGCAGGCCGTCGATATCGGTGCGCTTGAGCAGAGGCGCGTAGACGCCGACCACCACCTCGTCGATGCCGAAGTCCTCGCGCATGCAGGTCTGCAGGCCGAGCAGCGCGGCGGCCAGGGTCGGTGCGCGGATCAGGGTGCGCGCCAGCTTGTGCACATGGCGGGCGCGCTGCTCGTTGTCGCGGGCGGCCTCCACCAGCTGGCCGAGGCGATCCTCCAGGCGCTGGCTGCGTCCGCGCAGGATCTCCACCTGGCGCTCGATCAGGGACACCGCCGAGCCGGCCGCATGCTGCAGCTCGATGGTCTCCAGCAGCTCCGGATGGCGGGCGAGCACATCCGGATGCTCGCGCAGCCAGGCCACCACCGCGGCCTCGGACAGCGGCGCCGCACTCAGGGTCTCGGCCATTCCAGCTCTCCCTCGAAAACGGTTTCCACCGGCCCGGTCAGCCACACCGGCTGCCCCGGCCCCGCCCACTCCAGCTGCAGCGCGCCACCGCGCATGGCGAGCTGGACCTGCGGCTCGAACCAGCCGGCCAGGACACCGGCCACCATCGCGGCGCAGGCGCCGCTGCCGCAGGCCAGCGTCTCGCCAGCCCCGCGCTCGTAGACGCGCAGGCGCCCGTGGCGAGGATTCTGCACCTGCAGAAAACCGACATTGACCTGCTCGGGGAAGGCCGGGTGCTGCTGCAGGGCGCGGCCGATCCGCTCGACCGCGGCGGTGTCGACATCCTCGACCCGGAGGACCGCATGCGGATTGCCCATGCTCAGCGCCGCGAATGCCACCCTGCCCTCGCCGGGCAGTTCCAGCTGGTAGTGCGGGGCCGCCGGCAGGCGCAGCGGGATCTCCTCCGGCGCGAGGCGGGGCGCGCCGAGGTTGACCCGCACCTGGCCATCGTCCAGCCGCTCCAGCTGCAGGCGGGCGCTGCGGGTGCGCACGGTGAGCCGGCGCTGCGTGCTGAGGCCGCGGTCGGCCACGAACCGCGCCAGCGCGCGGGCGCCATTGCCGCACTGGCCGACCTCGCTGCCATCGGCATTGAAGATGCGGTAGTCGAAATCGACATCCGCACCGCCGGCCGCCTCCACCACCAGCACCTGGTCGCAGCCCACGCCGTAGCGGCGGTCGGTGAGGCGGGCGAGCAGGGCCGGTTCGGGCACGAAGGGCGCCCGCGTGGCGTCAATCACCACGAAATCGTTGCCGGTGCCCTGCATCTTGGTGAAGCGCAGTTTCACGAAATCCGCCACCCTGTTGCCCTGCTGTGCCGGCCCTGCCGGTACTTGTGCCAGTTTATTATATTTTGTGCGGGAGTTTGCGCGATGATCAAAGCAGAGGCGATGCTGGACCATCACGGCGGCTGTCACTGCGGGGCGGTGCGGTTCCGTTTCCAGGCGCCGGCACAGGTCCGGGTGCAGCGCTGCAACTGCTCGATGTGCGCGCGCACCGGCTACGAGCACCTGATCGTGCCGGCCACCCGCTTCACCCTGCTGCAGGGTGCCCAGGTGCTGCAGACCTACACCTTCAACACCGGGGTAGCGCGCCATCTGTTCTGCCAGATCTGCGGGATCAAGAGCTTCTATGTGCCGCGCTCCAACCCGGACGGCTACTCGATCAACCTGCGCTGCGTGGAGCCGGGCACCCTGCGCGCGGTCGACTACGAGGACTTCGACGGCCAGAACTGGGAGCAGGGCGGCGCGGCGCTGGCGGATCTCTCCCGCGACGCCTGAGCCCATGCGCCACGTCTATCCGATCGTCACCACCCCGGCACTGGCCGAGTGCCGCGCCTTCTACGAACGGGCGCTGGAGGCCCGCGTGCTGTTCGAAAGCCGCTGGTATCTGCACCTGTGCACGGCCTCGGCCCAGGGCCGCTTCGAGATCGGCTTTCTGCACCCGGAGCCGCCACAGCGGCTGCCGCTGTTCCGCCACGCCACCCTCTCGCGCGGGCTGTGCCTGGCGCTGGAGGTGGATGATGTGCTGGCCACCCATCGTCAGATGGTGGCGCGCGGCGTCGAAATCTTCAGCCGCTTGCAGGTGTGGGAGAACGGCGAGCGCAGCTTCTCCCTGATCGATCCCGCCGGGGTGGTGTTGAATGTCGTCGAACACCATCGGGATGCCAGTGTCAGCGAGCCGGTGTAGCCTCTGAGGCACCGTTTCCGGGAGAGCCGAGGCGTGAGCGAGACAGCCCCCAGTCCCGAGTCCCTGCAGGAGCTGCTGCGGGCTGTGCTGACCCGGGTTCCGCGCGATGGCGCCGAGCTGCTGGCCCGCGAGGGTGAGACCGCCCGCGAGTGGGTGCGCAGCCGCCTGCCGGCGGCGCTGGCCAGCGAGATCGACCAGCACCTGCCCGAGGCGCTGCGGGCCGGCGCCCTGACCCCGGCTGCGGCACCGCCCCCGGGCAGCGTCGCCGAGCTGATGGAACCGGCCCATGGCGTGCTCGATGCCGATACCCCGGTGGCGGAGGCGATCCGCTTCCTGCGCGAGCACGCCACCCCGCAGCTGATCACCTATCTCTATGTCACCAGCGGGCCGGAGCAGCGTCTGGTGGGGCTGGTGGTGATGCGCGATCTGCTGCTCGCCCAGCCCACCCAGACCCTGCGCAGCCTGATGCTGCGCGAGCCCTTCGGCTTTGCCGCCGGCGACAGCACCAGCCACGCCATCCGCGCGGCGGTGCACCGCCACTACCCGGTCTATCCGGTGACCGACGGGCAGGGCCGCATCGTCGGCGTGGTGCGCGGCTGGCGGCTGTTCGAGCGGCAGGCCATCGAGATCAGCGCCCAGTCCGGCCAGATGGTCGGTGTGGACAAGGAAGAGCGCGTCACCACCAGCCTCTGGCGGGCCTTCCGCATGCGCCACCCCTGGCTGCAGCTGAACCTGCTCACCGCCTTCCTGGCGGCCTTCGTGGTCGGACTGTTCGAGGACACCATCGCCCAGATCGTCACGCTGGCCGCCTTCCTGCCAGTGCTCGCCGGCCAGTCCGGCAACAACGGCTGCCAGACCCTGGCCATCACCCTGCGCGGGCTGACCCTCGGCGATCTGGCCAAGGTCTCGGTGCGCCGTCTGGTGCTCAAGGAAATGACCCTGGGCGCGCTCAACGGCCTGCTCACCGGCGTCGTCGCCGGTCTGGCGATGTGGTGGACCGCCTCCGGGGGCCCGGCCAGCGAGGCGAGCCCGGTGCTGCTGGGTATCGTGATTGCGCTGGCGATGACCGGCGCCTGCATGTTCTCCGGTCTGTTCGGGGTGATGACCCCGCTGCTGCTCAAGCGCTTCGGCGCCGATCCGGCCACCGCCTCGAGCATCTTCCTCACCACCGGCACCGACATCGCTGGCATGGGCCTGATGCTGGGTCTGGCCAGCGTGCTGGTGTTGTGAAGCCGGCGCTGGCAGCGGCGGTTCTGGGCGCCGCCCTGCTGCTCGCCGGGCCGCTGGCGGCGGCCGAGCTGAGCCTGGCCGCGCCACTCGCCGCGGGCGTCTGGCCGCTGGCCGGAACGCCCGCCCTCGCGGCCGCCCGTCCCGGCCAGACCCTGACCCTGGCCCTGCCCAGCGGGGCGCGCACGCTGATCGTGCGCCGGGTGATCGAACACGCGGCGGGCAGCCGCAGCCTGGTGCTGGAGCAGCCGGACGGCGAACCGGCCGGGCTGGTGACCGCCGGCCCGGGGAGCGCGCTGACCGGCAGCCTCGAACTCGCCGGCGAGCGCTGGTGGCTGGAGCAGCGCAACGGTCAGGCGCGGCTGGTGGACCCGCAGCGCCAGGCGCTGCCCCCGCCGCCGCCCCAGGCCGGTGATGCCCGCCGCCCGCCGGCGCAGGGCCCGCGCTGGCTGCCCGGCGCCTCGCTCGCGCGGACCCAGGCGCAGCCCCTGGCCGCCAGCACGGTGGTCACCGCCACGGTGTTCTTCTACACCACGCCGGAGCTGCGCCAGCTCTACGGCAGCGCCGCCGGGGTGCAGGCGCGGCTGGATCATCTGCTCACCTACGCCAACGAGGCCTTCGCCCGCAGCGGGGTCGCACTGGCCCTGCGCCAGGTCGGTCATGCCGAGGTGGCGACCAGCGCCAGCCAGAGCAATGTGCTGGCCCTGGATGCCTTCACCCCCAGGCTGATCGGCGCCCAGGCCACCGGCCGTGATGCCGGCGAACGGCGCTTCCGCCGCGCCGCCGATTTCGTCGCGCTGATCCGGCCCTATCTGCCCAGCCATGACAGCTGCGGCAACGCCTGGCTGCTCACCCACTACGCCCGCGGCGAGCGCTACAGCGCCTACCAGGTCTCGGCCACCAGCGATCGCGCGCTCGAGGGCGGCGGCTGCTTCGACCACCTCTTCACCCACGAGATCGGCCACAACCTCGGGCTGGCCCACGATCGCGCCCATGGCGGCGGCGGGGTGTTCGAGCATGCCTTCGGCTACGGCATCCCCGGCCGCTTCGGCACCATCATGAGCTACCTCGCGCCGGTGCTCGGGCGCTTCTCGAACCCGCGCCAGACCGACTGCGCCGGCGGCCCCTGCGGGGTTCCGGCGGGCGAGCCGGATGCCGCCGACAACGCCGGTGTGCTGCAGCAGCTGCGCCGCCACTACCGCGACAGCCTGCCGCTGCCACCGGGCTATGAGCACGAGCAGACCCTGTATCGCGGCCTGATCGAGAACCCGCCGTTCGATCCGGGCCCGGTGGCGCTGGCCTGGCGGCTCACCGCCGAACCCCAGGGCGAGGTGACCCTGCGCCTGTCGGTGGACGATCCGCAGGTGAGCCTGTCGCGGCGGGTGCTGCGCTTCACCCCGCGCAACTGGTTCCGGGTGCAGAGCAGCGAGCTGAGCCTGAGTGACGATTCCCTCGCCCAGGGCGATCGCCTGGCCACCGTGCGGGTGCGCTACGACAGCCCGCAGGACGCCCGCTTCGCCCGCGCCAGCGAGCGCTTCCCGGTCGCCCTCTACGACGACGAGCGCCCGTGAGCCTGGGCCTGCTGGAAGCGGGGCTGATCCTGGCCGCGCTGTTCACCAGTGCGCTCTCCGGGGTGGCGGGTCTGGGCGGCGGCACGGTGCTGATCGCCCTGCTGTTCGCGGCCGGGCTGGCGCCGGCGGAGGCGGTGCCGCTGTTCGCCGCCGTGCAGTTCGTTGCCAACCTCAGCCGCACCGCCGCCTATGCCCGCCATGTCGAGTGGCGGGCCACCGGCTGGTTCCTGCTCGCCGCGGTGCCGGCCACCTGGCTGATCGCGCCCTATGCGGTGGCGGTCAACCCGCATGTGATCGCCCTGGTGCTGGCCGGCCTGATCCTGGTCTCGCTGCTGCCGGCGGCGGAGGCCGCGCCGCTGCCGGCGCGGCTGGCCTTCGTGCTGGCCGGCGCGGTCAACGGCGCGCTGGGCCTGTTCGTGGGTGCCACCGGCCTGTTCGTCGGCCGCCTGTTTCTGCGGCCGGAATGGCGCCAGCAGACCACCATCGGCACCCTGGCCCTGACCCAGACCTTCGGCCATGGGCTGCGCGTGCTGGCCTTCGGCGCCGTGGGCTATTCGGCCTTCGCCCAGCCGCTGCTGCTGGCGGGTCTGGCGGTGGCGGTGATCACCGGCACGGTGATCGGCAAGCGCCTCAACGACCGGCTCGACCCGCGCCAGTTCCGCCGGCTGTTCCAGGGCGTGCTGCTGCTGCTGAGCCTGAAACTGATCGCCGATGCCCTGCAGGGTCTCGGCCTGTGGTGAGCCCCTTGTTCTGCCGATGAGTCCGCGATGAACCCGATGCTCGATGCCGAGGCCGTACAGCAGCTGATCCGCCAGGGCTTTCCCCGCCAGAGCGCACAGGAGTGGTTCTGGGTGGAGGCGCTGGAAGCCGGCCGGGTGCAGGTGCGGCTGGCCTTCCGCCCGTGGATGCTGCGTCCGGGGCAGGTGGTGTCCGGGCCGGCGCTGTTCGCCGCCGTGGACACGGCGATGTACGCCTGCGTGCTGGCCCATCTGGGTCCGCAGCTGATGGCGGTGACCTCGGATCTGACCCTGCACTTCCTCAACAAGGCGGTGCCCGGCGATCTGCACGCCGAGGCGCGCCTGCTCAAGCAGGGCCGGCGCCTGGTGGTGATGGACTGCCGGGCCTGGACGGAGGACCCGGCGCGTCTGGCCCTGCACGCCACCGGCAGCTATGTGCTGCCGGCGAGCGGCTGAGCCGCGCCTCAGTCGACCAGGGCGCGGCCGCGGGTTTCGATCACCCAGGGCATCAGCAGCAGGCCCAGCAGCGGGATCACGCCGACCCAGAACAGCACCGAGAGCGCGGTGGCGAAGGCATTCGCCCCCTGGGCGGCGATCACCCCGACCAGGAAGGGCCCGCCGGCGGCGAAGATGCGGCCGAAGTTGTAGCAGAAGCCCGAGCCGGAGCCGCGCAGGCGGGTCGGGTAGAGCTCCGGCAGGTAGTAGGTGAAGCTGCCGAACACGCCGAACACAGTCAGGCCGATGAAGAAGTACATCAGCAGCCGCGATTCCGGGCTCAGCGCCAGACCATAGGTGGCGAAGATGGCCAGGGCCGAGCCGACGAAGTAGAGCGCGAACATCGGTCGCCGTCCGAGCAGCTTGGCCGCCGGGATGGTCAGCAGGGTGCCGATCAGGCCACCGAGGTTGAAGTAGTTGGTGGCGGTGGCCTTCCAGCTTTCGACCAGGGCCAGGGTGGCGCTGCGATCCAGCCCCTGCTCCAGCGCCGCGGTCTGGGCGAGTCCGGTGGAGATCAGCGGGATGAAGGCGTTGTTGCTCCACCACATGAGCAGACAGATGATCGCCATCGACAGGCCGGAGATCGTCGCCACCCGGTAGGCCGGGGTGAACAGCTCGGACAGCCGCGGCGGCGGGGCGCTGGCTGCGGCCTTCTGCCAGCGCTCGGGCTCCTCGATGAACAGCCGCACGAAGAAGGCGACGAAGGCCGGAATCAGGCCGAACAGGAAGACATAGCGCCAGGAGGTCTCCGGATCGTCCGGGAACCAGCGGCCGGCCACCTGCAGATTGACGAAGGTGGCGAGGAACAGGCCCATCGGCGCCGCGGTGTAGAGCAGGGCGCCGGCTTCCACGCGTTTGTCCTCGGGCACCACCTCGGCCACCATCGCCGCCCCGGCCGCCCACTCCCCGCCGATGCCCAGCGCGGTGATGATGCGGAACACCAGCAGCATCTCGATGCTGGTGGCGAAGGCGCAGGCGAAGGTGCCCAGCGAGTACATCAGCATGGTCAGCAGCAGGGTGCGCTTGCGGCCGATGCGGTCGGTGACCCAGCCGAAGGCGACGCCGCCCACCGCCCAGCCGAGCAGCAGCACCGCGGTGAGCAGGCCGGTCCAGTAGATGGTGGCCTGCTTGGCCTCGGGCGAGCCGATCTCCAGCCCGAGCAGGGTGGGTACGCAGTTGGGCGCCACATAGTTGAACAGCAGGCCGTCGAACACATCGAAGCCCCAGCCCAGCCAGGCGGCAAACAGCACCGTCCACTGGTAGCGGTTCAAACCCAGCATGCCCGTCCTCCTCGGTGGCCCCGCTTCAGAGCGGCGGGGCTTGGTGTGCGCGATGGTATTCGAGGATGCGCCGGTACTGGGCCGGATCCTTGACATGGACCACATCGCCCTCGCGCGGAAAGGTCCAGTCCCACAGGCGCGAGAGATAGAAGCGCAGCGCGGCGGCGCGCAGGGTCAGCGGCCAGGCGCCGATCTCGCCCTCGGTCAGCTCGCGGCGCGAGCGGTAGGCCGTCACCAGCGCCTGCCAGCGGGCCGGATTGGGGCGGCCGTCCGCCTCGCAGCACCAGTCATTGCAGGTCACCGCGAGGTCGTAGAGCAGGGCGTCGTGGCAGGCGTAGTAGAAGTCGATCACGCCGGTGAGCCGGTCCTCGACGAACAGCACGTTGTCGCGGAACAGATCGGCGTGGATCACCCCCTGCGGCAGCTGCTGCAGCGGCAGCCAGGCCTGGGCGCGCAGCTCGTCCTCGATCAGCGCGCGCTGGGCGGCATCGGTCTGCGCCAGCAGGGCGCGGCCGGTGGTCTCGCGCCAGGCCGCACCGCGGGTGTTGCTGCAGCGCCCGCCGTAGCTCGCGCCGAGCACATGCAGATCGCCCAGCGCCCGGCCGACCTGGGCGCATTGCTCCAGCGTCGGGAACAGCACGCTCTGGCCGACCAGCCGCCGCACCAGCGCGGCCGGCTTGCCGTTGAGCACGGTCAGGTTCTGGCCCTGGCGGGTGCGCGCCGGCATGGCGCCGGGAAAGCCGCGCGAGGCGAGGTGATCCATCAGGCCCAGGAAGAACGGCAGATCCTGGTGGTTGAGCCGCTCGAACAGGGTCAGCACCCAGCGGCCGTCGGTGGTGTCGACGAAGTAGTTGGTGTTCTCCACCCCCTCGCCGATGCCCTGGAAGCCGATCAGCTCGCCAACCGGATAGCTGCGCAGGAACTCGACCAGCTCGGCATGGGCAACCTTGGTGAAGACCGACATGGCAGGAGGCGGGGTGGGCGGGCAGCCCAGTATCCGCCATCGCCCGGGCCAGGCGACAGCCGCAAGGCTCAGGGCGCGCTGCGGAAGCGCCAGACGCTGACCGGCCCCTCGCCCAGCTGCACACTGCACTGGGCCGAGGCGCCGGCGGTGGCCGGGCTGCGGGCGCGCAGCTGCAGGGATTGCCCCGGCACCACGGTGCCCCCGGTCTCGAAGAAGCCGCCGGCGACGCTGACCGTGCAGCTGGCGTCCCCACCCAGGCGCAGCGGCAGGGCCACGGTATATCCGGTGGGCGTGGCCACGCTGGAGACCACCTCCTCACCGGCCACCAGACCCTCACGGTCGGGGAAGCTCAGCGGATCGGCCTGGTCGTCGACCACCGTCAGCACGGTGAAGCTCGCTGCCGTCTCGCCGACGCTGAGACGGGCAATGGCGGCCTGGGCGCGTCCCGCCCGCAGGCTCGAGCGCAGCCGTACCCGCAGGGTATCGCCCGCGCGTACCTCGCCGGGTTGTGCGGTATAGCGGGCCCCGTTCACCGAGTAGACCGCCTCCGGACCACTGATGCGGACCGGCACCGGCTCGCTGATGCCGCTGACGGTGAGCACCCGCGACGCCACCAGCACCCCGGGTGCCGCGTTGCGACGGCGGCCGAAGGCCAGCGGATCGGGCGTACGGTCACGCACCACCGGGCTCAGGTTGAGGCGAGCGACGAAGGCCTGGCTGGCATCGCCCGGATCGCCGTCGAACTCGATGCAGGCGCCGCAGACCCCGCCCAGCACCAGCAGTCGCCGGCCCTGATCGACCAGCTGGGCACCGGCGATGATCGTCGGCCGGGTGAAGCCGCCGAGGGTGAACACCTCCGGCGCCGAGAAGCCGGTGTCGCGCCGGCCCTGGGCGTCGAAGCGGATCACCTGGCCGGTGCCGGCGGCCAGCACCGCACCATCCGGCTGGATCTGGATCGACGAGATCTCGAAGCCTTCGTATGGCTCGGCGCTGCTCAGAAACACCGAGCCGCCCTCGCCGAAGCCGGTGTCCAGCTCGCCATCGGCACCGTAGCGGGTGACGAAGGCGCGGCTGCGCAGGCCCGACCCGGCCGGCGCGAAGTCCTGGCCGCCCAGATACAGACGGCCCTCGGCATCCACCGTGCTGGCGCTCAGAAACAGTCCGCCGCCGGCCGCACCCGGCTGCTGGGGAGACAGCCGCAGGCCACCGGGCGCGAGGCGCTCGTCCGGGCGCCCCTCGGCGTCCACCCGGGCCAGACCGTAGCGCGGGCAGCGGTTGTCGCGGTCGCACAGCTCCACCCCCAGCCAGTACCCGCCCTCCGCCCGAGGCGCGACGGTGACCGCGGAGGTACGGATGACCCCCTCGACCGCCGGCACCGTGGGGAGCACCGAACGCCCGGCCTCGGCAAAATCCGGGTCGGGGGTCAGGTTCGCATCCAGGCGCAGCAGGGTGGCGCGGAAGGTGGCGGCGTCGGCGGTATCACCGCTCACGCAGGCCACCACCAGGCGCCCGGCCGGGTCGACTCGCAGCTGACGGCAGAAGCTCTGCCGGGCGCGCTCGGCGGGCTGGGAATAGGCCGCCAGCAGGCGCGCGTCGCTGCCGAACTTGCGCAGGCTGGCGCGGAACAGGCCCTCGGTATCCTGGAAGCCTCCGGCGATCACGCTCTCGCCACCCGGCAGAAAGACCAGGCTCTCGGCGGTGCCGCGGCCGCTGCGCACCACCCGGCTGCTGCGCAACACGCCGCCGGGCGAGACCTCCGCGAAGAACACCGCGGCATTGGGCACCTCGCCGCCGTCCTCGGCACGCACCACCGCGGTGCCGGCCAGGCGATAGCTGCCATCCGCCCGCTCGAGCACCTCGGCCACCACATCCCGCTCGGCACCCGGCAGGCTGCTGCCGGCGCTGAGATCGGCGCGCAGCACGCCCTGATCGGCAAAGCCGGCATCAGGGCTGCCATCGGCCCAGGCCGGCGGCAGCGCCAGCAGCAATCCCATCAGACAAGCCCCGCGCACCCTCATCGACCGCTCCGCGCCCTATCCCCGCGAGCTTAGTCCGGCAGGCCTTGCCGCGGCGGCCGACCGGGAGGTTTTACCGACGCCAGAACGAGGGCGTGAAGATCACCAGCAGGGTGAAGATCTCCAGACGGCCGAGCAGCATGGCGAAGATCATCACCCACTTGCCGACATCGCTGACCACGGCGACGTTGGCGTTGACGCTGCCCAGGCCAGGACCCATGTTGTTGATGGTCGCAGCCACTGCCGAGAACGCGGTCACCACATCCAGACCGGTGGCGACCATCACGAAGGTCAGCAGGATGGTCATGCCGATGTAGACCGAGAAGAAACCGCCGACCGCATAGACGATCTCGTTGGGCACCACCTTGCCGTCGTACTTGATCGCCACCTCGGCGCTGGGGTGGATCAGCTTCTGCAGCTCGCGCAGCGCCTGGCGGACGAACAGCACCAGGCGGATCATCTTGACGCCACCGCCGGTCGAGCCCGAGCAGCTGAACATGAAGGCGGACAGCAGCAGCAGCATCGGCACGAAATGCGGCCAGCTGGTGGGATCGGCGGTGGCAAAGCCCGCCGTGGTGCCATAGGCCACCAGCTGGAACAGGCCCTTGCGCACGGCCGTGGTCCAGTCCTCGTAAGTACCGGCGAGGATCAGCGGGATGCAGATCAGCAGACCGAAGCCGATCAGCACCGCGATGTAGGCGCGGAACTCGCCGTCGCGCCAGTACACGCGCGGATCCAGCCGCTGCCAGGCGAGGAAGTGAAGCGCGAAGTTGGCCGAGCCGATCAGCATGAAGACCATGCAGGCGATCTCGATGCCGAGGCTGTCGAACCAGCCGATGCTGGCGTCGTGGGTCGAGAAGCCGCCGGTGGACAGGGTCGAGAAGGCGTGGCAGAGGGCATCGAAGGCCGACATGCCGAGTGCCCAGTAGATGATGAAGCACAGCGCGGTCAGCGCGGCGTAGAGCAGCCAGAGCACCCGCGCGGTCTCGGTGATGCGCGGGGTGAGCTTGGCATTCTTCATCGGCCCCGGCGTCTCCGCCCGGTACAGCTGCATGCCGCCGATCCCCAGCATCGGCAGCACCGCCACCGCCAGCACGATGATGCCCATGCCCCCCAGCCAGTGCAGCTGGACGCGGTAGTAGTTCAGCGAGTGCGGCAGCTCGTCGAGCCCCTTGGCCACCGTGGTGGCACCGGTGGTGGTGAGCCCGGAGACCGACTCGAACACGGCTTCGGTATAGCTGTGCCAGGCCTCGTCGGCGAAGTACAGCGGGATGGCTCCGAACAGGCCGAGCACCGCCCAGAACAGCACGGTGATCAGGAAGCCGTCGCGAACCTTGAGTTCGGCGTGGGCGCTGCGGGCCGGCAGCCACAGCCCGGCGCCGGTGATCAGGGTGATCAGAAACCCGGCGACGAAGGGGCCGGTGGTGTCCTCGTCCATCCACAGGTCCACCGCCAGCGGCGGCAGCATGGTCAGCGAGAACACCATCAGCAGCAGCCCGGTGATGCGCTGCACCGTGATGAAGCGGTGCACCGAGGTGTTGCGGCGGATCGGGGTCTGCGGCATCGCCAGGGTCAGAGGAAGCCGAGGCCGACCTGGAACAGCTTCTCGACGTCGCGGGTGTTCTTCTTGTTGACGATGAACAGGATCAGGTGATCCTCGGGCTCGATCACCACATCGTGATGGGCAATCAGCACCTGCTCGCCGCGGACGATGGCGCCGACCGTGCAGCCGGTGGGCAGCTTGATCTCCTCCAGCCGGCGTCCGACCACCCGGCTCGACTTGCGATCGCCGTGGGCCACCACCTCGATCGCCTCGGCGGCCCCGCGCCGCAGCGAGTGGACCCGCACCATGTCGCCGCGCCGCACATGGGCGAGCAGGGCCGAGACGGTGGACTGCTGGGGGCTGATGGCGATGTCGATCGCCCCGCCCTCGACCAGGTCCACATAGGACACCCGGTTGATCAGCGACAGCGCCTTGCGCGCACCCAGCCGCTTGGCCAGCATCGCCGAGAGGATGTTGGCCTCGTCGTCATTGGTGATGGCGCAGAAGACATCGACATCCTCGATGTTCTCCTCCATCAGCAGATCCTCGTGGGCGGCGTCGCCGCACAGCACCACGGTGCGCTGCAGCTGCTCGGAGAGGAACCGCGCGCGCTCCTTGCTGCGCTCGATGATCTTGACCTGCAGATGGCTTTCCAGCGCGCGGGCCAGGCGCAGGCCGATGTTGCCACCGCCGGCCAGCATCACCCGCTTCACCGGCTTATCGAGCTTGCGCAGCTCGGCCATGATCTTGGGAATGTGCTCCTGGGCGGCGACGAAGAACACCTCGTCCTCCGCCTCGATCACCGTGTCGCCCTCGGGGATGATCGGCCGGCCGCGCCGGTAGATGGCGGCGACCCGCGCATCGGCATCCGGCAGATGCTCCGGCAGCTCCTTGAGCTGGCGGCTCACCAGCGGCCCGCCGTAGTAGGCCTTGACGCCGACCAGCCGCACCCGGCCCTCGGCGAAGTCCACCACCTGCAGCGCACCCGGGTATTCGATCAGGCGACGGATGTAGTCGGTGACCAGCTGCTCGGGCGAGATGTGCAGATCGACCGCCAGCGCCTCCTGGTCGAACAGGCCCTTCTCGCGCAGATACTCGCCGGAGCGCACCCGGGCGATCTTGGTCGGCGTGTGGAACAGGGTGGCGGCGATCTTGCACGCCAGCATGTTGGTCTCGTCACTGGAGGTGACGGCGATGATCATGTCGGCGTCGTCGGCGCCGGCCTGCCGCAGGATCTGCGGATGGGCCGCGTGGCCGAGCACGGTGCCGATGTCGAAGCGCTCCTGCAGATCACCGAGCTTGGCGCCATCGACATCGACCACGGTGACATCGTTCGACTCGCTGGCGAGATTCTCCGCCAGGGTGGAACCCACCTGGCCCGCGCCCAGGATGATGATCTTCATGCCGCGCGCACCTTACTGCCGGGCTCCGGTCCCGGCAAGCGCGAGCAGACCCCGGAAAGCAGCAAGCCCGGCGATGCCGGGCTTGCAGGAGGTTCCCATGGGGGAGCCTTACATCACCTTGGCCTTGAACTCGACGCGGCGGTTCTGCACCCGGCCTTCCTCGGTGTCGTTGGGGGCGATCGGGTTGAACTCGCCGAAGCCCTCGGCCGTCATGCGGTCGGCCTCGATGCCCTCACCCACCAGGAACTGCTTGACGGAGGCCGCGCGGCGCTCGGACAGGGTCAGGTTGTAGGCCTGCGGACCCAGCGAGCAGGTGTGGCCGGCGATGTCGACCTTCAGATCGGTCTGGCTCTTCAGACCGGCGGCGATGCCGCGCAGCAGCTCGGCCGAGGACTCGGTCAGCACATCGGAGTCGAAGTCGAACTGGATGTTCTGGAAGGCGACGGTCTGCTGCACGATGCAGCCGGTGGCGTCCACGGTGAAGCCGGGCGGGGTGTCCGGGCAGGCGTCGGCATCGTTGGGCACGCCGTCGTTGTCATCGTCGATCGATGCGACCGGCGGCGGCGGCGCGACCGGCTCCTCGACCACCTCGACCGGGGCCGGCTCGCCGAACGGCAGCTCGACGCCGAAGTTGAAGCGCACGTCGTAGATCACATCCTCGCCCGGGTAGGAGGTGTCGTTGAAGGTCGCGTAGTAGCGCGCCTCGGTGCGCAGACGCAGCTGCTCGTTGAGCTGGAACAGGGCGCCGGCGCCGATGTTGGCGAAGGGCGAGAACTCGTCGTCCGGGCCGATTTCCTCGTACAGACCGCCGAGACCGGCCAGCGCGAAGGCGGTGATGCGGTCGTTGTAGACATGACGGCGCACGGCATCGGCGCCGAAGCCATAGCCCTTGTCGTCACCGCCGTTCTCGAGATTGAAACGATGGCCGAACACACTGGCCTCGATCGCATACAGGCTGTTCAGCGGCATGCCGTAGAACAGGTGCGCGCCGTAGCCTTCATCGGCGTTGCGGGCGTTGTCGGTGACGATGTAGCTGCCCATCACGCCGCCGTAGTTGGGGGGCGTGTCCTCGCTCTGGGCCAGGGCGACGGGTGCCAGCAGCAGCAGGGCTGCAGACGCGGCAGTGCGGGTGAACATGATGACTCTCCGGGCGGCAGGGCCGCAGTGTTCTGGTTGAGGGACGGCTGTCGGCATACCGGCCGGGGCGGGGCCTCGCTATGCTGCAGCCCCGATCCGGTTGCGACCTCGAATGCCCGCCTAGGATAGCGGCCTTCGTTGTGCGCCGCACCATCCAGCCTGCGAGATCGCCATGACGCTGCGTACCGTCTCCTTCCTGCTGTTGCTGCTGACCCTGGGCGCGGCCAGCGCCGCGCCCCTGCTCTACCCGCCCAGTCCGCGCGGCCCGGTGGTGGACGACTACCACGGCACCCCGGTGGCCGATCCCTGGCGCTGGCTGGAGGATCTGGATGCCCCCGACACGCGCCGCTGGATCGATGCCCAGAACGGTCTGAGCCTGCCGCTGCTGGCCTCGCTGCCGGCCCGCGCCGAGTTCGCCGAGCGGCTGACGGCGCTGTGGAACACCCCGCGCATGGGCACCCCGGAGAAGGTGGCCGGTCGCCTGTTCTTCACCTACAACGACGGCAGCCGCAACCAGGCCCCGCTCTATGTGCAGGATCACCCGGAGCGCGCCGCGCGGATCCTGATCGACCCCAACGGGCTGTCCGCCGATGGCACCGTGGCGCTGACCCAGTTCAGCGTCTCCCCGGATGGCCGCTGGGTGGTATACGGCACCGCCAAGGCCGGCTCGGACTGGAACCAGTTCCGCATCCGCAATGTGGAAACCGGCGAGGATCTGCCGGAGACGCTGGAGCGCATCAAGTTCTCCGGCGCCAGCTGGACCCGCGACAGCGCCGGCTTCGTCTACTCGCGCTATCCGCTGGTGCCGCCGCGCGGCGAGGGCCTCAACCAGACCGTGTTCGACGAGCTGGCCCACCAGAAGCTCTACTACCACCGCCTGCGCAGCCCGCAGAGCGAGGACCTGCTGCTCTACGAGCGCCCGGACCAGCCGCGCTGGTTCGTCAATGGCCAGGTCACCGAGGATGGCCGCTGGCTGGTGATCAGCGAGCGCATCGGGTCCGGCAACCAGAACAGCCTGCGCGTGCGCGATCTCGGCAACCCCGTGCAGCCGGTCCTGCAGGGGCCGCTGCTGTCGGTGATCGACACCATCGAGGGCCAGTACGAGGTGGTGGGCAGCACCGGTGAGCGCCTGCTGGTGATCACCGACGAGCGCGCGCCGCGGCGCCAGGTGGTGAGCCTGGACCCGCGCCGGCCCGAGCGCGCCCGCTGGCGCACGCTCGCCGCGCAGAGCGAGGACACCCTGGAATCCGCCCATCTCTGCGGCGGCCAGCTGGTGCTGCGCACCATGCATCACGCCGCCAGCCGGCTGGAGCGGGTCGGCCTCGACGGGCGCCGTCTGCCGCGGCTGACGCTGCCCGGCCTGGGCTCGATCGCCGGGCTCAGCTGCGGCGCCAGCGATCCCGAGCTGTTCTTCAGCTACACCGACTACGCCCGTCCGGTGGCGCCCTACCGGGTGGACCTGCGCCGCGGCGAGGCCGAGGCCCTGCCCGGCACCCGCACCGTGTTCGATCCCGCCGACTTCGTCACCGAGCAGGTGTTCTACACCAGCAAGGACGGCACGCGGATTCCGATGTTCCTGAGCCATCGCAAGGGCCTCAAGCCCAACGGCCGCATCCCCACCTATCTGCACGGCTACGGCGGGTTCGACATCGCCAAGGTGCCGGTCTACGACCCCAGCGCGCTGGCCTGGATGGAACGCGGCGGGCTCTACGCGGTCGCCAATCTGCGCGGCGGCGGCGAGTACGGCCGCGAGTGGCACGAGGCCGGCACCCGGGCGCGCAAGCAGAATGTCTTCGATGACTTCGCCGCCGCCGCCGGCTGGCTGATCGACCGCGGCTGGACCTCGTCCAAGCACATCGGCATCTGGGGTCGCTCCAACGGCGGCCTGCTGGTCGGCGCCGCGGTCAACCAGCATCCGGGCCTATGGGGCGCCGCGGTGGCAACGGTTGGAGTGATGGACATGCTGCGCTTCCACACCTTCACCGTCGGCTATGCCTGGAAGGGCGACTACGGCAGCAGCGAGACCCGCGAGGGCTTCGACACCCTGATCCGCTACTCGCCGCTGCACACGGTCAAGCCGGGCACCGCCTACCCGCCGACGCTGATCATGACCGGCGACCACGATGACCGCGTCCATCCCGCCCACAGCTACAAGTACACCGCCGCGCTGCAGGCGGCCCAGGCCGGACCGGCGCCGATCCTGATCCGCGTCGACCGCGACGCCGGCCACGGGGCCGGCAAGCCGGTGAGCAAGGTGATCGAGGAAGAGGCCGACAAGATGGCCTTCCTGTGGGAGTTCGTCGCCGACTGACGGGATCCGCACATGCCCGAGCTGCCCGAAGTCGAGACCATCCGCCGCGGGCTGGATCCCTTTGTCGTGGGCCGGCGCATCGAGCGCGCGGTGATCCGCGAGACCCGCCTGCGCTGGCCGGTCGAGGCGGATCTGGCCACGCGCCTGGAGGGCCAAGCGGTGACCGGTACCGGCCGCCGCGGCAAGTACCTGTGGCTGACGCTGGCCGGCGGTGATCGCCTGATCGTGCATCTGGGCATGTCCGGGCGCCTGTTCGTGCTGGATCCGGCGACCCCTCTGCGCAAGCACGACCATCTCGATCTGCAGCTTGGCGCCGACCGTCTGCTGCGCTTCAACGATCCCCGCCGCTTCGGTGCGGTGCTGCTCTGGCCCGGCGGACAGGACCACCACCCGCTGCTCGATCACCTCGGCCCGGAGCCCTTCTCCGAGGCCTTCGACGGCGAGCACCTGTACCGGCTCTCGCGCGGGCGCAGCGCCGCGGTCAAGACCTTCATCATGGACGGCGCGGTGGTGGTCGGTGCCGGCAACATCTACGCCGCCGAGAGCCTGTTCCGCGCCGGCATCCGCCCGCAGAAGCCGGCCGGCCGCCTGAACCGCCAGCAGTGCGCGCGGCTGGCGCAGTGCATCCGCGAGGTCCTGGCCGAGGCGGTGGAGCAGGGCGGCACCACGCTGCGCGATTTCGCCGGCGCCCACGGCGAGGCCGGTTACTTCCAGCAGGATCTCTATGTCTACGGCCGCGAGGGTCAGCCCTGCCGGGTCTGCGGCAGCCGGATCCGCGGCCAGCGGCTGGGTCAGCGGGCCAGCTGCTGGTGCCCGCGCTGCCAGCGCTGAAGGCTCAGCTCGCGGGGATGGTCAGCCGCTGACCGGCGCGGATGTGGCTGGAGCTGCCGAGCGCGTTGGCGTCGCGCAGGCTCGCCACCGACACCCGGTACTGCTTGGCGATCGACGAGAGCGTCTGCCCGGCCCGCACCTTGTGCACGCGGGGGTTGCGAACCGGCTGGCGCGCCTGCTCGGCGGCACGGGTTTCCTCGCGGGTGAGCCCGGGCTTGGACTCGCCCACCGCCACCGTCACCGGACCGGGCCGCGCTTCCTCGCGCGGCGGGATCTTCAGCAGCTGGCCGATGCGGATGCTGCCGGCGTTCTTCAGCCCGCTGGCGGACTGGATCGCCTTCACCGAGACCCCGTAGCGGCTGGCGATGCGGCCGAGCGTCTCGCCGCGGCTGACGCGGTGTTGCAGGAAGTAGACGCGCTGGCTGGAGAAGCGCTCGTTGTCGCCGAGCTTGGCGTAGGCCACCGAGAAGGGCTCGGCGGAACCGGCCGGCACCCGGATCAGATGGCCCGGCGGCACATAGAGCTTGCCGTCCATCACCTCCGGGCGATAGGCCGGGTTGAGCTTGCGGAACAGCTCGTCGTCCGCCCCGCAGAGCCGGCGCAGGGTCTCGTAGGGCACATAGTGGCGGGTCTCGACGGTCTCGTAGCGCAGCAGCGGACGGCGCTGCAGGTCCTCGCCGAAATGGCGGCGCCACTCGCGCTCGACATCGCTGGCGGCGAGGAACTCGGCGTAGAAGTTGCGCGAGGCAAAGCCGAAGCTCTTGGCCTGATAGCGGTCGATCAGGTCCATCAGGGTGCGCCCGCCGGTCTTCTGCAGCCCTCGCGAGACGCCGCCACGGCCGTGGTTGTAGGCGGTCAGGGCCAGCGGCCAGGCACCGAGCATCGCGTAGTCATCGCGCAGATGCTTGGCCGCGCCATGGGTGCTGGCCCAGGGGTCGCGCCGGTCATCGACGACTTCGTTCAGGCGCATGTAGATCTTTGCGGAGGCCGGCATGAACTGCCACAGCCCGGCGGCACCCACCTTGGAATAGGCCTCGACATTGAAGCTCGACTCCACCAGCGGGAGACGGGTCAGCGCCACCGGCAGGCCGTAGCTGGTGAAGATCGCCTCCATCTCCGGCAGATACTTGCCCGAGATCTCCAGCGCCTGGCGGGTGCGCTCCTTGAGCCCGCGCTGGGCGCGGAAGCTGCCGATCGCCTCGCGATAGCGATCATCGCCCTTGATGTCGCGGAACAGCTCCCAGACCCGCCGCTGCTCGGCATCGAGCTGCTCGGGCTGGCCCCGGCGGGCATGCACCTCGGCGAGCAGGCGGTCGATCCTGGCCTTGGCCGCCTTCTCGCGCTCGGCCCGCAGCCTGGCCAGCGCCGGCTTGTCCAGACGCGCCGCCTCGGCACGCAGGTCGATCACCTCGAAGACCTTGCCCGGATAGACGCTGGAGTGGATGACGCTCTGGTGCTCGGAGTACTGGCCGAAGACATCGGTCCAGAAGGCGATGGCGGGCTTCAGGCGCTCGTAGCGGGGAAAGTCCGGATCGTCGGCGGTGACCGGCGCGGCAGCGGCCCGCGGCGGCGAGGCGAGGGCGAGAACGGCAAGACACAGCAGGGCGCCCAGTCGGGACATCGATGCATCCATTCACAATGCGCTGGGGAGGCGCGAAGCGGTACATCCCCGGTGACCGGATGCTAGCCCGGCCTCCACACATTATCAATGAAATTGTCACAGCCGCCGCGGAGCCTGCGCAGCCGGCACCGCCCGCTGCGACCCGCCCTCGGGGCGATGACGGCGTCAGGTCGCAGGCCCTTCCCGGCGGCGCCCCGCGGGCGCTGACCGAAGCCGCCTCGCCGGATCACCCGCGGCTTATAACCGCAGGGGCACCGATCGGCGAGAAAAGTTATTGGAAGGACCTAGGCGCGCGTCTCTAGTGTGGCGGCCGATGAAAAGGACTTCTTTTGTACCGCGCCCGGTCGGCCTTGCCTGGATGCTGTGGACCGGGCTGATGACCCCGCTGCCCGGCCTCGCCCAGGGGGAGGCGCCGGCCGCCGATCCGCCCGCCAGCCTCGCGGTGACGCCACTGCGCGAGCCATCGGAGCCGGCCGCCGCCGTGGCGGCCGAGGACACCGTCGCCCTCGAGCGGGTGGTGGTGACCGCGCAGAAGCGCGAGGAGGACGTCCAGGACGTGCCCATCTCGGTCCAGGCCTTCGGGCCCAAGACCCTGGACGATCGCCAGATCACCGATCAGTTCTCGCTGCAGCAGGCGGTGCCGGGGCTGGACGTGAATGACGTGGCGCAGTTCACCACGATCTACCTGCGCGGGGTCGGCTCGGATGTGTTCCTCAACGGCGATCCGTCGGTGGCGAGTTATGTCGACGCCATCTACTTCCCGTTCGCGCAGGGGCTGGATCAGGACTTCGGCGCGGTGGAACGCGTGGAGGTGCTCAAGGGCCCGCAGGGCACGCTGTTCGGTCGCAATGCCGTGGGCGGGGCGATCAGCGTACTGACCCGCGACCCCCAGTTTGACCAGGCGGAAACCTCGATCCAGGCGGTGTTCGGGCAGCGCGACACCCGCTTTTTTCGGCTCTACCAGAACCTCCCGGTCAGCCGCTGGGCGGCGCTCAACATCAGCGCCTACGACAACCGCGCGGACAACCACTACACCGGTACCGCCAATGGAGAACCGCTGCCGCTGGAGCGCTCGCGGGGTGCGCGGCTGAAGCTGCGGCTGCAACCCCTGGAGGAGCTGGACCTGATGCTTGCCGGGCTCCGGGTGACCCAGACCGGCGTCGGCAGCGCCTACCAGCTCAATGCGGAACCGCTTCCGGCCTTCAGCCAGCCCTGCGCGCTGCCGTTCGACTCGCCGTTCTGCATCGAGGCGCAACGCGGCTACGAGGGGGCGCTGAGCACCCCCTCCTTCCTCGACTTCGACAACGAGGTGCTCTACGGACGGGTCAGCTTCCGGCTGCCCTGGCTGGAACTGCGCGCGCTCGGCAGCCACCAGCAGGCAGAGTCCGTGTTTATCTACGACTTCGATGGCTCGGCCCGCGCGCTGGCCGCCTTCGATCAGAAGCGCAACTTCGCGCGGGTGGATACCGCCGAGCTGCAGCTGCTCTCGCACGATGGCAGCCCGCTGTCCGAGTGGTTCCGCTGGATCGTCGGCGGCTATTACTTCAAGAGTGCCCAGGGCTTCGATCCGGCCAATCTGCAGGCCGGCGGCCTGGACCTCGCCAACCAGCAGGCCGGGGGGCTGTCCCTGCCCGACCCCCTGCTCGATCTGCTGCGCGCCGCCAACCTCAACATCCCGAATGGCGACATCGCCTTCCACGGCATTCTCGGCACGCTCTCCAAGGCGGCCTTCGCCCAGCTGACGGTTCAGCCCTTCGACTGGCTGGGCCTCACCGCCGGACTGCGCTACCAGGACGAGGACCGCTATCTGATCCGCTCGGACTCGGGTCTGTTTCTCGACGACGGCGGCTTCCAGACCCTGTTCAACTGGAACGAGATCGGCGCCCGTGATGCCGACGGCAACACCGTTCCCACCCGCGACAACACCACCAGCACCAAGCCGAAGTTCGCCCTCGAGCTGCGCCCGTTCGGAGCCGATACGCTGCTCTACGCCAGCTACCAGCGGGCGCTGAAGTCCTCGACCTACAACGCAGTGGCGATCTACCAGCCCCCGGCCTTCGTCGAACCGGAGGCGCTGGAGGCGCGCGAGGTCGGCCTCAAGACCACCCTGTTTGAAGGACAGCTGCAGTTCAATCTGGCGGCCTTCCGCTACCAGATCGAGAACTTCCAGGTCCAGTTCATCTCGCTGCTGCAGGGCGGCGCGGTGAGCTTCGAGAACGCCGAGGCGGCACAGGTAGAGGGGGTGGATTTCGACGCCCGCATCAACCTCTGGCCCCAGCGCATCGAGCGCCTGGTGCTGACCCTCTCCGGTGCCTGGCTGGATGGACGCTATCTGCGCTACACGGATGCCTCGGGCTTTGATGACCAGCCGAGCGCGCTCTACCCCGAGGGCAGCGGCCTGTTCCGCTCGGACAACGACTACAGCGGACGCCGCACCGTGCGCACCCCGGAGTTCACCGGCGTGGTGGGTCTGTCCAAGGCCTGGGATATCGCGGCCGGGCGTCTGGAGCTGGGCGGCGATCTCTACCACAACGACGGCTTCTTCTACGCCGCCTCCAACGATCCCCGCTTCGACCAGCCGCGCTACACCGTCTACGGGCTGAGGCTGTCCTATCTGCATCGGCGCTCGGGCCTGCGGCTCACCGCCTTCGGCCGCAACCTCGGCGAGACCCTCTACAGCCAGGGCGTGATCGCCACCGACTTCGGTGCCAACACCACGCTGGCACCGCCGCGCACCCTGGGGCTGCGCCTGAACTGGGACTTCTGATCGGCCCCGCTTGGCTGCGGCCTACTGCAGCAGCTGGCGGGTGTCGCGGATGCGCTGGCGCAGCTGCGGGCCGATGCCGAGATAGTCGGCCGGCTCCTGGAACCCGAGACGCCGCGCGGGCGGGAAATCCCGCCAGCTATCGCCCTCGATGGCACGGCCACAGTCGAGCTCGTGACAGCGGCAGGCCAGCGCCACCACATCCACCAGATCCGGCTCTTCGCCACTGTCCCCGCCGCGAGGGGCGCGCAGCGGCACCCGCGCCAGGGACTCCGGGAAAGCCCAGGCGGCGAGCACGCGGGCGCCGACCGGGCCCTTGAGATGGTCGAGCACCGCTTCGATCTCGGCCGGGTGCAGGTCCATCGCCTCGCCCTCGCTTTCCAGCCAGGCCAGCAGCGGCAGACTGCCGACCTCGTGGAGCAGGCCGGCGAGCAGGGCCGACTCCGCCGACACCCGGCTGAAGTGGGCGGCCAGCACCGCGCTGATCGCGGCGACATCCTTGCTGTGGCTCCAGATATCCACCAGCCGGGTGCGCAGGCTCAGCGAGCGCGGGTTGAAGCTCTGTTCGACGGCGATCGCGCAGACCAGGTCGCGGGCATGGTTCAGCCCCAGCCGAACCAGGGCCTGGCGCAGGGACTGCACCGGCACCCCGCGCGACAGCGCCGCGCTGTTGGCCACCGCGATCAGCCGGGCGGTGAGTGCCACATCGCTGGCGATGGCCTGGGCCAGCTCGTCGACGCCGGCATTGGGGTCCGCCGCCACCCGTCGCACCTTCAGCGCCACGGTGGGCAGGGTGGGCAGGCGCAGCCGGCCCTCGGCCAGGGCGCTTTCGATGCGCGGCAGCAGGGCTTTCTCGACCTCGGCGACCGCGGCGCTGTGCGGGGGCATGTGACGACTCCCTGACGGGGGCTAGGGGGGATATCCCCCGGGGGCAATTTCCGTTCCCGCCGCCGCCGGCCCCGGCTAAGCTGGCCGCCACTTCCGCCGGCACCTCCTCCATGTCCCAGCCCTATCCGGCCATCGAGCCCTACGCCACCCATCGCCTGCGCGTCTCCAGCCTGCACGAGATCTATGTGGAGGAATGCGGCCATCCGCAGGGGCGGCCGGTGGTGTTCGTCCATGGCGGGCCCGGCGGCGGCTGCGAGCCCTGGCACCGCCAGTTCTTCGATCCGCGCCGCTACCGCATCGTGCTGTTCGACCAGCGCGGCTGCGGGCGCTCCACCCCGCACGCCGAGCTGCGCGAGAACACCACCTGGGATCTGGTGGCGGACATGGAGGCGATCCGCCGTCACCTCGGCATCGAGCGCTGGGTGGTGTTCGGCGGCTCCTGGGGCTCGACCCTGGCCCTGGCCTATGCCGAGCGTCATCCGGAGGCCTGCAAGGCGCTGGTGCTGCGCGGCATCTTCCTGCTGCGTCCGGAGGAGATCCGCTGGTTCTACCAGGAGGGCTGCAACTGGATTTATCCGGACGCCTGGGAGCATTACCTGGCGCCAATCCCCGAGGCCGAGCGCGACGACCTGGTGATGGCCTACTACCGCCGGCTCACCAGCGAGGACCCCGCCGTGCGCCGCCAGGCGGCCAAGGCCTGGAGCGTCTGGGAAGGCGCCACCTCCAAGCTGATTCCGAGCAGCGACATGCTGGCGCGCTTCGGCGAGGACCTGTTCGCCGATGCCTTCGCCCGTATCGAGTGCCATTACTTCGTCAACGGCGGCTTCTTCGAGCGGCCCAACCAGCTGCTGGAGGATGTCTCGCGCATCCGCCATCTGCCGGCCACCATCGTGCAGGGCCGCTATGACGTGGTCTGCCCGATGCGCTCGGCCTGGGATCTGCACCGGGCCTGGCCGGAGGCGCAGTTCCAGGTGGTGGGTGACGCCGGTCATGCGGCGAGCGAGGCCGGCATCCTGCGCGCGCTGATCCAGGCCACCGACCGCTACGCGGCCCTCTGAGTGAGATCCGGCGCGGTCACACTCCGCGCCGGTCCTCCCGCCCCGCCCCCATGAAAACCGTGGTGATCATCGGCGCCGGCTTCTGCGGCGCCCTGACGGCGATCCACCTGCTCAACGCCGCGGGACCGCCGCTGCGGGTGATCCTGCTCAACCGCTCGGGGCTGATGGCACGAGGGGTGGCCTATGGCACTCGCACCGAGCGCCATGTGCTCAATGTGCCGGCCGGCCGCATGGGGGTGCTGCCGGGGGATGACCAGGGCTTCCTGCGCTTCGCCCAGCGGCGCCTGCCGGATGCCGGGGCGCACAGCTTTCTGCCGCGCCAGCTGTTCGGCGACTACATCGAGCACCTGCTGGTGGAGGCCGCCCGGCGGCCGCCCTCGGGGTCGAGCTTCCGCGCCATGGTGGGCGAGGCCCGCCGCATCCAGCGCGGCAGCAGCGGCGGACTGCAGGTGCGGCTGACCAGCGGCGAGAGTCTGGCGGCCGATGCGGTGGTGCTGGCGCTCGGGCATTTCGCGCCGCGTGACCCGCCCCTGCCGCTTCCGGGCCGCGAGCTGCTGAGCAGCCCGCGCTATGTGCGCGATCCGTGGCGCCCCGATGCGCTGTGGGGCGTGCGCCGCGATGAGCCGGTGCTGATGATCGGCACCGGTCTGACCATGCTGGACGTGATGCTGGATCTGCGCGAGCGCGGCGTGCAGGCGCCGCTCTATGCCCTCTCCCGCCGCGGGCTGATGCCGCTGGCCCACCGCGACCAGGATCAGCCGCCGCAGTACCGCTCGCAGCTGGCGGGGCGTCTGCTCGCGACCCCCCGCATCCGCCACTGGCTGCGCGCCTTCCGCGCCGAGGTCGAGAGCGCCGCCGCGGAGGGCGTGGACTGGCGCGATGTGATCGGGGCCTTGCGGGTGGACACGCCGGCGCTCTGGCAGGCGCTGCCCGAGGCCGAACGGGCGCGGTTTCTGCGCCATCTGCGGCCCTACTGGGAAGTGCACCGCCACCGCTGCGCGCCGGAGCTGGGCGCGGCGCTGGCGCAGGAACAGGCCAGCGGCGGCCTGCAGCGGATGGCCGGCCGTCTGCTGGCGGCGGAGGATCGGCTGGACGGCATTCACGCCACCCTCCGCCTGCGTGATGGCTCGACCCGCCAGCTGACGGTCGGCGCGGTGATCAACTGCACCGGACCCGAGGCCGACACCCGCAGTCTGGGCGAGCCGCTGCTGCGCAGCCTGCGCGAGGCGGGCGAGGTGCGGGCCGATGCGCTCGGCCTCGGCCTCGAGGTGGATGGACAGTACCGACTGCTGCGGCGCGATGGCCAGCCGCAGCCCGCGCTGTACTACATCGGTCCGTTCCTGCGGGCACGCGACTGGGAGGCCACGGCCGTGCCCGAACTGCGCCAGCACGCAGCGCGGCTGGCCTCGGTGCTGCGGCAATCGCTCTCCACCCCGGCTGGGATTCAACCCCCTGACTGGGTGAATCCCCGCGCTGCCGGTGGACCGGGCCCGGGCGGATAATCCCGCCACTCACCGAGCGGCCGGTTCCATGGAACGGCTGCCACCCCACCACCCCGGGGCAGACGATGGCCAAGGCCAGCAAGTACACCGCACGCCAGGCAGACGCCCACGGCGTCGTGCATTACAGCGAGGATGAACACGCGATCTGGGCGGAGCTCTACGCCCGCCAGGCGCGTGCCATCGCCCCCCACGCCTGTCCGGAGTTCCTCGCCGGGCTGGATCTGCTGCGCCTGCCCACCGACCGGGTGCCGCAGCTGGAGGAGGTGTCACGGGTGCTGCGCCGCGAGACCGGCTGGGAGGTGGCGCCGGTGCCGGCGCTGATCCCGTTCTCGCAGTTCTTCGAGCTGCTGGCCAACCGTCGCTTCCCGGCGGCCACCTTCGTGCGCACCCGCGAGGAGCTGGACTACCTGCAGGAGCCGGACATCTTCCACGAGATCTTCGGCCACACCCCGCTGCTCACCAATCCCTGGTTCGCCGACTTCACCGCCCACTACGGCCGCCTCGGGCTGGCGGCGAGCAAGGAAGACCGCGTGTTCCTCGCCCGCATGTACTGGTTCACGGTGGAGTTCGGGCTTCTGCAGACGCCAGGTACGCCACGGAAGATCTACGGCGGCGGCATCCTCTCTTCGATTGGCGAGACCGCCTACGCGATGAGCGCCACCCCGCAGGTGCGCCGCTTCGCCCTGCAGGACGCCCTGCGCACGCCATACCGCATCGACATCATGCAGCCGCTCTACTACGCCCTCGAGGATCTGAGCGAGCTGCAGGCGCTGACCCGTACCGACCTGATGGCCGAGATCCAGCAGGCCAAGCGGCTGGGGCTGTTCGCCCCGCTTTATGCCCCGCGTGCGGAAGCCGCGGGCGCCTGACCACAACGATAACGAGATCATCATGGACATCCAGACCAGCAACGGGCGCAGCAGCAGCAACCCGATGGGCACCGACGGCTTCGAGTTCGTCGAGTTCACCGCCCCCAGCCGCGAGGGCGTGGCCCAGCTGCACCGCCTGTTCGAGATGATGGGATTCACCGCCATCGCCCGGCATCGCAGCAAGGAGGTCACCCTCTATCGCCAGGGCGAGATCAACTTCCTGGTCAACACCACGCCGTACTCGCACTTCGAGCAGTTCGCCCGCGCCCATGGGCCGTCGGCCTGTGCGATGGGCTGGCGGGTGCGTGATGCGGTGCGCGCCTACGAGTACGCGGTGATGCAGGGCGCCGTGCCCTTCGAACCGCGCACCGGGCTGATGGAGCTGCGCCTGCCGGCGGTCTATGGCATCGGCAACTCGGTGCTCTACTTCACCGACCGCTACGGCGATCGCTCGATCTATGACGTCGATTTCCGCTTCTTCGAAGGTGTGGATCCCCGCCCGCGCGGCGTCGGCCTCAAGGAGATCGACCATCTCACCCACAATGTCGAGCGCGGCAACATGGATCGCTGGGCGGGCTTCTACGAGAAGATCGCCAACTTCAAGCAGATCCGCTACTTCGACATCGAGGGCAAGCAGACCGGCCTGTTCTCGCGGGCCATGACCAGCCCCTGCGGCCGCATCCGCATCCCGATCAACGAAAGCGCCGACGACAAGAGCCAGATCGCCGAATTCATCCGCGACTACCGCGGCGAGGGCATCCAGCACATCGCCCTGGCCACCGAGGACATCTACGCCACCGTGGAGCAGCTGCGCGCCCGTGGCGTGGTGTTCATGGACACGCTCGACACCTATTACGACAAGGTGGAAGCCCGGGTACCCAACCACGGCGAGCCGCTGGCCCGCCTGCGCGAGCTGAAGATCCTGATCGACGGGGCGCCGGTGGAGGGCATCCTGCTGCAGATCTTCACCAGCACCGTGATCGGGCCGATCTTCTTCGAGATCATCCAGCGCAAGGGCAACCAGGGCTTCGGCGAAGGCAACTTCAAGGCGCTGTTCGAGTCCATCGAGGACGACCAGATCAAGCGCGGCGTGCTCAAACCCGAGGCTGCCTGAACGCGGGGGCTGGGCGCCCCCGTTTCGGAGTATCGTCACCCCATGGAACCCCTGCTCGATCAACTCGCCGCTTCCGTCTCCGGCGCCAAGGACCTGCAGAGCCTCACCCGGCCGCTGCTGAGCCTGCTGCAGACCGTGACCGGGATGGAATCCACCTACCTCACCACGATCGATGAAGGGCGTGGCGAGCAGCACATCCTGTACTCGCGGAATACGCAGGATCTCAATATTCCCGAGGGGTTGACCGTGCCCTGGCACGACACCCTGTGCAAGCGCGCCCTCGACGAAGGCCGCCCCTACACCGACAACGTGGCCGAGTGCTGGGGCGATAGCGAGGCGGCGCGGGCGCTGGGCATCAAGACCTATCTGAGCCAGCCCGTGCGCACCGCCGAGGGGGACCTCTACGGCACCCTCTGCGCGGCCAGCGGCAGCAGCGTGGCGGTCTCCCCGGCCACCGTCAAAGTGCTGTCGATGTTTGCCGAGCTGATCGCCCTGCAGGTGGAGCGCGAGCGGGCACTGGACGATCTGCGCCGCAGCAACCGCGAGCTGTCCTCGCATGCCTTCATCGATCCGCTCACCGGGGTGGCCAACCGCCGCGCCCTGCTGACCGAGCTGCGGCGCATGCTGGCGCGGGCGGCGCGCGACGGCCGCCAGCTGCATGTCGCCTTCATCGATCTGGACGGCTTCAAGAGCATCAACGACCGGCTCGGTCACAAGGCCGGCGACGAGTTCCTCAAGCAGATCGCCGGGCGGCTGGCGGGCCATGTGCGGCGCGGTGATCTGGTCGCGCGCTACGGCGGCGATGAGTTCGTGGTGGTCACCGAGAGCACCGATCCGGAGACGCTCGACCAGCGCCTGCAGAGCCAGATCGTCGGCCGCTATACCTGCGGCGGTCTGGTGCTCGACTACGGCGGCGCCAGCATCGGTCTGATCGTCTCCGAGCCGGGCGAGACCGAGCCCGAGCGTCTGCTCGGCCGCGCCGATGCGGCGATGTATGAAGTGAAGAAGACCCGCAAGGCGCAGCGCCAGCCCTGAGCGGCGGCTGCCTCCCCCGCTTCCCCTCCGAGAGCTGCCGATGAGCCGCAAGTGGATCCACCGCCCCCATGTCGAGGGGCTGGCCAGCCGTCAGGCGCATGCCGATCTGCCCGAGGGCACCTTCGAGCGCGAGCTGGGCAAGGAGGGATTCTTCGGCCCGGCCAGCCACATGATCCACCCGCGCCCGCCCACCGGCTGGAGCCACTGGGAGGGTCCGCTGCGTCCGCGTGCCTTCGACTGCACGCGCCTGCCCGCCGCGGGACTCTCACCCTGGGATGCCCGCGAGCTGCTCTACAACGCCAGCCTGCGCCTGCGGTTCTGGATCTGCCCGACCTCCATGGACCATCTGGTGCGCAACAGCGACGGCGATGAGCTGCTGTTCCTCCACGAGGGCGCCGCCGAGCTGTTCTGCGATTACGGCCACCTGAGCCTGAGCGCCGGCGACTATGTGGTGCTGCCGCGCGGCGTGATGTGGCGGCTGGAATGCGCAGCCCCGGTCACCCTGCTGCTGTGCGAGGCCACCGGCTCCAGCTACCAGCTGCCAGACAAGGGGCTGCTCGGCGAACACGCCATCTTCGATCCGGCCATGCTCGATCTGCCGCGGCTCGACGAGGCCTTCCAGCTGCAGGCCGCGCGGCCCGGCGAGTGGCGGGTGCGGATCAAGCGCCGCCAGGCGATCAGCACCGTGACCTACCCCTACAACCCGCTGGATGCCCTCGGCTGGCACGGCAATCTGCACCCGGTGCGGATCAATGTGAAGGACATCCGCCCGCTGGTCTCGGCGCGCTACCACCTGCCGCCGAGCGCCCACACCACCTTCGTGGCCAAGGGCTTCGTCGTCTGCACCTTCGCCCCGCGTCCCTTCGAGACCGATCCGGGTGCGCTCAAGGTGCCGTTCTTCCACAACAACGACGATTACGACGAGGTGCTGTTCTATCACGCGGGGGACTTCTTCTCGCGCGACGGCATCCACGCCGGGATGATCACCCTGCACCCCTGCGGCTTCACCCACGGCCCGCATCCCAAGGCCCTGTCCAAGATGCTGGTGCAGCCCAAGCCGGCCACCGACGAGTACGCGGTGATGATCGACGCGCGCGAGGCCCTGGAGATCGGCGAGGCGGCCAGCAGCGTCGAGCGCGAGGATTACCACCGTTCCTGGCAGACCCCGGCGGGTTGACGAAGCGGGGGGCAGCCGCCTAGGGTCGCTCATCGCTCGCTATGGTGCGGGCGTTGTCGTTTCAGAGGGGGAGAGATGAACAGGCATCACCGCTTTGCTTACCTGCTGCTGGGCGCCCTGCTCAGCCCGCTGTCTGCGGCGTACGCACAGACCGAAGAACCGCGGATCACCCGCCTGCAGGCCCGGGGCACCATCACCGCCAATCTGGTGACGCCGATCACCAGCAGCACCCACCGCTTCGTCCTCAACGAGGATGGCAGCGGGTTCTATTTCCAGGATCTGTCCCAGACCTCGACCGGGACGGCGACCGAAGGGCGGCCCATGCAGTGGCTGTATCGCCAGGGCAAGATCCAGGTGACGCTGAACACGCCGCTGAGCACGCGCTTCACCTCCTTCAACGTGGCGCCGGAGTGCGGCAACCGCCAGATCGAAGTGCTGGTGCGCAACTCCATCCGCCGCTTCGTGCTGAGCGCCGCGACCGGTCCCGACTCGCTGAAGATCAACGGCACGCTCGCCAGCGTTGGCCGCACCCAGACCAGCTCGCGTGAGGCCTGCTACATCCCCACTGATGAGGCGACCGGCGATCCGCAGCCGACCACGCTGAGCTTCGAGCGCAGCCGCGTGGCCTATCGCGCCGATCAGATCGCGGCCCGCCAGTTCCAGCTGCCGGTCCCGATCACAGGGGGCTCGCAGACCGCCCTGGTGACCTTCTTCGAGGGCGGCACCGGCACGGTGGAGGGCAGCGGGCAGTCGCTGACCTGGACGGTGGGCAGCACCGGCGCACTCGAGATCACCTTTGCTGACGGCACGGCGGTGAGCTATCTGCGCACCACCTCGCTGCTGAGCCCGCGCGAGTACTACGTCAACGGTCTGGTCACGGTACCGGGGCAGGTCGAGAAGGGCGTGATCACCGGCCAGGAAATCCTCGCCGCGCCGCGGCCGTTCCGCCGCAGTGATGCGCCGGCCGAGTTCCACTCGGTGAATGTCGGCAGCGACTATCCCGATGCCAACCCGGACCCGGACACCGGCTTCTACTTCGTGCTCCGCGAGGGCGGCGAGGGAGAGGTGGTGTTCAACGGCGAACCGGCCCCGCTGCACGACTGGTTCATCGACAGTGACGGCCGGCTGGTGATCGACCGCACGGGCGGTCCGTTCCAGGGCTGCGAGCCGGGCGTGGATGAAGGCTGCTTCATCTTCAACCGCCGTGCCCTGAAGCTGGTGCGCCTGAGTGCGGATCGCTACTACGTGATCGAGGAGTTCCGCTTCAACACCGATCCGTCGATCCCGATCGAATCGGTGACGCCGCAGATTCGTCCCAACTGGTACACCCACCGTCCGCTGGGCAGCAGCCGCCCGTAAAGCCGGGCCGGCAGCGGGTTGCTACCCTAGGCGCCGTCCTTACCGACGGCGCCTTTTTCATGAAACTCGCCACCCTGCGTGACGGCTCCCGCGACGGCCGGCTGATGATCGTCTCGCGCGATCTGTCCCGCGCCGCCTTCGCCCCGCATGTGCGCACCCTGCAGGCGGCGCTCGACGACTGGGACGAGCTGCTGCCCGAGCTGCAGGCGCTGAGCGCGCGGCTGGAGGACGGCGCCATCGCCGGTACGCTCGCCTTTGATCCGGAGCAGTGCCTGTCGCCGCTGCCGCGCGCCTATCAGTGGGCGGATGGCTCGGCCTATGTCAACCATGTGGAGCTGGTGCGCAAGGCGCGCGGCGCCACCCTCCCCCCCGAGTTCTGGACCGATCCGCTGATGTACCAGGGCGGCTCGGACAGCTTCCTCGCACCCTGCGAGCCGATCCCGCTGGCCGACGAGGCCTGGGGCTGCGATCTGGAGGCCGAGGTGGCGGTGATCACCGGCGATGTACCGCAGGGCTGCGAGGCCGGGCCGGCCCGCGCCCACATCCGCCTGCTGATGCTGGTCAACGATGTCAGCCTGCGGCAGCTGATTCCGGGCGAGCTGGCCAAGGGCTTTGGCTTCTTCCAGTCCAAGCCCAGCAGTGCCTTCTCGCCGGTGGCGGTGACCCCGGATGAACTCGGCGAGGCCTGGCGCGAGGCGCGTGTGCACCGGCCGCTGTGCTCCTTCCTCAACGGCCGCCCACTCGGGCGCCCGGATGCCGGCACCGACATGACCTTCGACTTCGGCCGTCTGGTCGCCCATGCCGCGCGCACCCGCCCGCTGGCTGCCGGCACCATCATCGGCAGCGGCACGGTGAGCAACCGCGATGCCGATGGCGGCCCGGGCCGGCCGATCGCCGAGGGCGGTCTCGGCTATTCCTGCCTCGCCGAGCTGCGCACGGTGGAGACGCTGCGCGAGGGCCAGCCGCGCACGCCCTTCCTGCGCCGCGGTGACCGCGTGCGGATCGAGATGCTGGATGCCGCCGGTCAGACCATTTTCGGTGCCATCGAGCAGACG
>DASUDX010000135.1:0-111732 GCA_036275365.1 Nevskiaceae bacterium | reverse complement strand
ACGGTTCCCGCCGCCGGCCCGACTGGCGAGGCGACGGTGGAAGCGCCGACACCGGCGGTCGAACCCCCGGCGAGCGGTCTGTCGCCGGGTGGCGAGGGACCGGGCACGACGCTTCCGGCGGAGGCGCCGGCCAGTGCGGCGGGCAGCGAGGCTGCGGGGGTGGGGACGCCCGCCCCGGCGGCGGCGGCAACGACCAGCGGGGCGCTGCTGCTGCTGTTCGAGGCGACCTCCTGGGTGCGCATCGAGGACAGCCGCAACCAGGTCCTGCTCTCCGGCGTGATGCCGGCGGGCAGCCGGCAGGAGCTCAGCGGCGCGCCGCCGTACCGGGTGTTCCTCGGCAATGCCCCGGGCGTGCGGGTGGAGTTCGCCGGCCGCGCGGTGGACATCACCCCGTTCACCAAGGACAACGCCACCGCCCGCTTCGTGCTGCCGCCCGACGCCACCGGCGGCCCCTGAGCCATCGCCCCGGGGACGACCGACCATGGCGATGAAGAGCCAGCACCGCATCGTGCGGCGCCTCTCGCGGCCGATCCAGGTCGGCCGGGTGCGGATCGGTGGCGAGGCGCCGATCGCGGTGCAGACCATGACCAACACGCCGACCGAGGATGTGGCGGCCACCGTCGCCCAGATCCGCGCGGCGATGAAGGCCGGCTGCGACATCGTGCGGGTGTCGGTGCCCACGCTGGATGCCGCCAAGGCCTTCGGCCTGATCAAGAAGGAAGTGGGCTATGTGCCGCTGGTGGCGGACATCCACTTCAACTACAAGTGCGGGCTCGCCGCGGCCGAGGCCGGCGCGGATTGCCTGCGCATCAATCCGGGCAACATCGGCGGTGAGCGCAAGGTGGACGAGATCGTCGCCTGCGCCAAGCACCACGGCATTCCGATCCGCATCGGCGTCAACGCCGGTTCGCTGGAGGGTGATCTGCAGGAGAAGTACGGCGAGCCCAACTCGGATGCGCTGGTGGAATCGGCCCTGCGCCACATCGAGCTGCTGGTGAAGCGCAACTTCCTCGACTTCAAGGTCAGCCTCAAGGCCAGCGAGGTGTTCATGACCGTGGAGGCCTATCGCAAGCTCGCGACCCTGATCGACCAGCCGCTGCACCTGGGCATCACCGAGGCCGGCGGCGCCCGCGCCGGCGCGGTCAAGAGCGCGATCGGCCTCGGCATGCTGCTGGCCGATGGCATCGGTGACACCGTCCGGGTCTCGCTCGCCGCCGATCCGGTCGAGGAGGTCAAGGTTGGCTGGGACATCCTCAAGAGCCTGCACCTGCGCCACCGCGGGGTGAACCTGGTCGCCTGCCCGAGCTGCTCGCGGCAGAACTTCGATGTGATCAAGGTGGTCAACGAGCTCGAAGCGCGGCTGGAGGACATCGACCAGCCGATCGACCTCGCGGTGATCGGCTGCGTGGTCAATGGCCCGGGCGAGTCGCGCGAGGCCGCCATCGGCGTCGCCGGCGGCTATCCGAATTCCATTTATGTCGACGGCAAGATCGCCCACAAGGCCCACAACGAGGTGCTGGTGGAGACCCTGGAGCGGCTGGTGCGCGAGCGACTGGCGGCAGCGGCTGCCGCAAGGGGTGCGGGGTGAGGGGTCAGGCGCGGGACGGGCGCGGCCGGCGGCAGCCGCCCCGGTACCTGATCGCCCGCTGCGCCCGCCTCAGGCCTCACGCCGCACCCCTCACATCATGAAGATCCAGTCCATCCGTGGCTTCAACGACATCCTGGCCGCCGACGCCGGGCTCTGGCAGCGGCTGGGCGATACCGCTCGCCAGGTGTTCGAGGCCTATGGCTATGCCGAGGTCCGGCTGCCGGTGCTGGAGCGCATCGAGCTGTTCAAGCGCGCGGTCGGCGAGGTCACCGATGTGGTCGAGAAGGAGATGTATGCCTTCGAGGATCGCGGCGGCGAGAAGGTGGCGATGCGCCCGGAGTTCACCGCCGGGCTGGTGCGCGCCGGCATCGAGCATGGCCTGTTCGACGGCTCGGCCCAGCGCCTCTGGTGCGCCGGTCCGGTGTTCCGTTACGAGCGTCCGCAGGCCGGGCGCTACCGCCAGTTCCACCAGCTCGACCTTGAGGCCTATGGCGTGCCCGGCCCGGATATCGACGCCGAGGTGATCGCGGTCTCGGCCCGGCTGTGGAAGCGGCTCGGTTTCCAGGGGCTGACCCTGGAGCTCAACTCGCTCGGCGAGGCCGAGGCCCGGGCCCGCTACCGGGCGGCGCTGATCGCCTACTTCGAGGGCCATGCGGCCTCGCTGGACGAGGACGCGCGCCGGCGGCTGCACAGCAACCCGCTGCGCATCCTCGACTCCAAGGTGCCGACCACCCAGGCGATTGCCCGCGAGGCGCCGCTGCTGGCCGACTACCTCTCCGCCGACTGCCGGGCCCATTTCGAGGGCCTGCAGCGTGCCCTCGGCGATCTGGGCATCGCCTTCGTGATCAATCCGCGCCTGGTGCGCGGGCTCGACTACTACACCCGCACGGTGTTCGAGTGGACCACCGATGCGCTCGGCGCCCAGGGCACGGTCTGCGCCGGCGGCCGCTACGACCGTCTGGTCGAGCAGCTCGGCGGCCCTGCCACCCCGGCGGTGGGCTGGGCCTGCGGCATGGAACGGCTGATCCTGCTGCTGCAGGCGCAGGCCGGTGCCGCTGCCGCCGGCCAGGCCCCGCAGGTCTATCTGTGCCGCTTCGGCGAGCAGGCCGAGGCCGCCGGCCTGCGGCTGGCCGAGCGGCTGCGGGATGCCCTGCCGGAGCTGCGGCTGATGGTCAATGTGCGCGGTGGCAAGCCGGCGGTGCAGTTCAAGCGCGCCGACAAGTCCGGCGCCGCGCTGGCCCTGGTGCTGGGCGATGACGAGGCCGCCCGCCAGACCGTTCAAGTAAAATCGCTGCGGGCGACGGCCGGTCCGGCCGAGGCCCTGCAGACCGAAGTGCCCTGGACCGAACTTTCGGCCCACCTGCAGCGTCTGCTCTCGCAGCCGTCCGCGGCCTGAACCCCTACCCAACGAGAATCCCCCGTGGCAAGCCATCTGGACGACGAAGAACAGGTCGAAAACCTCAAGCGCTGGTGGAAGGAGAACTGGCTGGCGCTGGTCGCCGGCGTCGGCCTTGGGCTCGGCGCCATCGGCGGCTGGCAGGGCTGGCAGCACTGGCAGGACGGCCAGGCCCAGGCGGCCTCGCGCCTGCACGAGGATCTCAAGCAGGCGCTCGAGGGCGGCCAGACCGAGGAGGCGGTCGGCATCGCCGATCGTCTGACCCGCGAGTTCGCCAGCAGCCCCTATGCCGCCTCCGCGGCCCTGCGCCTGGCCCGCGCCGATGTCGAGGCCGCCCGCTATGACGAGGCGGTGGGCCGCCTCGCCTGGGTCGCCGCGCACGCCGAGGACGCCGCCACCCGCGATGTGGCCCGGGTCCGTCAGGCCCGGGTGCTGCTGGCCCAGGGCAAGCTGGATGCGGCCCTGCCGCTGCTCGATGCGGTGGGGGAGCCCTACCGCGCCCTGGCCGAGGAAGTGCGCGGCGATCTGCTGCTCGCCAAGGGCGACCGCAGCGGCGCCCGTGCCGCCTACGACAAGGCCCTGCAGGGGCTGGACGAGCAGGCGGCCAACCGCGAGCTGCTGCAGCAGAAGCGTGACGATCTGGGAGCGAGCTCTTGATCGCCACCCGCGCCGCCCTGCTGGCGCTGGCTGCGCTGACGCTGGCGGGCTGTTCCTCCAAGGCCAAGGTCCGCGAGCCGGCCGAGCTGACCGAGCTGCAGACCGTCTCGGTCCGCCCGCAGGTGGCCTGGCGTCGCGACGCCGGCCATGGCGAGGGCGACTGGGTATCGGCCCTGCACCCGCGGCTGGAATCCGACGGCCTGTTCGTGGCGGATCGCCGCGGCCAGGTCTCGGCCTTTGATCCGGCCAGCGGTGCGCTGCTCTGGCAGGTGCAGACCGGTGCCCGGCTGATCAGCGGCCCCGGGGTTTCCGGCAACGCGGTGCTGCTCGGCACCCTGGATGGCGAGGTGCTCGCGCTCAAGCGCGCCGATGGCAGCCGGCTGTGGACCGCGCGGCTCTCCAGCGAGGTGCTCGGCACCCCGGTGGGCGATGGCGATGTGGTGGTCGCGCGCAGCGTCGATGGTCGCGTGCAGGGGCTTTCCGCGGTCAGCGGCGAGCGGCTGTGGACCTTCGATCGCAGCGTGCCCAACCTGGTGCTGCGCGGCAGCTCGGCGCCGCTGATCGTCGGCCGCAGCGTGCTGCTGGGCATGGACAATGGACGGGTGGCGAGCCTGCGTCTGGCCGATGGCCAGCCCGAGTGGGAGCAGGCGATCGCGGTGCCCAGCGGGCGTACCGAGCTGGACCGCCTGACCGATATCGACGCCAGCCTGATCGAAGGCCCCGGCTGCGTCTATGTCGCCAGCGTCGGCAACGAGCTGGCCTGCATCGACGCCGGCAGCGGCCAGACCCAGTGGCGCCGCGAGATCCGCAGCCACGCCGGGATGACCCTGGCCGGTGACCGCCTCTATGTCAGCGACGACGCCGGCGTGGTCTGGGGCCTGGACGCCACCAGCGGCGCGGCGATCTGGAAGCAGGAAGGGCTCGGGCACCGTCGCCTGTCGGCCCCGGCCGCCTTCGGCGGCTTCGTCGTGGTCGGCGATTTCGAGGGCTATCTGCACTGGCTCGATCCCAGCGATGGCCGCCTGGTCGGCCGTCTGCGCCTGGGCTCGGACGGGCTGCGCAGCCCGCCGGTGGCCGGGCCCGGCGCGCTCTTCGTGCTCAACCGCGAAGGGCGGTTGAGCGCGGTGCGTCTGCCTTGAACGAGGAGCTCCCGCCCAGCGAAGGGTCTGCCGCCGAGCGGGTGCCGGTTCTGGTGCTGGTGGGCCGGCCCAATGTCGGCAAGTCCACCCTGTTCAACCGCTTCACCGGCACCCGCGATGCACTGGTGGCCGATCTGCCGGGCCTGACCCGCGACCGCCAGTACGGCAGCGGCGAGTTCGACAACCGCCCCTTCGTGGTGGTCGACACCGGCGGGCTGATGCCGGAATCCGCCGACCCGCTGGCGGCGCTGGCCGAGGAACAGGCGGCGATTGCCCTCGCCGAGGCCGACCAGGTGCTGTTCCTGGTCGATGCCCAGCAGGGCCTGCATCCCAGCGACCGGGCGATTGCCGCCCAGCTGCGCCGGCTGTCCAAGCCCCTGACCCTGCTGGTGAACAAGGCCGAGGGGCAGGGCCGCGATCTGGCCGCCAGCGAGTTCCACGCCCTGGGTCTGGGCGAGCCGCAGCCGATCTCGGCCACCCATGGGGACGGGGTGGCGGCCCTGCTGCGCCGGCTGCTGCGGGATGTGCCCGAGCGGCGCATCCTGCCGGCGGACGAGGGGCGGGTGCGGGTGGCCATCGTCGGCCGGCCCAATGTCGGCAAGTCCACCCTGGTCAATCGCCTGCTCAACGAGGAGCGGGTGCTGGCGGCGGATCTGCCGGGCACCACCCGCGACGCCATCCGCGTGCCCTTCACCTACGAGGGTCAGCCCTACACCCTGATCGACACCGCCGGCGTGCGGCGTCGCTCACGGATCGAGGAGACCATCGAGAAGTTCTCCATCGTCAAGACCTTGCAGGCGATCGAGGACGCCCATGTGGTGGTGATGGTGGTGGACAGCCAGCAGGACATCGGCGAACAGGACGCGCGGCTGATGGGGCTGATCGCCCAGCGCGGCCGCGCCATGGTGCTGGCGGTGAACAAGTGGGATGGCCTGGAGAGCGACGAGCGCGAGCAGGTGCGCTACCAGGTGCGGCTCAAGCTGCCCTTCCTCGACTATGTGCCGATGCACTTCATCAGCGCCCGCCATGGCAGCAATGTCGGGGTGATGATGCGCGATGTACAGGCGGCCTACGAGGCCACCACCCGCCATCTGCCGACCCCGGAGCTGACCCGGGTGCTGGAGAAGGCGGTGGAGGCCCACAACCCGCCGGCGGTGCTCGGCCGGCGGATCAAGCTGCGCTATGCCCACCAGGGCGGCGAGAACCCGCCGGTGATCGTCATCCACGGCAACCAGACCGACCAGCTGCCGCCGACCTACAAGCGCTATCTGGCCAATGAGTTCCGCCGCGCCTTCGAACTGACCGGGGTGCCGCTGTCCCTGGTCTTCAAAACCGGCGATAACCCGTTCAAGGACAAGAAGAATGTCCTTTCCGGCCGGCAGATCAAGAAGAAGCGCCGGCTGATGCTCCGGGTCAAGGGCTGAACGGCACCGACCCCAATCGCTAGTGCTTGCTGCGCTGCGATTCCCCAATCGGCGGTTGAACAAGGCCGGGCCAGGGAGGCCCTTGCGCTAGAATGCGCGCCCGCGTCCCGCTGGCTGGAGACCTGCATGGCCGCCGCGCTCAAGATCGATCAGTTCAGCCTGCTGGACGACGCCGAATGCGAGGACCGCATCCGCGCCGCCAAGGCCCAGCTGGGCTCGCGTCTGGCCATCCTCGGCCACCACTACCAGCGCAACGAGGTGTTCCGCCACGCCGACTTCTCCGGGGACTCGCTCAAGCTCTCCCAGCTGGCGGCGACCACCCAGGCCGAGTACATCGTCTTCTGTGGCGTGCACTTCATGGCCGAGGTGGCCGACATCGTCACCAACGGCGAGCGCACGGTGATCCTCCCGGACCTGGCCGCCGGCTGCTCGATGGCGGACATGGCCAATCTGGTCAAGGTCCGCAAGTGCTGGGAGGAGATCAGCACGGTGCTCGACCCGGACCAGCATGTCACCCCGGTCACCTACATCAACTCGGCCGCCGATCTGAAGGCCTTCTGCGGCCGCCACGGCGGCATCGTCTGCACCAGTTCCAATGCCCGCGCGGTGCTGGAATGGAGCTTCTCGCGCCGGGAAAAGGTGCTGTTCTTCCCGGACCAGCACCTGGGCCGCAACACCGGCTTCCGCATGGGCATCCCGCTCGACGAGATGGTGACCTGGGACTTCATGAAGCCGCGCGGGGGCCTCAGCGACGAGCAGATCCGCAAGGCGCGGATCATTCTGTGGAAGGGTTTCTGCTCGGTGCACCAGATGTTCCAGCCGGCCCATATCGCCAGCTTCCGCGCCGCGCAGCCGCAGGGACGGGTGATCAGCCATCCGGAAAACAGCTTCGAGGTCTGCCAGGCCAGCGATCTGGTCGGCTCCACCGAGTTCATCCTGCGCACCGTGCGCGCCTCCGAGCCCGGCACCCACTGGCTGGTCGGCACCGAGCTGAACCTGGTCAACCGCCTGGCCGACGAGATGCGCCCGCGCGGCGTCACCGTCCAGTTCATGAGCCCGACGGTGTGCATGTGTTCGACGATGTTCCGCACCGACCCCCAGCACCTGGCCTGGGTGCTGGAAAATCTGGCTGCCGGTCAGGTGGTCAACCGCATCCAGGTACCCGCCGAGGTGGCGCGGCCGGCCCGCGCCGCCCTCGACCTGATGCTGGAAGTGGTCGATTAAACGCCGTGAGGTCTGCGGTGCCAGGCGTGAGGCGTGGCCTCCCGACCCGGCACCCGCGCCTCACCCCTCACTCCTCACGCCTCACACACGCATGTTCACCAACGCCCCGACCCTGTCCCAGGCCGATCCCGAGATCGCCGCTGCCCTTGCCGCCGAGGCGCGCCGCCAGGAGGCGCACATCGAGCTGATCGCCTCCGAGAACTACTGCAGCCCGGCGGTGATGGAGGCGCAGGGCTCGCAGGCCACCAACAAGTACGCCGAGGGCTATCCGGGCAAGCGCTACTACGGCGGCTGCGAGCATGTCGATGTCACCGAGACCCTGGCCATCGAGCGGCTCAAGCGCCTGTTCGACTGCGACTACGCCAATGTGCAGCCGCACTCCGGGGCCCAGGCCAATGCCGCGGTGTTCCTGGCCCTGGTCAATCCGGGCGACACGGTGATGGGCATGAACCTCGCCCAGGGCGGCCATCTCACCCATGGCAACCCGGCCAACTTCTCCGGCAAGCACTACAAGATCGTGCCCTACGGGCTGGATCCGGCCAGCGGCCTGATTAACTACGACGAGATGGAGCGCATCGCCCTGGAGACCCGGCCGAAGATGCTGATCGGCGGCTTCTCCGCCTATTCGCGGGTCAAGGACTGGGCGCGCATGCGCGCCATCGCCGACCGCGTCGGCGCCATCTTCTGGGTCGACATGGCGCACATCGCCGGCCTGGTGGCGGCCGGGGAGTACCCGAGCCCGCTGCCGCACGCCCATGTGGTGACCAGCACCACCCACAAGACCCTGCGCGGCCCGCGCGGCGGCATCATCCTGTCCAAGGGGCAGGGCGAGGACTTCTACAAGAAGCTCAACTCGGCGGTGTTCCCGGGCATCCAGGGCGGTCCGCTGATGCATGTGGTGGCGGCCAAGGCGGTGGCCTTCAAGGAGGCCCTGGAGCCCGGCTTCAAGAGCTACCAGAAGCAGGTGGTGGCCAACGCGCGGGCGATGGCCCAGGTCTTTCTCGACCGCGGCTACAAGGTCGTCTCCGGCGGGACCGACAACCATCTGTTCCTGCTCGACCTGATCGCCAAGAATGTCACCGGCAAGGATGCCGAGGCGGCGCTGGGCCGCGCCCACATCACCGTCAACAAGAACTCGGTGCCCAACGATCCCAAGTCGCCCTTCGTCACCTCGGGTCTGCGGCTGGGCTCGCCGGCCTCCACCACCCGCGGCTTCCGCGAGGCGGAGATGGCCCAGGTGGCCGGCTGGATCGCCGATGTGGTCGAGGCGATGAGCCGCGGCGGTGAGGTCGAGGCGGTGATCGCCCGGGTGCGCGGCGAGGTGGAGCGGCTCTGCGCCCGATTCCCGGTGTACGGATGAAGCGGTTTCCGGTTTCCGGTTGCCGGTTTCCAGATGCGCGCGCGCGCCGCGCCGCGGCCTTGACTGGAAAGCGGACGCTCGAAACCGGGGACTGCTGACCCGGGACGTCCGCATGCAATGTCCCTTCTGCAAGGCGCCGGACACGCGGGTGATCGACTCGCGGCTGGCCGAGGACGGCACCCAGGTGCGGCGGCGTCGCGGCTGCGAGCGCTGCGGTGGCCGCTTCACCACCTTCGAGCGGGCCCAGCTGAGCATGCCGAATGTGATCAAGCGCGGCGGCAACCCCGAGCCGTTTGACGAGGACAAGCTGCGCCGCGGTCTGGCCCATGCCCTGTACAAGCGGCCGGTGTCGCCCGATGCGCTGGATCACGCGGTGGAAAGCGTCATGCGCAAGCTGCGCCAGACCGGGGAGCGGGAGGTGCCCTCGCGCCAGGTCGGGGAATGGGTGATGGAAGAGCTGCGCGATCTCGATCATGTCGCCTATGTGCGCTTCGCCTCGATCTACCGCAGCTTCGAGGATGTCAACGCCTTCCGCGACGAGATCGAGCGCCTGCAGCAGCTGCCCACCGCCGAGCAGCGCCGGGTGCAGATGCCGCTGATCGACGAGGAGGCGGCGCCCCCGGCCAGCGGCGCCGCCGGCCGCCGCCGCCGCGGCTGATCCGGACCGACGGGATGTCCCCTCCGCTCAGCCCCGCGGCCGCCATGGCGCGCGCCCTGCAGCTCGCCGCGCGCGGCGCGGCCAGCACCTTTCCCAATCCGCGGGTCGGCTGCGTGATCCTGCGCCAGGGACAGGTGGTGGGCGAGGGCTGGCATGTGCGCGCCGGGGAGCCGCATGCCGAGATCCATGCCCTGCGTCAGGCCGGCGAGCAGGCGCGGGGGGCGGAGGTGTTCGTCAGCCTCGAGCCCTGCGCCCATCACGGGCGCACGCCGCCCTGCGCGGAGGCGCTGATCGCCGCGGCCCCAGCGCGGGTGTGGATCGCCCATCTCGACCCCGACCCGCGCACCGCCGGGGCCGGGGCCGCCCGCTTGCGCGCGGCCGGCATCGCGGTGGACATCGGGCTGCTCGAGCCGCCGGCGCGGGCGCTGAACCGCGGGTTTCTGTCCCGGCTGGAACGCCGCCGGCCCTGGGTCTGCCTGAAGACCGGTGCCAGCCTCGATGGCCGCACGGCGCTGGCCAGCGGTGCCTCGAAGTGGATCACCGGCGAGGCCGCGCGCGCCGATGTGCAGCGCCTGCGCGCCGAGGCCGGCGCGGTGCTCAGCAGCGCCGCCACGGTGCTCGCGGATGATCCCCAGCTCAATTGCCGCCTGCCGGCCGAGACCGCCGGCGTGCCGCTCCGGCAGCCGGATCGCATCGTCCTCGACCGCCAGGCCCGGGTGCCGGCGGGCGCGCGGGTCTGGGCCGAGGATGGGGCGCGGCGCTACTGGCTGACCGCCAGCGCCGGTCCCGCCCCGGCCGGCGTACAGCGGCGCGTGCTGCCGCTGGCCGCCGAGCGGCTCGATCTTGGGGCGGCCCTGGCCCAGCTCGCCGAGGACCAGGTCAACAGCCTGCTGGTGGAGGCGGGCCCGGGCCTCGCGGCTGCCCTGCTGCAGGGGGGCTGGGTCGACCAGTGGGTGGTCTATCTGGCGCCGCGCCTGCTCGGCCCGGACGCGCGGCCGCTGGCCGCCCTGCCGGCGCTGGATCGTCTCGCCGACAGCCTCGCCTTCGAGTTCGAGGACCTCACCCGGGTCGGCGCCGATCTGCGCCTGACCCTGCGCCCGGCCTCTCTCTGATTCCCTTCCCTCCGGACCCTGCCCATGTTCACCGGCATCATCGAATCGCTCGGCCGCATCCAGTCGGTCGAGGCCATCGGCGGCGACGCCCGCCTCGCCTTCGTCAGTGACAGCGGCTATCTGCGCGGCATCCAGCTGGGCGACAGCGTCGCCGTCAACGGCGTCTGTCTGACCGCCATCCGCCTGCTCGACGAGGGCTTCAGCGCCGATCTCTCCCGCGAGACCCTGGCCGCCACCACCGCCGCCGCCTGGCAGACCGGGCAGGCGGTGAACCTGGAGAAGGCCCTGACCCCGGCCAAGCCGCTCGGCGGGCATCTGGTGTCCGGCCATGTCGATGGCATCGGCCAGCTGCTCGAGGCCCGCGAGGAGGCGCGCTCCTGGCGCCTGCGTTTCGAGGCGCCGGCCGCGCTGGCCCGCTACATCGCCCGCAAGGGCTCGATCACCATCGACGGGGTCAGCCTGACCGTCAATGACATCGAGGGGGCGCGCTTTGGCGTTAACATCGTGCCCCACACCCACCAGCACACCACGCTCGGCCAGCTGCGCGCCGGTGATGCGGTCAACCTCGAGGTCGATCTGATCGCCCGCTACCTCGAACGCCTGCTGCAAGCGAGGGACATCCCATGAACGCCATCGTCAAGCCGCTGCGTCCGGGCAGCGCCAGTACGCTCAACAGCATTCCCGAACTGATCGCCGATCTCGCCGCCGGCAAGATGGTGATCCTGATGGACGACGAGGATCGCGAGAACGAAGGCGATCTGCTGATGTGCGCCGATGCGGTGCGGCCGGAGGACATCAACTTCATGGCCCGCTTCGGTCGCGGGCTGGTCTGCCTCACCCTCACCCAGGAGCGCTGCCGCCAGCTGCGTCTGCCGCTGATGGTCAGCGACAACGGCTCCGGCTTCGGCACCAATTTCACCGTCTCCATCGAGGCGGCGGAAGGCGTCACCACCGGCATTTCCGCCCATGACCGCGCCCACACCGTGCGCACCGCGGTCAAGGCCGATGCGCGCCCCGAGGATCTGGTGCAGCCCGGCCACATCTTCCCGCTGATGGCCCAGCCCGGCGGCGTGCTCACCCGCGCCGGGCACACCGAGGCCGGCTGCGACCTGGCGCGGCTGGCCGGCCGCTTCCCGGCGGCGGTGATCTGCGAGATCCTCAAGGACGACGGCACCATGGCGCGGCGGCCGGATCTGGAGGCCTTCGCCCGCGAGCACTCGCTGAAGATCGGCACCATCGCCGATCTGATCCGCTACCGGCTCGACAACGAACACACCGTCGAGCGGGTGGCCGAGACCCATGTCAACACCGAGTTCGGCGAGTTCCGCCTGGTGACCTATCAGGACACCATCGACAACACCGTGCACCTGGCCATGGTGCGGGGCCAGCTTGATCCGGAGCGGCCGACCCTGGTGCGGGTGCACATCCGCAACATGCTGCAGGATGTGCTGGCGGTGCGCCACGAGGAGTTCGCCTGGCCGGTCCGGCGGGCCCTGCAGCGGGTGGCGGAGGAAGGGCAGGGCGTGGTGGTGCTGCTGCGCAAGCCGGAGTCCGCCCGCGAGCTGCTGCAGAAGATCGTCAGCCTCAACAAGCCGGGCGACGAGCATCCGCCAGAGGCGAGCGGCACGGTGCTGCGCACCTACGGGATCGGCGCCCAGATCCTGTCCGATCTCGGCGTGCGACGGATGCGCGTGCTCAGCCAGCCGCGACGCATGCACGGCCTTTCCGGCTTCGGTCTGGAAGTGGTCGAGTATGTCGGCTGCGAGGCCTGAGGGGCTGGAGGGCGCGCGGCCGACCCCGGCCGGCGCCGACTGCCTCGAATCCCCCTCCCGATCCCCCGCCCTGATCGTCGACCCCTGAGCCGTGACCCCGACCGTGCATAAATCTGGTTACCAGGCCCCGGCCGCCGCCGCGGGCGAGTTCCGCACCGCCCGGGTGGCGGTGCTCGCCACCCGCTGGAACCGCGAGGTGCTGCAGGCGCTGCAGACCGGTGCGGACGAGGCGCTGCGCGAGGCCGGCATCGAGGCGGTGGAGACGCTCTACGCCCCGGGTGCCTACGAGCTGCCGCTGGCCGCCGAGCTCGCCGCCCGCAGCGGCCGCTATGACGCGGTGGTGGCGCTGGGCTGCGTGATCCGCGGCGATACCCCGCACTTCGACTATGTGGCCGGCGAGTGTGCCCGCGGCCTGATGGAGGTCCAGCTGCGCCATGGGCTGCCGGTCGCCTTCGGGGTGCTCACCGTGAACACCGACGCCCAGGCCGCCGAGCGCTGCCGTCCCGGCCGCGAGAACAAGGGCTACGAGGCGGTGCAGGCGGCGCTGGAGATGCTGCGCCTGCGTCGCCATCTGCTGTTGCCAAGGATCTGAATGAACGAAACCCGCGAGTCGTCTCCACCGCCGAGCCGGCGCAGCCTGGCCCGCCGGGTGACCGTGCAGGCGCTCTACCAGTGGCTGGTCAACGAGACCGCGCCGGATGCCCTGCTGGTGCAGTTCCGCGAACAGGACGACGGCCTCGGCCGCGCCGACCCGGCCTATTTCGAGGAGTTGCTGCGCGGGGTGGTGCGGGAAGTCGCGCCGCTGACCGTCGGCCTCACCCCGTTTCTCGACCGCCCGCTGGTGCAGCTCGACCCGGTGGAGCACGCGGTGCTGCTGGTGGGGGCCTATGAGCTGAGCCACCGCCCCGAGGTGCCCTGGAAGGTGGCCGTCAACGAGGCGGTCAATCTCGCCAAGGTGTTCGGTGCCGAGGACGGCTACAAGTTCGTCAACGGCGTGCTCGACCGCCTGGCGCGCCAGGTCCGTCGCGCGGAGATGCCCGGCAGCGCCTGAGATGGATGAGTTCCAGCTCATCCGCCGCTACTTCGCCGGCCTGACCCCGCCGGCGCCCGGGCTGGTGCTGGGCATCGGCGACGATGCGGCGGTGCTCGACTGGCCGGCCGAGCGCCAGCTGGTGGTGAGCACCGACACCCTGATCGCCGGCCGCCATTTCCCCGAGGCCACCAGTGCCTACGATGTGGGCTGGAAGGCGCTGGCGGTGAACCTCTCCGATCTCGCCGCGATGGGCGCCGAACCGGTGGCCGGTCTGCTCGCCCTGACCCTGCCCGCGGTCAGCGATGACTGGCTGCAGGATTTCGCCCGCGGCTTCGGCGGCCTCGCCGAGCGCCACGGCCTGTGCCTGATCGGCGGGGATCTCACCCGCGGCCCGCTGAGCCTCACCGTCACCGTGATCGGCGCGGTACCGCGCGGCCAGGCCCTGACCCGGGCCGGCGCGCGCCCGGGTGACCGGGTGCTGGTGACCGGCACCCTCGGTGATGCGGCACTGGCCCTGCGCCAGGGCCCCGGCTCGCCGCTGCGCGCCCGGCTCGATCGGCCCGAGCCCCGCGTGGCCGCGGGTCTGGCCGCGCGCGGCCGGGCCAGCGCGGCGCTGGATCTCTCCGACGGGCTGGCCGGGGATCTGCGCCATGTGCTGGCGGCCAGCGGCGTCGGGGCCTGCATCGAGGTGGACCGGCTGCCGGCCTCCAGCCCGTTCGAGCGCCAGGGGCTGAGCACCGCCGAGCGGCGCGCCCTGCAGCTGGCCGGCGGGGATGATTACGAGCTGTGCCTGTGCGTGCCACCGGCTCAGGAGGCGGCGCTGCGCGAGGCGCTGGCGCCGCTGCGGCTGAGCGCGATCGGCCAGATCACCGCCGAGCCGGGTCTGCGCTTCGTCGATGGCCAGGGCCAGCCGCTGGATCTGCCCTATGAGGGCTACCGCCACTTCTGATGAGCCGCCACCGATGACCCTGGACCGCCCCCGCCCGCCCGCGCCGCCCGCCGCCCTGATCCTCGGCACGCCCGAGCATCTGATTGCCTTCGGCTTCGGCTCCGGCCTCGCCCCGCTGGCGCCGGGCACGGCCGGCACGCTGGTGGCGGTGCCGATCTGGCTGGCGATGCTGTGGCTGCCGCTGCCGCTGTTCCTCGCCGGGCTGGTGCTGCTGTTCGCCTTCGGCTGCTGGGTGACCGGGGAGAGCGCCCGCCTGCTCGGCGTGCACGATCATCCGGGCATCACCTTTGACGAGATCGTCGGCTTTCTGATCGCCGCCTCGCCGCTGCTGCCGGATGGCGGGCGGCTGCCCGAGGTGAGTGCGGGCAGTCTCGCCCTCGGAACCCTGGCGGCGTTCCTGCTGTTCCGGCTGTTCGATATCGCCAAGCCCTGGCCGATCCGTCTGCTCGACGAGCATCTGGGCGGGGGCTTCGGGATCATGGCCGACGATGCGGCGGCGGGGCTGCTGGCCGCCATGGTGCTGGCGGTGGGCCTGGGCCTGCTCGGCTGAGAAGGTGGTCGGGGTAGAGGGATTCGAACCCCCGACATCCTGCACCCAAAGCAGGCGCGCTACCAGACTGCGCTATACCCCGATGTCCTGTCGCAGCCGCCTGCAACGCCACGATTATCGAGGCGCCGACCACAGGCGGTCAACGCGCCCGGCTCAGCTCGCCAGCAGCGCGTCGACCTTGGCGGCGCAGATGAAGTCGTTGTCCGACAGCCCGTCGATCGAATGGGTCGACCAGTGGACGGTGCAGGTCTTGTAGCCGAACGAGATGTCCGGGTGGTGGTCCTCGCGGTGGGCGATGTAGGCGACCGCGTTGACGAAGGCCTGCGTGTGGTAGTAGTTGCGGAAACCGAAGGTGCCGCGCAGGCCCTTGCCCTGATCGACGATCTCCCACTCCGGCCGCAGGCCCTGCTTGAGCCGGGTGGCGGCGGCGAGGTCATGGGGTTTGACGCCGCCCTCGCAGGGGATGCAGCGGCGGCTTGCGAGTTCGGTCATGCCAGGCTCCGTGAGACGGCAACGCATCGGGCGCGCATTATCGGCGGTGAGCCGGCCGGCGGCATCGGGGGAACCGCCCAGCCGCGGCGATCAGGGCAGATGCGGCCGCGCCAGATACTCCTCGGACTGCATCTCGCGCAGGCGCGAGCGGGTGCGCTCGAACTCGAAGCGCAGCCGGCTGCCCGCATAGAGCCGCTCCAGCGGCTCGTCGGCCGCCAGGATCAGCTTCACCCCGCGGTCGTAGAACTCGTCCACCAGGGTGATGAAGCGGCGCGCCGCGTCCTCGCGGTTGGCATCCAGCTGCGGGATGTGCGAGAGCAGCAGGCTGTGGTGGGTGCGCGCCAGCTCGATGTAGTCGGCGGCGGCGCGCGGCCCTTCGCAGAGCTCGGCGAAATCGAACCAGGCGACGCCATCGGCGAGATGACGGGCGCGCAGGCTGCGGCCGTTGAGCTCGAGCTCGGCATCGGCGCTGCCCGGCTCCGGCGCCAGCTCCTGCAGCAGGCGGGCCAGGCGCTGGTCCGCGGCACGGTCCGAGGGGCAGAGATACAGCGGCGCGTGGGTGAGGCTGCGCAGGCGGTAGTCCACGCCCCCATCGACCGCGAGCACGCTGACATTCTTCTTCAGCCGCTCGATGGCGGGCAGGAAGTTCTGCCGCTGCAGCCCATCGCGGTACAGGCCATCCGGCGCGCAGTTGCTGGTGGCCACCAGCGTCACCCCGTGCTGGAACAGGCCCTCCAGCAGCCGCCCGAGAATCATCGCGTCGCCGATGTCGGAGACGAAGAACTCGTCGAAGCAGAGCACCCGCGCCTGCTCGGCGATCTCCTCGGCCACCCGCCGCAGCGGATCCTGTTCATCCGGATAGCGGCGACGGCGGGCGTGCACATCCAGCAGGAAGCGGTGGAAATGGGTGCGAAGCTTGCGCGAGAACGGCAGGGCCTCGTAGAAGCCGTCCATCAGATAGGTCTTGCCGCGTCCCACGCCGCCCCAGAGATACAGGCCGGGCACCCGCGGCCAGCGCGGCCCGCGGCCGAGCAGGCGCGCCCGCGGAGGGTTGTCGATCAGTTCCTCGTAGACCCGCTGCAGGGCGTCCACCGCATGGGCCTGGGCGGCATCGGCGAGAAACCCGGGGCGCTGCAGATCGCGCTCGTAGCGCGCCCGCGGCGACAGCCGCTCGGCCACCGCCGCGGTCACGGACCGCTCACCCCGAACAGCGCGGCAAGATAGGGATTCAGGAAGACCCCGCGCGGATCGAACTCGGCGCGCAGGGCCCGGAAGGCATCGAAGCGCGGGTAGCGCCGGGCCAGTTCCGCCACCGCCAGGCCCTGCGGATGCGACCACAGCGGTCGCGCCTCGCCGCGCTCCAGCGTCTCCGCCAGCAGCTCGAGGCTGGCCTCCTCACGGGTATCGGCCAGAGCCTGCAGGCGCAGCACCGCGGTGTCCTGTCCATAGGCCGGCGACAGCCACAGCGGATCGGCGGCGAGGAAGCGCACTTCCACCGGCAGATGCGGCGGGCGGCTGAGGCCTTCGGCCATCCGCTCCAGCTGCATCAGCATCGGCAGCAGCCGCGCCCGCGGCAGGGCATAGGCGCGCACCCGGGTCGGCGGCGGTGGCACCGCCGCCTTGCCGAGCGGGTGTTCGTCCGCCGGCAGCAGGCGCACCGCCAGCCGCGCACCGCTGCGCGCGGCGGTGGGGACATGCCGGACCAGCTCGACCAGGCTGCGCTGGGCGAGGCCGCGCAGGCGCTCGGTCACCGGTGCGACCAGGGGACGCGCGGCTGGCGGGCCCGGGTCCCGGGTCAGCAGCTGCACCCGTCCGCTGCCCAGATAGACCTCCAGCGAGAGCTGGGCGTGGGCGCGCAGCAGCTCGCCGAGACGCTCCGGCAACTCGTCCAGCCGCAGCTGGCGCCGCCGCAGCCGCAGCGGCTGGCGGTCGCGACACTGCAGCTGCAGATGGCTGACCACGCCCAGCGCTCCGAGCGAGACGCGGGCGGCGTCGAACAAGCCCTCCGGGCTGCTGGCATCGAGCTCGCGCACCGAGCCATCGGCGGCGACCAGACGCAGCGCGGTCACCGAATCGGCGAGCACCCGCAGGTCCAGGCCGCTGGCATGGCTGCCCAGGGCCACCGCACCGCCGAGGGTCTGATGGTCATTGTCCGGCAGGCCCGGGACTTCCAGGCCGAACTCGGCGAGCCGCCGCCGCAGCCGGTGCAGGCGGGTGCCGCCGCGGACCCAGGCCCGGCGCCGGTCGAGATCGACCGATTCGATGCCGGTGAACCAGTCCAGGGAGAGCAGGGTTTCATCGGTCCAGCACAGCGGGCTCTGTGCCGAGCCCCCGCCGGCCACCCGCAGCCGCTCGCCGTCCTCGGCGGCCCGACGCACCTCGGCCTGGATCTGCTCGAGGGTGGTGGGGGTGGCGTGGTGGTGGGGCTGGGCCACCACCGTGCCGGAGCGGTTGCGCCAGGCGCGGCGGCCTCTCATCGGGTGGGCATAAACCATGGGGCCGCGATTGTAGTCGCTAGTTCGCGGCCAAGGCGTCCGGCTCGCCGCAGCGGGCCAGAATCGCCGCACGAGCGGCATCGCGCAGGGCGGCGGCATCGGTGGAGGCGGGCAGGGGGTCCAGCACCTCGATGCGCAGCGCCGACCAGCGCGGCAGACGGCGCCCCCCGCCGTAGAGCCGGCGGGTGCCGTGCAGCACCACCGGCACCACCGGATGGGCCACCCGGCTGGCGATCAGGAAGGCCCCGTTGTGGAAGCGCAGCAGGCCCGGGGCGTCCTCGAAGGTCCCCTCGGCGAAGATGGCGAGGCTTTCCCCGGCCTCGGCGCGCTTGAGCAGGCCGCGGGCATCGCGGGCGCCGGCGCGGGCGTTCCAGCGATCCACCCAGATCACCCCCATGCGCGACAGGGTCAGGCCGACATAGGGCCAGCTGCGCACCCGGTTCTGCACCACGAAGCTGAAGCGTGCCGGCAGCGCCGCGGTCAGCACCAGCCCATCCAGATAGCTGGCGTGGTTGGCCACCACGATGCAGGGCTGCGGCGGCAGCCGCCCGACGCCCTCCACCCGCAGCCGCACCCCCATGCCGAGCAGGGCCAGGCGCACGCCCAGGCGCCCGGCCGCGCGCCGGCTGGCCAGGGTGGGCAGGGCGATCACCAGCGGGCAGACCAGCAGGAAGATCAGCAGGCCGAAGACCAGCAGGGCGAGGGCACCGTAGAGGCGCTGCAGCGCTTCGCGCACGACGGACGGGAGAGTGGACAGGGCTTGCGTATTATGCGGGCGATGCCTGCCCCGACCCCGCCTGCCCTGACCCTGGCCGAGCGCCCGGGTGAGGACGATGCGGCCGCCATCGAGCGCCTGCTCGACCAGCTCTGGACCGAGCGCGGCCGCGCCGACAACACCCTGAGCGCCTACCGCTCCGACCTCAGCCTGCTGGCGCGCTGGCTGGCCGCGCGCGGCGACTCCCTGCTGAGCGCGGACACCGATGCGCTGCGCGCCTACCTCGCCGAGCGCGGCCGCCAGCCGGCGCCGGCGCGCAGCCGCGGCAGCTTTTCCGCCCGCTCCCAGGCGCGGCTGCTGTCCGCGCTGCGCCGCTTCTACCGCTTCCTGCTGCGCGACGGCCAGCGCGCCGACGATCCCACCCTGCCGCTGGCCGCGCCGCGCCTGCCGCGCAGCCTGCCGCGCAGTCTCAGCGCCGCCCAGGTGGAGGCCCTGCTGGCGGCCCCGCCGCTGGACGATCCGCTGGGCCTGCGTGATCGCGCCATGCTCGAGCTGATGTATGCCAGCGGCCTGCGGGTGAGCGAGCTGGTCGGCCTGCGGCTGGACCGGCTCGACCGTCTGCGCGGGGTGCTGCTGGTGCTCGGCAAGGGCGGCAAGGAGCGCCTGCTGCCGGTGGGCGAGCAGGCCCTGGACTGGATCGGACGCTATCTCGACGAGGTGCGCCCGCAGCTGGCCCGCGGTCAGGCCAGCGAGGCGCTGTTCCTCGCCCGCCACGGCGAGGCGATGACCCGGGTCAACTTCTGGCAGCGCCTGGAGGCCCATGCACGGGTGGCCGGGCTGCAGGGCCGGCTGTCCCCGCACACGCTTCGACACGCCTTCGCCACCCATCTGCTCGACCACGGCGCCGATCTGCGGGTGCTGCAGACCCTGCTCGGCCACAGCGATCTGTCCACCACCCAGATCTACACCCATGTCTCGCGCCAGCGGCTGCGCCAGCTGCACGAGCGCCATCACCCGCGCGCCTGAGCGGGCGGAACTTCCCGCCCCGGCGGTGTCATCATCTGCCCCCTGTGTTCTTCCGCCCGTCCGCCGACTCGCCCATGACCCGCCTGTTCCTGAGCTGCTGCCTCGTTCTTGCCCTGTCGGCCTGCGCGCCGCCCTATGACCCGGCCGAGTCCGCTCGCGAGTCCGCCAGCGACGCCGCCAGCGAGCCCGCGGTGGCCGCGGCGCCGGCCGCCGCTGCGGTGGCCGTGGCCCCGCTCGCCGCCGGCGAGGAAGCCGCCCTGCGCGCGGCGCTGGCCAAGACCCTGCCCCAGCTGCAGGTGGACGCCGTGCAGGCCACGCCTCTCCCGGGTCTCTACGAGATCCAGGTCGGGCTGAACTTCGGCTATGTGAGCCAGGACGGCCGCTACCTGATCGCCGGGGATCTCACCGATCTCGCTGCCCAGCGCGAGCTCACCGAGGAACGCCGGCGCGGCGCGCGCCTGGCCCTGGTCGGCGGGCTGGGCGAGGAGCAGACCATCACCTTCGCCCCGGCCGGCGGCCCGGCCCGGCACACGGTGACCGTGTTCACCGATATCGACTGCGGCTACTGCCGCATGCTGCATCAGCAGATGGCCGACTACCACGCCCAGGGCATCGCGGTGCGCTATCTGTTCTTCCCGCGCTCCGGCGAGGGCACCGAGTCCTTCCACAAGGCCGAGCAGGTCTGGTGCGCGGCCGATCGCCGCGCCGCCCTGACCCAGGCCAAGGCCGGCGAGCGGCTCAGCAACGACCGCAGCTGCAGCAATCCGATCGGCCGCCAGCTGCAGCTGGCCGGCGAACTCGGCCTGCGCGGCACCCCGGCCATCATCCTGCCCAATGGCGAGGTGATTCCCGGCTATCAGCCGGCGGCCCAGCTGATCAAGGTGCTCGAGCAGGCGGCGACGCCGGTGGCGGCCGCCACCCCGGCCGGATGAGCGCAGGCCGGCGGCAGGCGGGTGCGCTGCTGGCGGGCCTGCTGCTGACGGGTGCGCTGGCGGCGCAGCCGGCGGTGCCGCCGTCCCTGCTGGCCCGGCTGGCCGAGACCCTGCCGGAGATCGCCGCCGAGGATGTGCGCCCCAGCGGCGTGCCCGGGCTGTACGAGGTGCGCCGCGGCACCGCCATCGGCTATGTCACCGCCGATGGCGAGTATCTGATCGCCGGCGATCTGGTGGCCCTGCGCAGCGGCGAGTCGCTGACCGAGCGCCGCCGCATGCAGCTGCGGGTGGAGGCGCTGCGCCCGCTGCTGGCCGAGGCCATCGTGTTTGCGCCGCCACAGCCGCGCTACTGGCTGACCATCCTCACCGACACCGAGTGCCAGTACTGCCGCGCCCTGCACAGCGAGATGCCGCGCATCAACGCGCTCGGCATCGCCGTGCAGTATCTGTTCTATCCGCGCAAGGGCCCGCTCTCCAGCGACTTCCGCCAGGCCCAGGATGTCTACTGCGCCAGCGACCGCCGCCAGGCCCTGACCCGCGCCAAGCAGGGCCGCAAGCTCGACAGCCCGGTCTGCGAGGACCCGGTGCTGGCCCAGTTCACCGCCGCCCAGGCGCTGGGCATCCGCGGCACCCCGGCGATGGTGCTGCCCGATGGCGCGCTGCACTACGGCTACATGACCCCCGAGGCCTTGCTGGGCCTGTTCGAACCGGTTGCCGCCGAGGGCCTGCCGGGCGCGCTGCCTGCCGGGCCCTGAGCCACCGCGGCGGCTGGCGCGGGCGCTCGCTATCGGCCCGATTGGAACATTCAATCCACGGCGGCGATGGGTTTGGGTAGGGTGTGGCGGCCTTCACGGCCCCTTTTTCTGGAGAGACCCATGACCCCTAAAAAAACCGCTAAAACCACCGTCACCGTCGTCCTCACCGCCGCCGCCCTGAGCCTCAGCGCGATGGCCAGCGCCGCCAGCCCGGTGCCGCGCAGCAACAGCTTCTGGTGGCCCGAGCAGATCGATCTGGCGCCGCTGCGCCAGCACGCCCCCAGCTCCAATCCCTACGGCCAGGACTTCGACTACGCCAAGGCCTTCGCCAGCGTCGATCTGGCCGCGCTGAAGAAGGACATCGAGACCGTCCTCAAGACCTCCCAGCCCTGGTGGCCGGCGGACTATGGCCACTACGGCCCGTTCATGATCCGCATGGCCTGGCACAGCGCCGGCACCTATCGCGTCGGCGATGGCCGCGGCGGTGCCGCCGGGGGGCAGCTGCGCTTCGAGCCGCTCAACAGCTGGCCCGACAACGCCAACCTCGACAAGGCGCGGCGCCTGCTCTGGCCGGTCAAGCAGAAGTACGGCCGCAGCGTGTCCTGGGCCGACCTGATGGTGCTCACCGGCAATGTCGCCCTGGAGTCGATGGGCTTCAAGACCTATGGCTTCGCCGGTGGTCGCCAGGATGACTGGGAGGCCGATCTCGTCTACTGGGGTCCGGAGAACGAGTTCCTCGCCGGTGACAAGCGCTACAGCGGCGATCGCCAGCTGGAGAAGCCGCTGGCGGCGGTGCAGATGGGCCTGATCTATGTCAACCCGGAAGGTCCCAACGGCAACCACGACCCGCTGGCGGCCGCCCGCGACATCCGCGAGACCTTCGGCCGCATGGCGATGAACGACGAGGAGACGGTGGCGCTGATCGCCGGCGGCCACACCTTCGGCAAGGCCCATGGTGCGCGCAAGCCCGAGGGCTGCGTCGGCCCCGAGCCGGCGGCGGCGGCCGTCGAGGAGCAGGGCTTCGGCTGGACCAGCAAGTGCGGCAGCGGCAAGGGCGCCGACACCATCACCAGCGGTCTTGAAGGTGCCTGGACCTCCGCCCCGGCGCAGTGGACCCATCAGTACCTGACCAATCTCTACGCCTTCGAGTGGGTGCAGACCAAGAGTCCGGCCGGGGCCACCCAGTGGATCCCCGCCAACGGTGCCGGCGCCAACCTGGTGCCGGATGCCCATGACCCGAGCAAGCGCCACGCCCCGATCATGTTCACCACGGATCTGGCGCTGCGCATGGACCCGGCCTACGAGAAGATCACCCGCCGCTTCCTCGCCAACCCGAAGGAGTTCGAGGTCGCCTTCGCCAAGGCCTGGTTCAAGCTCACCCACCGCGATCTCGGGCCCAAGGCCCGCTACCTCGGCAGCGAGGTGCCGGCCGAGGACCTGATCTGGCAGGACCCGGTGCCGACCGTGGATCACCCGCTGATCGAGGCCGCCGACATCGCCAGCCTCAAGGGCAAGATCCTGGGCTCCGGGCTGACCGTGCCTGAGCTGGTGCGCACCGCCTGGGCGGCCGCGGCCTCCTTCCGCGGCACCGATCTGCGCGGCGGCGCCAACGGCGGCCGTCTGCGGCTGGCCCCGCAGAAGGACTGGGCGGTCAATGACCCCAAGGAAGTGGCCAAGGTGGTGAAGAAGCTGGAAGCCATCCAGAAGGACTTCAACCGCGCGGCCAGTGGCGGCAAGAAGGTCTCGCTCGCCGATCTGATCGTGCTCGGCGGTGTGGCGGCGGTCGAGAAGGCGGCGCAGGACGCCGGCCATCGTCTGGAGCTGCCGTTCAGCCCGGGCCGTGGCGATGCCAGCCAGGCGCAGACCGACGCGGCCTCCTTCGCGGTGCTGGAACCGGCGGCCGATGGCTTCCGCAACTACTACAGCAGCGCCAGCCCCTACTCGCCGCCCCAGGCCCTGGTCGACAAGGCCAATCTGCTGACCCTGACGGTGCCGGAGATGACCGTGCTGGTCGGCGGCCTGCGCGCGCTCAACGCCAACAGCGGCGGCGCCCGCCACGGCATCTTCACCGCGCGTCCCGGCGTGCTCAGCAATGACTTCTTCGTCAATCTGCTGGACATGTCCACGCAGTGGAAGAAGGCCAGCACCGAGGGTCTCTACGAGGGGGTGGACCGCAGCAGCGGCAAGCTCAAGTGGACCGCCACCCCGGTGGACCTGATGTTCGGCTCCCACGCCGAGCTGCGGGCCCTGGCCGAGGTCTACGCGGCGGCCGATGGCGAGGCCAAGTTCGTTCAGGACTTCGCCCGCGCCTGGACCAAGGTGATGAACCTCGATCGCTTCGATCTGGCCAGCCGCTGAGCCGTGCTGCCCCCGGTGCCGGCGGTGACGCCGGCACCGGGGGTTTTTATTGCCCGCGGCGCGACAGCTGGAGGCCCGCCAGCACGATCAGCGCCGCGCCCAGCAGGGTCGGGCCATCGGGCAGCACCTGCCAGATCAGCAGATCCAGACCCAGCGCCCAGACCAGGGCGGTGTACTCCAGCGGCGCGATCGCCGAGGCCTCGCCCCGCGAGAAGGCGAGGGTGATGGCGATCTGTCCCAGGGTGCCGAAGACCCCGATCAGTCCCAGCAGCGGCAGATGCGCCGGGGCCACCGCGACCCAGCCCGGGGCTGCCAGCAGCAGGCCGCCGGCACTCATCAGCAGCATCATCCAGAACACCATCGCCTGGGTGCTGTCGCGCCGGGCCAGGACCCGCACGGTCACCGCCGACACCGCGTAACCGGCGGCGGCCCCCAGTGCCGCCAGGCCCGCCGGGGTGAGCAGGCCCTCGCCGCTGGGTCGCAGGATCACCAGCATGCCGAGGAAGCCGATCAGCAGCGCCAGTCCGCGTGCGCGGCCGATGCGCTCGCCCAGCACCGGACCCGACAGCAGGGTGATCAGCAGCGGGGCGACGAAGAACAGGCTGTAGGCGGTGGACAGCGGCAGGCTGCGCAGGGCGTAGCTGAAGCTCGCCATCATCGCGATGCCGAGAACCCCGCGCAGCAGATGCAGCGGCCAGCGCACCCGCAGCAGCCCGGCCGCCCCGACGCTGGCCAGCGCCCACAGGCTGACCAGGGGCAGCGAGGCGAGTCCGCGCAGGGCGGCCATCTGCAGCGGCGGGTAGTGCGGGCTGAGCTGCTTGAGCGCGGCGTCCATCAGGCAGAACAGGAACACCGCCAGCACCATCGCGCCCATGCCGGCGGTGGCCGGTGCCGGGTGCGCGGCAGGCCGCAGGGCGCCCCGGTCCTGGCCCGGGCCCTCAGCCACAGGGCGGCTGGCCGCCCGGAGGGCAGCGTGCGGCGTCCTCGACCCGGTAGGCGTCATCGCAGAGCCGGTGCAGCTCGCGCAGGGCATCGCGCAGCTTGGGCAGATCCTCGGCGCGGCCAGGCAGCAGGCTGGTGTCGCGCAGCTGGCCGCGACGGTCCTCGCCGCCTTCGAGCTGGCGGTAGTCGATGCAGGCGCGGCGTCCCTCGCAGTGCAGGGTCAGCGCCGAGCCCCCAGGCCAGTCCACCACCAGCTCGCCCAGCGGCAGCCGCTGGAACAGCTGGCTGTCGCCGGTCAGGGCCTGGCGATCGACATCGAGCTCGCAGCCCTCCGGGCTGAAGCGGTAGGTCCAGAGAAAATGGCGGCCGCTGCGTTCCCAGCCCTCGCCGTCCTGGCGCTGCAGCTTCTCGAGGATGAAGCGGGTGGCCTCGGCGCGCGGCGAGGCGGCCGGCTCGCGGCCGCCCCAGCCCAGCAGCAGGGGCAGGGCGAGCAGCAGCCCGAGGCGGTGCCGCCGACGGTTCAGGCGCCCACCGCCTCGATCCGCACCGGCACGCCGTTGAGCGCGGCATTGCCGCTGAGCGCATCGAGCCAGTCCGGGTCGGTGAGATCGTTGGCGCTGACCCCGGCATGGCCTTGGGCGACGCCCAGGCGCGTGCCGGGGCGGTCATGGCCCCAGCCGTGCGGCAGGCTCACCACGCCGGGACGCAGCCCCTCGTGGGCCACCACCTCGACCTCCACGCTGCCGCGGCGCGAGGACAGCCGCACCCGGCTGCCGCTGTCGAGCCGATGCGCCTGCAGATCGTCCGGGTGCATCCACAGCTGATGGCGGGCGGGTCCTTTGACCAGGCGCTGGCTGTTGTGCATCCAGGAGTTGTTGCTGCGCAGATGGCGCCGTCCGATCAGCAGCAGCTCGGCCGGCGGTTCGGCCGGCAGGGTCTGCAGGTACTGCACCAGGGTCTCGCGCAGCGGCGGCGGACAGGCCTGGATGCGCCGGTCGGCATGGCGCAGACGCTGTGGCAGACAGGGCTCGTGGGCCCCGAGATCAAGGCCATGGGGGAGGGCGCGCAGACGCGCCAGATCCAGCTGCAGCGGGTGACCGCGCAGGCTCCCGTAGGGCCCGGACTTGAGGCCCAGATCGAGAATCTGATCCGGCCGCAGCGGCGGCTTGGGCGCCGTGCCGAGGCCCCGGGCGATACGCTCGCCCAGGGCGGTGAAGATCTGCCAGTCGTGCCGCGCGCCCTCGGCGGGTGCAAACAGCGGCTCGCTGTAGCGCGCGCTGTTGCGCACCGCGAAGTGGTGGAAGATCAGATCGTAGTGATCGTGTTCCAGGGCCTGGGTGGGCGGCAGGATGTAGTGGGCGTGGCGGGTGGTCTCGTTGAGATAGAAATCCACGCTCACCATCAGCTCGAGCTGGTCCAGCGCAGCGGCCAGGCCCGCGCCATCCGGGGTGGAGAGCACCGGGTTGCCCGCCGAGGTGATCAGCGCCCGCACCTGTCCCTGGCCCGGGGTGAGGATTTCCTCGGCCAGTGCCGCCACCGGCAGCTCGCCCCCGAACTCGGGCAGGCCACGCACCCGGCTCTTCCAGCGGCCGAAGCTGCCGGGCTTGGAGACCGGCGAGTCGATCAGATCCACCGCCGGCCGGGCGAACATCATCCCGCCCTCGCGATCGAGGTTGCCAGTGAGCAGGTTCAGCAGCTGGATCAGCCACTGGCAGAGGCTGCCCTGGGTCTGGGTCGAGACCCCCATGCGTCCGTACCAGGCGGCCCGCGGCGCCGCGGCGAACCGTCGTGCCAGGTCCTGGATCGCCGGCAGCGCGAGCCCGGCGTGGCGTGCCAGCCGCGGCAGATCCAGCCCCGCCAGCAGCCCCGGCAGCGCGTCCAGCCCCTCGCTGAAATCGGCGAGGCGGCCGGGCCTCGCCAGCTTCTCCTCGAGAATCGTGTGCAGCACCACCAGCAGCAGGGCGGCATCGCCGCCCGGGCGCACCGCGTGGTGTTCGTCGGCGATCTCGGCGGTCTCGCTCTTGCGCGGATCGATCACCACCAGGCGGCCGCCGCGATCCTGCAGCTCGCGCAGGCGCTGACGCACATCGGGCACGGTCCACAGGCTGCCGTTGGAGGCCAGCGGATTGCCGCCCTGGATCACCAGGAACGCGCTGCGATCCACATCCGGCACCGGCACCAGCAGCTGGTGGCCGTACATCCAGTAGACGATCAGCTGGTGCGGCAGCTGGTCCACCGAGGTGGCGCTGTAGCGGTTGCGGGTGCGGAAGTGGCCGAGGAAGTGCTGGGCGTGGGTCAGCGAACCGTAGTTGTGGACATTGGGATTGCCGAGATAGGCGGCGATGGCGTCATCGCCATGGGCGGCGCGGATCGCCAGCAGACGGGCGCTGATCTCGTCGAAGGCGGTCTCCCAGGCCACCGGCTCCCAGCCCTCGGCGGTCCGCCGCAGCGGCTGGCGCAGGCGGTCCGGGTCCTCGTAGAGATCGCGCAGGGCCACCGCCTTGGGGCAGATGTGCCCGCGCGAGAAGGGGTCCTGCTCGTCGCCGCGGATGCTCAGGATCTCCGACCCGCGCACCTCGTAGCGCAGGCCGCAGATCGCCTCGCAGAGATTGCAGGCGCCGTGGTGGATGCGGGGGTCGTCGGCCATCACTGCACCTGCTCGAAGCGCTCGCCGCGCAGGCTGTCGCGGCTCCCGGCGCTGCGACTCATCGCCGGGCAGCGGCCATCGGCCAGCCAGTCGAGGCCGGCGCGGGTCACCGCCTCGGCCGGGTCACCGGTCTCGCGGCTGAGGTCGTCGCTGGCACCACAGGCCACCGGCACCACATCGGCCAGGCCGTTGTAGTACTCGCCCAGCCCCTCGGCATTGACCAGCTTGAGGGTGACCAGGCGCAGCCGGGTATCGCAGCCCGGCTGGTCGAAGGCCGACTGGCCCACCGGCTTGCCGAAGGTGTCGGCGCCGATGATCGCCACCTCGGCATAGGGCAGCAGCGAGTTCACCATCAGCTCGCTGGCCGAGGCGGTGCCCTCGCCGGTGAGGAAGGCGATGCGCAGCGGCGCCACCGACTGCGGCTGCGGGCGGAAGAAGCGGGTCTCGTTGCGGCTGCTCTTGGACGGGTTGTAGCTGACGCCGGCGAACACCTCGGTGGTGCGGCGCTCGCGGCCGAGCAGGTCGCCGAACAGATAGGCGACGCTGAGCAGACCACCGCCGTTGTAGCGCAGGTCGATCAGGTAGTCGGTCACGCCCTGGGCGCGGAAGGTGTTGAAGGCCGCGCGCAGATCGGCCTCGGCGGCGGTGCTGAAATCGAGGAACTGCAGATAGCCCACCGGGCTCTGGCCGTTGCGCGGAATCAGCCGCAGGCCGCCCTCGTCGGGGACGGGATCGACGATGAAGCTGGTCTTGGTCAGGCTCAGCTCGTAGACCGCCTGCACCGGATCGCGCGGCTGGATGCGCAGCCCGCGCTGCACGCCGCCGGTGTTGGGGCCGAACACGCCGGCCAGGGTCGGGTCCTCGGCGCGCAGCTGCTCGATGGTGCGGAAGCTGCGGCCATCGCGCTGGTCCACCGCCAGGATCTGGTCGCCGCGCTGGAGGCCGGCCTGGAAGGCCGGGCCCGGCTGCAGCACCAGGGACAGGCGCAGGCGGTCGCTTTCGGGCTCGAACTGGAAGCCGAAGCGGGTCAGCTCCCCGGCGCTGTTGGCGTTGTCGGCGCTGCGGGTGGTGAGGAAGCTGAAGAAGCGGTCCTTGCCCTGCTCGCGCGAGCGGGCGGTGAGCGCATCGAGCAGGCTCTCGGCGTCGGCGAAGGCGGCCGGATCGATGCTGGCCGGCAGGTCCTCGGGGAACAGATACCACTCGCGGGCCACATCGAGCACGAAGCGCTTCTCGGCCACCGCGTCGCAGCTGCCGGAACGCGCGTCGCCGCCTCCGCCACAGGCACTCAGCAGCAGGGCGGCAGCAAGAGGGGTCAGGGCTTTCATCGAGGGGCTCCGGCAGCGGTCCGCCGCAGGCTGGCACGGACCCCGAAGACGATCAAGCACTTGTCCCCGACTGTCACCGGCCTGCAATGTCTTGCTTCTACCGTTTGAAAGATTTCCAATGCAGGCATGGGCATGCAGAACAAGCTGATCCTGGTGGTGGAGGACGAGAGCGCGATTCGGGAAATGCTCAAGTTCGCCCTCGAACGGGCGGAGTTCCGGGTGCAGATGGCCCCCGGCGCCCAGGATGCCCGCATGCGCATCGCCGACGAGCGGCCGGATCTGATCCTGATGGACTGGATGATGCCCGGGGTCTCCGGCATCGAGCTGGCGCGCGAGCTCAAGGGCAGCCCGACCAGCCGCGACATCCCCATCATCATGGTCACCGCCCGGGCCGAGGAAGAGGACAAGGTGCGGGGCCTCAACATCGGCTGCGATGACTATGTCTCCAAGCCCTTCTCCTTCCCGGAGCTGATCGCCCGCATCCAGGCGGTGCTGCGCCGCTCGATGCCCGGCGGCGAGGAGGAGCGGCTGTCGGTGGCCGGCCTGGAGGTGGACGCCGCCAGCCAGCGGGTCACCGCCAAGGGCGATCCGGTCAAGCTCGGGCCCACCGAGTACCGCCTGCTGCATTTCTTCGTCAGCCACCCCGAGCGCGTCTACACCCGCGAGCAGGTGCTCGACCGCGTCTGGGGCCAGAATGTGTATGTGGAGGAGCGCACGGTGGATGTCCACATCCGCCGGCTGCGCAAGGCGCTGGCGCCGTTCGGCTATGACGGGATGATCCAGACCGTGCGCGGCACCGGCTACCGCTTCTCCGAGAAGATCGGGTGAATCTGGTCCCGCCGGAGCCCCCCGAACCGGCGGCGGCGGCCAGCGATCCGCGGGTGCGCAGCGCCGCCGAGGCCTGGCGCCAGGAGGTCTACCGGGTGGTCGGGATGTCCGGCCTCGGTGCCCTGTTCGGCTGGATCTTCGATCACGCCCTGGCCGGCTTCACCCTGACCCTGGGCCTGTACATGGCCCTGCACCTGAAGCATCTCCGCGAGCTGCGGCTGTGGACCGAGGCGCCCAAGCGCTTCGAGCTGCCCGAACCCTCGGGCATCTGGGGCCAGGTGTTCGAGCGCCTGCTGGAGATGCGCCGGGATTCGCGCAAGCGCAAGAAGAAGCTGGCCGCCATCCTCGCCGAGTTCCAGGCCAGCACCGCGGCGCTGCCGGATGGCGCGGTGGTGCTCGCCGAACGCGGCGAGATCGCCTGGTTCAACCGGGCCGCCCAGGCCCTGCTCGGCCTGCGGGCGCCGCAGGATCTGGGCCTGCGCATCGCCAACCTGCTGCGCCATCCGCTGTTCGCCGAGTACCTGGCCGGCGGTCACTACGAGCGCGAGGTGGAAGGCCCGTCGCCGATCAACCGCAACATCACCCTGTCGCTGCGGGTGATCCCCTACGGCAACCGCCAGCGGCTGATGATCGTGCGCGACATCTCCGAGCTGCGCCGGCTGGAGACCGCCCGCCGCGACTTCGTCTCCAACGCCAGCCATGAGTTGCGCACACCGCTGACCGTGCTGCGCGGCTATCTGGACATGATCGAGCCCGAGGCCCGCGGCCAGGGTCCGCTCGCCGCCTGGCGCATGCCGATCCAGGAGATGCGCAACCAGGCCGCGCGCATGGAATCGCTGATCAACGACATGCTCAAGCTGGCGCGGCTGGAATCGGAGGTCTACGACTCCCGCCACGAGCTGATCGATGTCGGCCAGCTGCTGGCGCGGGTGATGGAGGAGGCGCGCGCCATGAGCAAGGGCAGCCATCGCTTCGAGCTGCGCGCCGACGGCGAGCTGCGCCTGTTCGGGCGCGAGTCCGAGGCGCAGAGCATCTTCAGCAATCTGGTCTCCAACGCGGTGCGCTACACCCCCACCGGCGGGGTGATCCAGGTGAGCTGGATGGCCGAGGCCAGCGGCGCCCGCTTCAGCGTGGCCGACAGCGGCATCGGCATCGCCGAGGACGACATCCCGCGGCTCACCGAGCGCTTCTACCGGGTGGACATCGGCCGCTCCCGCGCCAGTGGCGGCACCGGGCTGGGGCTGTCGATCGTCAAGCACGCCCTGGAGCGCCACGAGGGCCGGCTGGAGATCGAAAGCGAGCTCGGCGTGGGCAGCACCTTCTCCTGCCACTTCCCGGTCCACCGCATCCATCGCCAGCCGGTCGGCACCCCCCAGCCGGCGCACTGAGGCGGGCGCTCAGCCCTCGACCAGCGCCGGATCCAGCCAGCCATTGCGCACCCGCTGCGGATGCCGGCCCACCGGCACGCTGGCGATCTCGCGGCGGCTCGCGAAATCAATCACCACCACGCGGTCCTGCTGGCTCACCGAGACATAGCAGTGGCGGCCATCGCGGCTCCTGGTGGACCAGTAGGGCTTGGCCTTGAGCGGGTCCTCGGCGAGCGGGATCAGGCTGATGTCGGCGAGCGTCGCGCGATCCACCAGGGCCACATAGCCGGACATGGTGCCGGCCACGCAGAAGGTCTGGCCATCGCCGGACAGCGCCAGGCCGTGGTGGGCGGAGTTGAGCTGGTAGTCCCAGTAGCCGAGCGCCCGGGTCTTTTCCGGCACCGGCAGCTCGGCCACCCGGGTGATCTTCTGCAGGGCCAGGTCGTACTCGAAGAAGCCGTGGAAGAAGGAGACCTGGAAGTAGACATGGCGCTCGTCCGGACTGATCGCCATCGGCCGCACCGCATGGTCGATCCAGGGCCGGCCGAACTCGGCGAGCTTCTCGCCCATGTTGACCCGCTGCAGCACCTGCCAGGTGCGCGCGTCCACCACCTGGAACACCCGCTCGCCCTTGATCCAGTCCAGCCAGGGGCTGGTGAAGGGCACATAGACCTTGCCGATGCTGGCGTGGAAGACCTTGCTGCCGTCGTGCGAGTACTCGTTCTCGTGCGGCTGGTCACCGGAGACGAAGCCACCGGTGATGGCGCCGCTGGCGGTGTCGATGGCGTGCACCTTGCCTCCCATCGAGGCCGAGACCAGAAAGGTCCTGCCATCCGGCGAGAGGGCGGCGTGGTCGGCGCGGGCGCCCTCCACCGGGGTGCGCCAGAGGAGGCGGCCGCTGGCCATGTCCAGGGCCACCACATCGGCGAAGCTGGGGCGCGAGACATAGAGCGTGCGGCCATCGGCCGAGGTGAACAGATCGTCCACCATCTGGTCATTGCCCTCGCCGATGCGCCAGCGGATCAGCCGGTAGAGCAGGCGCCGCTTCCAGCCCGAGGCCTCGATCTCGGCGATGCGCTCGGCGCGGTCGGGCACGATGTTCAGGCGCTTGAGCACCTGATGGGTCTCGGCGTCGAACAGGGTGGCGGTGCCATCCCAGTTGTTGCCGACCGCGACGATGGCGCGCGGGCCCGGGGCCGGCGCGGCGGCGGTCTCCGCCAGCGCGGACGGCGCAAGCAGCAGGGCGAGGGTGGTCAGCAGCAGGCGCATGGGCATCTCGGCGGCGGAAGCACAGGCCGGCATCCTCGCGGCCGGCGCCGGCGTCCGCCAGCCGGAAATTCGCCTTACAGCCGCTGCGCCCGTACCCCGTCCAGTGCGCGCTCGCCGCGCAGCCCGGCCTCTCGCAGGCGCTCGATCACCTCGCCGGGCAGATCACGCCCGCGGCTGCGCTGCTGGGGGCTGCCGGTGTAGTGGAACAGCCAGCCGCCGGGCCGCAGCACGCGCGCCAGCTCGCGGTAGAACGCCAGCGCATAGAGCTCCCCGGCGATGCTGAAGCGCGGCGGATCGTGCAGCAGGGCATCGACGCTGGCGGTCGGCAGCTCGAGGATCGCCTGGGTGATGTCGGCCTCGCGCAGCTGCAGACGGGGATCGTCCGGGCGCGGCGACCAGGGGTTGTAGCGGCGCAGCCACAGCACCTCCGGACTCTTCTCGTGCGAGAGCACCTGGGCGGCCCCGGCCTCCAGCGCCGCCACGCTGAAATACCCCAGCCCGCCGCAGGTCTCGAGCACCCGCCGGCCCCGCGGCTGCACCAGCGCCACCTTGCGCCGCGCGTCGTCGAGCGGGTCGAGCTGGGCCGTGGCGAGCATCTTGATCCCATCGATCTCGAAGGTGGGCGGGCCCCAGTCGGTGGGCACCAGCTTGACCAGGGCCTGGCCATAGCGGGCCAGCGGCATCCACTCACCGCCCTCCCAGGCATAGACCGTGCGCGGCCGCAGCCGCGCCGGCCAGGGATAGCGCTGCCCCGCGCCGCTCCAGCCGGCCGCATCGACCTCTACCGCCTGCCGGCTGCGGCCGAGATCCAGGCTCACCGTGCCGCCGGGCGCTGTTCCGGCGAGCAGGGCGCGCAGCTCGGCCAGCACCGTCTCGGTGAGCAGGGGCGGGGGCAGCGGGGCTGCCGCCGGCGGGTTCGAAGCAGGCGTCACGGGCAAGGGTCTCGGCAGCAACCCGCGCACGGTAGACCAAGCCCGCGCCGCTCGCCGCCAGGCCGGCGGGCCGCTATGGTGCGGGCAGGGCCCCGGCAGAGGGCTCTCGACCCGAGGAGAGACGGATGACCCGCAGCACCGCCAGCGCTGGCTACACCCTGTTCGTGCTGTTCCTGATCAACTTCCTCAATTTCTTCGACCGCGCCCTGCCCGGCGTGGTGCTGGAACCGCTGCGCGAGGAGTTCGGGCTGTCCGACACCCTGCTCGGTCTGCTCGGCACCGCCTTCATCCTGGTCTACGCCCTGGCCGGGATTCCGCTGGGGCGGCTCGCCGATCGCCTGCCGCGCACCCGCATCCTGGCCGGCGGGGTGGCGCTGTGGAGTGTCGCCACCGGCGCGGCGGCCTGGGTCAGCAGCTTCGCCGGCCTGGTGGTGGCCCGGCTGGCGGTGGGCATCGGCGAGGCCAGCTGCGCACCGGCCGCCAACTCGATGATTGGTGATCTCTACCCCAGCGAGCGGCGCGCCCGCGCCCTCGGTCTGTTCATGCTCGGCCTGCCGATCGGCTCGCTGGCCTGCTTCGCCCTCGGCGGCTGGCTGGCCCAGCGCTACGGCTGGCGCATGCCCTTCCTGCTGGCGATGATCCCCGGCCTGCTGGTGGCGGTGCTGGCCTGGTTTCTCCATGAACCGCGGCGCGGCGCCCAGGAGCGCCAGCCGACGGCCGCCGACCGCAGCGCGGAACGACCCTTCCGCAGCCTGCTGGCGATTCCGACGCTGTGGTGGATCATCGCCTCGGGCGCGGCGATCAACTTCGCGGCGTATGCGCTCAACACCTTTCTGCCGGCCCTGCTGGTGCGCGTGCACGGGCTGGATGTGGCCCAGGCCGGGGTGATCTCGGCGGTGGTGCTGGGCGCCACCGGCCTGCTCGGTCTGACCCTGGGCGGGGTGCTGGCCGATCGTCTGCATCAGCGCTATCCCCGCGGCCGCCTGCTGTTCGGTGCCCTGGCCCTGCTGCTGGCAACCCCGCTGCTGGCGCTGGGCCTGGTGCAGCCGGCCGGGGCGGTGACCCTGCTGACGGTGCTGCTAAGCCTCGGCTGGCTGCTCTACTTCCTCTACTTCGTCACCGTCTATCCGGCGATCCAGGATGTGGTGCCGCCGCCGCTGCGCGCCACCGCCATGGCGGTCTACTTCTTCTTCCAGTACCTGCTCGGCGGGGCGCTCGGCGCCCTGGTGGTGGGCGCGCTGTCCGATCACTACGCCGCCCAGGCCGCCGCGGCCGAGGGGCTGCGCGAGCTGGCGGCCAGCCATCGTGCGCTGGGTCTGCAGCAGGCGCTGGCGCTGGCGATTCCGCTGTCGATCGCCGCCACCGGTCTGAGTCTGCTGATGGCCGCCCGCCGCTTCGTCCACGACCGCCGCTGAGGCGGGCCGGCGCACCGCTGGTCGGGGCGAGGCTGCGGTCGCGCCGGGCCCGGCCGCTAGGCCGGCATTGCCCCTGGTGAGCCGCCATGACCCCTGCCCAGATTCACGCCGTCCAGACCTCCTTCGAAGCCGTGGCCCCGCAGGCCGAGGCGGTGGCCGCCCAGTTCTACGGTCATCTGTTCGCCCAGCACCCGGAGCTGCGGCCGCTGTTCCGCGGGGAGATCAGGACCCAGGGCCAGATGCTGATGCAGACCCTGGCCCTGGCCGTGCGGGGCCTGCACATGGCCCCGGCGCTGGTGCCGACCCTGCGCCGGCTGGGCGACCGCCACCGCCAGTACGGCGTACGCGCCGAGCACTACCCGATGGTGGCGGCGAGCCTGCTGTGGACCCTAGAGCAGGGCCTTGGCGCGGCCTTCACCGATGAGCTGCGCGAGGCCTGGACCGCGGCCTACGGCCTGCTGGCCGGGGTGATGCTGCAGGGCGCCGAGGCGGCGGCGACTCCGGCCGCCGCCTGATCCGCCGGCCCTGCCGGGCGCTGCGCTACAGTCCGGAGAGCAAGGTCCGCCGCCGGCGGGCCGCTCACCGGGAGCGCGACCCTGCAGCGCATCGACGGCATCCAGACCTTCATCCGCCAGACCGGTGACCCGGACGCCCGCGAGGCGGTCCTGCTGCTGCACGGCAATCCGGGCCCCAGCGACGACTGGACCGAGCTGATGGCGGCGATCGGCGGCTTTGCCCGCGCGGTGGCGCCGGATCTGCCGGGCTATGGCCGCTCCGAGCGGCCGGCGCGCTTCGACTGGAGCGTGCCCGGCTATGCCGCCTTCATCGGCCGCCTGGTCGACCAGCTCGGGCTCGAGCGGGTGCATCTGGTGCTGCACGACTTCGGCGGACCCTGGGGACTGAGCTGGGCGGCGGCCCATCCGCAGCGGGTGGCCAGCGTGGTGCTGGTGAACACCGGTCTGCTGCCGGACTACCGCTGGCATACCTTCGCGCGGATCTGGCGCACCCCGCTGCTGGGTGAGCTGTTCCAGCTGATGAGCACGCCGGCGGTGCTGCGGCGGGCGCTCAATGCACAGAACCCGCGGCCACTGCCCGAGGCCTTCATCGAGCGGATCAGCGGCTATGCCGACTGGGCCCACCGGCAGGCCGTGCTGCGCCTGTACCGGGCCACGCCGGACCTGGGTGCGCTGGTGGAGCCGCTGACCCGGGCACTGGGTCCGCTGCGACTGCCGGCGCTGGTGCTGTGGGGCGAGGCCGACCCCTATCTGCCGCTGCGCTACGCCCAGGCCCAGAGCGTCTGCTTCGACGCCGAGGTGGTGCCGCTGCCGGGCTGCGGACACTGGCCGATGGTGGACGACCCGGCCGGGTTCATCGCCCGGGTGCTGCCCTTCCTGCGCCGCCAGCTGCGGGTCGGCGGGGCGGCGCCGGCCTGACCGGCTGGCGCCCGCCTCAGCCGGGCGGACGCTGGTCCAGCGCCTGTCCCCAGGTCTCCGGCAGGCGATACAGGCAGACCAGGGCGGCGCCGATCACCAGCGCGCCGATCGCCAGCGTCGCCGTCTTCAGGCCCAGCAGGGGCAGCAGCGCCTGCAGGCCAAGGGTCACCGGCACCACCGCGGCGCGGACCAGATTGGGGACCGAGGTCGCCACCGTCGCGCGCACCTCGGTGCGGAACTGCTCGGCGCTGAGGGTGATGAACACCGTCCAGTAGCCCTGGGCGAGACCGATCAGGAACAGCACCGCGCAGTAGCCGGCCGCGCTGCGGCTTTCCAGCAGCAGCACCACGAAGGCGGCCAGCGCCCACAGGCAGACGAAGATCACCCGCCGACGGCTGCGCAGCCACTCGCCGATCAGCCCGGTGGCGGCCGAGCCCAGCGCCAGGCCCACCGCCTGCCACATCAGCACCTGGGCCACCGTCAGCGGCGCGCTGAAGCCGAGCAGGCGGCCGTACTCGGGGGCCAGGTTGACGAACAGCGCCGAGGCGTACCAGATCGGCACGCCGACCAGGGTCACCGCGGCGAAGCGGCGCAGGGTGGGGGCGTTGAGCAGATGCACCCGCCAGGCCGGCGGGCCGGACTCGCGGCTGGCGCGATAGGTTTCGGACTCCTCCAGCACCACCATCCGCAGGGCCAGCACCAGCAGGCCCAGTCCACCGCCCAGGCCATAGGCCCAGCGCCAGTGCAGCTCGCCGCCGGTGAGGCTGGCGGTAAGCGCCCCGCACAGGCCGAGAAAGGCGATCACCGTGGTGCCGTAGCCGCGCAGCCGCGCCGGCAGGGTCTCGGCGATCAGGGTCACCCCGGCCCCCAGCTCGCCGGCGAGGCCGATGCCGGCGAGCAGGCGCAGCAGCGCGTACTGCTCGACGGTGACCACGAAGGCATTGGCGATGTTGGCCAGCGAGTAGAGGGTGATGGTGGCGATCAGCGCGAAGCGGCGGCCGTACCGGTCGCCCACCCAGCCCCAGAAGAAGCCGCCGATCAGCATGCCGATCATCTGCAGATTGAGCAGATGGATGCCCCAGGCGGTGTTGGCCTCGCCGGTGATGCCGAGCTCGGTGAGCGAGGCCACCCGCACCACGCCGAAGATGACGATGTCGTAGAGATCGACGAAGTAGCCGAGGGCGGCGGCGGCCACCGCCAGGGCGTAGCGCGGAGAGGTCTGGCTCATCGGCTCAGAAGCTCATGTAGAGGCCGCCGTTCACCGGGATGTTGGCCCCGGTGAGATAGGCGGAGTCGGCCTCGGCGAGAAACGCCACCACCCGCGCGATCTCGCGCGGCTCGGCGAGGCGGCCGAGCGGGATCTGCGCCTTGACCCGCTCCAGCGCCTCGGGCTTGATCGCCGCGGTCATCGGCGTCGCCACATAGCCGGGGGAGACGGTGTTGACGGTGACCCCGCAGGCGGCGCCCTCCTGGGCCAGGGACATGGTGAAGCCGTGCAGACCGGCCTTGGAGGCGGCGTAGTTGGTCTGGCCGAACTGGCCTTTTTGGCCGTTCACCGAGCTCAGGTTGATGATGCGGCCGAAGCCGCGTGCGCACATCCCGGGAAACAGCGGATGGCAGGCATTGAAGGCGCTGTCGAGATTGGCGCCGAGCACCGCCCGCCACTGCTCCACGCTCATCTTGCTGAAGCGGGCGTCGCGGGTGATGCCGGCGGCATTCACCAGCACCGAGACCGGCCCCTGCTCGGCCTCGATCCGGGTCAGGGTCTCGCGGCTCGCCGCGGCATCGGCGAGATCGCAGAAGTAGGCCGGCACCGGGGCGAGCCGGGGATCCTCGCGCCAGGCCGCCTCGCGGCTGGCCGCGGCGGGATGATCCAGGGCGATGCCGCGATGGCCGGTGGCGATCAGCTGGCGCAGGCATTCGGCGCCGATGGCGCCGAGGGCGCCGGTGACCAGGGCAAGCGGTGCGGAAGAGGACAAGCGAGTCTCCGGTGGCGGCTTCAGCGGCCCTTGCCGCGGCGGGCGGCATAGTCGGGCTCGGCATCGGCCTCGAACTGACGGCGCAGGGCGTGGCGGGCATCGATCAGCTCGAGGCTGATGTCGTAGCGCAGGCTCAGCGGCTCGCTGACCCGGCCATCGGCACTGAAGGCCTGGGCCACCAGGGTCAGCGGGCCGGCGATGTAGACCGGCGCCTGGTAGAGCGGGGCGCCGCTTTCCGGCAGGCGGCCGGCGGTGCTGTAGACGATCCAGGCCGCGGGATCGCTGGCGCTGAGCGCCACCTCCAGCGGCTGCTCGTAGGCCCCGGCCGGCACGCTGGCGCTCAGGGTCAGAGGGCCCGCGCCGGTCGCCGCCTCGCGCACGAAGAAATGGCCGATCGGGCTGCTCAGATGGGTTTGCGGATGCCGGGCATAGCAGTGGTAGAGCGTGCGCGGGCTCATCCGCACCTCGGCCAGGGCGGCACTGCGGCGATGCGGCCAGCGACCCTGGGTGGCGCAGTGCAGCCGCGCCTCGGCCGGCTCCGGCCGCAGCTGATCGCCGCTTTGCAGCACCCGCGGCGGACTCGCCTGCGGCAGCGGCTCCGGGGCCTCGCGCAGCCAGGCCAGCATCGCGTCCAGGGTCTCCGGCACCCGCGGCAGCTCCAGATGATCGAAGTGGGTGCCGTGCACGCGGTTGTAGGCGAGGTTGTCGGCGCCTTCCAGCGCCGAGCTGTCCTCGAAGCCCGGCGGGAACAGCACATCGCCCCAGCCGGTGCCGTCGTACAGCGTCAGGTAGCGGGTGGGGCCGGGGGTTTCGCCGCCGCGGTTGAGCTGGGCCAGCCAGGGGCTGCCCGGGTGCAGCTCGAAGGCGACCCCGCGGTTCTGGCCGCGCGAGTCGGCGCTGGCGGTCCACACCCCGTCGTTGGCGCCGGCGGCACCGATGAAGTTGCGCACCTTGTGCCAGCTGTTGGTCTGCTTGAGCCACTGGCGCACCAGGGTCACCCCCAGCGAGTGGCCGATCAGATCGAGCTGATGCACGGTGCGGCCGTTTTCGCGGCTGAGATGCTCGAGCACGCTGGTGACCATGCGGTCGAGGCTTTCCACCGACAGGTCGGCGGAATCGAAGTAGCGCACATTGTCCCAGCCATAGCCGAGGGCCCACAGCGCCGAGGACGGCACCCCCTGTTCCAGCCAGTGGCGCCGCGCCGGCAGCCAGTAGCGCGCCGAGACGGTGTTGCCATGGACGAACAGGATCGGGGTCTGGGTCAGCGGCCCGCTGCCGCCGAAGCCGGGCATCGGCTGCTCGGTCTCGCTGGAATAGGGCGGGGTGTACCCCGGCGGGAAGTCGCGCAGGGCCGGCGGGGTCAGGCCCACCGCCGGCAGCAGGATCTCGCGCGGCGCGCAGCCGGCGCAGAGGGTCGCCGCCAGCAGCAGGCCCAGCGGGGTCTTCAAGGCGCCCATGGCAGATACACCAGTCGCAGTTCGAGATAGGGCGAGGCCGACACCGCCGCCGCCTCCTGCACGCCGAACAGCCGCGAGGTCAGCGGGGCGCCGGTGGTGGTGGTGCAGTCGGCGTCCGGGCAGACATCGAACAGCACATCGATCTGGCTGCCGCGGCCGCCCACCGGCTGGGCGATGCGCGCCTGCACCACGGTGGAGGCGCGGTAGACATAGCTGATGCCGGCGGTGAGCAGGCGACCCTCGACGCCGAGATCGCGGTAGGGCCCCGGCCGCGGCCGCAGGAAGAACTGGTCCAGCGCCGGGCTGTCGCAGAGCTCCTGGGAGACCACCGGGCCGAAGCCCATGGTCAGCATGTTGGTGCCGTTGTTGGTGTTGTCGCAGGCGCTTTGCGGCGACAGCGGCTGGTCCTCGAAGTTGATGGTGACCTTGTCGTACTGGTTGGGGCCGACCGACTCGCGGAAGGAGTAGCCCACATCGGCAAACCAGTGCTCGCTGAACTTCCAGGCGATGTTGATCTCGGCATTGCGCACATCGGCGATGCCGGTCGGGGTCAGTCCGCCGAAGGAGGGGCGGTCGTTGTCGCCGTTGAACTGCCAGGCCAGGGTGCCATCGATGTAGACGCGTCCCCAGGCCTCGGCGTGGAAGGCCAGCTGGGGAATCACGCTCCAGTAATTCGTCCCGGTATTGAGCGCGGCCTGGGTGTCATAGCGGCCGACCGGGATCTTCACCGTGGTGGCGAACAGGCCATTGCCCTTGATCGGCCCCCAGCGGTGCTCCAGGCCGTAGATGCCGCAGAGGCCGAACAGATCGCCGAGGCCATTGGCCCCCGGGCGCTGGTTGAACAGGCGGGCGCGGGCGGCGATCGCCCCGGTGTTCTGCTGGTAGCCGACGGTGCCGATCAGCCGGCAGAACTGCGGGCGGTCGGCGAGAAAGCCCCAGTCGCTGTCGCGGAACAGATTGCCGATCCAGAGGAACTTGGCCAGGGCGAGGAAGGCATCGGTGCTGTCCCCCGGCGGCACGAAGGGCACGCCGAGTTCGATCTCATCGCCATTGCGGTCGTAGATCGATTCGATCTGGGTGCCGATCAGGGTGAACTCGCTGTACTGCCCGGCCGGCAGGCGGGCGTACTCGGACACATGCGGGGTGAACACGATGCCGGCGCGGGCGGTGCCCGCGGCCAGCAGCAGCACCGCCGCGACTAGCGTTCGCATCCCAGACATGTGAAGGCGTCTCCCTGTCCGAACTGGTACTGCAGGCTGAGCATCAGGCGGTCATCGGCCAGCACCCGCGCGCCGCCCAGGCCATCCACCCGCACGGTCTCGCCCGGGGTGGTGGAGCAGCCGGTGCTGCCCGGGGTGCAGCCGGCCGGCTGGCGCTCGGTATAGGGCAGATCGAACTCGCCGCTCTCGCCGTCGAGAGTGGTCGACCACAGCAGATCGGCCTTCCAGCGCGCGCCGATCAGCCAGCTCAGGCTGAGTCCGGCCTCGCGGGCGTGGGTGCCGGCGTCGCGGTACAGACCCGGGGTGGGATAGGTATCGCCGTTGGGCGGCGGTTCCGGCGGGGTGACCGAGAAGCGCGGGTTCTCGTAGAGGTTGGCATCGCCATCGTGACCGCGGCCGAACACGCCGAGATACCAGCCGGGCCAGACCCGCTGGGCCAGGCTCAGGTCCCACTCGCGGCGATCACCGGGCTGCACCGGGTGCAGGCCGCCGAAGGCCGGGTCCTGGTTCTTGAGGAAGGCGCGCTCGCCGAAGCCGGCATCGAGCAGGGCCCCGCGCCAGGGCCTCGCATGCAGGGCCAGGCGTACGGTGAAGGAGGCGGTGTTGCCGCCGGCGCTGGCCACGCCATCGCGCTCGTAGGTGCCGGTGGGCAGGCGCGCGCCGGCCAGCAGCAGCAGGGCATGCGAGGCGCTCTCGCGCTGCTTCCAGTTGGCGGTGCCGGTGAGGAAGCTGCCGAACTCGAGTTCAAGGTCGCTCAGCCCGTTGCCACGGGTGACCAGATTGTCGGCCTGGGTGCTGGCATCGTCGCTGCGGTCAGCGACGAAATCGGCCAGCGCCCCTTCGACCCGCCCGCCGCCGTAGCCGATGCGCAGCCGCGCGGTGTGCAGACGGCTGGAGAAGAAGGGCAGATCCAGCGTCTCGAACATCGGGAAGGTCCAGAGAAACTGCGCCTCGGCGCGCTGCTCGGGCAGGCGGCTCTGACCCTCGAGCTGGGGCAGGGCGCTGTCGCGCTCCTCGCCCTGGGCGTCAAAGCTGCGCTCACCCGCGTGGGTCTCCAGGCTGAGCTGGCCGTAGAGCGCCGGATACAGCGGCAGATAGCGGCCGGGCAGCGGGGCCGGCTGGGCCAGGACCAGCCCGGGCAGCAGGGCCAGCCCGAGGCCGGCGGCCAGTGCTCGGGTCCAGGTGCGGGTCGGGACCATCAGGCCTTCTCCGGTGAGGGGAGGGAGGGGTCATAGCGCCGGCGCAGCGCCGGCTTGTCGATCTTGCCAGCCCCGGTACGCGGCAGGGCCTCGCAGCGATGCCAGTGGCGCGGCAGCTTGTAGCCGGCGAGGCGGCTGCGCAGGGCCGGCAGCAGGGCCTGCGGATCGAAGCCCTCCGGCTCGCGTGGCACCAGCACCGCCAGCCCCACCTCGCCCCAGCGGGCATCGGCCACGCCGAACACCGCGCACTCGCGTACCGCGCCGGTGGCGAGCAGGGCCGCCTCGACCTCGGCCGGGTAGACGTTCTCGCCCCCGCTGATGAACATCTCCTTGCGCCGTCCGACGATGGTCCAGCGGCCCGCCGCATCCACTCGCGCCAGATCGCCGCTCTTCCACCAGCCGTCCTGCCACTGCGCCTGCCAGTCCGCGGCGCGGCCGTGGTAGCCGGCGCCGAGCATCACCCCGCGCACCGCCAGCTCGCCAACGCCGTCCTCGACGGCGAGACGGGTCAGCTCCACCCCGGGCAGCGGGCGGCCGACGCTGAGCGGATGATCGGGATCCGGCTGGAACAGATTGACCCCGGCCTCGGTCATGCCATAGCCCTGGGCCAGCGGCAGGCCGCGCGCGGCGAAGGCCTCGATCACCGGCGCCGGGCAGGGCGCCCCGCCGCTGACCAGCCGGCGCACCCGCCGGAAATCGGTGCGCGCGAAGTCCGCGTGCTCGGCCAGCATCTGGTACATGGTTGGCACCAGGAACACCTGGGTGATGGCGGCCGTCTCCAGCAGGCGCAGATAGGCGCCGGCCTCGAACTGGCGCATCAGCACCACCCGCCCGCCGATCTGCAGCAGGGGCAGGGCGAGAACATTGACCGCCGCGTGGAAACAGGGCGTGGCCTGGATCACCGCATCGTCCGGCTGCAGCCCCCAGCCGGCGATCGTGGCCTCGCGGTTGGCCGCCAGCTGGCGATGCGGCAGGCAGGCCGCCTTGGGCAGGCCGGTGCTGCCGCCGGTGAGCAGCATCAGGGCGATCGCCTCCGGATCCAGCCGCTGGGTGGCCAGGGCGGCGAGGGCGGCGTCGCGCTCGGTCCGGCTCAGGGCGGGCGGGGGGGGCAGCGGCTGCTGAGGGCCAGGGTAGCCGGCCAGCAGCGGCGCACAGGCCTCGTCGTACAGGCACAGCGCCAGATCGAGCGTCGGCAGCAGGCTGCCCAGCTCCGCCGCGCTGAGCCGGAAGTTCAGCGGCGCCAGGGTCACACCGAGCACCGGCGTGGCCAGCATCAGTTCCAGGCAGGCCGGCTGGTTCCAGGCCAGCAGACCCAGGCGATCGCCCTCGCGCAGGCCCTGGGCGCGCAGCCAGGCAACCCAGGCGAGACTGCGCTCGACCAGCGCGCCGTAGCTGATCTGCCCGCTCTCGCTCTGCAGCGCCGGGCGCTCCGGCGGCTGGCTGGCGAGCCGGGCCAGCAGCGGCGCGAGGCCCGCGCCGCTCACCCGCAGACCTCCAGCGCCAGGGCATTCCAGACATAGCCGATGCCGGCGGCGCACAGCACCACGCGGTCACCCGGGCGAAGCCGGTTCTGGTCCAGCGCCAGGCGCAGCGAGAGCAGGGGATCGATCTGGCCGATGTGGCCGTAGTCTTCGAGATAGATCGAGCGCTCGGCGGGCAGCCCGAGGCGGCGCAGGATCTCCTCGTGGGCGCTGCGCTTCATGTGCAGCAGGCCGATGTAGGCCGCCTCGCGCGGGGCAAAGCCGGCGCGCGTGCAGGCCTCGTCAACCACCTCGACGAAGTTCTGCAGGCTGGCGGATTCGAGACGGGCCTTCATGCCGGCCGGGTCGGGGACCTCGAAGCGGTGACGATGCAGATTGTCGGCGCGCAGCGGTTCGCGGGTACCGCCCACCGGCACGATCACATCCTCGGCGAAGCGGCCATCGGTGCGGCTGGCGCTGGCGCGGATGGCCAGCCCCGGCCCCTCGCGGGTCACCACCGCGGCGCCGCCCCCGGCGGCGAGGTTGTTGAGGAAGCGGGTGCCCGGATCGCGGTAGTCGACCAGATCGCCATTGCGATAGCCCCCGGCGATCAGCACGGTGTGCACCTGCGGGTCGGCCTGGATCAGATCGCGCGCCTGGCGCAGGGCGAGCAGGGCGGTGCCGCATTTCTGGCCGAGGTCATAGGCCCAGGCACGCTGGCAGCCGAGCTGGTGAGCGGCGTGGATGGCCGCCGTCCACACCGGATACTCCTTGTATTCCTCGGTGATGCCGATCAGCACATCGACCTGCGCCGGCTCGACGCCGGCCCGTGCCAGCGCCTCCCGCGCCGCGTGGATGCCCATCGCATTGGTATGGTCCCCGGGCCCCGGCACGGTCTTGCAGCGGATGCCGAGCTTGTCGCGCACCACGGCCTCGGGAATGCCCGCGCGCGCGGCAATCTCGCCCGCACTCAGGCGGGCCGCCGGCAGATGGAGGCCGATGGAGCGGACAAACAAGACACTCTCCTCGCGTCGTTCGAACTGACGACTGAATCAGGTTTCAGTTCAGCAGCCGGCGCGAGGCTTGTCAAGCGCTCGGCTCAGACCGGATCGAGATCCTCGAAGGCCACGCAGCGGTTGCGCCCGCGGTTCTTCGCCACATACAGCGCGCGGTCGGCCGAGGCGGTGAGTTCCTCCACCGAGCAGTCGCGTCCGGAGCTCCAGGTCGCATGGCCGATGCTCGCGGTGAGGAAGGGTTCGCTCGAGCGCGGGTGGGCGATGGCCAGCTCGGCCACCGACTGCCGCAGGCGCTCGGCCAGCACCCGCGCCCCGGCGAGATCGGTGTGCGAGAGCACGGCCACGAACTCCTCGCCGCCATAGCGGGCGAGCATGTCGCCGGGCCGCTTCATCTGCTGGCGCAGGGCATGCGCCACCCGCCGCAGCGCCTGATCGCCAGCCGGATGACCCAGGGTGTCGTTGAAGGGCTTGAAGGCATCGATGTCGATCATCATCAGCGTCACCGGGGCCAGCAGGCGGGCAGCGCGGCGCCACTCCTCGTCCAGCCGCTGCTCCAGATAGCGGCGGTTGAACAGGCCGGTGAGCGGATCCACCACCGAGCGGGCACGCAGCTCCAGCTCGCGCTCGGCCAGCTGCACCAGCCGCTTCATGCCCTCGCGCATGTGCGGCCAGACCCGCCGCGGCTCGGTGTCGAACACGCTCAGCGCGCCGATGCAGCGACCGTCCGGTGCGTTCACCGGCAGCCCGTAGAAGAAGCGCGGCGCCGGCGGTGAGAAGCCGGCCGGCAGCAGCGGGGGCCGCTCATCGAGCAGATCCTCGATCTCCACGCTCTGGCGGCGCTGGGCCACGATGCGGCAGAGCAGATCGCTGCCCGCCGGCGGGTCGCCGTCGAAGCCGGCCTGGGCGCGGTGCCAGAGGTTCTGGTCATCGACCAGGGTGAACGAGGCGTAGGGCGTGGCCGCCAGGATGACCGCCAGCTGGGTGATCAGATCGAAGGGATGCGGGTTGGACGGATCGGTCAGGCTCAGATCCATCAGCATCTGCAGACGGCTCACCGGCATCGAGTTCGGCGAGGCGATCGGCGTCGGGTCCAGGGTCATCGGCAGGCATCCGTGTCAGCGAGGCGCGCACGGTACGAGACCCGGATACGGACGCTTGTAGACAAAGGTTACTGAGACCGGAGTCAGGGGATCGACGGTGCCCTGGTCGGGATGAACGGTGGCCGGCGCCTCAGTGGCGCATCAGCCGTTCCTTCTGGCGCTGCCAGTCGCGCTGCTTGATGTCGTCGCGCTTGTCGTGCTGCTTCTTGCCGCGCGCCAGCCCGACCGCCAGCTTGGCGCGGCCGCGGGTCCAGTGCAGGTCCAGCGGCACCAGGGTGTAGCCGGCGCGCTCGACCTTGCCGATCAGCGAGGACAGCTCCTTGGCGTGCAGCAGCAGCTTGCGGCTGCGGGTGGGATCGGTCTTGACATGGGTCGAGGCCGAGGTCAGCGGCAGGAAGTGCGCGCCGATCAGCCAGGCCTCGCCGTTCTTGAGGATCACATAGGCCTCGGCGATCTGCGCCCGGCCGTCGCGCAGGCTCTTGACCTCCCAGCCCATCAGCATGATCCCGGCCTCGTAGACCTGATCGATGAAGTAGTCGTGCCGGGCCCGGCGGTTGAGGGCAATCAGGCGCTCGGCCTCGTCCCCTTCTTTCTTTTTCTTGGTGCTGCTCATGCGGCCAGTATAGGCGGCGGGCGCCCGGGTCTTGCGCCTACACTGCGGCGATGAGCGGATTGCGCGAAAGCGCCTACGGCTACTGGACCTCGCCCCGGGCCTTCCTGTGGGTGGCGGCCGGCTGTGCGCTCGGCATCGGCAGCCTGGTGCGCCTGCCAGCCCTGATGGCGAGCTACGGCGGCAGCGCCTTTCTGCTGGTCTATCTGCTGGCCCTGCTCACCCTGGGCCTGCCGCTGCTGCTGGGCGAATGGCTGCTCGGCCGCTGGATGCGCGAGGACCTGGTCAGCGGCTTCCAGCGGCTGGGCCTGCCCAGCCGCACCGAGCAGCGCTGGCGGCTGCTCGGGCGCATGTTCCTGATCGCCGCCGCCCTGGTGCTCTCCTACTACAGCGTGATCGCCGGCTGGAGCCTGGGCTATGCCTTCCGCGCCGCCGCCGGCGCCCTGCAGGGCGAGACCGATCCGCTGCGCAGCACCGAGCGCTTCCTGCGGCTGGCCCAGGACCCGGAGCGCAGCCTCAGCTGGCACACCCTGTTCATGGTCGCGGTGACCATCGTCGTCTCGCATGGGTTCAAGGAGGGCATCGAGAAGACCGCGCGCCTGCTGCTGCCGGTGGCAGGCCTGATGGCCCTGCTGCTGCTGCTGCTGGCCCTGCAGGGCCCCGGCGCGGCCCCGGCGCTGGCCCAGCTGGTGGAGCCGGACTTCAGCCGTCTCGGCTGGCGCGGGGTGCTGGAGGCCCTGCAGGCGGCCTTCTTCACCCTCGGGCTGGGTCTGGGCGCGATGCTGGCCCTGGGCAGCTATCTGCCCGCCTCGATGCCCCTGGTGCGCTACGGATTCGCCGTGCTGCTGATCGACACCGGGCTCAGTCTGGTGGTCGGCTTTGCCGTGCTCAGCCTGACCCTGCCAGCCGGCCTGGAGGGCGTGGACAGCCTCACCGCCCTGTTCCAGCTGCTGCCCACCGTGCTGCCGCCGGGTCTGCGCGGCCAGTTGTTCGCCACGGTGCTCTACCTGCTGATCTTCGTGGTCACCCTGCTCGCCGCCGCGGCCCTGCTGGAGCCGCTGACCCGCTTCCTGATGGAGCGCCAGCGCACCTCGCGGGTGTTTGCCGCCACCACCGGGGCGGTGCTGATCTGGGCGCTGGGCATCGGCAGCCTGCTGTCGTTCTCCCTGCTCAGCGGCCTGACCCTGCTCGGCCAGACCTTCTTCGGCTGGCTGCAGCTGCTCACCGCGCTGGTGCTGGCCCCGCTGGGCGGGCTGGGGCTCGGCCTGCTGCTCACCCGCGTGGTCTCCCGCGAGGCGCTGGCGGCGGCCTGGGGTCCGGGCGAAGAGGCCTGGCGGCCGGCCTGGTATGGCGCCCTGCGCTACCCGGCGAGGCTGGGGCTGATCGCCGTGGTGCTGCACGCCTGCGGCCTGTTCGACGCCGTGGTCCTGCTCTGGTCGTGAGCCGCGCCACCCGCGTCCAGCGCTCGGCGCTGCTGCCCTTCGCCGCCGGCCGGATCGCCGAGCTGGTCTGGCAGGCCGAGGCCTATCCGCGCTTCCTGCCGGGCTGCACCGCGGCCGAGGTCGAAGCCGAGCTCGGCGCCGACCAGCGCCAGATCGCCCTGAGCTTCCGCCTGCACGGGCTGTCCGATCGCTTCACCACCCTCAACCGTCGGCATCCCGACGGCGGCATCGATCTCGAGCTGGTGCGCGGCCCGTTCCGCTCGCTGCGCGGGCAGTGGCGCTTCCTCGCCCTCGATGCCCAGGCCTGCAAGGTGAGCCTGGACCTGCAGCTCGATTTCGGCAGCCGGGTACTCGAGGCCACCCTGGCGCCGTGGATTGACCGCGCCATCAACCAGGTCATCGAGGCCTTCCGTCTCGAGGCGCAGCGGCGGGCGGACCTGCCGGCCGCGCCGGCATGAGCGGCGAGAGCCTCACCATCGAGCTGGTGCGGGACCAGCCGGAAGGGCTGCAGCGGCTCACCCTGCAACTGCCGCCGGGCAGCCGGGTGGCCGATGCCCTGAGCGCCGCCGGCTGGCCCGCCGAGGCGACCCCGCTGGGCATCTTCGGGCGGCTGGCCGGCCCGGACCAGGGTCTGCACGACGGCGACCGCCTGGAGTGGTACCGCCCGCTGCAACGCGATCCCAAGGAGGCGCGGCGGGCGCGGGCGCCCCGGCGGCGACGCTAGCGCCCCTGCTTCTGCACCGCGCAGTCACCGGCATCCAGGGCCATGTGCAGGAGCAGGCCCACGCCCACGACCCGGGTGGCCGGCAACAGTGTCAGCAGGCCGTACACGGCGATGGCCGGCGCCCGGTGCAGCGGGTGGAAGCCGATGCTGCAGCGGCCCGGGTCATAGATCGGCCGCGCCAGCAGATGATCGAGATCCACCGCCATGGTGGCCATCATCACCAGCCACAGTCGCAGGGCGCGCGACCGGTTCCAGCGCAGGGCGACCGCCGCCGGTACCAGCGCGTGGAGAAGCAGATGGAGCAGGCCGTTGAGGGTCATGGCGATCCAGGCGGGAGCGTGCGCAGCCTAAGGCACTACACTGCAGCGCACCGCAACCGGAGGAGCGCATGATCGAAGTCCGCAAGGCGCCGGAAGGCCGCCTCAAGCAGCAGATCCGCCAGGGCGAGAAGACCTGGTTCGCCGATGTCTCGGCGACGCTGGGTGGCGAGGATGCCGGCCCGGATCCGCATGATCTGCTCGATTCCGCCCTCGGCGCCTGCACCGCGCTGACGGTGACCATGGTCGCCCGGCGCAAGCAGATGCCGCTGGAGGATGTGCGGGTGGAGATCCGTCATATCGAGACCGAGGGGCTCTACCGGCTCGAACGGCAGATCGAGCTGGTCGGCCCGCTCACCCCGGAGCAGCGCCAGTATCTGCTGGGGATCGCCAACAAGTGTCCGATCCACAAGGTGATGCAGGGCCGCTTCGAGGTGGAGACCCAGCTGCGCGAGGCATAATGGCGGCTCGCGGAGAGATGGCAGAGTGGTCGATTGCGGCGGTCTTGAAAACCGTTGAACCGCAAGGTTCCGGGGGTTCGAATCCCTCTCTCTCCGCCACCTTTCCTCAACCCTGCCGCAAGGGCAGGGCTGAGGAAAGGGTCTTCAATCAACGAGAGAGGGATTCGAAGGGCGCTGGGCGCCCCGGTGTCACCTGGCGAGGCCCTGGCCGAGCCTGGTGACGAACCCTCTCTCTCCGCCACCTTTCCTCAACCCTGCCGCAAGGGCAGGGCTGAGGAAAGGGTCTTCAATCAACGAGAGAGGGATTCGAAGGGAGCTGGGCGCCCCGGTGTCACCTGGCGAGGCCCTGGCCGAGCCGGGTGACGAACCCTCTCTCTCCGCCATCGTTCCTCAACCCTGCCGCAAGGGCAGGGTTGAGTCATCCGGGGCCTGGCTGCCTGAATCGGTCATTGGGTCCGCGCGACGCCGAAATCCACCAGCGTGGTCTCGCCCTCGGCGATCGTGGCGTTGACCGCCGGCTCGAAGCGCAGCGCGTCATCGGTCTCGGGATCGTCCTCGCCCGCCTGGCAGCTCATGGTCACGGTGTAGGCGCCGGCGGGCAGGAAGCCGATGGTGTAGCCGAAGAGTCCGGTCGGTGTGCCCGCCTCATCGGTCTGCGCGCGCAGCGTCGCGGTGGTGAGCGGCACGCTGCCGCTGCCGCCAACATCATCGGGGCTGACGCCGCTGCCCGGGTAGACATACACCGCGGCGCCGGCGCCGGTCATCACATCCGCGCTGCAGCCCTCGGCCATCAGCAGATCGCCGGCGACCGCACCGGTGAGCGTGCCGACCCGGGCGTTGTCGACCACCCGCAGCACCGGCCGCAGGTTGTAGCAGGTGCCGGCCGGGCTGCTGCGCTCGGCCAGGGACTGGCGCAGATCGAACTCGACGGTATAGGAGGCGCCGCCGCCGGCGGTGACAGTAAGCGGACCGCGCACCTTGAAGCCCGAGCTGGCGCCGCTGGGCACGAACAGCGGGTAGTCGGTGCCGTCGACGCGGATGTAGCTGGGGAAGGGCGTGGCCTGGCTGCTGTTGCAGTTGCCCGGCACGGTGTCGGTGATCAGGCGGATCTCGCGATACACCCCGGCCTCGACCACCGCGTCCTCGAACAGGAACTGGTTGTTCTCGCCCTGCAGCTGCAGCAGATCGATCTGCTGCGGAGCGGGAAGGGCGATGCGACGGCGCACGCCGCCGTCCTCGCCGAGCAGCTCCACGGCCGAGAACTGGATCACCACCGCCTCGGCCTCGTCCACCGGGGCATCGACCAGCGCGAGCGAGAGCCGGCCGGTGGTGGGCGGGTCATCGCCGCCACCGCCACAGGCGCTCAGACCGGCAAGGGTGGACAGGGCCAGCAGCAGCGGCAGACGGGGGAAGGTGGTCATGAGCGGGTCTCCAGCGCAGTCGGGCGAAGCGCGACGCCGCACCGTAGTCGCGCCAATCTGAACCGGACCTGAGCGCCGCGCGGCGCGGCGGGACGGGTGCCCGAGACTGGTGCCTGAGAAAGGACTCGAACCTTCACGTGGGGCTGCCACGGGGGATTTTGAGTCCCCTGCGTCTACCAATTCCGCCACTCAGGCCCCGCACCGCCGGCGGCGGCGCGCGATGATAGCGGCCCCTCCGATCCCCTGCACCGGCCGCATGACGCTCACGCGCCGCGATTTCCGCTTCGAGCTGCCCGAGGACCTGATCGCCCAGCACCCGCCGCAGCGGCGCAGCGAGGGACGCCTGCTGGTGCTCCCGGCCGCTGCGGCGCCGGTGGACGCGCGGGTCACCGACCTCCCGGACTGGCTGCGCGCCGGCGATCTGCTGGTGTTCAACGACACCCGGGTGATCCCGGCCCGGCTGCGCGGGCGCAAGGACAGCGGCGGGCGGGTGGAAATCCTGGTCGAGCGGCTGATCGACGAGCAGACCCTGTGGGCCCAGCTCGGGGTGTCGAAGGCGCCCCGTCCCGGCACCCGGCTGATCCTCGAGGGGCAGACCGCCGAGTTCGAGGTGCTGGGTCGCGAGGCCGATCTGTTCCAGCTGCGTCTGCTGGCGCCGGCCATGCCCCTGCTCGATCTGCTCGAGCGGGAGGGCGAGCTGCCGCTGCCGCCCTATATCCAGCACCGCCCGGATGCCGAGGACGCCCAGCGCTACCAGACCGTGTTCGCCCGCGAGCCCGGGGCGGTGGCCGCACCGACCGCCGGCCTGCATTTCGACGAGGCGCTGTTCGCCGCGCTGGAGGCCCGCGGGGTGCGCCGCGCCACGCTGACCCTGCATGTGGGCGCCGGCACTTTCCAGCCGCTGCGGGTGGAGCAGCTCAGCGAGCACCGCATGCATGCCGAGCGTTACCGGATCGATGCGGCGCTGTGCGCGGCGGTGGCCGAGACCCGTGCGCGCGGCGGGCGGGTGGTGGCGGTGGGCACCACGGTGATCCGCGCCCTGGAATCCGCCGCAGCCGCCGGGCCGCTGCAGCCGGGCGCGGGAGAGACCCGCCTGTTCATCACCCCGGGCTATCGCTTCCAGGTGGTGGATGCCCTGTTCACCAACTTCCACCTGCCGGAATCCACCCTGCTGATGCTGGTCTGCGCCTTCGGCGGCCATCAGCGGCTGCTGGCGGCCTACCGGCATGCGGTGGCGCAGCGGTACCGCTTCTTCAGCTACGGCGATGCCATGCTGATCGAGCCGCAGGCCGATGGCGCCGGCTGAGCCCAGCGCGCTGGAGCGCCAGTCACGCGGCTGGTCCTGGCCGGCGGCGCCGCGCATCTGGATCGGCTTCAGCGGCGGGCTCGATTCGACCGTGCTGCTGGACCTCGCCTGGCGTCTGCGGATCCCCGGGGTGCAGGCGGTGCATGTGCACCATGGCCTGCAGGCGGCGGCGGACGCATGGGTGGAAGCCGTGGGCGCCTTCTGCGCCGAGCGCGCGATCCCGCTGACGGTGCGCCGGGTGCAGGTGGAGGCGCAGTCCGGTGCCGGCCTGGAGGCCGCCGCCCGCCAGGCCCGCGAGGCGGCCTTTGCCGCGCTGCTGGCGCCCGGAGACAGCCTGTGGCTCGCCCACCATCAGGACGATCAGGCGGAGACCCTGCTGCTGAATCTGCTGCGCGGTGCCGGTCGCGAGGGCCTGGCCGCCATGCCGGTGCAGCGGCTGCTGGGAGCGGGTCGGTTGTGGCGGCCACTGCTGCACACGCCGCGCGCGCTGATCGAGGCCCATGCCCGCCACCACGGGCTGCGCTGGATCGAGGACCCGCACAACCAGGACCCGCGCTTCCAGCGGGTCTGGCTGCGGCAGCAGGTGCTGCCCCTGTTGCGGACCCGCTATCCGGCGCTGACGCGGACGCTGGCGCGCACCGCCACCCTGCTCGCCAGCGAGCCGCCGGCCGCGGCAGCGTCGCTCCGCTTCGATACCGGCGCGCTGGCCGGGCTGCCGAGAGCGGGGCAGCGCGAGCGCCTGCGTGGCTGGCTGCGCGCTGCCGGCCTGCGTCCGTCGCTGGCAATGCTCGAGCGCGTGCTCGACGAGGTGATCGGCGCCCGGCCCGATGCCCAGCCGCGCCTGCGGCTGGCGGGCTGGACCATCCAGCGCTATCGCCAGACCCTGAGCCTGGTGCCGGTCACCGCGAGCGACGCGGCGGCAATCGAGCCCCAGCAGTGGAACGGACAGGGCCGCCTGCCGCTGGCCACCGGCGACTGGCTCGACGGCGAGGCCGCCGCCGGTTCCGGTCCCTGGCAGGTGCGCGCGCTGCGCGGGCAGGATCGGTTCCAGCCGGCCGGACAGCCCCATCGCCGCACGCTCAAGAACCTGTTCCAGGAGGCCGGTCTGGCGCCGGCCCAGCGCCGAAGAACCCCCGGTCTGTGGCGGGGCGAAACCCTCGTTTGGGTAGGCGGGCTCGGCTGGAGCCAACCCGCCCTCGCCGCCGGCCACAACTTCGCGCTGCGCTGGCACACTTCGGCCCACCTAGAAAAAACCGATTCGTGCGAACAGGAGAACTGAGGATGCCGGCGACACCGCTCAAGGGAATGATGATGGACCTGCCCCTGCTGATCTCGGGGCTGCTCGAACATGCCGAGCGCTATCACGGCGAGGTGGAGATCGTCAGCCGCACCGTGGAAGGTGCCGGCGGCGCGACGCTCGCCGACAAGCTGCACCGCTACACCTATCGCGACGCCGGCCTGCGTGCGCGCAAGGCGGCCCAGGCGCTGGCCCGGCTCGGTGTGCAGCCGGGGGATCGGGTGGCCACCCTGGCCTGGAACGGCTATCGCCATTTCGAGCTGTACTACGCCATCTCCGGCATGGGCGCGGTGATGCACACCATCAACCCGCGCCTGTTCCCGGAGCAGATCGCCTGGATCGTCAACAACGCCGAGGACGGCGTGCTGTTCTTCGATCTCACCTTCGCCCCGCTGGTCGAGAAGCTCGCCCCGCAGTGCCCGACGGTCAAGCACTGGGTGGTGCTCACCGATGCCGCCCACAAGCCGGCACTGAATCTGCCCGGCTACCCCAGCTATGAGGAACTGATCGCCCCCGAGACCGGCGACTACCGCTGGCCGCAGCTGGATGAGCGCGCCGCCGCCTGCCTCTGCTACACCTCGGGCACCACCGGCAATCCCAAGGGCGTGCTCTATTCGCACCGCTCCACCCTGCTGCACACCTTCGGCATGGTCCAGCCCGATGTGTTCGGCGTCTCCGCGCGCGATGTGATCCTGCCGGTGGTGCCGATGTTCCATGTCAATGCCTGGGCGATTCCCTATGCCGCGCCGATGGTCGGCTGCAAGCTGGTGTTCCCCGGCGCGGCGCTGGATGGCGCCAGCCTGTGCGAGCTGTTCGAAGCGGAAAAGGTGACCCTGAGCGCCGGCGTGCCGACCATCTGGCTCGGCCTGCTGCAGTATCTGCAGCAGAGCGGCAAGAAGCCGGCCCCGAGTCTGCAGCGCATGGTCTGCGGCGGCTCCGCAGTCCCGCCGCCGCTGATGAAGGCCTACCTGGATCAGTACGGCATCGTCATCCATCACGCCTGGGGAATGACCGAGATGAGCCCGCTCGGCACCTTCAACACGCTCAAGGCCAAGCATCTGAGCCAGTCCGCCGACGAGCGCTTCAAGGTGATGACCCGCGCCGGCCGTCCCGCCTACGGGGTGGACATGAAGATCGTCGATTCCGAGGGCCGCGAGCTGCCCTGGGACGGCGTGGCCTTCGGCGATCTGCTGGTCAAGGGCCACTGGGTGGTGGACGCCTACTACAAGGTCGACAAGCACCCGCTGGTGGATGGCTGGTTTCCCACCGGTGATGTCGCCACCATCGATGCCGACGGCTATGTGCAGATCACCGACCGCAGCAAGGATGTGATCAAGTCCGGCGGCGAGTGGATCAGCTCGATCGATCTCGAGAATGTCGCCGTCGGCCATCCGGCGGTGGCCGAGGCCGCGGTGATCGGCGTGGCCCATCCCAAGTGGGACGAGCGCCCGCTGCTGGTGATCGTCAAGAAGCCGGGCCAGGAGGTCAGCCGCGACGAGCTGCTGAAGTTCTTCGAGGGCAAGATCGCCAAGTGGTGGACCCCGGACGATGTAGCCTTCGTCGCCGAGATTCCCCACACCGCCACCGGCAAGATCAGCAAGCTGCAGCTGCGCCAGCAGTTCAAGGACTACCGGCTGCCCGGCGCCTAGGCGGCTCGCCAAGCCGGCCTGCGGTCAACGAGCCGGTCCGAGGCGCCCTCCTGCCGTTGGCGGGAGGGTGCCGTGGCGCCGGCCGGCCGCGCCGGCACCCTTGCGCTTCCCGCACCGGCGGCGGGAAGTCCTGTAAAATCCGCCATCTCCCGACGCAGCCCTCGCCATGGCCGACACGAGCCAGACCCGCTTCATTTTTGTTACCGGAGGCGTGGTGTCCTCGCTTGGCAAGGGAATCGCCGCCGCCTCGCTCGGCGCGATCCTCGAATCGCGCGGGCTCAAGGTCAACATGATCAAGCTGGACCCTTACATCAATGTCGATGCCGGGACCATGAGCCCGTTCCAGCACGGCGAGGTGTTCGTCACCCAGGATGGCGCCGAGACCGATCTCGACCTCGGCCACTACGAGCGCTTCCTCAACGGCAAGACCACCCGCGCCAGCAACGTCACCACCGGCCAGATCTACCGCAATGTGCTGGAGAAGGAGCGGCGCGGCGACTACCTCGGCCGCACCGTCCAGGTGATTCCGCACATCACCGACGAGATCCAGAACGCGATCCGCCGCGGCGCCCAGGGCTGCGACATCTGCATGGTGGAAATCGGCGGCACCGTCGGTGACATCGAGTCGCTGCCCTTCCTCGAGGCGATCCGCCAGCTGGCGGTGGACCTGGGCCGGCGCAACAGCCTGTTCCTGCACCTGACCCTGGTGCCCTTCATCAAGGCCGGCGGCGAGCTCAAGACCAAGCCCACCCAGCATTCGGTGAAGGAGCTGCGCGCGCTGGGCATCCAGCCGGACATCCTGCTGTGCCGCTCGGAGCGGCCGCTGCCGGACACCGAGAAGCGCAAGATCGCGCTGTTCACCAATGTCGCCTACAACGCGGTGATCTCGGCCATCGATCTCGATGACATCTACAAGATCCCGGGCTGGCTGCACCAGCAGGGTCTGGATGAGCTGGTGGCCCAGCACTTCGGCTTCAACGATCTGCGCCGTGCCGATCTCGCCGCCTGGGAGCGGGTGGTGGAGGCGCGCGATCAGCAGGATGTCGAGGTACAGGTGGCGATGGTCGGCAAGTATGTCGATCTCGCCGATGCCTACAAGAGCCTCAACGAGGCGCTGTCCCACGCCGGTCTGCACACCCACACCCGGGTGAAGATCCGCTACATCGAATCGGAGACGGTCGAGAGCCAGGGCGTGCGGGTGCTGCAGGGCGCCGACGCCATTCTGGTTCCCGGCGGCTTTGGCGAGCGCGGCATCGAGGGCAAGATCCTCGCCGCCCGCCATGCCCGGGAGCAGAAGATCCCCTACCTCGGCATCTGCCTGGGCATGCAGGTGGCGGTGATCGAGTTCGCCCGCCATGTCTGCGGGCTGGAGGGGGCGCACAGCACCGAGTTCAATCCGCAGTCGCCGCATCCGGTGATCGGGCTGATCACCGAGTGGCGCGATGTCAGCGGCCGTGTCGAGAAGCGCAGCAACCAGTCCGATCTGGGCGGCACCATGCGCCTGGGCGTGCAGACCTGCCGCCTGCGCGCCGGCAGCCGCTCGCGGGCGCTGTACAACGCCGAGACCATCGTCGAGCGCCATCGCCACCGCTACGAGTTCAACAACCAGTACCGCGAGCGGCTGACCGCCAAGGGCCTGCAGATCGCCGGCGTGTCGGAGGACGAGGAGCTGGTGGAGATGGTCGAGCTGCCGGATCACCCCTGGTTCGTCGGCTGTCAGTTCCACCCCGAGTTCACCTCCACCCCGCGGGATGGCCATCCGCTGTTCGAAGGGTTCGTCAAGGCGGCCCGCGAGCAGCATCTCGCCCACCAGGCGCGGCGCTGAGGACTCCCCCATGAAGCTCTGCGGTCGCGAGATCGGCATCGATCAGCCGCTGTTCCTGATCGCCGGGCCGGACACCCTGGAGTCGCTCGATCTGGCGCTGGAAGTGGCGAGCCACATCCAGCCGCTGGCCGAGCGCCTCGGTCTGCTGTTCATCTTCAAGGGCAGCTTCGACAAGGCCAACCGCAGCTCGCACAAGAGCTATCGCGGCCCAGGCCTGGAAGGCGGCCTGCGGATCATGGAGACGGTCAAGCAGCGGCTGGGCGTGCCGGTGCTCACCGATGTTCACGAGGACACCCCGCTGGCCGAGGTCGCCAGCGTGATCGATGTGATCCAGACCCCGGCCTTTCTCTGCCGGCAGACCAATTTCATGCAGAGCGTGGCCCGCACCGGCCGGCCGATCAATGTCAAGAAAGGGCAGTTCATGTCGCCCTGGGAAATGGGCAATGTGATCGAGAAGATGACGGCGGTGGCGCCCCACCAGTTCCTGCTCTGCGAGCGCGGCTTCAGCTTCGGCTACAACAATCTGGTCGCCGACATGCGCGGCCTCGCGATCATGCGCCGCTACGCGCCGGTGGTGTTCGACGCCACCCACACCGTGCAGCTGCCGGGCGGGCAGGGCACTGCCAGCGGCGGCATGCGCGAGATGATTCCGGTGCTGGCCCGCGCCGCGGTCGCAGCCGGCGTGGCCGGCCTGTTCATGGAAACCCATCCGCGCCCGGACCAGGCGCTCTGCGATGGGCCCAACTCGCTGCCGCTGGCCGAGGTCGGCGGGCTGCTGGAAACGCTGGTGGCGCTGGACCGGGTGGTCAAGCGGCAGCCGCTGCTGGAGAGCCGGCTCGGTTCGGACTGACGCGGAGCGATCCGCAGGGAGGCGGCGGCATGCAGACGAAGCCCGAGGTGGCGGTCTTCGATACCGACGAGCCCAATGCGTTGACCGTGATGGCCTCGCTGGGCGCCAAGGGGGTGCCGCTGGCGGTCTACAGCCCGCGCCGCTTTCCGTCCGGGCGCTGGTCGCCCCACTGCCGGCGCTTCAGCCGCTGTCCCGATCCGCTGCAGTTCGACGCCTTCCAGCACTGGCTTGCCGAGGAACTCCGCGCCGGTCGCATCAGCCGGGTGGCGCCGACCTCCGATCTGCTCACCTACCACTGCGCCTGCCTGCGCGAGCAGTTCCCGGACGAGGTGCGGCCCAGCCTGCACACGCGGGAGGAAATCGAGAATGCGCTGATCAAGTCGCGCTTCAACCAGCGCTGCGAGGCGCTCGGGCTGCCGGTGCCGGAGAGCTGGTATCCGCTCTCGCTGGAACAGGCGCGGGCACTGGCGCCGACGCTGCCCTACCCCGTGATGATCAAGCCCAAGTCCCATCTCGGTCTGGGCATGGCCTATCGCGGCGCGGTGGTGGCCGATGCCGCCGCCTTCCTCGCCGAGTTCCGCGAGCACCCGCCGGCGCCGGGACAGGCGCCGCTGCTGGCGCGCTATCCGGAGCTGGCCTGGCCGATGGTGCAGCGGCTGGTGGCCGGGGCGGCGCACCGCGTGCACTCGCTGTGCGGCCTGCGGGTGGAGGGCTCCGGGATCGTCGCCGCCGCGGCGGTGGTGAAGACCGACCAGTGGCCGCCGCGGGTGGGCATCGGCATCGAGTTCCAGCCGCTGCAGGACCCGCTGACGCTGGCGGCCGGGCGCCGGGTCATCGACGCCTTCATCCGCCATGGGCTGTTCGAGATCGAACTGCTGGTCGACGGCGAGCAGCGGCTGGCCATCGATCTGAACCCGCGCACCTACCAGATGATCAGCTACGACGTCGCCCGCGGCCACGATCTGCCCTGGCTGTGGTACCGCAGCACCCGCGGCGAGACCATCCCGGTGCAGCCGGAGGCGCGCGAGGACCTGCACTGGCGGCGTTCCTTCCTGTTCCATCTGGCGCACTGGACGCGGATCCTGCGCGGGCCCGATCACCGCGCCCGCTGGCGGCACTACCGGGCGCTGCGGCGGCGCCCGGCGGTCAACGCCACCGAAGGCTCGCCGTGGTGGGTCACCTGGGCCGGCAATCTGCGCCTGCTGCGCCACCCGCGCAGCCTGGTGCGGCCGTTCTGGGAGGAAACCGCGGAGTCCCCGCCGGACGCCCCCGCCCGCGACTTACACTAGGCCGTCTTCTTTCCACCCCTGCTCCCCCGTCCATGTCGATCATCACCCAGGTCAGCGCCCTCGAAATCATCGATTCCCGCGGCAATCCCACCATCGAGGCCGAGGTCACGCTCGAATCCGGGGCGCGCGGCCGCGCGGCGGCGCCGAGCGGCGCCTCCACCGGCACCCGCGAGGCGGTGGAACTGCGCGATGGCGCGCCCAAGCGCGGCAAGGCGCGCTACCTCGGCAAGGGCGTGCGCACCGCGGTGAAGAATGTGGAGACGGTGCTGGCGCGCGCGGTGGAGGGCCTCGACGCGCAGAACCAGGCCGGCGTCGACGCCGCCCTGATCGCCGCCGATGGCACCGACAACAAGGCCAAGCTCGGTGCCAACGGCATCCTCGCGGTGAGCCTCGCCACCGCCCATGCCGCCGCCGCCGAGAACGGTCTGCCGCTGTACCGCCATCTCGGCGGTCTGGGTGCGGAGACCCTGCCGGTGCCGATGATGAATGTCATCAACGGCGGCGCCCATGCCGACAACAATGTCGACATCCAGGAGTTCATGATCCTGCCGGTGGGCGCGCCGAGCTTCTCCGAGGCACTGCGCTGGGGCGCCGAGGTGTTCCACACCCTGAAGAAGGTGCTCAAGGACCAGGGCCTCAACACCGCGGTGGGTGACGAGGGGGGCTTCGCCCCCAACCTCGCCTCCAACATCGCGGCGCTCGACTGCCTGATGCAGGCGATCGAGAAGGCCGGCTACAAGCCCGGCAAGGACATCTACCTGGGGCTGGATGTCGCCTCCAGCGAGTTCTTCCAGAAGGGCAAGTACGAGCTGCACGGCGAGGGCAAGAGCTTCACCCCGGCGCAGTTCACCGACTTCCTCGCCGGCATCTGCGCCCACTACCCGGTGATCTCCATCGAGGACGGCTGCGCCGAGAATGACTGGGCCGGCTGGAAGCTGCTCACCGACAAGCTCGGCAGCCGCGTGCAGCTGGTCGGCGATGATCTGTTCGTGACCAACACCCGCATCCTCGCCGAGGGCATCGCCAAGGGCATCGCCAACTCGATCCTGATCAAGCCCAACCAGATCGGCACGCTCACCGAGACGCTGGAAGCCATCCGCATGGCGACCGAGGCCGGCTACAGCAGCGTGGTCAGCCACCGCTCGGGCGAGACCGAGGACGCCACCATCGCCGACATCGCCGTCGGCACCGCCGCCACCCAGATCAAGACCGGCTCGCTGTGCCGCTCCGATCGCATGGCCAAGTACAACCAGCTGCTGCGGATCGAGCGCCAGCTCGGCGCGCGCGCCCGCTACCTGGGTGCCCGCGCCTTCCCGGTGCGGATCGGCTGAGCGGTTGCGCAAGAAGCTCGCCATCGCGGTGCTGGGGCTGATGCTGGCCGGCCTGCAGCTGCGGCTGTGGGTGGGCGAGGGCGGCATCGCCCACACCCAGCGCCTGCGCGCCCAGCTCGCCATCGAGCAGGCCGAGCTCGACCGTCTGCGCAGCCGCAACGCGGCGCTGGACGCCGAGGTGCAGGATCTCAACTCCGGTCAGGCGGCGATCGAGGCACGCGCCCGTCACACCCTGGGCATGATCCAGCCTGACGAGACCTTCTTCCTGGTGGTCGAGGCGCCATGAGCGGCGCGGCCAGCGAGACACCGCGCTACTGGGCGGTGATCCCGGCCGCCGGCGGCGGCTCGCGGATGGGCGGCAGCCGCCCCAAGCAGTATCTGCCGCTGGCCGGGCGGGCGCTGATCGAGTGGAGCCTGGCGCCCTTTCTCGACGCTGGCTGGATCGATGGGGTGGTGCTGGTGCTGGCGAAGAACGACGGCGAGTACGCCCGTCTGCCGGTGGCGCGCCATCCCAAGATCGTCACCACCATCGGCGGTGCCGCGCGGGCCGAGTCGGTGGCCGCCGGGCTGGAGGTGGTGGCTGCGCGCAGCCGGGCCTTCCGCGAGGTCTATGTGCTGGTGCACGACGCGGCCCGGCCCTGTCTGGAATGGGCCGATCTGGAGCGGCTGCGCGACGAGGCCGACGATGTGCACGGCGGCCTGCTGGCGCTGCCGGTGACCGACACGCTCAAGAAGGGCAAGCAGGGCAAGGTCAGCTCCACCGAGGACCGCGCCTTCTACTGGCGCGCCCAGACCCCGCAGCTGTTCGCCCTCGAGCCCCTGCGCCAGGCCCTGGCCGATTGCCAGGCCCACAACATTGCGATCACCGACGAGTCCAGTGCCATGGAGCGCGCCGGCTACAAGCCGCGGCTGGTGCGCGGGCGCGAGTCCAACCTCAAGGTCACCTACCCGGAGGATCTGGCGCTCGCCGGCTTCTGGCTCGGCGAGCAGGCCAAGCAGCCCTGAGTCCGGCGCGGGCTCAGGCCCCGTGCTCAGAGCACCTGGATGAAGCGCTCGCGCGGCAGGCGCATCTGCGGGTAGTAGACGCCGTCGGCAGCACGCTCGCCGGCGCCGATCACCATCACCACGCTGGCATCGCGCGGCAGTCGCAGCAGGCGCTGCACGCGCGGCTCGTCGAAGCCTTCCATCGGGCAGCTGTCATAGCCGTGGGCGCGCAGGGCCAGCATCAGGTTCTCCGCCGCCAGCGCCGCGCTCTTGGTGGCCCACAGCCGCAGCTCGGCCTGGCTGGAGGGCGGGCGCATGATCGGTCCGAGCACGGCGGCCAGCCGCAGGGCATTGCGCTTGATCAGGCCCAGTGCGCCCAGCGGCCCCTGGCCGTACATCAGCGGCACCAGCTTGCGGTAGTAGTCGCTCCACAGCTTCGGCGGCGGGCTCGGCAGCGGCCAGCGGCGCAGGCTCTCGCGGGCGTTCTCCAGGAAGGTGCCGGTGCGCGCGGTCACCACGATCAGCTCGGCAGCGGTGCGCGCCGCGCTCTGGCCCAGACAGGCCTCGGCGAGCCGGGCCTTGAGCGCCGGGGTCTGCACCACCACCAGTCCCCAGGGCTGCAGATTGGAGGAGTTGGGGGCGAGCAGGGCGAGATCGAGGCAGTCCTGCAGCACCGCCGGGGGGATGGGCCGCGCGGTGAACTTGCGCACCGAGCGGCGGCTGACCACCACCTTGCGGAACTCCTCGACATCGATCGCCGGCGGCGGCGGCTCCCGCCAGCGTCCCGGCTTGACCATCCCGGCGGTGGACGCCTCGCGGGCGGGCGCGGTGGCGCCGGCCGGGCGGCTGCGGCGCGCGGTCTTGGCCGGGGCCGGGCTGCGGGGCTTGGCGGCCTTCTTGGCCGGAGCACGGGCCATGGCGCTCAGCCCAGCCGCTTGAGGCCCTGGCCGATGGCCAGGGTCAGCAGCAGCTTCAGCGCGGTGCCGGCCAGCGGCAGGGCGGACTCGAACTGGATGCTCCACTCCACCCGTGAGCCGACGGCCAGCGGCTCGAATTGCAGATGGCCGCGGTGCTCGCGCAGCGGAAAGCCGCCGCGGGTGATCCGGTAATCGATCGAGCGCTGCGGCTCGAGGCCGGTCACGGTTTCCTCCACCGCCAGCGGGCCGACGCCGAGGCGGCGCACCGAGCCCACGCCGTTGGGGTCGCCCTGGCCGTCGCGGATGCGCCGCACCGGGATGCCGAACACCGCCTGCAGGCGGTTGTGATCGGCAAGACGGTCGAACAGCTCGGCGAGCGGCAGGGTGCTGGTGTGGACGAGTCGGATCTGGTGCATGGGTGGCGGGGTCAGGAGAGGAGGCGGAGCGCCTTGTGCAGGGCGCGTTCGAACTGCTCGAGATCCTCGCCGTTGTTGTAGGCGGCGAGGCTGGCGCGGGCGGTGGCGGCGACGCCATACCGCTTCATCAGCGGCATGGTGCAGTGGTGGCCGGTGCGGATCGCCACCCCTTCGAGATCGAGCAGGCTGCCGAGATCGGCGGCCGGTGCCCCGTCCACCACGAAGGAGAGGATGGCGCCCTTGTGCGGCGCGGTGCCGATCAGGCGCAGGCCGGGAATCCGGCTCAGCCGCTCGGTGGCCTCGCGCAGCAGGGCCTGCTCGTGGCCGGCCAGGCGCTCCAGGCCCTGGGCCTCGATCCAGTCCAGCGCGGCGGCACAGCCGATGGCGCCGGCCATGTCCGGCGTGCCGGCCTCGAAGCGGTACGGCGGCTCGTTCCAGCTGCTGCCCTCGAAGGCCACGCTGCGGATCATGTCGCCACCGCCCTGCCAGGGCGGCATCGCCTCGAGATGCTCGCGACGGCCATAGAGAAAGCCGAAGCCGGTCGGGCCATAGGCCTTGTGGGCACCGGCCACATAGAAATCCGCACCAAGGGCGTGCAGATCCACCCGTTCATGGGCCAGACCCTGGGCGCCGTCCACCAGCACCGGAATGCCCTGGGCATGGGCGCGGGCGATGAGCGTGGCCAGCGGGTTGACGGTGCCCAGCGTGTTGGAGACCTGGCTCACCGCCACCAGTCGCACCCGCGGGCCGAGCAGCGCGGTCCAGGCCTCCAGATCGACCTCGCCGTTGTCGAGCACCGGCGCGGCCAGGGTCTCGGCACCGGCCAGCTGCCAGGGCACGATGTTGGAGTGATGCTCCATGCCGGTGAGCAGCACCTGATCGCCCGGCCGCAGGCGTGGCTGCAGAAAGCTGCGCGCCACCAGATTCACCGCCTCGGTGGTGCCACGGGTGAAGACGATTTCCTCGCGCGCGGCGCCGACGAACCGGGCGATGGTGTCGCGCGCCGCCTCGTACTGGGTGGTGGCGGCCTCGGCCAGGGCGTGCACCGCACGATGCACATTGGCGTTGCTGGTTTCGTAGTAGCGGCTGATCGCCTCGATCACCGCCCGCGGCTTCTGGGTGGTGGCGGCGTTGTCCAGATAGGCCAGGCGCTTGCCGCGCACCGGCCGCGCCAGGATCGGGAACTGGGCGCGCAGCGCCTCGACATCCAGAGGGGCGTTCATGCCAGGGCCTCCTCCAGCGCCAGCATCTCCAGCGGCGCCGCTGCCCCCAGCCGCTGCAGCAGCACCTGCTGCTCGCGGCGGCGCAGGGCCTCCAGCGGCAGGCGCTCCAGCACGGTGCCGGCGAAGGCGGCCACCAGCAGGGCGCGCGCCTCGCTCTGCGCCAGTCCGCGGCTGCGCAGATAGTGCAGGGCGGCGGCATCGAGCTGGCCGGTGCTGGCGCCGTGGGCGCACTTGACCTCGTCGTGGTCGATCACCAGCTCCGGCTTGGCATTGACCCGCGCCGCCGGACCGAGCAGCAGATGGGCCATCTTCTGATCGCTGTCGCTGCCGCGCGCGCCGCGGTGCACGCGCACCTGGCCGTTGAACACCGCCACACCCCGATCCGCCGCGATGCCGCGGTGGAACTGGCGGCTGCGGGTGTGCTCGGCCTGGTGCTGCACCGAGAGCTGGGTGTCCAGATGCTGGCGCCCGGCGGGCAGATACAGACCATCGAGCTGGGCCTCGGCCCCCCGGCCGGCGAGGCGCACCTGGAGGTCGTGGCGGGCCCGGCCCTGGCCGCGGTCGAGGGTGATCAGATGCAAGCGGCTGTCGCGCCCCAACTGGACGCGGGTCAGCGCCAGGTGCTGATGGTCCGCCGCGTCATCCTGCACACGGACCAGGGTCAGCTGGGCGCCGTCGTCAAGCTGTATCTCCAGCCAGTGGCTGCTCAGCCCCCCGGCGCCGCCCTGGTGGTCGATCAGCACCTGCGCCTCGGCACGGGCGCCGAGCCGCAGCCGATGCTGGAAATGCAGCTGCTGACCGGCCGGTGTGCGCAGGCCGGCCTGCCGCCAGCCCAGTCGCTGATCGGCCGCGAGCTGCAGCTGCAGGCCCTGGCCGGCATAGCTGGCGTTGAGCGCGGCGAACGCCCAGTCCTCGGCCAGGCCTGGAGCGGCCAGCGCCTCCAGCGGCCACGGCGCAAGGCCCGGCAGCGTCTCCGGTCCGTCTACCGGCAGCGGCCCGGCCAGCGGCCAGTGCCGGCTGTCGAGATCAGACAGGTCGGTGTAGTGAAAGGCCTCGTGGTCGTCGCGGGGAAAGCCCTCGGCGATCCAGCGCGAGCGCCAGGCCTCGCGGCCGGCGAGCACGGGCCAGTGGTCGAGCGGCAGTCCCATCAGGCCGCATCCAGCCAGGCGTAGCCGCGCGCTTCCAGCTCCAGGGCCAGCTCCGGACCACCGCTGCGCACGATGCGGCCACCGGCCAGCACATGCACCGCATCCGGCTTCACATGATCGAGCAGGCGCTGGTAGTGGGTGACCAGCACGGTGGCGGTCTGCGGGCCGCGGCGCAGATTGATGCCCTCGGCCACCACCTTGAGCGCGTCGATGTCCAGACCGGAGTCGGTTTCGTCGAGCACCATCAGGCGCGGCTCCAGCACCAGCATCTGCAGGATCTCGTTGCGCTTCTTCTCGCCGCCGGAGAAGCCCTCGTTGACCCCGCGCTGGAGCATCGCGCGATCCATGCCCATGGTCTTGAGCTTGTCGCGCATCAGGGCGAGAAAGGCGGCGGCATCGATCTCGCTCTCGCCGCGGCGCTTGCGCTGGGCGTTGAGGGCGGCGCGCAGGAAGTAGAGATTGGAGACGCCAGGAATCTCCACCGGATACTGGAAGCCGAGAAACACACCGGCGGCGGCGCGCGCCTCCGGCTCCATCGCCAGCAGGTCCTGATCGAGGAAGCGAACCGAGCCAGCGGTCACCTCATAGCCTTCGCGCCCGGCCAGCACATGGGCCAGGGTGGATTTGCCGGCGCCGTTGGGACCCATGATCGCGTGGACCTCGCCCGCGCCGACGCGCAGGCTCAGACCCTTGAGGATGTCCTTGCCCTCGACGCGGGCGTGCAATTGGTCGATGACCAGCATGGAGTCAGAGTGGAGTCAGAGCGGAAGAAGAGGGTGGCCGGAGCGGCGCCGGATCGCCGCAGCGGATCCGCTTGAGACGCGTGAACCGCGCCCGCGGCGCCCGGAAAGAAGGGAGGACTGGCCAGCGCGACCCGGCTCGACCAGACGGCGATACCCACGCCCTGCAGAGACAGACCAGTGACCGGCGCTGCCCGGCCCGCGCGAAACGTGGGCACTCCTCCACCTGCACGGGGACGAGAGGGAGGACGGACCGGCGTGCCCCGGCCCGCGCGAAACGCGCGGGCATTCGCGCCTGGAAACGCCACCTTGTGTGGCGTTTCCTCCGCTGCGCGGACCGGCGCTCATCCCACGGCTCCTTCCAGCGAGACGGCGAGCAGCTTCTGGGCTTCCACGGCGAATTCCATGGGCAGCTCCTTGAACACATCCTTGCAGAAGCCGTTGACGATCAGACTCACCGCGTCCTCCTCCGGCACGCCGCGCGCCCGGCAGTAGAACAGCTGGTCCTCGCTGATGCGGCTGGTGGTGGCCTCGTGTTCGAGCTGGGCCTCGGGGTGGCGCACCTCGGTGTAGGGGAAGGTGTGCGCGCCGCACTGGCTGCCGATCAGCAGCGAGTCGCACTGGGTGTGGTTGCGTGCCCCGGCCGCCGACGGCAGGACCCGCACCAGCCCGCGATAGCTCTGCTGGCTGCGCCCGGCCGCAATGCCCTTGGAGACGATGGTGGAGCGGCTGCGCGGGCCGATGTGGATCATCTTGGTGCCGGTATCGGCCTGCTGGCGGTGGTGGGTGACCGCCACGCTGTAGAACTCGCCCACGGTATCGGCACCGCGCAGCAGGCAGCTCGGATACTTCCAGGTGATTGCCGAGCCGGTTTCCACCTGGGTCCAGCTGATCCGCGAGCGGTCGCCGCGGCAATCGCCGCGCTTGGTGACGAAGTTGTAGATGCCGCCCCGACCCTGCTCGTCGCCGGGGTACCAGTTCTGCACCGTCGAGTACTTGATGCGGGCATCGGCCAGGGCCACCAGCTCCACCACCGCGGCATGCAGCTGGTTCTCGTCGCGCTGCGGCGCGGTGCAGCCCTCCAGATAGCTGACGCTGGCGCCGTCCTCGCAGACGATCAGGGTGCGCTCGAACTGCCCGGTGTTGCGCTCGTTGATGCGGAAGTAGGTGGACAGCTCCATCGGGCAGCTGACCCCGCGCGGCACATAGACGAAGCTGCCGTCGGTGAACACCGCCGAGTTGAGCGCGGCAAAGAAGTTGTCTCCCACCGGCACCACGCTGCCGAGGTACTGGCGGACCAGCTCCGGATGCTCGCGCACCGCCTCGCTGATCGGACAGAAGATCACCCCGGCGGCCCGGAGCTTGTCCTTGAAGGTGGTGGCGACGCTGACCGAATCGAACACCACATCCACCGCCACCTCGCGCCGGACCCCGGCCAGCAGCTCCTGCTCCTGCAGGGGGATGCCGAGCTTCTTGTAGGTTTCCAGCAGCTTGGGATCGACCTCGGCGAGGCTCTTGGGCGCGTCCTTCATCGATTTCGGCGCCGAGTAATAGCTGATCGCTTGGTAGTCGATCGGTTCCAGGTCGAGCTTGGCCCAGTCCGGCATGCGCATGGTCAGCCAGCGCCGGTAGGCCTTGAGGCGGAACTCCAGCAGCCACTCGGGCTCCTGCTTGCGCGCCGAGATCAGCCGGATCACCGCCTCGGACAGGCCGGGGGGAACCGTCTCCGACTCGATATCGGTGACGAAGCCGGCGGCGTACTCGCGCCGCGACAGCAGGCCTTCAACTTCTTGCGGGGTGGCTGCCATGAGGGTGGCCGTTGGGTCAGACGCCGCGACTTCGCGGCTGGAGGTGCAGGGGCCATTCGCGGGCCCGCGCGGGCGGCTGGTGCATGTCGGCGAGGGTGACCGCCTGCAGCGCCTGGCGGATGGCCTGGTCGATCAGCCGGAAATTGCCACGGGCGCCGCAGCGACGGGACAGGTCACAGCCGCCGCCCTGGGGGGCGCACTCGGTCAGGGCAATCGGCCCTTCGAGCACTTCCACCACCTCGGCGACATTGATGCGGGCCGGCTCGCGGGCCAGCCGGTAGCCGCCGTGGGCGCCGCGGGCGGAGGCCACCAGCCCGCCGCGGGTGAGCTGCTTGAGCAGCTTGGCCACGGTGGGGGCGGCAATGCGGCTGCGCTCGGCCAGCTCGCTGGCGGTGTAGACACGCTCCGCCTCGCCGGCCATCACGGTCAGCAGCACGGTGCCGTAGTCGGTGAGCTTGCCCAGACGGATCATCGCCAGCGCCTTCGATCAGGACCGGAATGGTCCTGATTGGGGCCGGCAGTCTAGGCACAGCGCGGCGAGCACACAAGCGCTGCGCCGGCGCCCGGCTGGACAGCGCCGCGACGGCGCCTCAGCGGATCGGCGGCGGGCAGTCGAGCACGCGGCTGGCCAGCACCGCGCGATAGCGATCCGGGAAGTTGGTGAACAGCCCGTCCACGCAGCGGGCGGCCAGGGTTTCCAGATCGGCCGTCTCGTTGATGGTGTAGGGGTGCACGGCCAGCCCCAGGGCATGGGCCTGGGTCACCAGCTCGGCACTCGCATCCCCCGCCGGCGGGCCCACCCCGAAGGCATAGCTGGCGATCACCGGCAGCAGCGGCAGGGTGCCGCCGGGGGTGAGCTGGACCAGGGGCACCGCTGCGTCGATCGCCCGCATCGCCTGCAGCGACTGCGGCTGGAAGCTCTGCACCAGCACCTGGCGGCGGCTCACCATGCCCTCGTACAGACCGTACTTGACGATCAGATCGTAGAGGGCGCGTTCGACATCCACCGGGCCGCCGCTGGTCTTGGTCTCGATGTAGTAGTTGACCGAGCGGCCATAGCGCTGGAACACCTCCTCCAGCGTCGGGATCGGCTGACCGACATACTCCGGCCGGGCCCGCTCCGGGAAGCTCTCGTTGAACCAGCTGCCCACCTCGCAGGTGCGCAGCTGGGCCAGGGTCTTGCTGCTGACGCTGCCGGTGCAGTTCTCGGCCGGGCCGCGGGCGGTGCGGTCCAGCGTGGTGTCGTGCAGGCAGACCAGCACGCCGTCGGCGGTGGGGGAGATGTCCTGCTCCAGATACTCCGCGCCCATCGCCCGCGCCAGGTCATAGGCGGCGAAGGTGTGCTCGGGCGCATGGCCGGAGGCCCCGCGATGGGCGATGATCACCTGGTCGGTGGCCAGCACCGGCAGGCTGGGCGTACCGCCCGACCCCTGACAGCCGGCGAGCCCGGCCAGCAGCAGCAGGCCCAGCCCGCCGATCCCGCCGCCGCTGCTGATCCCGCCGCTGTTCCTCTCCCCGCTGCCGCCTGCCTTGTCCATGATTCCGGTGCTCCAGAACGATTCCACCGAGAGCCTATTCCGCGTCGATGACAGCGGCGTGAGCGCCGGGCTCGGCTTTGATGTCGCCGCACCGTTCCTGCGCCTGCACACGGTCAGCCGCGACGACTGCGATGGCATGGGGCATGTCAATAATGTGCGCTACCTGGCCTGGCTGGAGCGTCTGGCCTGGCTGCACTCGGATCACCTCGGCCTGCCCTTCGCCGAGTACCAGCGCCTGGGCACCGGCTGCGTGGCGCGCCGTCATGAGCTCGATTACCTCGCCCCGGCGCTGCCCGGCGAGACCCTGGCGCTCGCCACCTGGATCGCCGAGAACGATGGCCGCGCCAGCATGACCCGCGCCTATCAAATCGTCCGCGTGGAGGACCGCCGCTGCGTCCTGCGCGCCCGCACGCTGTGGGCCTGCGTGGACCTGCTCAGCGGGCGTCCGCGCCGCCAGCCGCCCGAGTTTCTCGCCGCCTACCAGCCCTGGCCGCGCACCTAGGCGCGGCCCGGTCAGTCGAGCCAGAGCAGGCGAGGGGCCTCGCCGAGGCGGGCGGTGACCAGGGCGTTCTGCAGGAAGCGGCGGCCCAGATCGATCAGCCAGGTGCGCTCGGCGTCCACCACCAGAAAGCCGGGCTCGTCCGGCCACTCGCCGGCCGGATCGTGGTTGCAGGCCTTGAACCAGGACCCGCTGCGGGCCTCGAGCTCGTACCGCAGCTCGTTGAAGTAGAACAGGTTGAGTTCCTCGCGCGCCCGCTCGGAGCGCGGGTTGCAGGGGGTGATGAGGAACCACTCCTCGCGCACCCCGGTGGCGGCCACCAGACGCGCCTCCAGATCGGCATCGTGGACGCCGATGCGGAAGGTGAGGGTGCCTTCGTCGAGCAGCACCTGGTACTCCGCCTGGCGGTAGACCTGCTCCCACTGCTGGCGGCGATCGAGGGTGTTCATGATGGCTCCAGGGCCCGGTGCAGCAGGGCATCGAACTGCAGGGACAGCGCCGGCAACTGGTCATTGAGGCCGTGGTCGCTGTCCAGCACCAGCAACTCGGCCCGGTGGCGCTCGGCAAAGCGCAGGCTGGCGGCGAGCGGCACCACCGTATCGCCCCAGCCATGGGCCACCGCACACAGTGGCGGGATCGCCTCCGGCTCCTCCTCCCAGCCCGGGAAGTACAGCGCCGGCGCCATCAGATACAGGGCGCGCGGCCGCAGGGCACGGCAGGCGTGGGCCGAGACATAGCCGCCCATGCTCGAGCCCACCAGCACCAGCACCGCCGCCCGCGGCGCCTCGGCCAGCAGCTGGGCGAGGCGGCGGTGCGGGTCGACGCTGTGCCTATACTCCGGGCTGACGATGTCGAAGCCGCGCCCGCGCGCCACCTCGGCGAGCCGGCTGATCTTCACGCCCCAGGGCCCGCTCTCCTTGCCGTGGGCGAAGCAGACCAGGCGGTCGGGAACGGGCATGAGGCGCAGGACAGGGCCAACAGGAAGGACCAGCGCATGATAGCCAAACCGCGGCGCCGCCCCGCCGAGCCGCTCGATGTGCACCTGAGCCTGAGCTTCCGCTTCGGCGAGGAGCCGGACGACCGCATCCAGGTGATGAACAACCGCCGGGTGCCGCTGGTCGGCAGCGTGTTCGAGCGGCGCGACGCCATCCTGCGCGCCTTCACCCGGCTGCTGGTGCAGGCCAGCGTGCGCTCGCCCAAGGTGGCGCGTGAGCTGCTGCCGGGCCTGCGCCTGCTGCCCGGCCGGAAGACCCGCTGATGCGCTATCTGCAGATTCTGGTTGGGGCGATCGCCGCCCTGGCCGCCACCCTGGCGATGGTCTGCGCGGTGGTGATGGTGCTCTACGCCTTCCATCTCGATGCCGCGCCCAATGTGCGCCGGGAGATTCCCACCCTGGCCACGCTGGTGGCCGGCCTCGCCCTGATCGCCGCCAGCGGCGGGCTGAGCTTCTTCGCCCTGCTGCGCCAGCGCCCCTGGCGCTGGCCGGCCCTGGCCGGCTTTGCCGCGGTCCTGGTCCCGGTCTCGGTCGGGCTGGTGCTGACGCTGTCCTGATCCCGTTCCTCCGCCTGGTCCCGTCGCCCGTGTCCCGACTCCTCGCCTTCTCCGGCAGCCTGCGCCGCGATTCCTTCAACAGCCGCCTGCTGGCCGCCGCCGTCGCCGGCGCCGCTGATGTCGAGCTGATCCGCCTCGATGCCTTCGCCCTGCCGCTCTACGACGAGGACAGCGAGCGCGCCGGCGGCCTGCCCGAGGGCGCGCGGCGGCTGCAGGCCCTGGTGCGCGAGCACAGCGGCCTGCTGCTGGCCTGCCCGGAATACAACAGCTCCTTCACCCCGCTGCTGAAGAACGCGATCGACTGGATCTCGCGGCCGCAGCCGGGTCAGCCGCCGGCCTTCAAGGGCAAGGTGGTGGGCCTGCTCTCGGCCTCGGCCGGCAAGCTCGGGGGACTGCGCGGCCTGCGCCATGTGCGCGAGAGCCTGACCGGCCTCAGCGCCCTGGTGCTGCCCGAGCAGTTCGCCCTCTCGGGTGCCGACCAGGCCTTCGATGAGCAGGGCGGGCTGCGCGAGCCGCGTGATCTCAAGGCGGCCCAGGCGGTGGTGCAGCGGGTGCGCGAGGTGGCCGCGCTCTGGAGCCGGCCGTGACCCGCCTGCCGGCGCCGCGGCAGTGGGAGTGGTCGGCGTTGCTGCCGATCGCCGCCGGGCTCTATGCGCTGACCGCCGCCAGTGGCTGGGGCTGGTGGCTGTTCGCCGGCCTGCCGGGCTGGCTGGTGCTGGCCAGCGGCACCGCCCTGCTGCTGATGCCGGGCGATCCTCGCATCACCAGCTATCTGGGACTCGGCGCCGCCCTCGGTCTGCTGCTGGCCCTGCCGGCGATGGGCGCGGGAGGATTCTTCGAGGGCCTGTTCGGCGGCGCCCTGTTCGCGGGCAGCTTTCTGGTGGCCGGCCGCGTGGGCCTGGAGCGGGAGCCGCTCGCCCCGGGCGCCCCGGCGCCGCTCACCGATCTGACCCTGCAGGCCAAGGCGGGCCTCGACGAGGCGGTGCTGGGCTTCTTCCTGATCAGCGCGCGGGTGCCGAGCGGGCTGGAAGCCGAGCGCATGTGCGAGGAGGCCCTGGCGCTGGCACAGACCCTGCGCCAGAAGGGCTGGATCGCCGATCCGGCGGCGGCCCATGCCACCCCGGAGGCGCCGCGGTCGGTGCAGATCCTCGGCGGCCAGTGGCGCGGCCAGGACTACGAGAAGGTCAGCTTCGACAGCGGCTACTGCCCGGACCCGGACCTGCCCGGTGCCGCCCGCTGGGCCAATCACGGTCCGCCGCAGCGGGCCCATGCGCGGGTGCTGCGCCACGCCGGCGAGCCGCGGCCCTGGCTGATCTGCATCCACGGCTACCGGATGGGCACGCCGCTGACCGATTTCAGCCTGTTCCCGCCGGCGGTGCTGCACCAGCGCCTGGGCCTGAACCTGCTGATGCCGACGCTGCCGCTGCATGGCGAGCGCCGCATCGGCCGGCTCAGCGGCGATCACTATCTGGACGGCGATCTGCTCGACCTGCTGTTCGCCCAGAGCCAGGCGCTGTGGGATCTGCGCCGCTGGGTGGCGTGGATCCGCAGTGTCGATGAGCAGCCGCGCATCGGCGTCTACGGCATCAGCCTGGGCGGCTACAACACCGCGCTGCTGAGCCAGTACGAGGCCGGCCTCGATTTCGTGCTGGCCGGCATCCCGGTGGTGGATCTGGCCACCGCGCTGTGGCGCTTCCTGCCGCCGGCGCACCGCGCCTACTTCGCCGAGCGCGGGCTGGATGAGGCGGTCTACCGCGAGGTGCTGACCCCGGTCTCGCCGCTGGCCCGGCCCTGTCTGCTCGAGGAGCGCCAGCGCCATCTGGTGGCGGCCACCGGCGATCGCATCGTGGTGCCCGCGCAGCCGCTGCTGCTGGAGCGCCACTGGGGGGTGCCGCTGCGCTGGTACCAGGGCTCGCATCTGTCGATCCGCGGCGAGCGCGAGGTGCGTCTGGCCCTGCGCGAGGCGATGGACCGCGCCGGCTGGCGCCAGCCGGACCCGGTGTTCGAGACCGCCTGAGGCCGGCCGTCCACGGGGCCGGACGGGTCCTCCGCGCCGGGCTTGATTACACTGCGCGCCCGCGTCCTCCCGCCCGAGTCTCCCGCCATGATCCAGGCCTGCATCAGCGGTTCCGGCTTGTTCACGCCCGCGCAGTCGATCCACAACGAGGAGCTGGTGGCGGTCTACAACGCCTATGCCGAGCGCGAGAACGCCCGGCATGCCGCCGAGATCGCCAGCGGTCAGCGGGAGGCCCTGCCGCTGTCGAGCGCCGAGTTCATCGTCAAGGCCTCGGGCATCCAGTCGCGCTATGTGGTCGACAAGGCCGGCATTCTCGACCTCGAGGTGATGCGCCCGCGCATCCGCACCCGTGGCAATGACGAACCCTCGCTGATGGCCGAGATGGGCCTGGATGCCGCGCGCCAGGCCCTGCAGGCGGCCGGCCGCCAGCCGCAGGAGGTGGATGCGGTGATCGTCGCCTGCTCCAACCTGCAGCGGCCCTATCCGGCCATCGCGGTGGAGATCCAGCAGCTGCTCGGCGCCGGCGGCTTCGCCTATGACATCAATGTCGCCTGCGCCTCGGCGGCGTTCGGCGTGCAGGCGGCCGCCGATGCGGTGCGCCTGGGCAATGCCCGCTGCGCGCTGGTGATCTCCCCGGAGATCTGTTCCGGGCATCTGAACTGGCGCAATCGCGACTGCCATTTCATCTTCGGCGATGCTGCCACCGCCCTGGTGGTGGAGCCGCTGGACACCGCCCGCGGCGAGCACCGCTTCGAGATCCTCGGCACCCGTCTGCAGACCCAGTTCTCCAACAACATCCGCAACAACTTCGGCTTCCTCAACGCCTGCGAGATCGATCCGCGTCCCTGGAACGATGTGCTGTTCGTCCAGGAGGGCCGCAAGGTGTTCAAGGAAGTGGTGCCGCTGGTCTCCGAGCTGATCCTCGGCCACCTCGCCGATCTGGGCGTGGCCGCTGCCGAGGTGCGCCGCTTCTTCCTGCACCAGGCCAATCTCGGCATGAACCAGCTGATCTCCAAGCGGGTGCTCGGCCGCGAGCCGAGCCGCGAGGAGGCGCCGGTGATTCTCGACGAGTACGCCAACACCAGCAGCGCCGGTTCGGTGATCGCCTTCCACAAGTACCACGGCGATCTGCGCCCGGCGGATCTCGCCGTGCTCTGCGCCTTTGGCGCTGGCTACTCGGCGGGCAGCGTGGTCATGCAGCGCCGCTGAGGCGGACCTCGGCGGCGGCCGCCTCGGCCGCGCGGTTCTCGACGGCGGCCAGCGGACGCTCGGAGAGCCAGTGCTGCCGCCGTTCGCGCTTGTCGTCGTACATCGCCGCATCGGCGGCGCGGATCAGGCTGCCGACATCCTCGACCGAGCGGGCGTCCATCACCGCCACGCCGATGCTGCCGCTGGCGCGCAGCAGGCTGCCGTCCTCGAGGGCGATGCGGCGGGCCTCCAGCCGGCGCCGCAGGGTCTGGGCGCGCCGCTCGGCGCAGCGGGCCTCGCAGTCGAACCAGAGCAGCAGGAATTCGTCCCCACCCAGCCGCACCGCGGCGTCGAAGCGGTGGGTGGCGGCCTCGCGGGCCACCTCGGCCACCGCCATCAGCACCCGGTCCCCGGCGGTGTGGCCGTAGTGGTCGTTGACGCTCTTGAACTGGTCGAGATCGAGCAGGGCCCCGGCGATCGACAGCGGCCGGGTCCCGGCGGCCGCCTGCATGCGCTCCAGATGCTCGCGGGCGCCGCGACGGTTGAGCAGGTGGGTGAGGGGATCGAAGTAGGCCACCCCGCGCAGATCATCCAGCCGCTCCATCAGCGCCCCCTGCGCCTGATGGGCGCGCAGCAGCAGCCACAGGGTCAGCAGCAGCACCGGCAGACCGCCGAGCTTGAGCAGCCGGGTCAGCCGCTCGGTCTCGCTCCAGGCATCCCAGCCGAGCAGGGCCGCGCCCAGCACCAGCATCCACGGCGCCAGGCCCCGCCAGTCCACCCGCAGCACGCTGAAGCCGGCCGCCGCCACCAGCATCATCAGATCCTGGGAGCGCGGGCTGACCGGGCTGGTCGCCAGCCGGTCGAGTCCGACGGCGGTCACCACCAGGGCCACCATCAGGCTGGCGAACAGGCGCTCGCGCAGGCCCAGGCGGTGACGGCAGGCCACCAGCAGCAGCGAGGCGGTGAGCGTGGCCAGTACCAGCGCCAGACTCAGGCCCGGGGCCTGCGGCAGGGGTTGCGGCTGCAGGGCCAGACGCAGCACCAGCAGGCCGCAGCCGGCCCAGACAAAGCCCAGCCGCAGCAGCAGATCCTCCGCCGGACCGCTGCGGGTGAACACGGGTGGAGCGGCAAGGGGAGGGGTCATGACGATTCCCGGACACAGGGGCCTGGGCGCGACGGTGCAAGCCCTGGTCCAGCCAGGTGGCTGTCGGCTCGCCGGCGGCCGCCCGCCGGTGGCTCAAGTTGGCCGCCCGGGCGCCGCTACCCCGGGAGCAACCGATGCTGATGGAGACCGCAATGGCCAGTCCGACGATGTCCGCCTCCCTGCGCCAGTACCAGGGCACCCAGGCCAGTGCCGCCACCGAGGCGGACGGGCATGGCCGCATCACCCTGCTGTATGACGGCCTGCTGGGCCGGCTGGCCCTGGCCCGGCGGGCGATCGCCGCCGGGGACGCCGCCGCGCGGCGCGAGGCGGTCAGCCGGGCGCTGGCCATCGTCGACTATCTGCGGGTCAGCCTCGATCCGGTGGCCGGCGGCAGCCTCAGCGCGCGCCTCGACGCGCTCTACGACTACAGCATGCGGCGCCTGTGCGAGGCCAACGCCCAGGGCGAGGACGCCCCGCTCGCCGAGGTGCAGCAGCTGATGGCCGGGCTGCGTGAGGCCTGGGTGGCGATCGCCCCGGCCGCCACCGCCCCCCGGCTGGGCAGTCTGGCGGCCTGAGGCGGTGACCATGACCCCGCTCAAGGTGATCCAGACCCTGCCGCTGGCCTGGCAGGGGGATGCCCGCGCCGGTGAGGATCCGGCCTGGGGCGACGAGGCCCTGCGCCTGCTCGACATCGCCCACAGCCTGCAGCAGCGGCGGCATCTGGCCGAGGAGCCGGCGCCCCTGGATGTGGAGATCCAGCGCCTGCACGACAAGCTCGATCTGGTGCTCGAATGCATGGCGCGCCTGCTGCCAGCGGAGCTGCCGCTGCGCCGTCAGGCGGTGGAGCTGGCGGTCGAGGCCCTGGCCTGGAACGAGCGCGTCGAGGCCGGCCCCGGCTGGGTCCATCTGCAGCTGCATCCGGCCCTGCCGCAGCCGCTGCGCCTGCCCGGCCAGGCGCAGCCGGTGGAGGCCGGGGTGCGGGTGCTGCTCGAGCCCACCCGCTGGCCGCCGCCGCTGCAGCAGGCCTGGCATCAGCAGGTGTTCCTGCAGCACCGGCGCGCCCTGGCCCGCCGTCGCGGCAGCTGAGCGCAGCGGTCGAGCAGGTCGGGCGCCCCCGCCACCGCTCGCCCTGCGGCACACTGGGCCATGCTCCGCTGCCTGCTTGCCGATCCCCAAACCCTGGTGCGCGCCGGCCTGCGTGGGCTGATCGAGGCCACCGGGCTTGCCCGCGTGATCGCCGAGGCGGGGGATGGACAGGCGCTGCTGGTGGGGGTCGCGCAGCATCGGCCGCAGGCGGTGCTGCTGGAATGGCGCATGGCCCCGATGAGCGGTCTCGAAGCCCTGGTCCAGCTGCGCCGCCACTACCCCGAGGTGCGGGCCCTGGTGATGAGTGCCAGCGCCGAGGTGGCGGTGGTGCAGGCCGCGCTCAAGGCCGGTGCCAGCGGCTTTCTGAGCAAGCTGGCCGAGCCTGATGAGCTGCGCCCGGCCCTGCGCGCCCTGGGCAGTGGGCATTCCTATCTAAGCCCGGCTGTCGCCCATGCCGCGCTCGATCGCCGGCGCAGCCCGCTCAGCGAGGACCATGTGGTGCTGACCCCGCGCCAGCGCCAGGTGCTGCAGCTGATCGCCCGGGGCCGCAGCACCAAGGAAATCGCGGCGCTGATCGGGGTCAGCGTGAAGACGGTGGAGACCCATCGGCTGCGGCTGATGCAGGCCCTCGGGCTGCGCGGAACCCAGGCGCTGATGCGCCACGCCCTGCGCGCCGGCTATGACGTGCTCGAGGGAATCTGACGGAAGCTTGACGGAGGTAAGGGTAAACCTTCGTTTCGATCAGGAAAATACTGCTACGGAACAGGCCTTGCTCCCGCGAGGCTATCCCCACCGCGGCATCCGGCCCGGCACACGAAAAAGGGGACTTCCATGCAGCCTGCACTCCACGCCCAGCTGGGCCACCAGATGGCGCTCACCCCGCAGCTGCTGCAGTCGATCCGGCTGCTGCAGCTCTCGGCCCTGGAGCTGGAACAGGAGATGCGCGAGGCCCTGGAGCGCAATCTGATGCTGGAGGTCGAGGAGGACGCCGAGAGCGAGGACCCCGAGGCGCGCGACTGGTCCGCTGCCGAACCGGCCGCCGAGGCCGATGTGGCCGAGCCGCTGGCCGCGGTCAGTGGCTGCGACGCCGGCGCGGTGAGCGAGGTGGAGGCGGATTTCGACTGGTCCTCGCGGGAAAGCTGGTCCGGTGGCGAGCCCACCGACGAGGACGGCGAGAGCTGGGAGGCCCGCACCCCGGCCAGCGGCCCCACCGACACCCGCCTGCAGGTGCTGGCGCAGCTGGAGCCGCAGTTCCGCGATGCCCGCCAGCGCCGGCTGGTCGAGCATCTGCTCGACGCCATCGATGACGCCGGCTATCTCACCCGCAGCTGCCTCGAGCTGAGCGAGGAGCTGCAGGCCGAGGGCCTGGCGGTGAGCAGCGAGGAGCTGGAACAGGCCCTCGCCCTGATCCACAGCGCCGAGCCCTGCGGCTATGGCGCCCGCAGCCTCTCCGAATGCCTGCTGCTGCAGCTCGGCAGCCTGCCGCCGCGCACCCGCGGGCTGCGCCTGGCCCGCCAGCTGGCCGCCGAGGGTCTGGGCGAGCTGGGCTTTGGCCAGCCCGAGGACCTGGCCCGTCTGCGTGAAGAATGGGGAGTGAGCCGCGAGCAGCTGCGGGCGGCCATCGCCCTGCTGCTGGCGCTGGACCCCAAGCCGGGCGCGCGCCACGCCGCCCCGGCCGAGGCGGTGGTGCCCGATGTGATCGTCAGCGGCCGTCCGGGCGCCTGGCGGGTGCAGCTCAACCAGGACCGCCTGCCGCGCCTGCGGGTCAACCGGCTCTATGAGCGGGCCCTGGCCAGCGGCGCCAGCCATCGCGGTCTCAAGGACCAGCTGCAGGAAGCGCGCTGGCTGGTGCGCGGGCTGGAGATGCGCCACGACACGCTGATCCGTACCGCCCAGGCGATCTTCGAGCGTCAGGCCGGCTTTCTGGCCCGTGGTGAGGAGGCCATGGTGCGGCTCACCCTCAAGGAGATCGCCCTGCAGATCGGCATGCACGAGTCCACGGTCTGCCGCATCACCCAGAACAAGTATGTCGCCACCCCCTGGGGTCTGTACGAGATGAAGGCCTTCTTCCCCAGCGAGATCCGCGGCACCGAGGGTACCGTCAGCGGTACCGGGGTGAAGGCGATGATCCGCCGCATCATCGACGGCGAGCGCGCCAGCGATCCGCTCTGCGACGGGGCCATCACCGCCATCCTGCTGCGCTCCGGCATCAAGCTGGCGAGACGCACGGTGGCCAAGTATCGTGAGGCCATGAAGATCCCGCCGGCGGCAGAGCGCGGGGTCCAGGCGGCCCGGATCGGCCGCACGGCGCGGTGGAGCGCCTGAGGAATGAGTGCGAGGAGGCAGGAGTGACGCAGAGCGAGGGCAGGGCCACGGTCAAGGTGCTGCTGGTGGACGACAACCGGGGCTTTCTGACGCTGGCCCGCCATCTCCTGGCCGAGGTGCCGGGAACGGAACTGGTGGGGATGGGCCAGGATGGATTCGAGGCGGTCAAGCTCGCCGAGCAGCTCCGTCCCGATCTGGTGGTGATGGACATCTCGATGCCGGGCATGGGCGGTCTGCAGGCCACCCGGCTGATCAAGGTGCAGGACCAGCCCCCGCAGGTGGTGGTGGTCAGCCATTACGACGATGCCGCCCATCGCGAGCACGCCCACGCCGCGGGTGCCGATGGCTTCGTCGCCAAGAACGATTTCGAGCGGGAGATCGCCGGGGTGATCGACCGCTGCCGGCAGAACCGTCAGCCGCGGGAGGTTCTCGATGTCTGAGTCCCGCGTGCTGGTGATCGACCGCGACCCCACCCGTCTGCAGAATCTGGCGGCCTGCCTCGCCTTCATCGACCACACCCCGATTCTGGCCGAAACCCCGGCCGGGCTGCGGCTGGAAGGCCGCCGGCCGCAGGACTGGCTGGCGGTGATCCTCGGCGAGCTGGAGGACTGGAGCGAGGCGCGCCAGTTCGTCGACTGGCTCAAGCGCGACCGCCGCCACCCGCCGCTGATCGTGCTGCCGCCCTATCACGAGAAGGCCATCAAGGAATTCGAGCTCGATCCCAGCGCCTGTCTGCCGGCGGACTACCCGGTCAAGTATCACCAGCTCAACGAGTTGCTCAAGCGCGCCGGCCTGCTGCGGATGGAGCAGGAGGCCGCCATGGTGCGCCGCGCCGGCGGACCCGGCGGGCAGTCGGCGGCGATCCGCCGGGTGCGCCGGCTGATCGAGCAGGTGGCGGCCTTCGACACCACCGTGCTGGTCACCGGCGAGTCGGGCACCGGCAAGGAGGTGGTGGCGCGTGCCATCCACGATGCCAGCCCGCGGCGCGACAAGCCCTTCGTCGCGGTCAACTGCGGGGCGATTCCCTCCGAGCTGCTGGAGTCGGAGCTGTTCGGTCACGAGAAGGGCGCCTTCACCGGTGCCATCACCACCCGCAAGGGCCGCTTCGAGATGGCCGATGGCGGCACCCTGTTCCTCGACGAGATCGGCGACATGAGTCTGCCGATGCAGGTGAAGATTCTGCGCGCCCTGCAGGAGCGCACCTATGAACGGGTCGGCTCCAACCGCAGCGTGCGCTGCGATGTACGGGTGATCGCCGCCACCCACCGCAATCTCGAGGAGGCGATCGTCAAGGGCAGCTTCCGCGAGGACCTCTACTACCGGCTCAATGTGTTTCCGATCGAGACCCCGCCGCTGCGCGAGCGGCTCGAGGATCTGCCGCTGCTGATCGACGACCTGGTGGCCGGGCTCGGCCGCCACGGTCATGCCGGCATCCGCCTGGGTGCCGATGCCATCCACGCCCTGCGCGCCTATCACTGGCCCGGCAATGTGCGCGAGCTGTCCAATCTGATCGAGCGGCTGGCGGTGCTGCATCCCAAGAGCATGGTCGGGGTGCAGGACCTGCCGGCGCGCTATCGCTCGACGGCCGTCGAGGCCCCCCTTGCAGCGGTACCGGAGCTGGCCGCCGAGCGTCCGCCGGCCGCGCCGCTGGTGCCCAGCCCGCTGGAGGACGGCGGGCTGCTGCCGGCCACCCCGGTGGCCGATCTGGCGGTGCTGCCGGCGGATGGGGTCAATCTCAAGGACCACATCGAGAGCATCGAGCTGGCCCTGATCCGCCAGGCGATGACCCAGTCCAACGGCGTGGTGGCCCACGCCGCCAAGCTGCTCAACACCCGCCGCACCACGCTGGTGGAGAAGCTGCGCAAGTACGGGCTGAGCCGGGACCTGCCCGGGGTCGAGGTGGCCGGCGAGACGCTGGAGCCCTGAGGCCGCGCTTCAGCTGCGCGGCGGTTCGCTCAGGCAGAGGTCGCGGTAGGCGCCGGAGGCGTTCCATTCGCGTGCCCAGGTCAGGAAACTCGCCTCGGGCCGCGGCCGGCTGAACAGATAGCCCTGGAAGGTATCGCAGCGCAGATCCTGCAGCAGGTGGAAGATGCCCAGCGTCTCCACCCCTTCGGCGCAGGTCTTCAGCGACATCCGGCGCGCCAGGTCCAGACAGCTCTCGACCACCGCCCGGGCGCGATAGTCGTCCACCGCGCCGGCGCTGAAGCTGCGGTCGATCTTGAGTTCCGAGAACGGCACGCTGGAAAGCTGGGCCAGCGAGGAGTAGCCGGTGCCGAAGTCATCCACCGACAGGCCGAAGCCGCGCAGACGCAGCCGCGCCAGCCGCTCCAGTGTCTGCTCGCGGGCATCGATGGCGGCCGATTCGGTGATCTCCAGGGTGATCTGGCGGGCCGACAGGCCATGCTCGCGCAGCAGGTCGACGAAGCGTTCGACCAGCTGGTCGTCAAGCAGCTGCTGGGGGGCGAGATTGAACGAGAGCTGGATCGGCCAGCCCTGGTCGGTGAGCTGGCCGGCGAAGCGGAAGCTCTGTTCGGCCAGCTGCCAGAGCATGGGATTGATCCGTCCCATGCGCTCCAGCGCGGCGATGAAGCGCGAGGGGCTCACCGGCTCGCCGGAGGGCGGCTGCAGGCGGGCCAGCACCTCGGCGCCGAGCACCCGGCCGCTGCGGCGGTCCACCTTGGGTTCGTAGTACGGCACGAACCAGCGCTCGGCCAGGGCCTGCTCCAGCACGCTCTCGGCCAGCGGGCCGCGGTGCGGGTCTGCATAGCGCTCGCTGCCCTCCGGAGGCGCCACGCTGTGCAGGAGCAGCGGGCCGAGGGTGGGTTCCCCGACCGGCTTGGGCAGGGCGCCCAGCACCTCCAGCCCGAACTGGCGGGCCAGCTGGCCCACGGTCCGGAGCAGCGCCGCATCCACCGCGGAGATCACCACCACCGCCGGTGGCTGGGGCAGCTGGGCCAGCTGGCGCAGCAGGGCGATGCCATCGGTCCCCGGCATGTCGATGTCGCAGAGCAGCAGCTCCGGCTGGTGCTCGCGGGCCAGGCTCAAGGCCTGCTCGCTGCTGCCGGCGCCGAGCACCTGTCCCACGCCGAGCAGACGCAGCACCGCCTCGGCGAGGCGGCGCTGCACGGCATGATCGTCCACCACCAGGGCGGTGCGGTAGCGCAAGCCAATGGCCGAGGTCACGCGGGGTCCTTCCAGTAATCCTGCAGGGCGGCATCCATGCCGGCTCGTTCTCGATGCACCTGTTCCAGACCGCCGGCATGGGCAGTGGCGTACAGGTGGGTGATGCGCTCCAGCAGCCCGGCATCGGCGAAGGCGGCAACCGAGCCCTTGATCCGATGCAGGCAGCGAGCAACCGCCACACTATCCCCGGAAGCGAGGCCGGCGTCCACTGCCGCGAGGTCCTCGCCGAGGCTGTGGAGGAAGTCGGCCAGCAGGCTGGCGGCCAGGGTCGGATCGCCCCCGGTCAGGCGTCCGAGGCGCTGCAGGGCGCGCTGCCGCGGGGTGGCGGCGGCCGGCTCCGACGACCCGTCCGCCGCGCTGGATGCCGGAATGGCCGGCTCTACCCGGGCATCGGCACTGACCGGGCCGGCCAGGGCCAGACCCAGCTGGCGCAGCGACAGCGGCTTGCTGAGCAGGCGATCCATCGCCGCGCCGGCGGCCAGCGGCAGCTCCTCGCCCCCACCGGCGGAGCGGCTGGCGGTGCAGCCGATGATCCGGGTGCGGCGTCGATCGGCGCTCAGCGCCTCCTCGGCGCGGATGCGCCGGGCCAGCTCGTGGCCGTCCACCGGCAGCATGTTGCAGTCGGTGAGCACCAGCCGGTAGCGATGCTCGCGCCACAGCAGCCAGGCCTCGTCGCCATCCCGCGCCAGCACGCAGCCATAGCCCAGCTGGTGCAGCTGGTGCTCCAGCAGCACACGGGTCGGCCCGTGGTCGTCGACTGCCAGCACGGTGAGGCCGCCGGACGGGGCCTCGATGACCGGCGGCGGCGCCGCCACCGGCTCCGCGGCCGGCTCGGCCGGGGCCAGGCTCAGCAGCAGGATCAGCTGGGTGCCACGGCCTTCGACGCTGCGCAGCTGCAGCTCGCCCCCCATCTGCTCGGCCAGCCGCCGCGAGATCGACAGCCCCAGTCCGCTGCCGCCGGTGCCCGCCGGTCGCGGCCCGCGCGCCTGGACGAAGGGCTCGAAGATCCGCGCCTGCTCGGCCGGGGCAATGCCCACGCCACTGTCACGGACCTCGAAGCGCAGGGCATGCAGCCGGCCGTCGCCGTCCGCTCGGCGGGTGATGCTCAGGCTGATCTCGCCCTGCTCGGTGAACTTCAGGGCGTTGGACAGCAGGTTGCCGAGGATTTGCTGCAGGCGCAGCCGGTCGACCTCATAGGCCGGTGCCAGATCCGCCGCCAGCGACAGCCGCCAGCCCAGGCCCTTGCCGCGGATCGAGGCACCGTAGAGGCCGTCGAGCTGGGCGGCCAGACCGGCCAGACGGGTCGGCTCGCTGCGCAGCTCCAGCTTGCCGGCATCGATGCGCGAGAAGTCGAGCAGATCGTCGATCAGCCGCATCAGCGAGAGCCCGGCATCCTGCGCGGCCAGCAGCATCTGGCGGACGTCACGTTCGAGCGGCCGCAGCAGCAGCAGTTCCAGCAGGCCCAGCGCGCTGTTCATCGGGGTGCGGATTTCATGGCTCATCAGGGCCAGGAAGTCGCCCTTGGCCCGGTTGGCCTGCTCCGCCTCCTGCTTGGCGCGGGTGAGCTCGGCGGTGCGCGACTGCACCCGCTGCTCGAGGCTGTCGAGCAGGGTTTGCTGCGCCTGCTGGTGGCGCCAGGCCTGCATCTGGCCGGCGATACGCAGGCGGAACAGCTCGAGCACCGCCGCCGCGTCGAGACCCAGCAGGGGCTGCGGGTGCAGCAGCCCGATCAGCCCATGCACCTCGCCCTGCTCGTCGCGCAGCGCGGCCGCGGCAAAGGCCCGCGCCTCCCAGGACTCGAGCATCGGCGCCTGCGGGTAGAGCAGCCGCACATTGTCGGGAATCACCAGCAGGTCCTGCTTCAGCAGGGCCGCGCAGGGGGTCAGATCGAAGGGATAGTCATAGGGCTCGCGCAGCACGCCGTTTTCGATCTGGGCGAGCATCCGGCACCAGCCGGGACGGCTGTGGTCGTACTGGGCGATGTAGGCCAGCGGTGCGGAGAACACCTCGGCGAGACCCCGCACAATCTGCTGATGGAAGACCTCGGGGGAGGGGTCCGCCGTCTGGGCCAGATGGCGCTGGGCCAGCTCGGTCAGCTTCATCGGCGTGATGTCGACCATCGAGCCGATATGGCCATCGAACTGCCCCTGGGCATCGCGCACCGGCTGGGCGCGTATCTCCACCCAGCGCAGGCCGCGGTCGGCGGCCTGGATGCGCAGGGTGTGATGGAAAGGCAGGCCGAGCCGGCGCGCCTGCTGGCGCGCCTGCAGATAGCGGCTGCGATCCGCCGGGTAGACCCAGTCGAAGCGCTGCACCGCGCGCAGCGAGGACAGCCCGGTGAGCTCCAGAAACACGGGATTGGCATAGCGCAACGGCCCCTCGGGGCTGCTGCGGAAGATGCCTACCGGGGTGGACTCGGCCACGCTCTCGAACAGCCGCGAGGTGCGCCGCAGCTGGTCATTGCGTTCGGCGAGGGTGCGGGCCAGCCTTGCGCTCTCCTCGGCCTGGCGCCAGCGGCTGAACAGGAACAGGGTGAAGGCGACCAGCAGCAGGGCGGCGCCGCGTTGCGTCCACAGCGGATCCTGGCCGCCGTGACCCTGGCGGAACCGCGGCAGCATCCGGGCCTGCAGTTCCAGCCGCCGACCCAGCCAGTTGAAGCCCTGGCGGGCCTCGATGGCACCGTCCAGCAGCGGCAATGGACGCGCTCCGTTCAGCACTCGCCCGGCGTCGAGATCGACGATCTGCAGCTGCAGGCCCTCGCGCTCGGCTCGTGCCAGCAGGGGATCGACCAGATCGGCGACCGGGATCAGGGCCTGGACGAAGCCGCGCTGGGGGTGGCTGCGCCCCTGCTGGTAGACCGGCCGCTCCAGCAGATAGGCCTGGCGGACCGGCCGGGTGCCGCTCAGCGTCAGCGGGGGGGACACCGCCAGGCCACGGCGCAGCAGCGCGGTCTGCAAGGTCTCGCGGCGCTGGCGCTCCGACCACAGATCCAGTCCGCGCAGGCGCTCGGGTACCTGGGCGGCGTCCAGGTAGAGCAGAGGCACCTGGGTGCCGAGCTGTGGATCGCCTTCCGGAAGGGGACGGATCGCTGCCAGGTTCAGGCCCTCGGCCCGGGCCAGGGCCTCGATCTCCAGGCGCCGTGCCGGCGAGTCGATCAGTGGCGCCCAGGCCAGGGGTCGCGACAGGCCGGCGCTGCGGGTCAGCCGGCTGGTGTAGTCGAGGAACTCCGCATGGCTGACGTACTCGCTGCTGTCGAAGTAGGCGCCCAGGGCCTCCAGAGTCAGCCCGGCGGTGCCGGTTTCTAGCGCCAGCCCCTCCTGCAGGCTTTCCAGTTCCAGGGCCAGCGCCGACCGCAGGGTCTCGCGGTTGTCGCGCAGCACCGTCGGCAACAGGGCCTGGATCAGGGCAAAGGCGATCACCGCCGGCAGCGCCCAGTACAGCAGGAAGGAGCGCTGGGCGGCGCGGTCGCGTACCGGCGGCAGATAGGCCAGGGGCAGCAGCATCCACAGTCCGCTGAGGGTGCCCAGGGCCGCGCCCACCGCCTGGCTGGCGGCCTCCCCGCCCGGTCCTTCCAGCAGCAGGACGCGAGCGCCGTCGGCCATCGCGGTTGCACCGCTGGCCGGCAGGACCGCGATCAGCAGGCGGCCCAGCCGGGGCGGCTCGGCCGGGCTCCCCAGCCGGCGCAGCCGCCAGCTCACCAGGGCCGCACCCAGCACGGCCACCAGGGCCTGGCTCAGGGCCGCCAGCAGGGCCGCCGCGGTCGGCGGCGCGCCGGCGTGGGCGAGGGTCGCGGCGATCATGCCGAGGCCCACCGCCAGCAGGCCCGGCCAGCCGTGATGAACGCCGGCGCCGACCGCGAGCCCGACGGCCAGCGCCGGGGCCGCCGGCTGCGGAGGCGCGAGGCTCAGGCTCAGGGCCAGCCAGACCAGCCCGAAGCCGCCGAGCAGCAGCACCGCGAGCGCGGTCAGCCGGTGTCGGTCCTCCCCTGGCGATGCATGGCGCCCCATCCGCCCGATTATGCGGGAGGGAAGAGCCGCCGGCGGGGGATATCCCGCACTAGAGTGTGGATCTGTCACCCCTGTCCCCGGCCCCCATGACGCTCTCGCCGCTGCTGCAGACCACCGGTCTGCTGCTGGTTTCCAATGTCTTCATGACCTTTGCCTGGTATGCGCACCTGCGCGAACTCGGCAGCCGCCCGCTGTGGATGGCGGTGCTGGTCTCCTGGGGCATCGCCTTCTTCGAGTACCTGGTGATGGTGCCGGCCAACCGCATCGGCTACGGCGGCGGGCTGTCGCTGGCCCAGCTCAAGATCCTGCAGGAGGCGCTGACCCTGCTGGTGTTCGTGCCCTTCGCCCTGCTCTACATGAAGCAGCCGTTGCGGCTGGACTTCCTCTGGGCCGGGCTGTGCCTGCTCGGCGCGGTGTACTTCATCTTCCGCGGCGCCTGAGCATGGCCGGCGGACGGTTCTATCTCTGGGTGCTGGCCGGCATCGTCCTCGGCGGTCTGCTGGGTCTGGTCGCGCCCGCCACCGGGGTGGCGCTCAAGCCGCTGGGCGATGGCTTCATCGCGCTGATCAAGATGCTGATCGCGCCGCTGATCTTCCTCACCGTGGTGCTGGGCATCGGCGGGGTGGCCGATGTGCGCAAGGTGGGCCGGGTGGGGGCCAAGGCCCTGCTCTATTTCGAGCTGATCTCCACGCTGGCCCTGATTCTCGGCCTGCTGGTGGTGAACGGGCTCCAGCCCGGCGCGGGGTTCAATGTGGATCCGGCCAGCCTCGATGCCGAGGCGGTGGCCGCCTATGCCGGAGCCGCCCGCGAGCAGTCGGTGGTGTCCTTCCTGCTCGGCATCATCCCGCGCAGCTTCCTCGATGCCTTCACCGGTCAGGGCAGCCTGCTGCAGGTGCTGCTGCTGGCCCTGCTGTTCGGTTTCTCGCTGGCCGCCCTGGGCGATCGCGCCACGGCCCTGCGCGAACTCTGCGAGCAGCTGATGCAGGTGTTCTTCCGCATGCTCGGTCTGGTGATGCGGCTGGCGCCGCTGGGCGCCGGCGCGGCGATGGCCTTCACGCTCGGCAAGTACGGCCTCGACAGCCTGGGCCCCTTGCTGCGGCTGATGGGCAGCTTCTATCTCGCCTGCGGACTGTTCATCCTCGGTGTGCTGGGACCGGTGGCCGCGCTGTGCGGCTTCTCGATCCTGCGGCTGATCCGCTATCTGCGCGAGGAACTGCTGCTGGTGCTCGGCACCTCGTCCTCGGAATCCGCCCTGGTGCCGCTGATGCAGAAGCTCGAGGCGGCCGGCTGCGCCCGCGGCGTGGTGGGCCTGGTGGTCCCCAGCGGCTACTCGTTCAATCTCGACGGCACCAACATCTATCTGACCCTGGCGGTGGTGTTCCTGGCCCAGGCGCTGGGCGTGCCGCTGAGCCTGACCGACCAGCTCACCGTGCTGGCGGTGGCCATGCTCACCTCCAAGGGGGCGGCCGGGGTGACCGGCTCCGGCTTCATCACCCTGGCGGCGACCCTGGCGGTGGTGCCGGCGGTACCGATGGCCAGCCTCGCCCTGATTCTCGGCATCGACCGCTTCATGAGCGAGGCGCGGGCGCTGACCAATCTGGTCGGCAACGCGGTGGCGGCGCTTGCGGTGTCGCGCTGGGAGAACGCCCTCGACCGCGAGCGGCTTCAGCGGGCGCTGGCGCCGCCCTGATGCGGGCAGCGCTCAGGGCCGGCGCCCTCGGCGTGGGTGCGGCAGACGGTGACCGCGCTGAGCGCCTCGCCACGCCGGCTGCGGCCCTCGGGGCCGAGCAGGGCGAGAATCTGCGGGGCGATCTGCTCGGGGGTCGGCCACTGCTGGGTGGCTTCACCGGGATAGCCCTTGACCCGCAGGCGGGTCCGCATCGGGCCGGGGTAGAAGCTGTGCGCGCGCAGGCCCGGTTCCTGGGCCCACTCGGCGGTCCACATCTTCACCAGCGCCTCCTGGGCGCCCTTGGCCAGGCCATAGATGTGCTGGAAGGGCTTGGGCTGACGCCCGGCGGCGTCGGTGACGAAGACCACCACGCCCTCGCCGCTGGCGCGCAGCAGGGGCAGGCACTCGCGGGTCAGCACATAGGGCGCGGTGAGGTTCACCTGCAGGCCCTCCATCCACTCCTTGGGGTCGAGATCCTCCAGGCGGCTGAAGGCCTTGAAGTGCGCGGCGCAGTGCACCAGGGCGTGCAGGCTGCCGACCTCCCGGCCGAGCAGCTGCACCAGCTCGTGCATCTCCTTCCAGCTGGCCCGGGCCAGATCCAGCGGCAGGGCGGCCGGCTGCGCGGCGCCGAGGGCGAGAATCTGGTCGTAGACCCTCTCCAGCCCGGCGCTGTTGCGGCCGCTGAGCACGACGGTCGCGCCGGCGCCGGCGGCGGCCAGCGCCACCGCGCGGCCGAGGCCGTCGTTGGCTCCGGTGACCAGAATCGTCCGGCCCTGCAGAGGCCCCGGTGTTGCCGCCGCCATCGTCCTAGTCTCCACTGAGCCAATCCCCCACCGCCTCGGCGTTCAGGCGCGGACCGTGGATCTCGCCCTCGACCTGATCGGCGCCCATCCGCAGCGCGAAGGAGTGCGCGGCCTCGGAGTCGATGCCGGCGATCACCAGGCCCAGGCGCAGGCGCTTGGCGAGCAGGCCGAAGCTCTCCACCACGGCGCCGGCACCGTCCTCGCGCAGGGCCCGCTGGATCAGCTCCGGCGGCAGGCGCAGCTCGTTGATCGGGAACTCGAGGGCCGCCGCCGGCGAGCCGCCCTGCAGGCCCACCCCGTCCAGACACAGGCTCACCCCGAGCGCGCGCAGATCGCAGATCTGCGAGAGCGCCGCCGAGCCGCTGGCGGCGCCGGCCAGGGCCTGCGGGGTGATTTCCAGGACCAGCGCCGCGCCCGGCAGGTCGTGGCTGCTGAGCATGCGGCTGACGGTATCCGCCACGGCGATGCCGCCGAGCGCGGCATCCGGCAGGGTCAGCACCAGGCGCACCTCGCGCTGCGGGTGGCGCCGGCGCCAGCGGGCCAGATGATCCAGGCTCTCCTCCAGCTGCCAGAGCAGCAGCGCATGGGTGACGCCCATGCGCCCGGGCAGATGCAGGAACTGCGCGGCCTGCAGGCGGCCGCGATGCGGATGATCCCAGTACGGCACGGCGCGCAGCCGCACCTTGTTGCTGACCGCCGGCGCCAGCTGCAGCTGGTAGTCGCAGCCCAGGCCCTTGTGGGCCAGCGCCGCGTGCAGATCGGCGGTCAGCCGCGGAATCTCGGCCTGGGCCGACTCCAGCCCGGCGTGGTAGAGCATCCAGTCGCGGTGACCATGGGCCGCGGCGTAGCGGGCGATCTGGGCGTGGCGCAGCAGGGCCTCGGCATCGGGACCATGGGCCGGGTAGAGGGCGATGCCGATCACCACCCGCACGCTGGTCGGCTGTCCGCCCAGCACCAGCGGCGTGTCCAGCGCCAGCTGCAGACGGGTGGCCAGCTTGCGCGGCTCGGCCTCGTCGTTGAGCCGCGGCAGCAGGATGCCGAAGCCGTCCTGGCCCAGCCAGGCGAGGAAGGCGTCCTGGCTGAGCACATGCTGCAGGCGCTCGGCGACCTGGGCCGCCAGCTCGCGCGCAGCCTCCTCGCCCTGGCTCTGCTGGATCTCCAGCTGCTGCGGGCTGCTCACCACCAGCAGGGCGGCGCTGCCGCCACGCTCACCGCGCCGGGTGACGATGCGGTCGAGCTCGGAGAGCATGGCCTGGCGGTTGGGCAGGCCGAAGGTCTCGCCGGCGGCGGCCTCGCGGCCGAGGCGGTACTGCAGGATGGTGGCCTGCTCGCGCAGCGCGCGGGTCTCGTCCTGTACCAGTGCACCGGCCTGATAGGCCATCACCGCGCCCACATACTGGCCCCAGATCATGAACAGCAGGGGCATCAGGTCCAGCGCCCACAGTGCCGGGTTGCCGGCCTGGGCGCGGATCAGGCCATCCAGACTGAGCCGGCCGTTCTCGTTGTAGAGGCAGACCAGCAGGGTGGCCAGCACCAGCACCGCGATGGCAAAGATCAGCCCCAGCCAGGCGTGCCGGTTGGCGCGACCGCGCAGAAAGGCCGCGGTGCTGTCGAGGGTTTGCAGTTGTTCGCCCATGGGACCGTCCTTGATCGCCGCCGCTCAGCCGAGCAGCCGGGCCAGCTCGGCCACGCTCTCGGCCACCGCATCGGCCTGCCAGCTCTCCGCCGGCCCGGCCTCGCCGATGTAGCCCCAGCCGGCGGCGATGCTCGGCATGCCCGCCGCCCGTGCCGCCTCGATGTCGCGGCGGTCATCGCCGACATAGACCACCTCGCCCGGCGTCAGGCCGAGCTGGGCGCAGGCCTGCAGCAGGCCATCGGGCGCCGGCTTGGGTCGCGGCACATCATCGCCGCTGATGGCGCAGGCGCAGCGCGTTTCCAGACGCAGGGCCTTGAGCAGCGGGCGGGTCAGCCAGCCCGGCTTGTTGGTGACCACGCCCCAGGGCAGGCCGCGCAGCTCGGCCTGCACCAGCAGCGGATCGAGACCGGGGAACAGCACCGACTCGCGGCACAGCTCGGCCCGGTAGTGGGCGAGAAAGCTGTCCCGCCGCTGCGGGAAATCGGCGTGCTCGGGACCGATGCCGAGGGCGACCCCGAGCAGGCCGCGGGCTCCGGCCGAGGCCACCGGCCGGTATACCGGCAGCGGCAGCGGCTCCATCGCCAGCTCGGCGCGGACGCGGTTGGCGGCGTGGCCGAGATCGGGGGCGGTGTCGACCAGAGTGCCGTCGAGATCGAACAGCCAGGCCTTGAACGGACCGCGCAGGGCAGGGGAGGTGCTCACCGGGTGCAGGTCAGGAAGTAGTTCACATCGAGGTCGTCGGCCAGGGTGGCGGTCTTCAGCAGCGGGTCGTAGCGCAGGCCGCGCAGATCACGGGCGCTCAGCCCGGCCGCCCGGCACCAGCCCTCCAGCTCGCTGGGGCGGATGAAGCGGGCATAGTCGTGGGTGCCGCGCGGCACCAGGCGCAGAATCCGCTCGGCGGCGACGATGGCCAGCGCATAGGCCTTGGGCGTGCGGTTGAGCGTGGAGAACACCGCCACCCCGCCCGGCCGCAGCAGGCGGGCGCAGGCCGCCACCACCGCCGCCGGATCGGGCACATGCTCGAGCATCTCCAGGCAGCAGACCAGATCGAATGCCTCGGGCTGCTCGGCGGCGAGCGTCTCGGCGCCGCACAGGCGGTAGCGCAGGCGCTCGCCCAGCGCGGCCTGCGGCTGCGCAAGGCCGGTCTCCAGCGCGTGCAGACGCGCCACCTCGATCGAGGCCTCGGCCAGATCCAGGCCCAGCACCTCGGCCCCCCGCAGCGCCAGGGCCTCGCTGAGCAGCCCGCCCCCGCAGCCGACATCCACCACCCGCCGGCCCTCCAGCCCGCCGGCGGCCTGCTCGATGTAGCGCAGCCGGGTCGGGTTGATGTGGTGCAGGGCCGCCATCTCGCCCCGCGGGTCCCACCAGCGGCTGGCCAGCGCGGCGAAGCGGGCGATCTCGCCGGGATCGACATTGCGGGTCTCGCTGTCCAGGCTCATGCGTGGACCCCGTCCGGGCGGATCCGCGCGGCCCAGCCCGCGGCGGCGGCGCGCAGGGCGGTCTCGTCGAGGGTCTGCAGCTGGCCGTCGCGCAGCAGGCAGCGGCCTTCCACATAGCTGTGGCTGACCTGGCGGCTGTTCACCGCATAGGCCAGATGGGACACCGGGTCGTACACCGGCCAGCTGTTGGCCGCCGCCAGATCGACGGCGATGAAATCCGCCGCCTTGCCGGCCTGCAGGGAGCCGATCTGCTCGTCCAGACCCAGGGCGCGGGCGCCATCCAGGGTCAGCAGGCGCAGCAGGCGGGCGGCGTCCACCGCGCGGGCATCGCCACCCACGCCCTTGGCGAGCAGGCCGGCGGTGCGCGCCTCGGCCCAGAGATCGAGGGCGTTGTTGCTGGCAGCACCATCGGTGCCAAGGCCGACGGTGACGCCCGCTTCCAGCAGCTCGGCGAGGGGGCAGAGCCCGCTGGCGAGCTTCAGATTGGAATGCGGGCAGTGCGCCACGCTCACCCCCAGCCGCGCCGCCTCGGCGATCTCCCCGGGCGTCAGCTGGGTCATGTGCACGGCCAGGAAACCGGCCCCCAGCAACTCCAGCGCCGCCAGCCGCTGCCAGGGGCGGCGGCCGTCCTGCTGCTGGGCCATGGCCACCTCGCCGGCGGTCTCGTGCACATGCATGTGGATGCCGATGCCCAGCTCATCGGCGTACTTGCGGATCTCGCGCAGCGGCGCATCGGACACCGAGTACGGCGCATGCGGGGCGAACAGGGTGCTCACCCGCGGCCGGCGCTTGACCGCGTCGTGCAGGGCCAGGCCCTTGGCCAGGTACTCCCCCGGCTGGGCATAGGCGGTGGGGAAGTCGAGCACGATCAGCCCCACCGACAGCCGCAGCCCGGCGGCCTCGGCGGCCGCCACCGTCGCCTCCGGGAAGAAGTACATGTCGTTGAAGCAGGTCTGGCCGCCGCGGATCATCTCGGCGCAGGCCAGGGCCACGCCGTCGCGGCAGAAGGCCTCGCCGACATGCGCGGCCTCGGCCGGCCAGATGTGGTTCTGCAGCCAGTCCATCAGCGGCAGGTCGTCGGCCAGACCGCGCAGCAGGGTCATCGCCGAGTGGGTGTGCACATTGACCAGCCCGGGCATCACCACATGGGTGTCCAGGCTCAGCACCTCGGCGGCCTGGAAGCTGGCCAGGGCCTCGCCGCGCGGCAGCACCGCGGCGATCCGCCCCTGATGCACCGCCAGCGCCCAGCCCTCGCGGGCCGGGCCGGCCGGCTCGATGGGCAGCAGCCAGCGCGGCAGGACCAGCAGGTCGATCGGCGTCATGGGCGAGGGGAGTCCGTAGAATGCGCGGCCATTCTACCGGGGGTATCCATGTCCCAGTCTGCTGTGCAGCCGCTGCTCTGGTGCGAGGACCATCTGCGCCTGCTCGATCAGCGCCGGCTGCCGGTGACCCGCGAGTGGATCGAGGCGCGCAGCGCGGCGGAGGTTGCCGAGGCCATCCACGCCATGGTGGTGCGCGGGGCCCCGGCGATCGGCATCGCCGCCGCCTACGGGCTGGCGCTGGAGGCGCTGGCCGGGCGCGATCTGGAGCGGGCCGAGGCGGTGCTGGCGGCCTCGCGTCCGACCGCGGTCAATCTGCACTGGGCGCTGGCGCGCCTGCGGGCGCGGCGCCGGGCCGGTGCCGATGCGGCCGGTCTGCTGGCCGAGGCCCGCGCTCTGGAGGCCGAGGATCTGGCCCAGAACCACACCATGGCCGCGCTCGGCGCCGCCCTGCTGCCGCCGGGCGCGGTGGTGCTGACCCACTGCAACACCGGGGCGCTGGCCACCGCCGGGCATGGCACCGCGCTGGGGGTGATCCGCAGCGCGCATCAGGCCGGGCGGCTCGCCCTGACCTACCACACCGAGACCCGGCCCTGGCTGCAGGGTGCCCGCCTGACCGCCTGGGAGCTGCGCCAGGAGGGCATCCCGGCGCGGATGATCGCCGACGGTGCCGCCGCCCATCTGATGCGCAGCCAGAAGATCGACTGGGTGATCGTCGGTGCCGACCGCATCGCCGCCAACGGCGACACCGCCAACAAGATCGGCACCTATGGCCTGGCCGTGGCGGCCCGTGCCCACGGCGTGCGGATGATGGTGGTGGCGCCCACCGGCACCTTCGATCTGGGCTGTCCGGACGGCGCGGCGATTCCGATCGAGGAGCGGCCGGCCGAGGAGCTGACCCGCTTCCGCGGCCAGGCGGTGGCGCCGGAGGGCATGCCGGCCTGGAACCCGGTGTTCGATGTCACCCCGGCCGGTCTGATCGATGCCCTGGTCTGCGAGCGCGGCGTGATCGAGCGCCCGGACGCGACCCGCATCGCCGCCCTGCTGGGAGGCTGAGATGGACGCCGCGGCCTTCGAACAGCCCTTCGACATGCACCTGTTCTCGGCGGTGGCGCGCTCGGCCGATCCGGCGCGGAGCCACCAGCCCCAGGGCCAGCGCCACCCGCTGCTGCTGTTCCTGCGCCAGCCGCCGGGGCAGGACCACGACTTCGACCGCGCCGCGGCCCTGGTGGCCGCCGCCGGCTGGGACGAGGTGGATTTCACCCGCGCGGCGGTGCTGCCGGCCGATGCCGCCGAGCAGCCGGTCGAGCCCTACCACGGCTGCTATCTGGATGCGGTGCGCCTCGGCCACGGCCTGCTGGTCTATGCCACGCCGGTGCAGGTGGCGCCACGCAAGGGCAGCTGAACGCGGGCGTGGCCGTCATGACGCGGACACGCCGCCGTCACATACTGCGCCGGTCTCGTCATTGCCGGCCGCCCCCTTCGCCATGAGTGCCCCCCGTCGTCGCCGCGGCCGTGCCGCGCTCCGCTCCGCCTCCCGCCGCCGCCCGGGGCTGACCCGCCGCGAGCTGCTCAAGCGCCTGGCCGGTGGCAGCGCCCTGCTCGGCGCCGGCAGCCTGCTGGCCGGCTGCGGCAACAGCAGCGGCGCCCGCGGCAGCGCTGCCAGCACCCCCTTCCTGCACGGCGTGGCCTCGGGCGATCCGCTCAGCGACCGGGTGATTCTGTGGACCCGGGTCACCCCGGTGGCCAGCGAGGACATCCCGGTGAGCGTGACGGTCTACGCCGATCCCGCGCTGAGCCAGCCGGTGGGCAGTGCCCGCCAGACCGCCACCGCCGCCCGCGACTGGACCATCAAGATCGACTTCAGCGGCCTTGCCGCCGCCACCACCTACTACTACCGCTTCAGCGCGCTGGGCTTTGACTCGGTGATCGGCCGCACCCGCACCGCCCCGACCGCCACCGCCGAGCGCCTGCGCTTCGGCCTGGTCAGCTGTTCCAGCTATGCGCACGGTTTCTTCAATGCCTACCGCTTTCTCGCCCAGCGGGCCGATCTGGATGCGGTGATCCATCTCGGCGACTACATCTACGAGTACGCCTCCGATCCCGACTCGGGCGATGAGGTCTACGGCACCGCGCGGCCCTACGAGCCGACCTTCGAGATGAAGACGCTGGCCGACTATCGCACCCGCCACGGCTACTACAAGCGCACCGATCCGGATCTGCAGGAGCTGCACCGCCAGCACCCGATGATCAGCATCTGGGACGATCACGAGTCCACCGACAACAGCTGGCGCGACGGTGCGGTGAACCACAACGAGGACGGCAAGGACGAAGGGGTCTGGACCGAGCGCAAGGCCCAGGCCCAGCAGGCCTATGACGAGTGGATGCCGATCCGCTATCCGGAACCCGGCAATGTGGCCCGCATCTGGCGGCGGCTCTCCTACGGCGGACTGGCCGAGATCTTCCTCACCGATACCCGCCTGTTCGACCGCGACGAGCCGCTGGCGGTGCCCGTCCCTCCGCTCGACAGCACCGCCCGCGATCCGGACCGCCGCCTGCTCGGAGCCGAACAGCGCGAGTGGCTGCTGCAGGGGCTGGCCGAGAGCCCGGCCACCTGGAAGCTGGTCGGCAACCAGGTGGTGTTCCACCAGTGGAGCTACCAGCCCGGCCTGAAGGAGGCGGGTGGTCCGGCGGGCCTGAACGGCGATGCCTGGGACGGCTACATCGCCGAGCGGCAGCTCATCATCGACGCCCTGCGCAGCCAGGCCATCGACAATGTGGTGATCCTCACCGGGGATGTGCACAGCAGCTGGGTGGCGGACATCACCGATGATCCCAACAACCCGCTGGCCTACACCCCGGACGCCGCCAGCGCCGAGCCCGGCACCTACACCGGCAGCGTGGCGGTGGAATATGTGGTGACCTCGGTGACCTCGCCCAGCGCCCTGCCGGGACTGGAGGGCGGCGAGAACGCCTTCCGCGCGCTCAACCCGCACATCAAGCGGCTGGATCTGGCCAACAAGGGCTATGCCCTGCTCGATGTCACCCCGGAGCGGGTGGTCGGCGAGTACTGGTTCGTCAGCACCATCGCCGAGCCGGGTGGCAGCGAGTCCTTCGCCTTTGCCTACCCGGCGCCGGTGGGCGAGAACCGGATCCGCGCCGAGCTCGGCGAGCCGACCGCGCCGCCGGCCAGCCCGCCGCTGCTGGCCCCCTGAGCCGGGGGCCGCGCCCTCAGGGGCTGGGGGCGTCCTGCAGGGCGCCGAGCGCCCGGCTGTTGTGCTCGGGCGAGCGGGTGCGCCGGCACAGCAGCTCGTAAAAGGCCGGCACCAGGTACAGGGTGAACAGGGTGGAGAAGGCGACCCCGAAGAAGATCACCACGCCCAGGATCTGCCGCGCCTCGTAGCCGGCCCCGTAGGAGAAGATCAGCGGCACCGCGCCGGCCATGGTGGCGATCGAGGTCATCAGGATCGGCCGCAGGCGGATCGTCGCGGCGGTGCGCAGGGCCTCGCTGAAGGGCAGGCCGCGGTCTCGCTGCTGGTTGGCGAATTCCACGATCAGGATGCCGTTCTTGGCCGCCAGACCGACCAGCATGATGATGCCGATCTGCGAGTAGACATTCAGCGTCATGCCCAGGCTCCACAAGGCCAGCAGCGCCCCGAACACCGCCAGCGGCACCGTGGTGAGGATCACCAGCGGGTGGACGAAGCTCTCGAACTGGGCGGCGAGCACGAGGTAGACGATCACCAGGGCCATGGCGAAGGTGAAGTACAGCGCCGCGCTGCTCTCCTTGAACTCGCGCGAATTGCCCTGGTAGCTGATGCGCGCGCGGCCCTCGGTTTCCTCGCGGACGATGCGCTCGAGATCGTCCAGCGCCTGGCCGAGGGTGGCGCCCGGGGCGAGGCTCGCGCTGAGGGTGATCGAGCGCAGGCGATCCACCCGCGCATAGCTGGGGGCACCGGCCTTCTCGCGGGTTTTCACCAGATTGGACAGCGGCACCAGGGCACCGCTGGCGGCACGCACATAGACCTCGGCCAGCGCCGAGGGGTCGCGCCGATCGACCGGCGGCGCCTGCAGGATCACCTCGTACTCCTCGCCGCGGTCCTGGTAGCGCGTCACCCGCCGCTCGCCGAAGAAGCTCTCGATGGCCTGGGCCACCTCGACGATCGGAATGCCCAGATCGCCGGCGCGGCTGACATCGATCTCCAGATCGATCTGCGGCTTGGTCTCGCGGTAGTTGGAATCGAGCCGCTGCAGCGCCGGCAGCTCCTTCTGGACGCGGGCGAAGATGCGGTCGCGCCAGGCGGCGAGCTCCTCGTAGCTGGGCCCCCCGATCACCAGCTGTACCGGCTGGCCGGCGAAGCTGCCGAAGCCGGCGCGCTGGGAAATGATGGTGCGGGCACCGGTGATGGCGCCGAACTCGCGGGCGACATCCTCGGCGATCTCGGTGGAACTGCGGCTGCGCTCGGTCCACGGCACCAGGGTGGCGGCGAGCGTCCCGGCATTGACCTGGTCGCCGCCGCCGAAGCCGGGCAGGCGGAACAGCACGCGCTCGATCTCGCCCTGGCCCAGCCGGGCCAGCAGCGGGGCCTCGGCCTCGCTCATCACCGCCTCGGTATAGCCGAGCGTGGCGCCCTCCGGGGCGATCACATTGACCAGGAACTGGCCGCGGTCCTCCTGCGGCGTGAACTCCTTGGGTACCGCCTGGAAGGTCCAGGCGGTGAGCCCGAACAGGGCCAGCAGGGCCACCAGTGCCAGCCAGCGGCCGCGCTGGATCGATTCCAGCGAGCGCCCATAGGCGCCCTCGAGGCGGGCGAAGCCGCGATCGAAGGCCTCGAACACCGCCAGCCGATGCTGGTCGGCGCGCAGCATCCACATCGCGAGCACCGGGGAGAGCGAGAGCGCGACGATCGCCGAGCAGGCCACTGACGAGGCCATGGCCAGCGCAAACTCGCGGAACAGCCGGCCGATGTTGCCCTCGAGGAAGGCCAGCGGGGTGAACACCGCCACCAGCACTGCGGTGGTGGCGACGATGGCGATGCCGACCTCGCGGGTGCCGCGATAGGCGGCGAGCAGCGGCGGTTCGCCCTGTTCCAGCCGGCGGTGGATGTTCTCGACCACCACGATGGCATCGTCCACCACCAGACCGATCGCCAGCACCAGGGCCAGCAGGGTGAGGATGTTGATGGAGAAGCCGAAGGCCTGCAGGAAGATGAAGGAGGCGATCAGCGAGATCGGCACCGTCACCGCGGGAATCAGCGTGGCGCGCACGCTGCCCAGGAACAGGTAGATCACCAGCATCACGAACAGCGCGGCGTAGAGCAGGGTCAGATTGACCTCGTGCAGGGCCGCCTCGATGAACTCCGAGGTATCGAAGTTCACTTCCAGGCTCATGCCCTCGGGCAGATCCTTCTGCAGGCTCTCGGCCAGCGCCCGCGCGCCCTGGGCCACCGCCAGGGTGTTGGCGGTGGAGGTCTTGACGATGCCGATGCCCAGGGTCTGCCGGCCGTTGGCGCGGAAGGCCACCCGCGGGTTCTCGGCGCCCAGCTCCACCCGCGCCACATCGCGGACCCGCACCGGATAGCCATCCGGGCCGCGCGCCACGATCAGATCGGCGAAGGCCTCGGGCGTGGTGTAGCTGCGCAGGGTGCGCAGGGTGAACTCGCGGTCGCTGGACTCGATGCGCCCGGCCGGCCGCTCGACATTCTGGTTGCGGATCGCCGTCTCCACCTCCTGCACGGTGAGTCCGCGGGCGGCGAGCTTGGCGCGGTCCAGCCAGATGCGCATGGCATAGCGCTGATCGCCGCCGAGGAAGATGCGCGAGACGCCATCGATGGTGGCGAAGCGATCGACCAGATAGCGCTCGGCGTAGTCGGTCAGCTCCAGCGGCCCCAGCCGGTCGCTGGAGAGCACGAAGAACATGATCGGGCTGGCATCGGCATCGGCCTTGGTCACCTCCGGTGGATCGGCCTGGTCGGGCAGGTTGTCGAGCACCCGGGAGACGCGGTCGCGCACATCATTGGCGGCGGCGTCGATGTCGCGCGAGAGCAGAAACTCGATCGAGATGTTGGAGCTGCCATCGCGCGAGGACGAGGTGATGGTCTTGATCCCCTCGATGCCGGCCACCTGGTCCTCGATGATCTGGGTGATCTGGGTTTCGATCACCGCCGCCGAGGCCCCGGGATAGCCGGTGCTGACCGAGACCACCGGCGGATCGATGTCCGGATACTCGCGCACCGAGATCTGCAGCAGGGCCGCGAGGCCGAACACCACCAGCAGCAGGTTGAGCACGGTGGCCAGGATCGGCCGCTTGACGGAGAGATCAGAGAGCCACACGGCGGCAGGTTCCGGAAAGAGACGGGGGATTGTGCGCGGAACCCTGCGACCGCGCCGGGCGCAGCCGGTTCAGCCGGCGTATCCTGCGCCGATGATGCGCATCGGACACGGTTACGACATCCACCGCCTCGAGCCCGGTGAGGGGGTGACCCTCGGCGGTGTGCACATCCCCTGCGCCTACCGGCTGATCGCCCATTCCGACGGCGATGTGCTGATCCATGCCCTCTGCGATGCCCTGCTCGGTGCGGCCGGCCTGGGCGACATCGGCCATCTGTTTCCGGACCACGATCCCCAGTACCGCGGCATCGACTCGCGCCGCTTGCTGCGCGAATGCGTGGCCCGCCTGCAGGCGGCGGGCTACCGGGTGGGCAATGTCGATCTGACCCTGCTCGCCCAGGTGCCGCGCATCGCGCCGCACGCCCCGCTGATGCGGGAGCGGCTGGCGGCCGACCTTGGCGTGGCGGCGGCGGCGGTCAATCTCAAGGCCACCACCACCGAAGGCCTGGGCGCGATCGGCCGGCGCGAGGGCATCGCCGCCCATGCGGTGGCCCTGATCGAGGCCGTGGCCGGCGCGTCGCGGCTATAATTTGCCCATGCTGAATCGCGCTTCCCAGGTCATCCGCAGCCGTCGCGGCCGTCCCGCCCACGCCGAGCTCAAGGGCGGCCGCGATACCCGCGAGGCCATCCTCAACGCCGGCGAAGACCTGTTCCAGCGCCGTGGATACAACGCCTTCGCCTACCAGCACATCGCGGTCCAGCTGGGCATCCGCAATGCCGCGATCCACTACCACTTCCCGGGCAAGATCGATCTGGGCGTGGCGCTGATCCAGCGCTACCGCCAGCGCTTCCGCGACTGGGCCGAGAGCGTCAACCGCAGCCTGCCGCCCTGGGAGCGGCTGATGGCGCACTTCCAGACCTACACCGACTATCTCGAGGCGCAGTGCCAGGTCTGCCCGGCCGGCGTGCTGGCCGCCGAGTTCGAGGCCCTGCCCGAGGAGATGCGCCAGGAAGCCCGGCTGTACATGCGCGAGATCTTCGAGTGGCTGATCGAGACGCTGGAGGAGGGCCGCAGCTGCGGTCAGCTCAGCTTCCCCGGCGAGGCGCGCAGCAAGGCGGTACAGATCGGTGCGGCGCTCCAGGGTGCACTGCTGATCGCCCGCATCGCCGGGCCGGATCGCTTCCATCAGGTGCGGGTCCAGCTCGGTCTGGAGCTGACCCCGCCGGTGCTGACCTGAGCCCCACAGCCGCGCCCGCGGCGCAGCACCGGGCAACCCGGCCGCGTCGATCTCGCCGACGGTTATTCAGCCGCGCCCGCGGAGCAGCACATAAAGCGCACCGGTGCCGCCGTGATGGGGCAGGGCCGAGCAGTAGGCCAGCACCGGTCGGTGGCGGCGCAGCCAGCCGTCCACCGCGCGCTTGAGCACCGGGCCGGAGTTGGGCGAGCCATTGCCCTTGCCGTGGATCACCCGCAGGCAGCGCCAATCGCGCTCGCGCGCCTCGGCGAGGAACCGGCCGAGCGCCTCGCGGGCGCGTTCGCGGTTGAGTCCATGCAGATCCAGCTCGGCATCGAGCCGGAACTGGCCACGGCGCAGCCGCCGCCAGGTGGCATCCGGCACTCCCTCACCGCGATAGATCACGGTGTCGCCGCTTTCGAAGCTGTCCGGGTCCGGTCCATCGAGCAGCTCGGCCAGCACCGCCTGCTCGTCAGCCACCGACTGCAGCGGCCGCGCCGGCGGTGGTGTGGAGACCACCGGCAGATGCGCCGCGGGCGGGCGCGAGCGCACCCCGCGCATCGCCTCGGCGAAGGCGCGGGCATCCTCGTCGTCCGGGGGCTCGGGCGCTGACATGCGCCAACGGTAGCAGCCGTCCGCGGCCTGGCGGGATCCGTCCAGACGCTGTCGGCGGCCCGGCGCTCAGGGCGTGGCGTTCTCGGTCTGCAGCACGCCGGTCTCCGGCTCGCGCGGGTTGCCGCGCTCGCTCTCCGAGCGGTCCTTGGCGTCCTGCTTGATCACCGTCTCCGCATCGGGCGTGGCCTGGCCGGCGCCGCCGCGCACCGGCGCCGCGCCTTCCATCCGCACCAGCTGCTCGCCTTCGAAGAACAGCGAGACGGTGCGGGTGGAGACCTCGCCGCGCGGGGACTTGTAGTAGCCGACATAGTCCCAGCGGTCGCTGCGCAGCGGGCTGCTCGCCACCGGCGTGCCCATCACGAAGCGCACCTGCTCGCGGGTCATGCCGATCTTCAGGCGATCCAGCTCCTTCTGATCGATCACATTGCCCTGGCGCGTTGGCAGCTTGTAGATGATCCCGCAGCCGCTGAGCAGCAGGCAGGCACCGAGCAGGGCCGAGACGATCGCACGCATGAGGGTTGTCGGAGGGGAGCGAGCGGCGATAATAGCCAAACCCCCTGGACCCGTGGCCACCGATGGAATCCTCCGACCTGCGCAATGCCGGACTCAAGGTGACGCTGCCGCGTCTGAAGATCCTCGAGATGCTGGAGACCAACCAGACCCGCCATCTCTCGGCGGAGGACATCTACCGCCAGCTGATCAGCCAGAAGGAGGACATCGGGCTCGCCACCGTCTACCGGGTGCTGACCCAGTTCGAGTCGGCCGGCCTGGTCAAGCGCCACCACTTCGAGGATGGGCACGCGGTGTTCGAGCTGGAGCGCGGCGATCACCACGATCACATGGTCGATGTCGATTCCGGCAAGGTGGTGGAGTTCGTCAGTTCCGAGATCGAGGCCCTGCAGGAACAGATCGCCGAGCGCCACGGCTACGAGATCGTCGGCCACAACCTCGTGCTCTACGTGCGCCCCCGCAAGGGCTGAGGCGCGCTCAGGCCCGCCGTCGCGGCCGTTCGGCGGCAGCGGGCCGCGCCAGCAGTTCCTCGGCCATCGCGCGGGTGGCCGCGGTCAGCGTCTCCCCGCCGAGCATGCGGCCGATCTCCTCGATCCGCTGCGCCGGCGCCAGCGGCGCCACCTGGGTGTAGGTCTGTCCGTCGCGGACCGCCTTGCGGATCGCGCAATGCCGGTCGCCCTGGGCCGCCACCTGGGCCAGGTGGGTGACGCACAGCACCTGGCGGTGCGCGCCCAGCGCACGCAGCTCGCGGCCGACGATCTCCGCCACCGCGCCGCCGATGCCGGCATCGATTTCGTCGAACACCATCACCGGCCGGCTGGAGCGGCTCTGCAGCACCACCTGCAGGGCCAGCGAGACACGCGAGAGCTCGCCGCCCGAGGCGGTCCGCGCCAGCGGCCGCAGGCCCTGTCCCGGGTTGGCGCTGAACAGATAGCGGACCTCGTCCGCGCCGTCGGCGCGCGGACGCGCGCCCGCTTCGGCGAGCACCTCGACGGCGAAGTCGGCATGCGGCAGACCAAGCCGGCGCACCCGCTGCACCACCTCGGCCTGCAGGCGGCCGGCCTGGGTCAGCCGCGCCTGATGCAGGTCGGCGGCGGCCTGCTGCCAGCGCTGCCCGGCGCGGGCCAGCGCGGCCTCCAGCCCCCCGCGCCGCTCGCCCGCCTGCTCGGCCGCGGCCAGCTCGTCCTCCAGCGCGGCCAGATGCGCCGGCAGCTGCTCCGGGCGCAGACGATGCTTGCGGGCCAGATCGTGGAGGGCAGCCAGCCGCTCCTCCACCGTGGCGAGCTGGGCCGGGTCGAGATCCAGCCGCGACAGGCTGCGCTTGATGGCATCCGCGGTGTCGCGGGTCAGGCTCAGGAGTTCCTGCAGCGGGCTTTCCTGGGCGGCCAGCGCCGGGTCGAGCTCGGCCAGGCCGGCGAGCAGGCGCGCGGCCTCGGCCAGGCGGTCATAGGCGCCGGCCTCGCCGTAGAGCAGCTCCTGCACCTGCTCGCCCTCGCCGAGCAGGCGTCCGGCATTGGCCAGGCGGCGGTGCTCCTGTTCGAGCTGATCGAGCTCGCCCTCGCGCAGGTCGAGGGCCCGCAGCTCCTGCACCTGGTGGCGCAGGTAGTCGAGCTCGGCCGGCGGCCGGGCCCCGGCGGCGGCCACCGTGCGCAGCTCGCGCTCGATCCGCTGCCAGTCGGCGGCGGCCTCGGCGCAGGCCTGCAGGCGCTCGGCCGGCACGCCGTAGTCATCCAGCTGCTGGCGCTGCACCTCGGCCTTGAGCAGGGTCTGGCTGTCGTGCTGGCCGAAGATCTCGATCAGCTGCTCGCCCAGCTCGCGCAGCTGCCCGGTGCTGACGGCGCTGCCGTTGACGAAGGCGCGGGTGCGGCCCTCGGCCGCCACCACCCGTCGCAGGCGCAGCAGCGCGGGCTCGTCCGGATCGTCCAGCGCCTGATCGACCAGCCAGGTGCGGACCGCATCCAGCGCCTCGAGATCGAACTCGGCGCTGACCTCGGCCCGTTCGGCGCCCTGGCGCACCAGCCCGGATTCCGCCCGCATGCCGGTGACCAGGCCCAGGGCATCGAGCAGGATCGACTTGCCGGCGCCGGTCTCGCCAGTGAGCACGGTGAAGCCCGGGTGGAACTCCAGATCGAGCGATTCGATGACCGCCAGCTGACGGATCTGCAGACGACGCAACATGGAGGCGAAACGAGGAGCGGGTCAGGGCGGGGCAGTGACGGTCCAGCGATCGCGGACGCCACCGATGGTGAGCAGCAGGCTGCGCGAGCCGCCCGCGGCCGGCGCCCGCATCTGCAGCACCAGGCGGTCGCCCGGCTGCAGGCTGCCGCTGCGCTGAGGTGCGGCGCCGTTGATCATCAGGCCGCCGCTGGCATGGCCTTCGACCAGGAAGGGGGCCGGCGCATTGGTCCCGCGCAGGCGCAGGGCCAGACTGCGCACCCGGCTGCCGGCGCTGGCCGACTGATCGGTGAAATCGAACGCCAGCGGACGGGTGTCCTCCGGCACCTGGTAGGACGCGCGCAGGCTCACCCCGCTGTAGTCGCTGTAGGCATGCAGCAGGATCGGCCAGCGATCGGCGGCCGGGGCGAGGAACTCGCAGCTTTCATTGGCATCGGCCCGGTAGGGCGTGCAGTGGCTGGCGTCGTTGAGAATCTCCCCGGCCACCGGAGCCGTGGCACGGGCCACATACAGATCGGCATCGCCGCTGCCGCCGCTGCTGGCCACCAGCAGCTGGACCGCGCCGCGCGGAACCACCACCTCGAAACGGCGCTCGGCCCCGGCCGTGGCGGCCAGCGCCGACTGGTCGAGCGCGACCACCGTGATCAGCCGTTGCGGCAGGGCCGAGACCGTGGGGGAGCGGGGGCTGCGGCCAACGCCATTGAGGGCGGTGACCTGGAAGTAGTAGCGGCGTCCGTTACTCAGCCCGCCGATTCTTGCCTCCGGCTGGGTCAGCCCGTTGAGGACGCGGCGGCCGTCGCTGAAATCCCGCGCCTCGGCCTGGAACACCTCGTACTGCTCGGCCCCGTTCACCGCCGGCCAGCTCAGTTGCACCTCGCCATCGCCGGCCAGCGCCTGCAGCGGGCCGGGGGCCAGCGGGCGGGATAGCTGATTGTCGATGCTGACGGTGTAGAACTCACCATTGCGGCTGACCACGCTGATGCTCAGATTGCGCTGGGCGTCCTGGTAGCGGTCACCGGGCTCGAAGGCCGCGTTGTGCAGGGCGAAGTCCGGAAAGACGCGCCCGCCGCTGTTGCAGTCCGGCGCCGGGCGCCAGTCGCCCGGCGTGGCGTCCACCACCACCGCCCAGCCGCTCTGGCTGTTGAAATAGCAGGCGTCGCCGTCGCCGATCGGCGCGCGGTTGAGGCGCACATCGTGCAGGACCAGCCCCTCGCCAGGCAGCGCGTTGTCGAAATCGCGGCCGCGGCTGCGCACCTCGAGGCTCAGATAATGGGCATCCGGGCCGGTGCAGGGCTCGCCCTGCAGGCAGATGCGCACCATCTTCGGGTGTCCGGACAGCGGGCTGGACAGCGACTCCAGCGTCACGCTCACCGCGGGGTCACCGGCCTGCACCTGCACCACCTGGGCCTCCGGCAACCAGCCCAGGGTCAGCAGATGGGGGGCGATGTAGCCGGCACCCGGCTTGACGCAGAACAGATCCCGGTTCTCGCCACCGCTGTTGCGAGAGGCATACCGGCCGCAGGCGCTGGCCTCGGCGCTGGCGCCGCGGCTCATCGCGTCCCAGTGGCTGTCGTAGTCGTAATAGGTCCAGCCGGAATGCGGCAGCCCGAGGCTATGGCCCATCTCGTGGGCGTAGGTGTCCACGTTCTGGCCCCAGGGCGGCTCCCAGGTCACGCCGTAGACGCGGCCGTTGTAGACCCCGCCGCCGCCCCAGGCGCAGCAGTCCAGATCATTGCTGAGCACGAGGTTGATGTTGTCGTAGCGGGTCACATCGATGCCCTGGCCCACCGCGAGGTCCATCGCCTCGGTCAGCAGGGCGTCGAGGTCGGCACAGACATCCTGCCAGCCGCAGTCGGCATAGCCGCTCTTCGGCCGCGACAGCGTCAGCCAGTCGCGGGCGGGAACGCCGCCGACGCCGCCCACCTCGCCCCGCCACTGGAACTGGCCGTAGGAAATCGCGTGGTAGAAGCCGTTGAGGGTGGCCGGCAGTCCGCTGCCCTCGGGCGGGGTCAGCGGATTGTTCAGCGCCTCGTAGAAGGCCGGCTCGAAGGGCACCTCGCTGTCATCCGCATAGCGCACCAGCAGATACAGCACGCTTCGCTCGGTGGCGGCGGCACGGATGCCGCGCTCGGAGGCGGCCGAGCGCTGGGCGCGGCGGATGCTGCGGACCTCGTAGCCGGCATCGACCGGCCCCAGGGCCTGGCGGCCGCTGAGTATCACCCGCTCGCCCAGATGGGCGGCCGCGAGGCTGGCTGACACGGTCAGCCGCAGCCGCTCGCCGCTGTCCTGGACCAGGACGAAGCGGGCGGCGGCGGGCGCCTGGCGGGCCTTGGGATGGGGATCGGCCCAGGCCCCGATCAGCACGCCCTCGACGGCGTCGGGGCTGGCCGCGCTGGACAGCGGCGCCATCAGGGCAAGACCCAGCCCGACCATCAGTTGCAGGGTGCGCAGAGCGGTGCGGGACATCGGCGTCTCCGTGGGACCTGCCGATGGTAAGGGGTAAGACCGGCCACCGGGGTGGAATCCGCTGCGAGAGGCCGTACGCCAGGCCCTGCGGACCGGATCGGCCCGGGTGCTGCCGGACCGGCGGCTCAGCCGGGATCGTAGAGCAGCTGGCTGCTCTGCCGGGCCAGCAACTCGGGCAGGCCGCGAATCAGCAGGGCCAGGCGGTCGCGGGTCACCCGCCCGCCCTGCAGCAGCTGGTTGCAGCCGCTGAGCACATTCATCCAGTTGCCGCGGGAGATCTCATAGCGGCGGTGCAGGTGCAGGCAGCCCATGCTCCACTGCGGGAAGGCGCGGCCGCGCACCGCCTGGTCGAGGATGATCGCCATCTCGCTGTGGCGGGCATCCCGGCGGATCCGCTCCAGCAGCAAGGTCACCGCGGCGTCCTCGCCCTCGAGCACTTGGAAGAAGCAGTTGCCGGCCTGCACCAGCAGGCCGGTCACGCCGATCCTCGCGTTGCGTGCCGAGAAATCGGCACACAGCCGCAGCAGCTCGGGTGCCGAGCCGGCGCGCCGGGCCTGGCTGGCGTAGACCACCTGGCGCAGGGTCTCGGTGGCGGAGGCAACGAGCGCTGGCGGGGGGATCTCCTCCTCGCTCAGCAGCTGGTCCAGCAGATCCTGCGCCGACTGCTCGTCCCGGCGGCTTTCGACATGCCGGCGGATCAGGGCCCAGCGGGCGGCCCGACGCAGCGTCGCCGGATGAAGCTCGGCCTTGGCCAGGAAATCGGTGGCGCCGGCCAGCAGGGCGTTCTCGCCGAGGGCTTCCTGGTCGTCGCCGGTGATCATCACCAGGGGCGTCCGCAGACCCTCCCGCCGCGCCGATTGAACCAGACCAAGGCCGCTGTCGGCGCCGAGACGGAAGTCGGTGAAACACAGATCGATGCCGCCCTGGCGCAGACGCAGCAGCGCACTCTCGCGGTCCGCCACCTGCTCGACGATGAAGTCCGGTGGACAGCGGTGCCGGAACAGCAGGGCGTCCTCCGGGTCGTCCTCCACCAGCAGGATGCGCAGGGCCCGTTTCATGGCAGGGCCGCAGCCGGCTGGCCGGGCATCAGCCGCTGGAGCAGGGGATCCATCAGCCGGACCATGGCCGAGAGCGAGTCCGGCTTGCTGAGAAAGACGGCACCGCCGGCCTCGACGCGGGCGCGGTCCTGCGGCTGGTCGGAGGTGGTCAGAACGATCGCCGGAATGGTCCTGAGCGCCGGGTCCAGGGCCAGCCGGGCCAGCAGCTCACGACCATCCATGCAGGGCATGTTCAGATCCAGGATCAGCAGGCCCGGCCGTCGCTCGGCCTCGCAGTGCTGGAGATAGTCCAGCCCTTCGCTGCCATTGAGCGCCGAGATGATGCCGAGCCCCGGCCGCAGCCGTTCGAGCGTGCGCAGCAGCAGGTAGAGGTCATCCGGATCGTCCTCGACGACCATGACGCTGCACCGCGAGCGGGTCCGGTCAGATGCCATCGGGACGGTGCCGCTGCGGCAGCTCGACGATGAAGCGGGCGCCCTCTCCCGGGCGGCCCTCGGCGCGGATCTGGCCGCCGTGGCGTTCGCAGATCTTGCGGCACACCGACAGGCCGATGCCGGCACCGGGATAGCGATCCCGCCCGTGCAGGCGCTGGAAGATGCCGAAGATGCGTTCCGCGTACTGCGGCTCGAAGCCGATGCCGTTATCGGTCACCTCGAAGGCGGCGAAGCCACTCTGGCTGGCGGCAATCGCGCGCAGGCCGATCTGGGGCGGTCGCTGCGGATGGGCGTACTTGACCGCGTTCTCGATCAGGTTCTGCAGCAGCTGGCGCATCTGCCGGGGGTCGGCCTCGATCTCCGGCAGCGCCTCGCAGCGGATCTGCGCCTGGTGCTCGCGGATCATCAGCTCGAGATCGGCGCAGACCTCCTCGGCCAGCGGACCGAGCGGGCAGGGGTCGAAGGAGCGTCCAGCCGAGGTGACGCGGGTCAGGTCCAGCAGGCTGGCCAGCAGGGCCTGCATGCGGCGGGTGGCGTTCTGGATGCTGCGCAGATGCGCCTGCCCCTGATCGCCGAGCGCGCTCGCATGCTCCTCCATCAGCAGGTCGCTGAAGGCCAGCACCTTGCGCAGCGGTTCGCGCAGATCATGCGAGGCGATGTGGACGAACTGCTCCAGCTCCTCGTTGATGCGCAGCAGATCGTGGGTGCGCAGCTCCGCGCTGCGGCGTTCGCTGATGTCGCGGGTGATCTTGGCGAAGCCCACCGGCTCGCCGCGTTCGTCATCGATCCGGTCGATGATCACATGGGCCCAGAACTGGCTCCCATCCTTGCGCAGGCGCCAGCCGCTGCCTTCGAAGCGGCCCTCGCGCAGGGCGGTGCCCAAGGCCCGCTGCGGGCGGCCCTCTTCGCGCTCCACCGGGCGGTAGAACATCGAGAAGTGCTGGCCGATCACCTCTGGCTCGGTGTAGCCCTTGAAGCGCTGGGCGCCGAGATTCCAGCTGCAGATGCGGCCGTCCAGGTCCAGCATGTAGATCGCGTAGTCGCTGACACCCTCGACCAGCCGGCGAAACAGCCCGTCGGAGTCGACACCGGCGCGTGCCACCAGGGGCGGCGGGCGGGTCAGGCTACGGGGCGAGGCGAGGGACATGGGCAGGCGTCGGCGATCCGTCGCGAACCCGGAGTGGGTCGCGTCGCCCGACGGCAGCTGCAAGTCCTGTTCCTGCCCGTCCGGCCGCCGGGCCGGCGCCAGTCCGGCGCGGCTAGACGCGCTCGGCCGGGGCGTGCGGTCCACGGCCCCAGCGCAGCTTGTCGCGCAGGATGCCGAAGTAGTCGTAGCCCGGGGGATGGATCAGGGTCAGCGGGTAGGCGGCGCGGCGGATCTCGACGCTGTCGCCGGGTTCGAGGACCTCGGCGATCTGGCCGTCCAGGGTGACGCTGGCCTGGGTGCGCTCGACCCCGCGGGCGACCAGCCGCAGCTGGGCATCGGCCGGCACCACGATGGGGCGGTCGGACAGCGTATGCGGGCAGATCGGCACCAGCACGATGGCGGCGAGCGAGGGATGCAGCAGCGGCCCGCCACCGGAGAGGGCATAGGCGGTCGAACCGGTTGGCGAGGCCACGATCATGCCGTCGGCGCGGTGGCTGGAGATGAACTGCTCATTCATCCAGGTCTCGAACTCGAGCATGCGGATGCTGGCCTGGTTGCGCAGCACCACATCGTTGACGGCGGTGAGCAGCCGGGGGGGCTGGCCGGCGCGCACCAGCCGGGCTTCCAGGATCAGCCGCGGCTCGGCCTCGTAATGGCCGGCGACGACGGCGCCGAGCGCCTCATCGAGGCGGTCCGGCGGCACATCGGCCATGAAGCCGAGCCGCCCCAGGTTGATGCCGAGCAGGGGGATGCCCGCGGCGGCCAGGCTGCGGCCGGCGTCGAGCAGGGTGCCGTCGCCGCCGAGAATCACCGCCAGCCCGGCCCGTGCCGCAAGACCGCCGCGGTCGACGATCTCCACCCCCAGCCCGGCCGGCAGCGCCTCATGGCGCTCCACCAGGACCGTGCAGCCGAGGCCGCGCAGGATCGAGCAGACCCGCGCCAGCCCCGCCCCGATCTGCGGGTCGCGCCGCTTGCCGATCACGCCGACACAGGAAAAAGGGCTCATCAGCGGGGGCGGGGACAGGGGTGGCGGCACTCTACACCAAGGCCCCGGCCGGGCCCGTCGAGCCGCCGGCCAGCGCTGCGCGGCTTGATCGGGCGGCCGATGCCTTGACGGTTTTTGCAGGCCGTTGCTAGGGTCCAGCCGCCATGACCACCCCTCTGGAACCTCGCGCCGCCGAGCTGCTCAAGCTGCTGGTGGAACGCTACATCCAGGACGGCCAGCCGGTCGGCTCGCGCACCCTGGCGCGGGCGGCGCACCTGGAACTCTCGCCGGCGACCATCCGCAATGTGATGGCCGACCTCGACGAGCTCGGCCTGGTGGTCTCGCCGCACACCTCGGCCGGTCGGGTGCCCACCGTGCGCGGCTACCGCTACTTCGTCGATCAGCTGCTGGCGCCCGAGCGGCTCGGCGAGCAGGAGCGCCAGCTGATCGCCGAGGGCCTGCTGGCCCCCAGCCGGGCCGAGGAGCTGGTGCAGACCGCCAGCAGCCTGCTGTCGCGGCTCAGCACCATGGCCGGGGTGGTGACCCTGCCGCGGCGCAATCTGGCGATCCTGCGCCGCATCGAGTTCCTGCCTCTGTCCGGCAACCGCGTGCTGGCCATCCTGGTGGTCAACCAGCACGAGGTGCAGAACCGCGTGCTGGCCACCGAGCGGCCCTACAGCGCCGACGAGCTGCAGAGCTATGCCAACGCGCTCAATGATCATTTCGCCGGCCAGGATCTGCCGGGCCTGCGCCGGCGTCTGGTCGACGAGGCGCTCGATGCCCAGGACCAGATCAACCGGGTGCTGCGCGAGGCGGCACGGATGGCGGCGGCGGCGCTCGGCGAGGCCCGTCCCGAGGGTGGCGGCGACTATGTGCTGGCCGGCGGCGCCAATCTGCTCGGCTACCAGGATCTCGCCGATGTGCAGCGGCTGCGCGGCCTGTTCGATGCCCTCGACCGCAAGCGCGAGTTGCTGCAGCTGTTCGATCAATGCCTGATCGCCGATGGTGTCCAGATCTTCATCGGCGAGGAGTCGGGCTACCGGGTGCTGGACGAGATCAGCGTGGTCACCGCACCGTACTTCGTCGATGGCCAGGTGGCCGGCCGGCTCGGGGTGATCGGGCCGACCCGCATGGCCTATCACCGCATCATTCCCCTGGTCAGCGAAACCGCCCGCCTGCTGGGGGCGAGCCTCGAGCAGCAGGGCTGAGCCGGCCCCCCGGTCGGCGCGTACAATGCGCGCCCTCCCGCCCCCGGGTCTTGAATCCGGGACCGCGGCCGCCATCTGCACGGCACCCCTGCGCCTGACCCTGTCATGACCGATCCGACGACCGACCCGGCCGCCGCGCCATCGACCCCTCCCCCCAGCAGCGAGGCGAGTGCCGCCGAGTCCCTGGCCGCCCTGCAGCGCCAGCTGGCCGAGGCCGAGGCGCGCGCCCAGGCCAGCAAGGACGCCCATCTGCGGGCACTGGCCGAACTCGACAATGTGCGCAAGCGCGCCGAGCGCGAGATCAGCCAGGCCGGCAAGTTCGGCGCCGAGAAGCTGCTCGGCGAGCTGCTGGGCATCTGCGACTCGCTCGATCTGGGGCTGGCAGCCGCCAGCCGGCCGGATGCCGCGGTCGCTGCCCTGGCCGAGGGCATGACCCTGACCCGCCAGCAGCTGCTGGCGGTGCTGGAGAAGCACGGGGTCAGCGTGGTCGATCCCCAGGGCCAGCCCTTCAATCCGGATCTGCACGAGGCGATCAGCGCGGTGCCCAGCGCCGAGGTGGCGCCCAACCATGTGCTGACCGTCATGCAGAAGGGCTACCGCCTCCACGAGCGCCTGCTGCGGCCGGCGATGGTGGTGGTGGCCAAGGCCGCCTGAACCTGCTCGCGCCGGTCCGCGGCACTCTTGAATCCTCACCCGGCGGCAACAGATAGCCGTTAACGCAATCGCATTCCCCGGAGACCCTCATGGGCAAGATCATCGGCATCGACCTCGGCACCACCAACAGCTGCGTCGCCATCATGGAAGGCAGCACCGTCAAGGTGATCGAGAACAGCGAGGGCGAGCGCACCACGCCCAGCATCGTGGCCTACACCGACGATGGCCAGGTGATCGTCGGCCGCAGCGCCAAGCGCCAGGCGGTGACCAATCCGCACAACACCCTGTTCGCGGTCAAGCGCCTGATCGGCCGGCGCTTCGAGGACAGCGTGGTGCAGAAGGACATCGCCATGGTCCCCTACAAGATCGTCAAGCACAGCAACGGCGACGCCTGGGTCGAGGTCAAGGGCAAGAAGCTCGCGCCCAGCCAGATCAGCGCCGAAGTGCTGATGAAGATGAAGAAGACCGCCGAGGACTATCTCGGCGAGAAGGTCACCGAGGCGGTGATCACGGTGCCGGCCTACTTCAA
>DASUDX010000134.1:0-26340 GCA_036275365.1 Nevskiaceae bacterium | reverse complement strand
TGGCGATGCCCTTCCTGCTGCTCGGCTTCGTCCCGCGGCTGGCGCAGGCGCTGCCGCGGCCCGGGGCCTGGATGGAGACCTTCAAGCAGCTGATGGCCTATCCGCTCTATCTCACCGCGGTCTGGCTGCTCTGGGTGCTGGCCCGCCAGGCCGGCGCCGATGCCCTGGGGCTGGCGCTGATCGGGCTGGTGCTGCTGGCCTTTGCCAGCTGGCGCGCCGGCCAGGGTCAGGGCTGGGGCTGGCGGCTGCCGCGCTATCTGGCGCTGGGGCTCGCGCTGGCGGTGCTGGCCCACCCCCTGCTGCGCGCCGGGGCGCCGGCCGCGCCGCACCCGGTGGCCGGCTGGGAGCCCTATTCGGACGCGCGGCTGGCCGAGCTGCGCGCCGAGGGCCGTACCGTGCTGGTCGACTTCACCGCCGACTGGTGCATCACCTGCAAGGTCAACGAGAAGGTGGTGCTCGACAACCCGGAGGTGAAGGCGGCCCTGGCCCGCGCCGGGGTGGCCCTGCTGGTGGGGGACTGGACCCGCTACGACCCCGCCATCACCGCCGTGCTGACCCGCTACGGCCGCAGCGGGGTGCCGCTGTACCTGCTCTCCAAGCAGGGCGCGGAACCGATCGTGCTGCCGCAGGTCTTGACTCCGGGCCTGCTGATCGACGCGGTTGGCGGCAGCTGAGCCCGGTGGCGCCCGATATTCCGACCTACCCGATGCAACCTCACTCTGGAGAGACCCGCGTGAACCCGATCCCCGTCCTTGGCCGCAGCGCCCTGCTGGTGGCCACCCTGCTGGTGCAGACCGCCTATGCCGCGCCCGAGGTGGGCAAGCCGGCGCCGGCCTTCAGCGCGGTGGACACCGCCGGCGAGACCCACCAGCTGGCCGATTTCAAGGGCAAGACGGTGGTGCTGGAATGGACCAACGACCAGTGCCCCTTCGTCAAGAAGCACTACGACAGCGGCAACATGCAGGCCCTGCAGGCCGCCGCCGAGGCCGAAGGCGTGGTCTGGCTGAGCCTGATCTCGTCCGCGCCCGGCAAGCAGGGGCATGTCAGCCCGCAGCGGGCCGACGAGCTCACCGAGAGCCGCAAGGCGACCCCGAGCGCGGTGCTGCTCGATGAGAAGGGCACCGTGGGCCGGCTCTACGACGCCAAGACCACCCCGCACATGTTCGTCATCGATCCCGCCGGCACCCTGGTCTATGCCGGCGCCATCGACAGCACCCCCAGCGCCGATCCGGCCGACATTCCCTCCAGCCAGAACTATGTGAAGCTGGCGCTGGCGGCAGTGAAGGAGGGCAAGCCGGTGAGCACGCCGGTCAGCAAGCCCTACGGCTGCTCGATCAAGTACTGATCTCCGGCGATGCGTTTGACGGGCCGCCCACCGGGCGGCCTTTTTCTTGGCGGGCCTCGATCAGCGCCAGCAGCAGATAGGCCAGCAGGGCCGCCGCCAGCGAGCTGAGATAGGGCGCGCTCCAGCCGGCCTGGCTGCCGGCCACATAGACGCCGACGCCGCTGAGCAGGGCGGCGCTGGCCGCCGCGGGGCCGCCGATGCGCCGTGGCAGCAGGGCGAACACGATCAGAACCAGCACCCCGGCCGAGCCCAGGGCCGAGGCCTGTTCCACCAGCGCGTAGACGCTGTCGCTGCTCAGGGCGATCAGATAGGCGATGCCGCCGAAGGCGGCCACCGCCAGCCGGTTCAGGCGCAGGCGCGCGCTCACGCCGAGGTCCGGACGCAGCGGCAGCACCAGGTTGTGGGCGAGCAGGCCACCGGCCACCAGCAGGGCCGAGTTCACCGTCGACAGGATCGCCGAGACCAGCGCCGCCACGAACAGGATGAACAGCAGCAGGGGCAGGCGCGCCTCGGCCAGGTGCAGCAGCACCTGCTCGGGCTCGTCGAGCGGTCCCAGCTGCTCGAACGCGATCAGGCCCAGGCTGACTGGAATCAGGCCGATCAGCAGATAGAGCAGCCCGGCCTGCACCGTGGCGCGGCGCGCCAGCTGGGGGCTGCGCATGGCCAGCACCCGCGACACCAGCTCCTGGGCGGCGAGGGTGCCGCCGATCGGCACCGCCCAGATCTCCAGGGTCTGCCACAGCGACTCCTCCGGTGCCTGCAGGCGCAGCCGATCGAGCGTGGGCAGGGCCGGCGCGGCGCCCTCCGGCAGCAGCCAGACCATCACCGCCAGCCCGAGCAGGCCGGCGATCAGCACCAGCCCCTGCACCAGATCGCTCAGCGCATCGGCCCACAGGCCGCCGACCACGGTGTAGAGGATCACCACCAGCGCCGCCACCTGGATGCCGAGCGTCACTTCCTCCAGCCCGGTCATCGCCATCACCTGGCCCAGCGCGCGGATCTGCGCCGCCGCCCACAGCAGCGAGGTGGGGATCATGATCAGCGCGGCGAGGCGCTCGACGCCCCCGCCCCAGCGCTGGCGGAACAGATCGGCCAGGGTCAGCAGCTGGCGCCGCCACAGCGCCGCGCCCAGCAGCAGGCCCATCAGCAGAATGCCGATGGCATAGCCGAAGGGATCGACCCGCACCGCGGCCAGCCCGCCGGCATAGGCCTCGCCGGCGGCGCCGATGCAGGTCTCGGCGCCGAACCAGGTGGCGAACACGGTGAAGGTCGCCATCCACGGCCCGAGGCTGCGGCCGGCGACCAGGAAATCGCTTTCGCTGCGGATCCGCCGCGCCGCCCAGGCGGCGAAGCCCAGCTGCAGCACGATGAACCCGAGCAGGGAGAGGAAGACCGCGTTCATCCTCGCCTCACCGCCGGCCGGCGGTGACCCGCCTCAGGACAGCAGCCCCTTGCGGGCGGCGAAGCGCACCACCTCGGCGGTGTTGCGCACGCCCAGCTTCTCCATCATCCGCGCGCGGTGGTTCTCGGCGGTCTTGACGCCGATGTCGAGGATGTTGGCGATTTCCTTGGTGGTCTTGCCCTCCACCACCAGGTGGAAGGTCTCGCGCTCACGGGCGGTGAGGCTCTCGTAGGGGTCGAAGCTGGTCTCGCCGCGCGGGCGCTGGTGCTGGTCGGCCAGGGCCTTGGCGGCGCGCGGACCGAAATAGGCCTGGCCGGCGTGGATGGTCTTGATCGCCGCCATCAGATCGGCCACCGAGGTGTCCTTGTTGAGGAACCCCGAGGCCCCGGCGCGGATGATCGGCAGGATGTACTCGTCCTCCTCGTGCACGGTCAGCACCAGGGTCTTGACCCCGGGCAGCTGGGCGCGCACCCGCTTGACCACCTCCAGCCCGGACAGCCGCGGCATCGACAGGTCGGTGACCACGATGTCCGGCTGGTGCTTCATCGCCAGCTCCACCGCCTGGGCGCCGTCGGCAGCCTGGGCCACCACCTGGCATTCGCCGGTTTCCTCGAGCATCGAGACCAGGCCCTGACGGACGATGGTGTGGTCATCGCAGACCAGCAGGCGGATCACGGCGGGCATGGGGCTATTCCGATCAGGCGGCGCCGAGGGTGCGCGCCGCAGGTTCTTCGGCGGACTCCAGGGGCAGGGTCAGCTGCACGGTGGTGCCCTCGTTGGGTGCGGAGGAGATGTCGATGCGCCCGCCGAACAGCTCGGCGCGGTCGCGCATCCCCCGCAGACCGGAGTGTGACGCACCGCGGTCCGGCGTGTTGAGTTCGGCCGGCTCGAAGCCCTGGCCATGGTCGCGCACCCGCAGCCGCAGCAGGCCGGCGGCGTGGGTCAGCAGGATCTGCGCCTCCTGTGCGCGGCTGTGGCGGATGACATTGGTCAGGGCCTCCTGGGTGATGCGGAACACCAGGGTCTCGATGTCCGCCGGCAGGCGCTGCTCGCCGAGGTTGGAATGCAGCTCGATCTTGATGCCGGTGCGCTCGCCCAGGGTGCGCGCCAGCCAGCCCAGCGCGGCCGGCAGGCCGAGATCATCGAGCAGGGTCGGGCGCAGAAGCCGCGACAGCTCGCGGGTGTCGTGCAGGGCGCCGCGGGTGATGTCGAGCGCATCGGTCAGGCGGTGCTCGAGGCCCAGGTTCTCCTGGGCACGGGCGTCGTCGGCGATGCGCTGCAGCTGGTTGGCCAGTGCGGTGAGGGTCTGGCCGATGCCGTCATGCAGCTCGCGGGCGAGACGGCGGCGCTCTTCCTCCTGGATGCGCCAGACCGCCTTGGCCAGGGTGCGGAAGCGCTTCTCGGACTTCACCACCGACTGGAACAGCCGCTGGTTGTCCTCGGTCAGCTCGCGGACCTGGCGCAGCACGGTCTCGCGATAGCCGGCCTCCTCGGCCAGGGGCGGCGGACGGCGATCCTGGGGCTCCATGCAGCCGTCCGGCCCCGCGGGGTTCAGTGAACCGGCAGCGGCCGACCGGGCGGACGCTCGCCACCGCCGCACAGCGCCGCTTCCAGGCGGGCCAGGGCCTGGCCGGCGATCAGCGCGCTCAGGGTGAGACCGGCCTGCTCGGTCACCGCCTGCACGATCTCGAGATCCAGCTCGCCCAGCGAGCGCGCCGGCAGCGGCCGCACCAGGCACAGCAGCCCCTTGCGGCGACCGAGTTCCATCGGCACGCACAGGCAGGCCGGGGCGTTGGATTCGTGGAAGCCGTCCTGCAGGGGCAGGGCGCGGCCCTGGGCATCGGTGCAGGCCACCCGGCCATCGCGCAGGGTCTGGCGCACCGCCACCGCGGCGCGGCCGAGCACCACATCCATCGCGGTCTCCGCCGAGAGCCGGCGCGGCATCAGGATTTCCAGGGCGCCGGGGCCGCTGCTGAGCAGGAAGAAGCCGCCCTCCGAGCCGGAGACTTCCATCGCCGACGCAAGACAGCTCTGCAGCACGGCCTCGGCCGACTCGTAGCCCTGGCAGGGGCCGAGCACCGGCATCTCGCCCTTGACGCTGGCATCGGGCCACACGGTGAGATGGGTCAGCCCGCGCAGGCGCGAGCGGCGACGCGCGTGCGCGCTCGCCCGCAACCGGGACGGGGGCATCCCATCGAGCGGGCCGGAGACCCGCGGACGATGACTCATTCCTCTACTCCTCGCGAAGCAACGCGGGGGAAATCGCAATAAGCGTGCCGCTTCTGCGTCTCCTCTTCTCGCTGACCTGTCATGGGTCCGTCACCGCAGCGTAGCAAACCGGCGCCACCGCTGGCGATCACCGGACCCCCGGCGGCACACTGGGAGAATGAACCCTGTCCCCGATCTGCCGGCGCTGGTGGCGGCGCTGGCCGAGGCCCTGAGCGCCCGCGGCGAGCGGCTGGCCACCGCCGAATCCTGCACCGGCGGGCTGATCGCCGCGGCCCTGACCGAGCGCGCCGGCAGCTCGGCCTGGTTCGAGCGCGGGGTGGTGAGCTATGCCAACGCGGCCAAGCAGAGCCTGCTCGGCGTGCCCGCCGCCCTGATCGAGCGCGAAGGCGCGGTGAGCCAGGCCTGCGCCGAGGCCATGGTCAGCGGGTTGCTGGCGCAGGCGCCGGTGCACTGGGCGGTGGCGGTGACCGGCATCGCCGGGCCGGGCGGCGGCAGCCCGGCCAAGCCGGTGGGCACCGTGTGGATCGCCTGGCAGCGGCAGGGGGCTCCGGCGCAGAGCCAGTGCCATCGCTTCGCCGGTGATCGCGCCGCGGTGCGTCGGCAGAGCGTCGAGCAGGCCCTGCGCGGACTGCTCGACCGGGTTCACGGCAGTGGCTGAGCCTTCTGTGTGAAGATCGCCGACCGCCCCCGGCCTCTCTTCACCGACCAGGACATCGCTATGGAAGACAATCGCAAGAAGGCGCTGGAAGCAGCGCTGGCCCAGATCGAAAAGCAGTTCGGCAAGGGTGCGGTCATCCGCATGAACGCGGCGGACCACGGCAAGGATGTGGAGACGGTCTCCACCGGGTCGCTGACCCTGGATGTGGCGCTCGGCGTGGGCGGCCTGCCGAGGGGCCGCATCATCGAGATCTTCGGGCCGGAATCCTCCGGCAAGACCACCCTGACCCTGCACGCGGTGGCCGAGGTGCAGAAGGCCGGCGGGGTGGCCGCCTTCATCGATGCCGAACACGCCCTCGATGTGCAGTACGCCGCCAAGCTCGGCGTCAACATCGACCAGCTGCTGGTGTCCCAGCCCGACACCGGCGAGCAGGCGCTGGAGATCGCCGACATGCTGGTGCGCTCCAATGCGGTGGACATCATCGTGGTCGACTCGGTGGCGGCCCTGGTGCCCAAGGCCGAGATCGAGGGCGAGATGGGCGACAGCCATGTCGGCGTGCAGGCGCGCCTGATGAGCCAGGCGCTGCGCAAGCTCACCGGCAACATCAACCGCTCCAAGACCATGGTGATCTTCATCAACCAGATCCGCATGAAGATCGGGGTGATGTACGGCTCGCCGGAAACCACCACCGGCGGCAACGCCCTCAAGTTCTATGCCTCGGTGCGTCTGGATATCCGCCGCATCGGCGGGATCAAGAAGGGCGACGAGGTGATCGGCAACGAGACCCGGGTGAAGATCGTCAAGAACAAGCTGGCCCCGCCGTTCAAGGAAGCCGTGTTCGAGATCCTCTACAACGAGGGCATCTCCAAGCTCGGCGAGCTGATCGACCTCGGCGTGGAGAACAAGCTGGTCGAGAAATCCGGCGCCTGGTACGCCTACCAGGGCGACAAGATCGGCCAGGGCAAGGACAACGCCCGCGTCTATCTGCGCGAGCACCCGGAGGTGGCCACCGCCATCGAAACCGCGCTGCGCGCCAAGCTGCTGCCCAACCGCGCGCCCCGCGCCGCCGCCGAGTAGCGGCGATGCGCCGGCGTGGCGAGGGCGAGCCCCCGCCGCCCGAGAAGGCCCGGGCGCGGGCCCTGCGCGCGCTCTCGCGCCGTGAGCACAGCCGGCGCGAGCTGGAGCGCAAGCTCACCGCCAGCGGCCATGATCCGGACCAGGCCAGCGCGGTGGTCGAGACCCTGGCCGAGCGCGGCTGGCAGAGCGATGCCCGCTACGCCGAGAGCCTGCTGCGGCGCCGGCTGGCGCAGGGCTACGGGCCGCTGCGCATCCGCGGCGAGCTGCTGGCCGCCGGAGTGGACCGCGCCGCCGCCCAGGCCCTGATCGACGCCCATCCGGAAGCCGCGCTGGAAGCCCTGCGCCGGCTGGTGGCACGACGCTATCCGCAGCCGGCGGCCGATGCCGCCGAGCGGCAGCGCCGCTATCGCAGCCTGCTGCAGCGCGGGTTTCCGGCCGGCCTGGTGGCGGCGGCCCTTGGCGGCCGGCTGGCCGAGATCGAGGCGCTGTGGCCCGATGTCGATGACAGCAGCGAGGCGGACGGCCCCGAGGGGCTCTGACCCGCGCCGCTCAGGCGGCGACGGCCAGGGACTCGTCGCGACTCAGGCCCAGCTGGCGGCGCAGCGCCTCGGCCCCGATGAAGCTGGGGCGCTTGGTGAGCCGGTCCAGACGGCGCTGGCGAGCCAGGGTGGCGATCAGCTTGAGATGGGCCTGGATCTGCTCGACATAGGGGTTGTGCCCGCCGAAGTGGGCTTCCATGTAGCGGTAGGCCTGGCGGAAATAGCCGTCCAGCCGGTCCTCCCACAGCTGCTGGTTGAACTCCGGGGTGTTGGAGAGCAGCGCCTCCACCGTCGGGTACTTCGAGCCCGGGGTGCCGGCGAGGCCGCAGATGCGGAACTCGCGGAACAGGAAATCCCGGCACTTCTCCAGATAGCAGCGATCCGAGGTCTGGGCGAGGATGTCGGCGGTGCCGAGCAGGAAGCCCAGGGTGCGGTCGCGCGGATCCGGCACCTGGATCTTGTCGAGCGCGATCTCGTACCCGGTGAAGTGCACCACCTGGCGGGTCAGCGCCACCGCATCGCCCAGCCCCAGGCTGGGCAGGAAGGCACCGAGGAACTCGCCGCTGCGATGCACATGATTGAGCGTGTACTCGGCGCCGTTGCGGGCCGGATCGTCCTCGCGGCGGATGTAGCCGGCATCGTGGAACAGGGCGATCACCACCCCCAGCAGGGCGCGCGAGTCGCCCAGCCGCTCGCGCTCGCCCACGCTGCGGTCATGGCCGTCGAGCAGGCGGGCCATGGCCAGCGCGCAGTCCAGGCTGTGCTGGGCGTCGTGATACCAGGTGTCGCAGCCGACATAGCCGGGCAGCACGCCGGCGTAGAGCCGGGCGAAGGTATCGAAGGCCCGGCGCAGCACCGGTTCGGACACGCCGGGGAAGCGCGGCCGCAGGGTCTGGAGCACGGCGCTGCACACCGCATCCGGATGCGAGATGCGCACCCGGTCGGTGACGTCGTAGTGATTGCGGCGAGTCCGCGTCATGACCATCTCCGCGTCCGGTGGGGGGCCGGGTTCGAGGACCGCGACACTATAGGCCGCTCCGGCGGGCGCCGGCCAGCGCCCCGTGCCGCCACCCGTCGGCCGGCGAAAAGGCCTGCTTGGACAATGTCTTGCCGCTTCAGGCCGGGGCTGTGACCGGGGTCACGAAACGGGCCCAGACCGGGGCGTGGTCGGAGGGCCGCTCGAGCCGCCGCGGGGCCAGGTCCACCGCGGTTTCGGCCAGACCCGCCGCCAGCGCCGGGCTGGCCAGCAGATGGTCGATGCGCAGTCCCAGATCGCGGCGGAAGGCGGCCTGGCGGTAGTCCCACCAGGTGAAGCGGCGCCCCTCGGGCGGGCGCTGGGCCAGGCAGTCCTGCAGACCGAGCGCGAGCAGGCCGCGGAAGGCCGCGCGCTCGGCCTCCGAGCAGAGGATCTGGCCCTCCCACTGCGCCGGGTCGTGGGTGTCCTCGGGCGCCGGTGCGATGTTGAAGTCCCCCACCACCACCAGCCGCGGGTGCTGGGCGAGCTCGGCCTGCAGGTAGTCGCGCAGCGCCGCCAGCCAGCGCAGCTTGTAGCGGTACTTCTCCGAGTCCAGCGCCTGGCCGTTCACCACATAGACATTGATGACCCGCAGCCCGCCGACGGTGGCCGCGATCACCCGCTTCTGCTCGTCCTCGAAGCCCGGCAGATCCCGCGCCACCGCCTGCAGCGGCTGGCGCGAGAGCAGGGCCACGCCGTTGTAGGTCTTCTGGCCGTTGTGCACCACCTGCCAGCCGGCCTCGGCGAGGGCCGGGTAGGGGAACTGGGCGTCCTCGCACTTGGTTTCCTGGATGCCCAGCACATCCGGCTCGGCGCTGGCCAGCCAGTCGAGCAGATGGGGCAGGCGCACCCGCAGCGAGTTGACATTCCAGGTGGCGATCTTCATGGCCGCAGATTAGCGTCCCGCGGCCTCGCCGCCGAGAGCCTGCAGCAGGTCGGCGAGCAGGCGCTGGTAGGTGGCGCTCATCATCAGGAAATCCGCCTCGCGATCGGCGCCGACATCGCTCTCGGCCTCCTCGCGGGTCTTGTCGAGATCGAGGAACTTCAGCCGCTTGATCTGCAGCGGCTCGGCCAGCAGCAGGCTCAGCTGCTCGTTCCAGATCAGGCCCAGGCGGGTCACCCGCTTGCCGGCGTCGAGGTGGCGCCGCACATCCGGGCCGTTGAGGGCATGCCGCAGATAGCGCACCGTGGCCTGCTCCTCGCCGGTGCCGACCAGCTCGGCCTCGTGGTCGATCTCGAAGCGCCCCGGCGCGTGCCCGCCGGTCAGCCACTGGGTCATCGCACCCTGGGCGCTGCTGGCCGCCTCCAGCGGATGGGCCGGAAACTCGTCGAGGGCGTCGCGCAGGCCCTTGAGCAGCTCCTCGGCGCGGGCCGGGCTCGCCGCATCCACCAGCAGCCAGCCCTGGTCGGGATCGATCCAGGCCCGGGTCAGGCTGCGCCGGGCGAAGGCGCGGGGCAGCAGCTCGGCGGTGACCCGGTCCTTCAGATCGCGCAGCTGCTTGCGCCCGGGCTTGAAGCCCTGGCGCGCCTCGAGGGCGCTCGCCTGCTCCTCCACCGCCTGCTTGACCACCGAGGCCGGCAGCAGCTTCTTTTCCTGCCCGAAGGCGACCAGCATCTGCCGCTCGGCGCCGAACACCAGGCCCGCCTCGGGCAGCGGCGGCACCCAGCCGCGGGTCTCCAGATTCAGGCCGCTGCAGGGGTTGAGCAGATGCTTCTGCAGCCGCGCCTCCAGCGCCCCGGGCGCCATCTGCCAGGCCGGATCAAGACGGTAGATCTGCAGATTGCGGAACCACATGGGACGGGGCCGGGGAAAAGGGCCGCGGAGGATACCAGCCGGGCCGGCCCGGGCCGCGGCGGCGGCGAGGCCCTAGACTGCGCGGCCGGCTCGTCAGTCCCCGTCCATGATTTCGCTGCAGACCGTCACCCTGCGCCGCGGCGCGCGCACCCTGCTGGAGAACACCAGCTTCACCCTCTTTGCCGGGCAGAAGGTGGGCGTGGTCGGTCGCAACGGCACCGGCAAGTCCAGCCTGTTCGCCCTGCTGCTCGGCGAGCTCAGCGCCGACAAGGGCGAGGCCACCCTGCCGCGTCATCTGGCGGTGGCCACCGTCGCCCAGGAAACCCCGGCGCTGCCGGTGAAGGCGCTCGATTTCGCTCTGGATGGCGATGTCGAGCTGCGCGAGGTGGAGCGCCGGCTGGCCCGCGCCGAGGCGGCGCACGATGCCGAGGCCCAGTTCAAGCTGCACGAGCGGCTCAACCAGATCGATGGCTATGCCGCCCCGGCACGCGCCGCCAAGCTGCTCGATGGTCTGGGGTTTAGCCATGCCCAGCAGTCGCGCACGGTGGCCGAGTTCTCCGGCGGCTGGCGGATGCGGCTGAACCTCGCCCGGGCGCTGATGTGCCGTTCGGACCTGATGCTGCTCGACGAGCCGACCAACCACCTGGATCTGGATGCGGTGATCTGGCTGCAGGACTGGCTGCGCAGCTATCCCGGCACCCTGCTGCTGATCTCCCACGACCGCGAGTTCCTCGACGCGGTCACCACCCACACCCTGCATCTGGAGCGCCAGCAGGCGACGCTCTACTCCGGCAACTACAGCGCCTTCGAGCGCATGCGCGCCGAACGCCTGACCCAGCAGCAGTCGGCCTATCAGCAGCAGCAGCAGCGCATCGCCCATCTGCAGAGCTTCATCGACCGCTTCAAGGCCAAGGCCACCAAGGCGCGCCAGGCGCAGAGCCGGATCAAGCAGCTGGAGCGCATGAGCCTGCTCGCGCCGGCCCATCTGGATTCCGAATTCGGCTTCGATTTCTTCAAGCCCGAGCGGGTGCCCTCGCCCCTGCTCAAGCTCGACGAGGGCCGCTGCGGCTATCTCACCGCGGCCGGCGAACACACCGTGCTCGCCAAGGTGAAGCTCTCGCTGGAGCCCGGCGACCGCATCGGCCTGCTGGGTGCCAACGGGGCCGGCAAGTCCACCCTGGTGCGGGTGCTGGCCGGGGCCGAGGCGCCGCTGGGCGGGCGCCTGCACCGCGATCCGGCGCTGCGGGTGGGCTATTTCGCCCAGCACCAGCTCGAGCAGCTCGATCCCCAGGCCTCGCCCCTGCTGCATCTGCGCCGGCTGGCGCCGGAGGCCAGCGAGCAGACCCTGCGCGACTATCTGGGTGGCTTCAACTTCCGTGGCGACCGCGTGTTTGAACCCACCGCGCCGTTCTCCGGCGGCGAGAAGGCGCGCCTGTGCCTGGCCCTGGTGGTCTGGCAGAAGCCCAACCTGCTGCTGCTGGACGAGCCCACCAACCACCTCGATCTGGACATGCGCCACGCCCTGGAGACGGCGCTGCAGACCTTCGCCGGTGCGGTGGTGCTGGTCTCCCACGACCGCCACCTGATGGCCAGCACCTGTGACGAGTTCTGGCGGGTGGCCGAGGGCCGGGTGGAAGCCTTCGACGGCGACCTCGACGACTACGCCCAGCTGCTGCTGCGCGGACCGGCGCGCCCGCCGCGGCCGGCTCCTGCGCCGGTGGTGGCCGCCACCGCCGCGGTGGCGCCGGCGGTCAGCCGCGATCCCCGTCAGGACAAGACGCTGCGGGAGGCGCTGCGCAAGTGCGAGACCCGGCTGGAACGGCTCAACCGCAAGCTCGCCGAGTGCGAGGCGCGGCTGGCCGACAGCAGCCTGTATGAACCCGCCCGGCGCGATGACCTCGCCGCCGCCGGCCGCGAGCAGGCCAGCCTCAAGGAGGAGATCGCCCGCTGCGAGGCGGAGTGGCTGGCCACCCTCGAGCAGCTCGAGGGCTGAAACGACGACGCCCCGGCCAGGGGCCGGGGCGTCGGGCAATCCCCGCCGTTTCAGCGCGAGGCGGTGACCTGGCCCACCGGCTCCGGCATCGCCGAGGAGTGGTGGTTGACGATCAGCCAGCGGCCGCCCACCTTCTCGTAGAGATAGTTGTAGCGGGCCTGCACGGTCTGCTTGCGGCCGTCCTTGACCAGCTCGAAGGTGTAGACGCCGGCATCGAGCGCCGTGTTGTCATCCAGCCGGCGCACCTGCCGGTAGTTGATGGTGCCCTGCGGCTTGGCCTGCAGGAACTTCACGAAGTAGGCGCGGATCTTCTCCGGGGTGTCGCGCACCTCGTTGCTCACCGTCGGCAGCAGCACCGCGTTGGGGGCGTAGAGGGCGGCCACCGCATCCGGGTTGCCGGTGGCGAGCGCGGCATTCCAGCGGTCGAACAGGGCGGCGATCTCGCGCTCCTCGGCGCTGGCCGGGGCGGCGGCCACCGCCTCGTAGCGCACGGGCAGGGTTTCGGCCGACAGGCTGGCCGGCAGCAGGGCAAGGCCGAGGGCGGCCGCGAACAGGGTACGCATGGTCAAACTCCTTTTTGAACTCGACAGGGGAGGAAGGAACACGACGCCACTCTCGGTCCGCGGCCCGCTTGAGAAATCGGCTGGACGGCAGCAACCGGCATATGCCGAACGGTCTATGCTGCTGGCATGAATGAAACCGCCACTGCCCGCGATCTGCGCCGCCAGCTGCGCGAGGACGCCGCCCGCGAGGCGCGCCTGCAGCTGCTCACCCGGCTCGGCGGCCTGCTCGCCACCCGCGGGCCGGACAGCGCGCCCTACGCCGAGGCGCTGGGCGAGCTGCGCCGCTTTCTCGCGGTCGCCAGCGGGGCGCTGCTGGCCTACCGCGAGGGCACGCTGGAGGTGCTCGCCAGCCAGGGCGAGCTGGCGCCGGCCGGCTCGCGCCTGCCGGTGCGCGGGGCGCTGGCCGCGGCCCTGCGCAAGCCCTACCACCGGGTGCTGCGCCACGAGGCCTACAGCCAGCTGCGGGTACCGGCCGGGGCCACCGCCCTGGAATGGGTGGAGCCGCTGTGTCTGGGTGGCGAGTGCCAGGGCCTGTGGGTGCTGCTCGATGCCCAGCGGCGGCTGCAGCCGGAGGCCGATGACGAGCCGACCCTGCAGGCGGCGGCGGCGCTGCTGGCCGGCCTGCTGCGGTCACCGGCGGTGACCGCCGTCGCCGACCCGGGCTGGACCGCGCTGCTCGAGCAGCTCACCCCGCGCGAGCGCGAGGTGCTGCACTGCCTGCCGCAGGGGCTGAGCAATGCCGAGATGGGCGCCCAGCTCGGCATCGCCGCGGGCACGGTGAAGATCCATGTCGAGCGGGTGCTGCACAAGCTCGGGGTGAAGGACCGCACCCAGGCCGCGGTGCTGGCCGTGCGCGGCGGCTGGACGCCATGAGCCGGCCGTATCGCCCGCGCGCCTGGCGCGGCTGGGCCGAGGCCCCGCTGGCGGTCAAGGGGCTGGTGATGGTGGGCGTGCCGGTGCTGCTGCAGATGGCGGCGCTCAGCGCCATCCTCCTGCTCGAGCGCCAGTATGTCGCCGCCGAGGCCGAGGTCCGCCGCACCCTGGAAGTGCAGGGCGATCTGCAGACCCTGCACACCCTGCTGGCCGAGGCCGCCGCCGGCGTGCGCGGCTATCTGCTCACCCGCCAGCCCTCGTTCCTGGCGCCGCGTGATCGCGCCCTGCGCGAGCTCGGCGAGGTCCAGCGCCGGCTCGACGAGCGGGTGCGTGATCCCGAGCAGCGCGCCCGTCTCGCCCGCCTGCAGCCGATGATCCAGGACAAGCTCGACGGCTGGGCCGATCTGCTCGACGACCCCCCGGAGACGCTCCAGCCCAAGCTGGTCACCGGCAAGGAGCGCCTCGATGTGATGCGCGCCGAGCTGGCCGAGGCGCTGCGGCGCGAGCGGGTGCTGATCGACGAGCGCATCGTCGCCGCCAGCCGGGTGCGCGCCCAGACGCTCGGGGCCATCGCCATGACCCTGCTGGCCGGTGTGGCCGGGGCCCTGTTCGCGGTGCGCCTGTTCTCGCGCAGCGTGGTGCGGCGCAGCCGGGCGGTGATGGCGCGCGCCGAGCGGCTGGTGGACGAAACCCCCAGCGCCGGCCTGCCGCCGGGCGATGAGCTGAGCGCCCTGGACCGCCGGCTCGACGAGGTCGGCCGGCGGCTGGCCGAGCAGCGCCGGGTCGCCGAGCAGGCGCGCGAGGAGGCCGAGCGCGCCAGCCGCGCCAAGACCGAGTTCCTCTCGCGGATGAGTCACGAGCTGCGCACCCCGCTCAACGCGGTGCTCGGCTATGCCCAGCTGATCGAGCGCGAGCAGCCGGCGCTGGCCGGCCGCACCCGGCCCATGCTCGATGCCGGCGCCCATCTGCTGGGTCTGATCGACGAGGTGCTGGATCTCGCCCGCATCGAATCCGGCCGCCTGAGTGCGGAGCTGCAGCCGCTGCGCCTGCAGCCCCTGCTCGAAGAGGCGCTGCAGCTCTCCGAGCCGGAGGCGGTGGCTGCCGGCGTGACCCTGCGCCCGGTGCCCGCAACCGCCGCCGTGGTGCGCGCCGACCGCGCCCGCCTGCGGCAGATCCTGCTCAACCTGCTGTCCAACGCCATCAAGTACAACCGCCGCGACGGCTGGGCGGAGATCCGCATCGAGCAGACCGCCACCACCCTCGCCATACAGGTCCGCGACAGCGGCATCGGCCTGAGCCCGGAGCTGCAGGCGCGGCTGTTCGTGCCCTTCGAGCGGGGCAACGAGCTGCCCGGCGTGCCGGGAACCGGTCTGGGCCTCGCCCTCTCCCGCGGTCTGGCCCGGGTGATGGGCGGCGAGCTGCGCGCCCAGCCGCTGCCCGAGGGCGGCAGCTGCTTCGAGCTGGTGCTGGCGCCCAGCGGCGAGGCGCCGGTGGAACCCCGGACACCGCGGGCCGAGATCCCGGTGGCTGGCGATCAGCGCCCGCTCGCCGTGCTCTGCGTGGAGGACAACCCGGCCAACCGCGCCCTGCTGGATCTGCTGCTGGCCCGCCATCCGGGCGTGCAGGCGGACACCGCCACCACCCTGGCCGAGGCGCGCGCCGCCCTGGGCGAGCGCCGCTACGACCTGATCCTGCTCGATCTGCATCTGCCCGATGGCAGCGGCGAGGCCCTGCTGGCGGTCCGCGGCGAGCGCCCGGCGGGCGGGCCGACCGCGGTGGTGGTGCTCAGTGCCGATGCCCTGCCGCAGACCCGCGAGCGCCTGCTCGCCGCCGGGGCCGATGGCTTCCTGGCCAAGCCGCTCGATGTGCGCCGTTTCGATGAAGTCCTCAACCGGGTGAGAGCCGATGACCGATCTGCGTGATGCCCGCCTGCTGCTGATCGACGACCAGGCCGCCAATCTGCGCCTGCTCGAGCAGCTGCTGCAGAGCGAGGGCTTTGCCCAGGTGGTGAGCACCACCGACCCGCGCCGCAGCCTCGATCTGGTCAAGGCCTTCGATCCGGATCTGGTGATCCTCGACCTGAAGATGCCCCAGCTCGATGGCTATGCGGTGCTCGAGCAGCTGCGCCGCGAGGCCGGGCCGGATCAGTTCCGCCCGGTGCTGGTGCTCACCGCCGATGACAGCCTGGAGGCGCGCCGCCGCGCCCTGGCGCTGGGCGCGCGGGATTTTCTGGCCAAGCCCTTCGATGCCCTGGAAGCCATGCTGCGGGTGTGGAATCTGCTGGAGCTGCGCGCCCTCTACCAGCGTCTGCGCCGCGCCGATCCGGCCGCCAGCGCGCCGGCCCCGCCCCTGTCGACCCCGGATGGCGCGGCCTGATCGGCGAGAATAGACGGGTCGCCTGTACCCGCCCGCCCATGAACCGCTGCCTGCAAGACCTCGTCAGCCTGCTCGATCTCGAGACGCTCGAGGACAATCTCTTCCGCGGCCAGAGCCGCGATCTCGGCGGCAAGAGCGTGTTCGGCGGCCAGGTCATCGGCCAGGCGCTGGTGGCGGCCAGCCGCACGGTGCGCGGGGTGGTGCCGCACTCCCTGCACGCCTACTTCCTGCGCCCGGGCGATATGGAAAAGCCGATCGTCTACGAGGTCGACCGCACCCGCGATGGCCGCAGCTTCACCGCGCGCCGGGTGCAGGCGATCCAGCACGGCCAGCCGATCCTGTCGATGATCGCCTCGTTCCAGAAGCCCGAGCCCGGGCTCGACCACCAGCAGCCGATGCCCGAGGTGCCGGCCCCCGAAGCGCTGCTGCCCCATGACGAGCTGCGCCGCCGCTGGGTGGCCGAAACCCGTGAGCTGCCGGAGCGCCTGCGCCAGGCGCTGCGGCGCGAGCTGGCCATCGAGTTCCGCCCGGTCAGCGATGCCAACCCCTTCCACCCGCAGGCCAGCCCGCCGCGCCAGGCGATCTGGTTCCGCGCCGCTGGCCGCCTGCCGGACGACCCCATGCTGCACCGCTGCGTGCTGGCCTATGCCAGCGACTTCAACCTGCTCTCCACCGCCCTGCTGCCGCATGCGCGCAGCTGGTTCTCCAACGACATGGTCTGCGCCTCGATCGACCATGCGCTGTGGTTCCACCGCGATGCGCGGGTGGACGAGTGGCTGCTCTACGCCATGGATGCGCCCACCGCCCAGGGCGCGCGCGGCCTCTCGCGCGGCCAGATCTACACCCGCGAGGGCCACCTGGTGGCGAGCAGCGCCCAGGAGAGCCTGATGCGATCCCTGACCCTGACTGCCGGAGTCTCCTCATGAGCCCCTCCCTGCCCCGGCGCGACCTGCTGCGCGCCGGTCTTGCCCTCGGTGCCCTCGGTCTGACGCCCGGCCGTCTGGCTGCCGCCGCCGCCGCGGCCGACGAGGGCCCGTTCGACTACGCCGCCCTCAAGGGCCGCGCGCGCCAGCTCTCGCAGCGCGCCTATGTGCCGCCTGCCGATGACCTGCCGCCCAAGCTGCGCGACATCAGCTACGACGACTACCAGAGCCTGCGCTTCCAGCCGGAGCGCGCCCTGTGGCTGGCCGACGGCCTGCCGTTCCGCGCCCAGCTGCATCACCGCGGCCTGTACTTCAAGGAGCGGGTGCGCCTGCACGAGCTGCACCAGGGGCGCAGCCGGCCACTGGGCTATGACCCGACCTATTTCGATACCCGCAAGGCCCGCCTCGGCCGCATGCCCAGCGATCTCGGCTATGCCGGCTTCCGCGTGCAGTCGCACCTCGACTGGGGCACTGATGTCTGTTCCTTCCTCGGGGCGAGCTATTTCCGCGCCATCGGCGCCGACAAGCAGTACGGCCTGTCCGCGCGCGGGCTCGCGCTCAACACCGGCGAGCCGGAGCCCGAGGAGTTCCCGCGCTTCTCCGAGTTCTGGCTGGAGCGCCCGGCGCGCGGCGCCGACCGCTTCGTCATCTACGCCCTGCTGGAGTCGCCTAGCGTCACCGGCGCCTACCGTTTCGAGATCGTGCCCGGCAACCGCCTGCTGATGGAGGTCGATGCGGCGCTCTATCCGCGCACCGCGGTCAAGCGCTTCGGCGTCGCCCCGCTCACCAGCATGTACCAGTGCGGCGAGAACGACCGCCGCATGGGCAATGACTTCCGCCCGGAGATCCATGACTCCGATGGCCTCGCCCTGCACACCGGTGCCGGCGAGTGGATCTGGCGGCCGCTGGTGAATCCGCCGGTGAACCGGCTCAACAGCTTTGCCGATGACAACCCGCGCGGCTTCGGCCTGCTGCAGCGGGACCGCGACTTCAGCCACTACCAGGACGATGGCGCCTGGTACGACCGCCGGCCCAGCGTCTGGGTCGAGCCCCGGCACGGCTGGGGCCGCGGCAGCGTGCAGCTGTTCGAGATTCCCACGCTCGACGAGACCTTCGACAACATCGTCGCCTTCTGGGTGCCGGAGAAGACGCCGCAGCCCGGCGAGGAGCATCTGTTCGCCTACCGTCTGCACTGGGGCCGCGAGGCGCCGGTCGGGCCCAGCCTCGCCACCGTGGCCCACACCCGCACCGGCATCGGCGGCCCGGCCGGGGTGCGCCGCCGCTACTACTCGCAGCGCTTCGCGGTGGATTTCACCGGCGGGCCGATTCCCCTGCTCGGTCGCGAGGAGAAGGTGGAGGCGGTGATCAGCAGCTCGCGCGGGCGCATCGAGCAGGTCTCGGCGCGGCCGCTGATTCCGGCTGGCGGCTACCGCGCGATCTTCGACATCGTGCCCGCCGACGACAGCCAGGAGCCCTACGACCTGCGCCTGTTCCTGCGCCAGGACGGCCAGGCCCTGTCGGAAACCTGGCTCTACCAGTGGACCCCACCGCCGGTGGAGCGTCGCGAGTTCTAGTGCCTCAGGCCGCTGCTGCCTGCGGCAGGAAGCGCTGGGCCAGACGATCGAGCCCGTCGCGGAAGTATTCGAAGCGCGCCTCGAGGTGACGGAACACCTCGTGGAGCTGGTAGCGGGCGGCCAGCCCGTGGCTGGCGGCGAGGCCGAAGTGGGTGCGGCCGAGGCGGCGGTAGTACTCGATCGAGACCGGCCGCCGGTGATAGACCCGGCGATGGGTCATCCAGCGGGCGAACAGGCCCGAGCAGCACAGCGCGTAGTTGGCCAGATGGGCGTCGTAGAGAAAGCGCCGGCTCAGCTCGGCCTGCTGCGCGGCCTGCATCAGATCGGCCAGGTAGGCGTAGCGCTCCGGGTCATCGGGGCTCGCCTGGTGCCAGCGCTCGCTGCGGATGAACAGCGCCAGCAGGTGGGCCAGATAGTGGATGGTGAGCCGCTCCACCGGGCTGCGGCTGGCCGCCAGGGGATCGAGGCTGTGGCGCAGCGCCACATCGAAGAACAGCTGCGGTGACACGCTCAGCAGCAGCTGACGCCGGTCCTGCAGGGCCTCCAGCACATAGCGGGAGTCGAGGATGCGCTCCAGCCACAGCGGTTGTTCATGGACCCGCTGCACCGCCGCCACCGCATCGACGCCCGGCGCGGGGAAGTGCTCGAACAGGAACAGCAGGTCTGCCGGCGCGAAATGCGGGGCGGGCGGCAGGGCGAAGTCCGGGGTCTGCATCACGGGTCTCCTGAGGGCCTGTGCCGATTCTCATGCAAGCCCCGGGCCCGGCCAGTGGAGAAAACCGCTCAGCGGCGCCGGCATCACTCGCCGCTGCCGGCTGCTAGCGAACCCGGTCGAGCAGACCCAGCGTCTGCAGCAGGGCCGGGATGCGCTCGCGCAGGGCGAAGAAGCCGCGAGTGGCATGCGGCCAGAACACCGCATCCCAGCGCCGCCGCAGCGGCCGCACCGACACCCCGCTGGCCGTCACCCGTGCGAGCAGGGGCTGCAGCGCATCGGCGAGCTCGCCCTGGGCGAGCTCCGCCAGCAGCAGCTGGCGCGCCCCCTGGCCGGCGAGCGCCGCTTCGAGCTCGGTCGCGGTCACCGTCACCACCGGATGACCGGCGGCGCGCAGGCGCGCCTCGGCATCATCCTGCGCGGCCTCGCGCCAGGCCTGCTGGGCAGCGCCGCTGCCAGCGGGCGGCGGCAGGCGCAGGCTCAGCACCGGCAGAGCCGTCCAGCGGCCCGGCTGCTCGGCGAGCAGGCTTTCCAGATGCAGGTCCTCGCCGTGCAGCAGCAGCGCGCTGGGGCGGCCGGGATCGGCTGCCGCCAGGCTCGCCAGCGGCACCCGCGGCGGCGGGTCATCGGCGGGCAGCGGGTCGGCCGTCTCGTCGAGCCGGCCGTTCAGCGCGTAGCGCCCGCGGGTGTAGCGATGGATGTTCTCGGCCCGTGCCAGATAGTGCTTGCCGCGGGTCTGCAGGCCCGCCACCCAGCGCCAGGACAGGGTGTTGGAGGCGGCGTCGGCATCCAGCAGATGGCGCAGGAAGAAATCGGCGCCCAGCGTCCACGGCAGACGCAGGGTGAAGATCCAGATCGAGGCGAACCACATGCGCGCGTGGTTGTGCAGGTAGCCGGTGGCGAGCAGCTCGCGCGCCCAGTCATCGAAGCCGGGCAGGCCGGTGTCGCCGGCGCAGGCGGCGGCCAGCTGCGCGGCGCGGACGCGATGGCCGGTCACCGCCGCGTGATCCAGCGCCTGCTGCTGCCGGTAGCGCGACCAGATCTCCGGGTGCTGCTGCAGCCAGCCCTTCCAGTAGCTGCGCCAGCACACCTCCTGGATGAACTTCTCGGCTTCTTCGGCACGGTGCTGGCCCAGCGCGGCGCTGACCAGCTCGGCCTCCAGCAGCAGCCGGTGGCGCACCAGCGGCGAGAGGCGCGAGACCGCCGCGTGCTGGCCGGGGCCGCGGTCCTCGTTGCGTTCGCGGGCGTAGCGGCTGCCCATCTGCGGCACGAAGGCCTGCAGCTGCTCGAGTCCGGCGTCGCGGCGGGGAAGAGGCAGGGTGGCGCGGGTCATTCGCGCAGCGTGCCGCGCGCGGCGGCGGGCGCGGTGCCCTGTTCAAGCTGCGTCAGCCGGATCAGCGCCTCGCCGCGATCCGCGCCACACATCTCCTGCTGCGGCCGCAGCGAGCGGCACACCGCCGGCCGCTCCGGCTGGCCGAACAGCCGGCAGCGGAAGTCGGCGTCGAGCTGCACGCAGGGCACCCCGGCCGGCTTGCCCTGCGGCATGCCGGGAATCGGGCTGCTGATCGAGGGCGCGATGCAGCAGGCACCACAGCCGGACCGGCAGTCGATGGCTGGCGCCTCAGGGCCGTGACAGGGCGCTGCCCGGATAGACCCCGGGCATCAGCAGCGGCAGCTCCACACCGCTCATCACCACGGTGTAGGGATTGGGCAGACCGGCCTGGCCGCCGGTGTTGGCCGGCAGGTACTGCACCTGGTTCTCGTAGAACACCAGGCCCAGCTCGTCACCGGCCTCGAGCAGCTCGCCCACGCCGGGCAGCAGCACGCGGTCGTTGAACACATTGCGGTTGTCGAGATGATCGGTCGCGGTGCCAGCCGCCGCACCGGCCGGCGGCAGGGCGGCGAAGGGCGTGACCTCGTCATCGACCAGGATCAGCTCACCGCCGCGGCGGATCGCCACGCCCACATAGGCGATCGGGGTGACGGTGGCACCGGGCCCGGCGCTGACCTGCACCCGCTCGGCACTGGGAATGCCGGCGAGGGCGAGACCCGCCTGCGCCTCGCTGACCGTGAGCAGGGGTGCGAACACCGGCTCGCCACCGGGCAGCACGCTGGCTTCCACCGTCTCGGCGCGCAGCGGCAGCGCACCGGTTCCGCTCAGCGCGCCGACCGGCACCTCGGCCAGGGTCAGGCCGATCAGATCGGCATTCGCCGGCGCCTCGCCGGCGGCCGGGGTCGGGGTGACCGAGAGACAGACCGTGGGCAGGCTGCGATAGGTGGCGGAGTCGAGGCCCTTCAGCTTCTGGTCGAACCAGGCCAGCATCGCCTCCACCCCGACCACGCCGCCGCAGTTGGCGCTGGCCTCGATCTGCTGGGCCAGCGGGTTCATGTGCCCGCCCTCGGTGGAGAACAGCCGCACATCGCCGCCAGCGGCCTTGAAGTAGCGGTAGTTCAGATAGGCGTCGGTGAGATTGAACAGGGTGTCGCGGTTGCCCTGGATGAACAGCGCCGGGATCGCCCGCTGCACCGCGCGGGTCTCGCCGAATCCCCAGGGCAGACCGAGCCGCTGCTGGCGTTCGAAGTAGCCGGCGCCGTGGGTGTAGAAGAAATCCAGCAGCTCCTGCTCGCTCGCCACCGGCCGCGGCTGGCTGCCCGGCGCGCTGGCCGCGGCAACCAGATCGGCGCGGGTGCGGATGCTCGCCGCGCGCGGGCCGCTGGGGCCGATCAGATTGCACAGATTGGCCACCAGCGGGGTGTTGTTGACATTGCCCTGGATGGCCAGGGTGCACAGCAGGCTGCCGAAGCCGAGCTTCACCGCATCACCCGGCAGCAGGCTGTAGACCAGGTTGTTCCAGGTGCCGTTGGGGATCATGGTGTCGACCCGCCCATCCAGCGCCACCAGCGGCATCTCGAAGCCGCCGCCGTAGCTGTAGCCGATGGTGCCCACCCGCAGATCGCGGGCGATGCCGGTGCCCTCCTCGCGCTGGAAGTTGAACTCGGCGGCATTGGCCCAGGCCCAGTCCAGCACCGCGATCATGTCCTGGGTCTCGGCGGCGGGATCGATGATGCGGGCGCGGTGGGCGGCCTGGCCCGGGCGGGCCACGCCATGCCCGCGCTCGTCCACGCTGATCACCGCATAGCCGTGGTAGGGCAGGGCGCGCACCAGGGTGTTGATGGAGGGAAAGTGCGCCTCGCTGGGGTCGAGGCTGCCATCCGCCCCCAGCGCCTGCTGGCGGGTGCCGCTGTAGCCGTGGCTTTCCAGCACGATCGGGAAGGCATCGCCCGGGCAGCGCTCCGGCAGCAGCAGGCTGATCATGATCTCGGTCTGCTCGGCCGGGGTGTAGCCGGGGGTGGGGGTGGGATCGCTGTCGGTCGGCACATTGACCGTCACCGCCACCTCGCGGAACTCCGGTGCGATGGGGCTGGCGCAGCCCACCGCCCCGCCACCGCCGCCACCACCGCCGGTGGGCGGCACGCCGACCCGGTCATCGCTGCCGCCACAGGCGCTCAGCAACAGGCACGACAGCACGAGGGCGGAGCCCGGACGCAATGACCGCATGGTGATTCCTCCAGCCGCCTGCGGACAGTGGTCCGTCCGTCAGTGCTTGCGGCGGTTTATGACAGGTGCGTGACTATACGGCGCGGACCCGGATCCGGATCAGCCCTGCAGGGCGCGCCAGGCCAGCGCCGTGACCGCGCCGCTGGTGAGCAGCAGACGCAGCCGGAAATAGCCCGGCAGGCTGTCGATGAGCCGTTCGCGCACCGCATCGGTGATCAGCAGCAGCAGGAACAGCCCGATCAGCGCGAGGATCTGCAGGTCGAACGGCAGGGCGGTGGCGGCCCAGGTCAGCAGCATCAGGCTCACCGAGACCAGCAGGCCGAGCAGGCCCCAGCCGCCGCCCGAGGTCGGCACGGTCAGCCCCCACTGGGTGCCGGCCATGAAGCTGGCGATCAGGCTGGCGTAGCCGATCCAGTAGCCATCCCAGCCGGCCGGCAGCGCCGTGGCCGCCAGCCAGTGCCCGAGCGGGCCGGCGAAGAAGGGAATCAGGCCGGCCAGTCCCAGCACGCTGGCCCAGGGAGAGAGCTGCATCAGGATGGCTCCGCGATCGGCGCACGACGGTAGCGACGATACACCGCCCGCACCTCGGCCAGCCCCGGGTGCTCGAGCAGCTCGCCCAGCGCCGGCCGCAGCGGCGCCTGGAAGGCCGGATCGCCGTAGCAGCGGTGCTCGGCCGGTCCGGCCAGCGGGGCGAGCAGGGCGCAGCGGGTGATGCTGTCCAGATCCAGCCGGCGCCGCGCCAGGTGCTCGCGGGCGAGTTGGTCCAGCGCGCGCCGCACCTGGTCCTGGGCGCGCGCCAGCCGCCCGCGGTCGAGCCGGAAGCGGCGCGCCAGCAGGCCGCGCAGACGCGGCAGCGCCAGTGCCAGCAGCCGCCGCTGCCAGGGCGCGGCATCCAGGCTCCACAGCCGCAGGATCACCTCGGGCTGATCCAGCGTGGCCCCGTAGGCCAGGCGCAGCACCGCCACCCCCAGCGCATCGTGGGTCGGCAGCGCCTCGAGCAGGCGCTGGCGGGCGCTGGCCGCGCGCGGCAGCAGCGGGCGCAGGGCCTGGGGTTCGGTCTCGACCAGATGGCGGAGGATGCGGCTGGAGTCGCGGATCACCCGTCCGTCCTCCTGCAGGATCGGCACCGTCACCCCCTCGCCGCGGGTCAGCCAGGCGTTGTCCAGCACATGGAACAGCGGCACCCGCGGCACCTCGCGGTAGGGCAGGCGGCTGGCGTCCAGCGCCCAGCGCACCTTCTCGCTGAAGTGGGAGATGCTGAAGGTGTAGAGGGTGCGCGCCGGGCTCATGCGCTAGTCCCCTGGTAGCGCCAGACCCGGCAGGCGTTGTGGGCGGGCAGGGCGCGGTCGTCGATCAGGCGGAAGCCGTGGGCGGTGGCCAGGGCGTCCACCGCCTCGACATCCCGCAGGCCGCGATGCGCTGACACCGCCCGCAGCTCGGCATCGAAGGCCGCGTTGCTGGGGCTGGTGTGCTGGCCGCCGCGGCGGAAGGGGCCGTAGATCACCAGCGGCGCGCCCGGCTCCAGCACCCGCGCGAGCCCGGCGAACAGCCGCTGGTCCTGCGCCCAGGACAGGATGTGCAGGGTGTTGGCGGTGAAGGCGCCGTCATAGCGGGCCTCGGGCCAGGGCCCGTCCACATCCAGGGTGAGCGGCGCCGGGGTGTTGGCGAGCGCGGCCTCGTCCAGCCACAGCCGCAGCCCCGGCAGCGCGGCGGCCTGCTCGCTGGTCTGCCAGACCAGCCCGGGCAGGGCGGCGGCGAAATGGACGGCGTGCTGGCCGGTGCCGCTGCCGATCTCCAGCACCCGCCGGCAGCCGGCGAAGTGCTCGCGCAGCACGGCCAGAATCGGCTCCCGGTTGCGCTCGCAGGCGGCGCTGTAGGGTTTGTCGGTCATGCGGCTCACCGCCGGGGCTCGTCGATCAGCAGCTCGGCCAGCCGCCGGCCGCTGAGCCAGGCCGCCTCCAGCCGCGGTCCGCCCAGGCCATCGCCGGCGATGCCCAGGCCCAGCGCCGGCTCCCAGCGCGGCTGCGGCAGCGGGTTGACCACCCGGGCGTAGCGCCAGCGATGGATCTGCACCGCCAGCGGTTCGGCGTGGAGCCCGCTCCAGGCGCGGAACTCGCCGAGCAGCTGTCCGCGCACCGCCTCCGGTCCGGCCTCCAGATAGTGCTGGGACCATTCCGCGCCGGCCTGCACGGTGTAGCGCCGTCCCGCTGCGCGGCCGGGCTTGGCGCTGTCCTCGGCCACCCAGGCCAGCGCCGGGTTGAGCGCCCGCCACGGACCGCCGCGCGGGCCCTCGGGCCCCTCCGCATAGGCCAGCAGCAGGGTCCAGCAGGGCTCGTAGCGCACCGCCTGCAGCGCCCCCTGGCCGGGGAACTCGGCGGGCAGCAAGGCCAGGGTCTGCGGCAGCGGCGCGGTCAGCAGCACCGCGTCGAAGGGTCCGCTGTGCCAGCCCTCGGCCCCCTCCAGCCGCCAGCCCTCGGCCTGGCGATGCAGGGCCTTGACCGTGTGCTGCAGGCGGATGTCCAGCCCGCTGGCCAGTGCCCGCGGCAGATCGTTCATGCCTGGCTGGCCCACCCAGGCCTCGCCGTCCTCCAGCGCCGGCCACGGGGTCAGCACGCCCCGGGCCTGCAGCTGCCGGGCCAGCGTCTGGCCCTCCGGGCTGCGCAGGCGCAGGTACTGGGCGCCGTGGTCGTAGGCACCGGAGAGGTGGCGACGGGTGGCGCAGCGGCCGCCGACGCCCCGCGATTTCTCGAACACCGTCACCGGGTGACCGGCCTCGGCCAGGCGGCCGGCCGCGGCGAGGCCCGCGAGGCCCGCGCCGATCACCGCGATACGCTCGCACAGACTCATCCGGCGGCTCCTGAAGGCAGGGGCGACATCAGATCACGGCCGGCGCCGCGCGGCTGGAGCCGGTCCGGCGGGGTCGAGCTCGCCGTCGAGATAGAGCCAGTGGCCGCCGAGGCGCCGGAAGCGGCTGCGCTCGTGCAGGCGCTCGGCCCGCCCGCCGCCGACCCGGCTGCGGGCGACGAACTCCACCACGGCCGCGTCCTCGCCAAGCGGCTGGTGTGCGCGCACGCTAAGCCCCAGCCAGCGCCGCGCGGGTTCGAGCGGCAGCTCGGCCGGACGGGTGTCCGGGTGCCAGCTCGCCAGCAGGTAGTCGCGCCGGCCCAGCACGAAGGCGCTGTAGCGCGAGCGCATCAGGCGTTCGGCATCGGGCGCCGGCGCCCCCGCGTGGAGGGGCGCGCAGCAGTCGGCATAGGGCCGGCCGGATTCGCAGGGGCAGGGCGTGGACACCACGAGCAGGAGAGTCAGGCGCGGCTCTATTCTTTCCCGACTTCCCCCATCGGTGCCCGCCATGCCCTCCTTCGACATCGTCTCCAAGGTCGACAAGCACGAGCTGACCAATGCCGTCGATCAGGCCCGGCGCGATCTCGACAACCGCTACGACCTGCGCGGCACCAGCGCGGCGATCAGCCTGGAGGAGTCGGTGGTGAGCCTCGCCGCGCCCAGCGACTTCCACCTCAAGGCGCTGCGCGAGATGCTCGAGCGCCGGCTGGCCGGGCGCGGCATCGACCTGCGCGCGCTGGAGGAGGGCGAGATCGAGACCAATCTCGCCGGTGCCCGCCAGAAGATCACCATCAAGCAGGGCATCGAGCAGCCGCAGGCCAAGAAGATCATCGCGCGGATCAAGGACGCCAAGCTCAAGGTCG
>DASUDX010000133.1:0-3996 GCA_036275365.1 Nevskiaceae bacterium | reverse complement strand
ACAGCGAGGAGGAAACCGCAGCGGCGCTGGCGATCACCGATCGCACCGTGCGCCGCGACTGGGTCGAGGCACGCGCCTGGCTGTTCCGCGAGCTGGGGGGCGAGCCGACCTGAGCGGCCAGGGTCTGTTCACACGGCATCGGTCGCTGCGTTGCGAGCCCGCCTTGCGCCAGGCAAGGCGCGACCGACGAGGTTTGCTTCCTGCAAATGAGGAGGGCGCCACGCGGGGTGGCGGAAGGCTGGCCGCAACCCGAAGGGGCGGGGCCTTTGATGCGCCTCGCGGCGTCCATCGTCGCTCCTGGACGCCCCGTACACCTCGCTCCTCCCTTCTTGCGCTGCGCATCAACGACCGCCGCCGCAGCGATCGCCGTCGTGTGAACAGACCCTAGGGTGCGGCGGCCTGCCAGCGCCGTCGCAGGGCTTCGATCGTCGCCTTCTGAGCGTCGCCGGCGGGTCCGAGCGCGGTGGCCGCCGCCTCGCCACGCGCCAGTGCGGCCAGCGCCTGCTCGCCCTGCCCCGTCGCCCAGTGCCAGCGCGCCCAGGACAGCGTGAGCAGCACGCTCAGCGGATGGCGGGCGCCGAACTCGCGCTCGATCAGGGGCTGCAGCCGCTCAAGATCGCGTGCGGCCGGCCCCGGCTGGCCGAGCGCGCTCCAGGCATCGGCGCGACCCAGCGCGGCCGAGATCGCCAGCACGCTGCCGGCGCCGGCATAGCGCTCGGCCATCGGCACCGCCTCCTCCAGCAGCGGCAGGGCCTCGCTGGCGCGGTCGAGCTGCAGCAGGGTCTTGCCGAGATTGCCAAGCAGGGCAGCCAGGGCGGCCGAGGGGCCGTAGAGCTCCCGACGCAGGCTCAGGGCGCGGGCGAACAGCGGGGCCGCGGCCTCCGGCCGCTGTGCGCGCGCCTCGGTGCTGGCCCAGTTGTTGAGGGTGTTGAGGGCATCGGTGCTGCGCCCCAGATCGAGTGCCTGCCAGAGGGCATCGGCCTGCTTGAACTGGCGGATCGCCTCCTCCAGCCGGCCGGCCGAGAAGTAGGCGATGCCCAGATTGTTGAGCAGGATGCCGGTCTGGCGATGCCTCGGTCCGGACAGCGCCAGCCGGTCGGCCAGGGCCTGTTCGAGCACGCGGATGGCGGTATCCAGCGCGCCACCGGCGCGGGCGATCTGCGATTCCAGCAGCCGGCTCTGCAGCAGCTCCTCGCGGTAGGCCGGGGCCTGGGCCTGCCAGAAGGCCTGCGCCGCGCGCAGCAGATCCCCGGCCGCCGCGGCCTGGTTGTCGCGGAAGCGGATCTGGCCGAGGTCATGCTCGGCCATCGCCCGGGTCGCCGGCTCCAGCGTCTGCCCCGGAGCGAGCAGGGACTCCAGCAGGGGCCGCGCGCCGGCGTAGTCGTTGAGATGGAAGTAGAGCTGGGCGAGCGAGAGCAGCACCTCGGCGCGGGTGCCTGGATCGCCGGCGTACTCGCGATCCAGGCGCTCTGCGGCCTGGTCGAGCACCTGCTTGGCGGTCAGCGACTCGGCCCCCTCGCGGGCGCCAGCCTCGCGGAACATCAGCAGCAGCGATTGCCGCACCGCATCGGCGCGTGCCGCCTCGCGCTGGGCGGCATCGCGCCCCAGTGCGGCTTTCTGCGCCTGCCAGAGCACCCCGGCCAGCCCCAGCAGCAGGCTGGCCAGCAGGGCGGCCGCCCCGGCGAACCACCAGCGATAGCGCCGCAGCGCCACCCGCAGGTGATAGCCGCGGGCCTCGCCGCGGGCCCGCACCGGCAGCCCCTGGCGGTGGCGGCGCAGATCGTCCAGCAGCGCCTCAACGCTGGGATAGCGCGCCTCGGGTTGCGGCCGCAAGGCCTTGAGCACGATGGCGTCCAGATCGCCGCGCAGCGCCGGTATCCGCGCGCCTGCCACCCGCTGGCTGGGCGCCGGGACCGTCGCGGCGGTCAGCCGCTCCAGCGCCCGCGTCAGCGGCAGGCCGCCCATGGACCAGAGCCGCTGTCCGGTGAGCAGCTCGAACAGCAGCACGCCCAGCGCGTAGACATCGGTGGCGGCCGTCACCGGCTCGCCGCGCAGCTGCTCGGGTGCGCAGTAATCCGGAGACAGCCGCAGCACCTGGGTACGGTCACCGGCCTCGGCCAGCAGCGGATCGAGCTGCTTGGCGATGCCGAAATCCAGCAGCTTGACCCGCCCCTCGGCGGTCACCAGCACATTGCCCGGCTTCAGGTCCCGGTGGACCACGAAATGCCGATGGGCGTGGTCGACCGCCTCGCAGACCGCCTCGAACAGGTCCAGTTGGGCGGACAGCGGGCGCTCGCGCGCGGCCTCGGTCAGCGGCAGACCTTCCACATACTCCATCACCGCATAGGGATGGCCGCCATGCTCGCCCCCGTCGAGCAGATGGGCGATGCCCGGATGGGACAGGCGCGCGAGGATGCGCCGCTCGGCCGAGAAGCGGGCACGATCCTCGGTACTCTCGAGGCGGACCAGCAGCTTGAGCGCGGCGCGTTGCTGGAAGTCGGCCTCCTCGCGGACCACGGCATAGACCTCGCCCATGCCGCCACGGCCGATCGGCGCCTCGACCCGCCAGGGGCCGATGCGCGCCCCGACTGGCAGGCGGTAGGCGGGTGCCGCGGGCTCGGCATCGAGAAAGCCCTCGCTGGACGCCGCCGCCGCCAGCAGCGCCGCCACTTCGGCGCGCACCTCCGGGGCGGCAGCGCTCCGCGCCAGGAAGCGGGCGCGCTCCGCCACCGGCAGGTCGAGCGCGGCATCGAGCAGACGCTCGATCTCGAACCAGTCAGCGGACGGAGAAGCCGACATGCGGGCAGCGATCGGAACGGGGCGGGCCTCGATCATCGGCCCGCCCCGGGGTCCGCCGTCAAGCGGGCTCAGTCGTTGTCACGGATGGTCAGCGTCATCTGACGGCGACTGCCCAGCCGCGCACCGATCGGGCTGCGTGGCGCAACGCTGCTGTCGACCAGCTCGAGGAGGAGGGTCTCATCGCCCTCGACCAGGGTGTCCTCGAAGATCACCACCTGCTTTTCAACGCGAGTGACGCCGGGCGGGAAGATCAGCAGGGTGCCGTCGCTGTAGCCGTAGTCACTGCCGCGAATGGCGCTGCCGCCGGCCAGGCGCAGGCGGGCACGCACTTCGCGGCCACTGGGCTGGTCGAGTACCGCGGCGATCCGCACCACGCCCGCGTTCTCGCGCGCCACCCGATTGCGCTCGAAGCGCAGCCGTGCCGGCCGGTCATCGTCCAGGATCTCCACCACCGCCCCGCTCTGCAACAGGGTGTCGGCACCGCTGACGCGGGTCAGGACCAGTCCGAAGCGCTCAACCGTTTCGTCCAGCGCATCGTCGAGCAGGGGGATCGTCACGATCCGGCTGCCGAACTCGCGGTCCGCCCAGCTCAGCTGGGTGGCGACCGGCTCGTAATCGATCCCCTCGGTCGCGGTGCCTGCCAAGGTCTGGACATTCAGCACCAGCGCGCCACAGGCATCTCCGGTCCGATCGAGCACCACCTCGGCGAGACCAGCGGACTCGGATACCCGCAGCGGCGTGGCGACCACATTCACGGTGCCCGCGGAACAGGTCGGTGGCGGGTTCACCACTGCCAGCCGGGCCCGGTTGCTGATGGACCCGCCAGGACCGCTGCACTCGAGATGGAAGAAGTACTCCCCCGCCACATCGAAGCGGTCCGTGCTCTCGCTGCTGGTCGGGCCGTCGTCGACGATCAGAACATCGTTGAGAAACAGATCGCAGCTGGTGGTGTTGGCGCTGGCCCAGCTGAGGGTGAAGGGTTCGTTGACCTGCACCTGAGTAGGGTTGACGCTGATCCGGAGCACCGGCGTCGGATTCACCACCACCAGCCGCGCCCGGCTGCTGATGGACCCGCCAGGACCGCTGCACTCGAGATGGAAGAAGTACTCCCCCGCCACATCAAAGCTGTCCATGCCCTCGCTGCTGGTCGGCCCGTCGTCGACGATCAGAACATCGTTGATAAACAGATCGCAGCTG
>DASUDX010000132.1:0-21988 GCA_036275365.1 Nevskiaceae bacterium | reverse complement strand
TCCGGCAGGCCCAGGGCCCACTCGGCGCGCGCCCGGAACACCGCCTCGCGCTCGGCCTCCGGGGTCGGCTGGTTGGAGAAGCGGCCCGCCTCGCGCGGAATCGACACGGCGGCCTTGGGGTCCTCCAGCCAGATCAGATCCTGGAACACATCCAGGGCGATCTCGCGGCTGCCATAGACCTGCTCCAGCCCGCGCAGCAGCCGCAGATTGGAGAACTCCTGTCCGCCCTCGGCGGCGACGAAGCGGGTGATGAAGACCCCGGCCGCCAGCACATCCTGCACGGTGAAGGGCTCGGGCTGGGCGCTCAGCAGCGCGTACTCGGCCGGCAGCTGATCCGGCGCCAGGGCGACCACCTCCAGCCAGGCGTTGGCGCCATCCACATAGCCGAGCACCGCATCGCGGGCATCGGGGCTCAGGCGCTCGAACATCGCGGCGTACTCCTCGGCGGAGTAGGCCAGGGTGCGCTGCTGGAGATCGGCGGGGACGCTGCCGCAGCCGGTGAAGGCGGCGAAGGTGCCCTGCCCCATGCGGCGGACCGCGTCCATCAGGAACAGGCGATCCTGGGCGATGGCATAGCCCACCCCGAACCAGAGATCGCGCACGGTCGGCGCGTAGACGATCGGCACGCCAAAGCCGTCGCGGTAGATCTCGACCCCTTCGCGCGGACGCAGCGGGCTGCCCGGCTTGCCGCCGAGCGCGGCCGGCTTGGCACCCAGGCCCCAGTAGAGCAGGCGCTGGTCATCCAGATGCTCGCCGTAGTCGGCCGGGTTGCCGCTGGCCTGGCCGCGGGCCTGGCCGGCGAGGGAGACGAAGCCGCTCTGTCCGGGTGGCAGCACCGTCTCGGCGCGCACCGGCGCCTCGCTTGCAGCGCCGTCTGCCGCGGGGGGCTGCGAGGACCCGCAGCCGCTCAGCAGCCCCGCCAGCAGCATGCTGGCGGTGGCGATCGCGCGGGCACCGCGGGCCGTGCCGCAGGGGGGACGGGGGAATCGGCTCACGGTGTTTCTCCCTGCCAGAGCAGACGCCCGGCCTTGCGGGCAATGGCGGCCAGACGCTGCTGATGCGCCTGCTGCTCGGCAGCATCGGCGCGGATCACCGGCAGTGGCCGCTGCGGGTCCACCCCCAGCCGCTGGGCGAACGAGGCCTGGCGGGCGCGGGCCGCACCGCTGTCCAGGCTCAGGCGCGACTGCCCGCCGGTCATCGCCAGATACACATCGGCGAGCAGGCTGGCGTCGAGCGCGGCGCCGTGATGCTGCCGGCGCGAGTTGTCGACGTTGTAGCGCTTGCACAGCGCGTCGAGATTGACCTTCTGGCCCGGATGCAGGCGTCGCGCCATCGCCACCGTGTCGGTGATGGTGCAGACGCTGCTCAGCGGTGCGAAGCCGCAGCGACCGAACTCCTCATCGAGAAAGCCGATGTCGAAGCTCGCGTTGTGGATGATCAGCTCGGCACCCTCGAGGTACTGCCAGAGGGTCTGGGCGATCTCGGCAAACGGCGGCTCGTGGCGCACCCGCTCATCGGTGATGCCGTGCACCTCCATCGCCCCCGGGTCGATCGCCCGCTGCGGATTCAGATAGCGGTGGAAATCGTTGCGGGTCGGCCGCCGGTGGAGCAGCTCCACGCAGCCGATCTCGATGATGCGATGGCCCTGCTTCACATCCAGGCCGGTGGTTTCGGTGTCGAGAACGATCTGGCGCATCGGGCGGGGAGACCGGAGAGAGGAGACGGGCGCAGCGGCCGGGTCAGGCCGCCGCCTGCTGGGCTTCGCGCAGGCCGCGGTTGGCCAGGGCATCGGCCGCTTCGTTGCCCGGGTCGCCGGCGTGGCCCTTGACCCAGCGCCAGTCGATCCGGTGCCGCGCGGCTGCTGCATCCAGCGCCTGCCAGAGGTCGACATTCTTCACCGGCGAGCCATCGGCGGTGCGCCACTGGCGGCGCTTCCAGCCGGGCAGCCATTCGGTGAGGCCCTTCATCACATAGGTGGAATCGGTGTAGAGGGTGACCTCGCAGGGCTCGCGCAGGGCGTCCAGCGCGCGGATCGCCGCGGTCAGCTCCATGCGGTTGTTGGTGGTTGCCGGCTCGCCGCCGCAGAGCTCGCGGTCGCGCCCCTGGTAGTGCAGCAGGGCACCCCAGCCGCCGGGGCCCGGATTGCCCTTGCAGGCGCCGTCGGTATAGATGGTCACCGCCTTCATGCTCAGGGCGGGCCCAGCGCGGCGTCGCGTCCGGCACCGGCGGCCGGGGCCACCCCGCCCAGCCGCGGCAATGGCAGCCGCTGGGCGCGGCCGATCCAGTTGACCGGCGTGACCCGCTTGCGGGCCACCAGCAGCCAGGCATCGGCGAGCCAGCTCCAGCTGGGATTCCAGCCGGGCCGCGGGGTTTCGCTGTGCGGACGCAGCCAGGGGAACCCGAGGCTGAAGCGGCGGATCTCCGCCACCTCGTAATCCAGCAGCTCGAGCCAGTCCGCCACCTGCCCGGCGCGGCGGAAGCGCGCGCTCGAGGGAAAGGCGCGGTAGCGCAGGCCCAGCCGGCTGCGCAGGGCCCAGCTGCCCCAGGGGGAGTAGCCGAGCACGAACAGCCGGCCGCGATCGGACAGCACCCGGTCCACCTCGCGCAGCACCGCATGCGGATGGGCCGAGAACTCCAGGGTATGCGGCAGCAGGATGGCGTCGACGCTGCCGCTGCGCAGCGGCAGCTGCTCGGGTCGCGCCAGCAAGGGGTCGCCCAGCCCGCTGACGCTGCCGACCACCGCCTGGTGCAGGGTCTCGGCCCCCTGCAGCAGGCGGGCGCCACGACCCCAGCTGCCGATCTGCAGGCAATGCCGCCCGAACACCTCCGGCAGGACCCGGCGCAGCTCGCGTTCCTCCAGCGCCAGCCAGCGCCGGCCCTGGCTCGAGCGCGCCCACAGGCGGGCGCCGTGGCGGTCGAACGGCAGGGCGGGGGAACGCAGCGGCAGGAACGGCATCGGCTATGGTGGGCAAGACTCCCGGAGCAGTGTACGCATGAACCCCCCGTTGCGGATCGATCCCCTTCCCGCCTTCGTCGACAACTATCTGTGGCTGCTGCAGAGAGGCTCGCGCGCGGTGGTGGTGGATCCGGGCGACGCCGCCCCGGTGCTGGCGGCGCTGGCCAGCGCCGGCCTCGAGCTGGAGGCGGTGCTGATCACCCACCACCATCCCGATCACATCGGCGGGCTGGCGCGCCTGCAGGCCGCCCAGCCGCAGCCGGTGCCGGTCTACGGGCCGGCCGCCGAGGCGGCGCGCATCCCCGGTCTGAGCACCCTGCTGCAGGGCGGGGAATGCCTGCGCCTGCTCGAGCAGGACTGGCAGGTGCTGGCCGTGCCCGGACACACCCTGGGTCATCTCGCCTACTGGGCACAGCCGGCCGGTCGTGCCCCGCTGCTGCTGTGCGGCGACACCCTGTTCTCGGCCGGCTGCGGACGCCTGTTTGAAGGCAGCCCGGCACAGATGGCCGCCTCGCTGGCCCGGCTGGCCGCCCTGCCCGCCGAGACCGAGGTCTACTGCACCCACGAGTACACCCTCTCCAATCTCGCCTTTGCCGAGGCGGTGGAGCCGGATCATCTCCCGATCCGCCAACACCGGGCGCGGGTGCAGGCCCTGCGCGCGGCGGGCCAGCCGAGCCTGCCGAGCACGCTGGCGCGCGAGCAGCAGATCAATCCCTTCCTGCGTCTGGACCAGCCGGCGGTGCAGGCGGCGGCGCGGGCCCAGGGTGCTGCCAACGACGACGCGGTGAGCGTGTTCGCCGCCCTGCGGGCCTGGAAGGATCGCTTCCGCGGCTAGACACCCCGACCCGGGTCCGGATTGCCCACGGCCTCCCCGGGCGCCTACCCTCGGCGGACCGCTCGACGGCCCGGAGGGGCCGCCGGTCGGCCGACCACCGCGGAGGACCGGAGCCGATGAGCGGGTTGAGAAGGGCCGCCGTGCTGGCGCTGTTGCTGTGGCTGGTGGCCCCGCGCGCCGCCGCCGAGGAATCCGACCAGCTGATCTGGCCGCGCATCGTGGCCGGCATGCGGCTGGTCGACAGCGAGCAGCCGGACACCGTGCGCTGGGCCCGCCACTACGCCCGGCGGCCGGAGCAGTTCCACGACATGCTCAGCCGCGCCGAGCCCTTCCTCTGGTACATCGTCGAGGCGGTCGAGCTGCGCGAGCTGCCGCTGGAGCTGGCCCTGCTGCCGGCGGTGGAATCCGGTTTCGACCCCCACGCCCGCTCGCAGGCTGCGGCCCGCGGGCTCTGGCAGTTCGTGCCCTCCACCGGCAAGGTCTACGGCCTCGAGCAGCGCGCCGGGTATGACGGCCGCCGCGATCCGGTGGCCAGCACGCGGGCGGCGCTGACCTACCTGAGCCGGCTGGCCGACCAGTTCGGCGAGGACTGGCTGCTGACCCTGGCCGCCTACAATGTCGGGGAGAACCACCTGCGGCGGGCCCTGCGCGCGGCGCCGCCGGATGCCCGCTTCTGGGATCTGCGGCTGCCGGCCGAGACCCGCGCCCATGTGCCGCGCCTGCTCGGGGTGGCCCTGCTGGTGAAGGAGCCCCAGCGTTTCGGCGTCAGCCTGCCGCCGATCTACAACCGCCACGCGGCCGAGCTGCTGCCGATCGACCAGTCGCTGGATCTGTCCGCCGCCGCCACCGCGGCCGGCCTCAGCGAGAGCCTGATCAAGGCCTACAACCCGGGCCTGCGCGACCTGCGCCATCTGCGCGCGCCGCACACCCTGCTGCTGCCCACCGGCGCGGCCCAGGCCCTGCGCGCCACCCTGGCGGCGCAGCCGTTCCCGCCGCGCAGCGTTCGCGAGCCGGCCGGTGGCAGCGCCCATCGGGTCCGCAGCGGCGAGACGCTGAGCCACCTCTCCCACCGCTACGGCGTCAGCGTCAGCGAGCTGCGCCGCTGGAACCGGCTGGCACCGGGCGAGGTGCTGGCGGTCGGCCGCCGTCTGCAGGTCGGTCCGCCGAGCTGACCAGCGCGTCAGTTGGCGGGGTGGGCGGCGCCGTGGCGGACCGACAGCCCGGGTGCGAGTTGCTACACTCCGGCCCGCATCCCAGCGTTCCATCCGAATGTCGTTGCTCTTCGGTCGTACGGCCGCGTGCGCCCTCTTCTTTCTCGCCCTCGTGCCAGCCGCCACGGCCCTCGCCGTGGATGCGCCGCGCCCGGATGCCGCCCAGATCGAACTCGATCAGGCCCTGCAGGCGCTGAAGGACGAGGCGATCAGCCTGCACGCCGAGGGGCTGGATGTGGAAGAAGCGGTGCTCTACCCGCCCGAGTCGCGGGTGACGCTGTACTTCGGCGTCGCGGTGAGCGCCCTGCTGGTGGAGTCGGTGACCTTCCGCATCGATGACGGCGCCCCGCAGACGGTGCCGCTGGACGAGCGCCAGGCCAAGGCGCTGCTGCGCGATCAGAGCCTGATGCGGCTGGCGCGGGTCAATGTCAGCCCCGGCGCCCATCGCGTGTCGGCCGAGTTCCGCGGCCGCTTCGCCGATGCCAAGGCCGACAGTCCGCCGGTCAGCGCCCGCTATGAGGCGATCTTCGACAAGGCGCTGGCCCCGGCCGAGCTGGAGCTGAGGGTCACCCGTCGCTCACGGCGGGCCGAGCCGCAGCTCGATCTGCGCGAGTGGAGGCCCGCCCGATGAGGGCCTGGCTCGCCGGCACCGTCGCGCTGTTCGGTGGTCTGCTCACCGCCCTGCCGCTGGCCGCGGCCGAGATCTACGCGGCCGGCTCCAGCGCCGATCCAGCCGTGCGGGCCGCGACATTTCTCGGTGAGGATCGCCGGCATTACTCGGCTGCGGCGGAGCTGCTGCGGCTGCCGGCAGCCCGCGGCGGCGACACCCCGCCGAGCGCGCTGGCCAAGACGCTCGCCGACAACTATCTGGGGTTTGGCGTGCGGGATCGCGCCGAGCGCCTCTACCGGCAGATCGCCGGCAGCGGGCTCGAACCCGAGGTGCTGGCGCGGGCCGGCCTGCGCGTGGCCTCCTTCGACTACCAGCGCGGCTACTACTCGGAAGCGCGCGCCACCCTGATGCGGCTGCGCGGCAGCCTGCCGGAGTCCCTGATTCCCGAGTGGCAGGACCTGCTGGCGCGGGTGCTGATGAGCCAGGGCCGCTACAGCGAGGCGGTGGAGGTGCTCACCGAGCTCAAGAACAGCCGCGACCAGAGCGACTACAGCCGCTACAACCTCGGCATCGCCCTGATCAATGACGGCCGTACCGGCCAGGGCCGCACCGCGCTGGACCGCATCGGCCGCGGTCCGGTGGTGGACGCCGAGACGCTGGCGCTGCGCGACAAGGCCAACCTCATCCTCGGCTGGAACTTCCTGCAGAACCGCCAGGGTGCCTCGGCGCGGCCGGTGTTCGGCCGGGTGCGCAGCGAGGGGCCCTTCTCCAACCGCGCCCTGCTGGGCCTGGGCTGGGCCGAGCTGTCCCCGGACGGCAGCCGCCAGGCGCGGCTGGAAATCGGCGACGAGGTCTCCGAGGACATCGCGCCGTTCAGCACCTTCTCCACGCTCGGCGTGCTGCTGCGCCCGGGCTTTCTGGATCGCGACATCTACAACCGCGCCGGCCTGCGCAGCTTCCGCCTGCAGCGCACCGATCCCGACGAGGAGGCCGCGCTCAAGCGCGCGCTGGTCGCCTGGGTCGAGCTGATCAGCCGCGATCCGCAGGATCCGGCGGTGCAGGAAGCCTGGCTTGCCATCCCCTTCTCGCTGGATCGGCTCGGCGCCCATACCCAGGCCCAGCAGTACTACGAGCAGGCGGTGGAAAAGCTGGAGGCGGCCCGCGAGCGCACCGAGCAGGCGCTGCTGGCGATCGCCGGCGGCCGCATGGTGGAGACCATCGTCCGCCGCGACCCCGATGCCGAGTCCGGCTGGACCTGGTCGCTGCGCGATCTGCCGGACGCACCGGAAACCTATTACCTGCAGACGCTGATCGCCGAGCATCGCTTCGCCGAGGCGCTGAAGAATTACCGCGACGCCCGCCTGCTGGCGCGCCAGCTGCAGGGCTGGCAGCAGCGCCTGGGCGAGCTCGATGCGGCCTATCGCAGCCGTGACGCGCAGCCGGCCGATCCGGCGCGGCTGATCGACCACGCCCTGCAGCGCGGGCGGCCGGCGCCGGTCAAGGGCGCGGCGCTGAGCCTGCGCGCGGAAAGCCGCCTCGGCCTGCCCGGCCGCCACGCGCGTCGCCCCGCCGAGACCGCGCCGATGCCGCTGACGCTGCAGCTCGCCGGCACCCCGCGCCGCTTCGACGGGCCCTTTGAGCGCATCCAGGCCCTGCGCGCACGCAGCGCCGGCCTGCTGCCGGCGGTCGAAGCCTCGGCCACCGAGCACCGCGCCCTGCTGGAGCGGCTGGCCAGCGAGGAACTGCGCGCGCAGAAGAAGCAGATCGAGAAGTATCTGGTCGAGGCCCGCTTCGCGCTGGCCCGCCTCTACGACCGCCAGCTGCAGGGTCCCGATCCGGACGAGTTCGAGATCAAGAAATGAGACGAGTCCCGGAGCCGGCACTGCGCCTCGCCACCCTGCCCTTGCTGGCCGCTGCGCTGTTTGCCAGCGGCTGCGCCAGCACCCCGCAGGCGGTGAAGGAGGCGGCGCCCTCGATCCGCAGCCAGGTCGGCAAGCAGGAGCAGCCGGCCGTCGAGGAGCTGCCGATCATCCGCTCCGAGCCGATCGCGCCGGACGCCAGCAAGGCGCTGGAGAACTACCGCAAGCTGCTGGAGCTGGCTCCCGACGAGGAGACCCGCGCCGAGGCGCGGCGGCGCATGGCCGACCTGCAGGTGCAGGTGGACGACTTCAAGGGCGGCGACGAGAACAGCGAGACCACGGTCGGCAGCTCGATCCAGATCTACCGCGAGCTGCTGGCCGAGCGGCCGCAGGATCCGAACAACGACCGCGTGCTCTACCAGCTCGCCCGCGCCCATCAGAACATCGGCCAGACCGAGCAGGCGATCGAGGTGCTGGCACGCCTCTCGCGCGAGTTCCCGGAATCCAGCTACACCGGTGACGGGCATTTCCGCCGGGCCGAGCTGCTGTTCCAGACCGCGCGCTACGCCGAGGCCGAGGCCGAGTACCAGATCGTGATGGATCTGGGCGACCGCACCTCGTTCTTCGAGCCGGCCCAGTACAAGTTCGGCTGGTCGCAGTACAAGCAGTCGCGTTACGACGCCGCCATCACCACCTTCTTCCAGATCCTCGACCGCGAGCTGCCACCGGGCGAGCTCACCGATGTCGCCAGCGCCCTGCAGGGCGTGGCCAAGGGCAAGGGCGATCTGGCCAAGGATTCGCTGCGGGTGGTCTCGCTCTCGCTGGCGGCACTGGGCGGCGGCGTGGCGGCCAACGAATACATGGCCAAGTACGGCGACCCGCGCTTCTATCCGCTGGTCTACAACGCGCTCGGCGAGCAGCTGCAGGAGCGGCGCCGCTACACCGATGCCGCCGAGGCCTTCGCCGCGTTCACCCAGCGCTATCCCCGTCATGGCGAGGCGCCGGCCTTCCAGTCGCGCACCATCGCCGCCTATGCCGAGGGTGGCTTCAACGAGCTGGTGATCCGCGAGAAGCAGCGCTACGCCGAGACGTACGACCCGGCGGCGGCCTATTGGGCCGGCGCCCCGGCCAGCGAGGCGGTGATGGCCGAGCTGCGCCTGCATCTGGAGGATCTGGCCAGGCACGAGCACGCCCTGGCCCAGCGCGAGAAGCGCGGCGAGGCCTTCCTCACCGCCGCGCGCTGGTATCGCCGCATCATCGAGCTGTATCCGCGCGATCCGCGCCTGGCCGAGATCAACTTCCTGCTCGGCGACGCCCTGCTCGACGGCGGTCGCACCCTCGAGGCGGCCCAGGAGTATGCGAAGACCGCCTACACCTACGCGCCGCATCCGAAATCGGGCGAGGCCGCCTTCGCCGCCTATCTGGCCCACCAGAAGCACGCCAAGGAGGTGCCGGCGGCCGAGCGGCCAGCCGCCCTGCGCGAGGCGGTGGCCAGCGGCATCCGCCTGGCCGATACCTTCAAGGAGCACTCGCGCAAGCTGCCGGTGCTGACCCAGTCCGCCCAGGATCTCTACGAGCTGCGCGACATGGAGCAGGCGATCGGTGTGGCGGCGCGGGTGCTGGCCGCCGACAAGCCGGCTCCCGAGGCGCTGCGCCGCACCGCCTGGAGCGTGACCGGCGACGCCCAGTTCGAGCTGCAGCGCTACGGCGAGGCCGAGAAGGCCTTCGGCGAGGAGCTCAAGCTCACCCCTGCCGAGGACCCCAACCGCCCTGCGGTGATCGAGCAGCTGGCCGCCAGCATCTACAAGCAGGCCGAGGCGGCGCGCGCGGCGGGCGATCTGCGTCTGGCGGTCAACACCTTCCTGCGGGTCGGCGAGGTCACGCCAACCTCGAGCATCCGCGCCAACGCCGACTACGACGCCGCCGCCAGCCTGATCGAGCTCAAGGACTGGCCGCAGGCCGCGCAGGTGCTGGAGGGCTTCCGCCGCCGCTTCCCGCAGCAGGCGCTGATTCCGGATGTGGACAAGAAGCTGGCCCAGGTCTACGACGAGGACCGCAAGCCGGCGCAGGCGGCGGGGGCCTATGCACGGATCGCCCGCCGCGCCAGCGAGACCGTCGAGATCCGCCGCGAAGCCGCCTGGCTCACCGCCCAGCGCTACGACCAGGCCGAGCTGCCGCGCGAGGCCGCCGAGGCCTGGGAGTTCTTCGTCGGCCAGTTCCCGCGGCCGGTGGATCGCGCCATGCAGGGACGCAGCCGGCTGGTGGAGCTGGCCCGCAGCCGCGGCGATCAGGCCGGGCAGCTGCGCTGGCTGCGCGAGATCGTGCGCGCCGACCAGGCCGCCGGTGCGGAGCGCAGCGAGGCCACCCGCTCGCTGGCGGCGACCTCCAGCCTGGAGATCGGCCGGGTGACCGGGGCCGAGGCCAAGCGCCTGACCCTGAGCGCGCCGATCGAGCGCTCGCTGGCGGCCAAGAAGCAGGCGATGGAGACCGCCATCCAGGCGCTCAATCAGGCCGCTGGCTACGGCTTTGCGCCGGTGACCACCGCCGCCACCTTCGAGCTCGGCCAGCTCTACCAGGACTTCGCCCAGGCCCTGCTCGCCTCCGAGCGGCCGCGCAACCTCGATGCGCTGGCGAGCGAGCAGTACGATCTGCTGCTGGAGGAGCAGGCCTATCCCTTCGAGGAACAGGCGATCGCTGCCTACGAGACCAACCTCAAGCGGATTCCCCAGGGCGTCTACGACCGCTGGGTGAAGCAGAGCTACGAGGCACTGGTGGCCCTGGCGCCCGGTCGCTACGGCAAGCGCGAGCTGCGCGAGGAACTCTATGAAAGCCTGCGCTGACCGGCGTCCCCTGCGCCTGCTCTGGCTCACCAGCGCCCTGCTGCTGGCGGCCTGCGGCAGCGCGCCCAAGCGCGACACCCCGCCCGATCCGCCGTCGGCCGAGCAGGCTGCGCCGGTGCCGGACAAGGGCGATCCGGAAGGCCGCTTCCAGGCCGCCCTGCAGCTGATGAAGCAGCGCAAGACCGCGGAGGCCGAGGCCGCCTTCCTGGCCCTGTCCCAGGACTTCCCGGATTTCTCCGGGCCGCTGACCAACATCGGCATCCTCAATGCGCTGGCCGACAAGCCGCAGGTGGCGCTCACCGCCTTCACCCGCGCCGCCGAGACCAATCCGGACAATGTCAGCGCCTTCAACTGGCTGGGCATCCTGCACCGCCAGGCCGGCGATGCCCGCCGCGCCCGCCAGGCCTATGAGCGGGCACTGGCGGTGAAGCCGGACTACGCCAGCGCCCACTTCAACCTCGGCCTGCTCTGCGACGAGGTGACCAACGAGGCGGACTGTGCGCTGCGCCATTACGGCGAGTACCAGCGGCTGACCGCCGGCAAGGATTTGCGCGTGCTGGTGTGGATCGCCGAGCTCGAGGCCGAGCAACGCGAGCAGCGCGCCCGCGAACCCGCCGAGGTGGAGGTCAAGTGATGCGCCGCGGCCTTGCCATCCTGCTGTGCCTGCCCCTGGCTCTCGCCGCCCAGGAGGCCCCGGAGGAGTTGCCCGGGGTCGACAGCGACTTCGCCCCGGTCACCGCACCCGCCGCGCCGGCGACACCTGCCGCGCCAGCGGCGCCAGCGGCGGCGACGCCGGCCGCCGGGGGCGACCGTCTGCCCCAGGGCGATGGCAGCGGCACGGTGATCGTCGGCGAGCGCGAATCGCCGATCGGCCTCTACATCACCCCCTGGCGCAACGCCTACGCCGAGAAGGACATCGACCGTCCGGCGCGCCTGCTGCAGGTGGACATGCTGCCGATCGATGAGGATGTGTTCATCCGCCAGATTGAGTACCACAACGCGCTGAGCAAGGCGGCCGCGGCCCGCCGCACGCCGCCACCCGCCGCCGCGCCAGCGGCACCCTGATTACGCTTCTCCGTACTGCTTTTCTTCACCCCGGAACCCTGCCATGGAACTCTTCTCCACCCTCGTCCGCTTCTTCCAGCTCGGCGGCGCCTTCATGTATCCGATCGCCCTGGTGCTGGTGCTGGGCATCGCGGTCGCGGTCGAGCGCCTGATGTTCCTGCGCCGCACCGAGCGCGAGAACCGCGAGATCTGGGACCAGGTCGGCCCCCTGCTCCAGCAGGGTGACCTCGACAGCGTGGCCCGGGTGGTCGACGGCTCGCAGACGCCGCTGGCCCGCATTCTCGCCAACGGGCTCAACCAGGCCCGCTTCGACAGCCGCCGCAGCGAGGTCGAGATCGCGACCGAGGAAGGTCTGATGGAGGTGCTGCCGGCGATCGAGCGGCGGACCCACTACCTCGCCACCTTTTCCAACATGTCGACCCTGCTCGGCCTGCTGGGCACCGTGATCGGCCTGATCGGCGCCTTCGCCGCACTGGGTGCCGCCGATCCGACCGAGAAGGCCGACCTGCTCTCGGCCGGCATCTCCGAGGCGATGAACTGCACCGCCTTCGGCCTGATGGTGGCGATCCCCGCCCTGCTCGCCCACGCCTGGCTGCAGTCGCGCACCACCGAGCTGGTGGACGGTCTGGAGGCCGCCTGCTCGCGTTTCGTCAGCGCCGTCTGCAACCGCGGCCGCCGCGCCTGATCGCCGACCCGCTGCGTCCCTGACCATGGCGACTTTCGCCCCTCCCGCCGCCGCCGAGGACGACCTCAAGCGGCGCTCGCACCGCACGCGCCGGCTGGCGCGTCATCTCAAGCGGGTGCGCAACGAAGAGCTCAACATCGTCTCGATGATCGATGTGTTCGCCGTGCTGGTGTTCTTCCTGCTGGTGAGCTCGTCGATTTCCGCGGCGCGTCTGAATGTGCTGAGCATGAATCTGCCCAGCGACGACCAGAGCATGCCGGTGGAGGACAAGGCGCTGCGGCTGACCGTGGCCCTGCTGCCCGAGGCGATCGAGATCTCCGATCGCAACGGTCCGCTGCGCCGGCTCGACAACACCCCGGATGGCTACAATGTGCTGGCCCTCTCCGAAGTGCTGGTGGAAGCCAAGAAGGCCGCACCGCAGGAGAGCAGTCTGACCCTGCTGGTGAGCCCGGAGGTCAGCTACGACAATCTGGTGAAGGTGATGGACGCCGCCCGGCTGGCGCCGGCCGAGGCCCGCGCCCTGGGCCTGCCGCGTGAGCTGTTCCCGCAGATCTCGATCGGTGATGTGGCGCCCTCGGTGAGCACCGGCGGAGGGGCGCCGTGAGCAATCGCCGCAAGGAACGCAAGGTGGAACGCGCGGCCCGCCGCGCCGCCACCACCGTGCACCTCAACATCGTCTCGCTGATCGATATCTTCGCCATCCTGGTGTTCTACCTGCTGGTGAACGCCCTGGTGGTGGAGGTGCTGCCCAATCCCAAGGCGCTCAAGCTGCCGGAGTCGGTGGTCAAGGACCAGCCGCGCACGGCGGTGGTGATCACCGTCAGCCGCGAGGACATCCTGGTCGACAACCGGCCGGTGCTCAGCGTGGCCGAGGCCGAGGCCACCGAGGGCAGCCTGCTGCCGCGACTGAAGTCCGAGCTGCTGCTGTCGCCCCTGATGCGGGTGGAAGGCGACGCCATGGGCCGGGTGACCCGCGGCGAGGTCAACATCCTCGCTGACCGCACCATCCCCTACCGCCTGCTCAAGAAGGTGATGGCCACCTGCACCGAGGCGCGCTTCGCCCGCATCTCGCTGGCGGTGACCGAGAAGAAAGGGGCCGGGGAGGAGGCGCCATGAACGCCACCCTGATGCTGGGACCGGACCAGGGCTGGGGTCTGGCCGAGGCCAGCGACCGCCGCTTCCGTCGCCTCGCCGCGCTGCTGATCGTGCTGTACCTGGTGTTCGCCGTCATCGTGCCCTTCCTCAAGCTGCAAGGTCTGGAACGGGGCGGGGGCGAGACCACCGAGCGGCGCTACATCAGCCTGATTCCCGATGCCGAGGTGGCCGACCAGGTCGAGGAACCCAAGCCCGCCGAGCAGGCCGAGGAACCCGAGCAGGTGGAGGAGCCCAAGCCGGTGCAGACGCCGGATGAACAGCCCTCCAAGCCGGCCGAGCAGGTGCGGCCCGAGCCCACCCGCGAGCAGCAGGTGCAGGCGGCGCGCCAGCAGGCGGCGCAGACCGGTGTGCTGGCCCTGGCCGATCAGCTCAAGGCCCTGCGCGACAACTCGCTGTCCGGTTTCGACGCCTCGCGGGCGCTCTCCAGCGAGATCGTCACGGCCCAGCCGGGTACTGGCGCCACCGGTGGCAGCGCCGGCGCCGCCAATCTGGCGCAGACCGCTGCGGCCAGCTCCGGGGGTATCTCCGGCGCCGGCACCGGCGAGCAGCGGCGCAGCCAGTCCGGGGCCGGGCTCGGCAGCCGCCGCACCACCACCGTGGACAGCCCGGTGGGCATCGGCCCGGACAAGACCCGCCCCGGGCAGGACGGCGACAAGCCCCTGGCCGGCCGCACGCTGGAGGAGATCCAGCAGGTGATGGACCGCAACAAGTCGGCCCTGTACTCGCTCTACAACCGCGCCCTGCGCGACAACCCCAGCCTGCGCGGGACGATGTCGGTGAGCCTGACCATCGCGGCGGATGGCTCGGTGCTGCGCTGCGAGATCGTCTCCAGCGAGCTGGGCGATCCCGATCTCGAGCGCAAGGTGCTGGCGCGCATCCAGCTGATCAACTTCGGCGCCAAGAGCGTGCCGGAGTTCACACTGCCGAGCTACCCGATCCACTTCTACGCGCAGTGAGCGCGCTGGCGCCGGCCCGCGCGGCCGGTGCTTCCGCCAAGGAGAGCGACATGGGATTTCTCACCGGCAAGCGGGCCCTGATCACCGGCGTGGCCAGTGATCGCTCGATCGCCACCGGCATCGCCGAGGCCTTCAAGCGCGAGGGTGCGGAGCTGGCCTTCACCTACCAGGGCGAGCGGCTGAAGGCGCGGGTCAGCGAGTTCGCCGCTGCCTGCGGCTCCTCGCTGGTGCTGCCGCTGGATGTGGCCGAGGACGCGCAGATCGACGAGGTGATGCAGGAGCTGCAGCGCCAGTGGGGGCGCCTCGATGTGCTGATCCATTCGATCGGCTTCGCCCCGCGTGAGCAGCTCGCCGGCAAGTATCTGGATGCGGTGACCCGCGAGGGCTTCCGCATCGCCCACGACATCAGCGCCTACTCGTTCGCCGCGCTGGGCAAGGCGGCGCGGCCGCTGATGGGCAGTGGCGGTTCGCTGCTGACCCTGACCTATCTCGGTGCGGTGCGCGCGGTGCCGATGTACAACGTGATGGGGCCGGCCAAGGCGAGTCTGGAAGCCAATGTGCGCTTCATGGCGGCCGAGCTGGGCGAGCGCGGAATCCGCGTCAACGGCATCAGCGCCGGGCCGATCAAGACCCTGGCGGCGGCCGGCATCACCGGCTTTCGCAGCATGCTGTCGAAGGCCGAGAAGGCCTCGGCGCTGCGGCGCAATGTCAGCATCGAGGAGGTCGGGAATGCGGCGGCTTTCCTCAGCTCGGACCTGGCCTCCGGCATCACCGGTGAGATCCTCTATGTGGATGCCGGCTACCACATCATGGGCATGAGCATCGAGGACTAGCCGCACGCCCCGCGGCACCGCACACAGAAAAGCCCGCCGGGATCGCTCCCGGCGGGCTTTTGCGTTCAGACCCGCAGCGGCTCAGGGCCGCTTGATGCAGAGCTGATAGCTGCCGCTGCCGCTGTAGGCATAGACGCGGTAGCGGTAGGTGCCGGCGGTGCCGTTGTAGTCGATCGACTCGGTCGAGGTGCTGCCCGTGCCGCTGCCGACATTGCTCCAGCTGCCATTGGTGTTGCGCTTCTGCAGATAGAGGTCGAAGTCGGCGCTTCCCGGCCCGGTCAGACGCCCGCTGTGGGTGCCGGAGACGCTGCTGGTGTAGCCGCTGGTCGAGGTCCAGTACTGGCTGGCCCCGCTGCTGAGGCTGCCGGTGTAGGCGGTGAAGCCAGCGGCACAGCTACCCGAGCTGGCAGCGGTGTAGCTGCCGACCAGACTCACCCCGGAGAAGCTGCTGTAGCCCCGCACCATGACGTGGTAGGTGCCCACCTGAGGGGTGGCGAATGTGCAGGTCTCCGCGTTGCCGCCGAGATAGGGCCGGCAGTCATAGCTGGTGGTGGTCGGGGCGGTGCCGAACCGTACATACAGATCGGCATCGCCGCTGCCGCCGCTCATCTGGAAGCTCAGGTTGCTGGCACCACTCGGAACCTGCAGGGTGAAGCGCAGCTCGGTGCCGGCCGCGCCCGAGAGTCCGGTCACCGGCACGCCATTGCTCAGCGTGGTGCTGGTGGGCGGTGGCGGCGTGCCGCCACCCTGGGCACCCTGCACCGCGGCCAGCGCGTTGACGATGCCGCTGCCGCATCCGGAGCAGGTGGCGGGGAAGCTGCGCGAAGTCGACTTGAGCAGGCTCTCGACCTCGTCCGGCGTGATGCCGGGCTTCACCGCGTGCATCAGCGCCGCCACACCCGCCACATGCGGAGTGGCCATCGAGGTGCCCTGGGAGAAGGCATAGCTGTCCGACCCGGGCCCCTGCGTGCCGCTGTTGTAGGTGGAGAGAACCCCGTTGGGGTCGGTGGCGGAACTCATCGCCCCGCCCGGTGCGGCGACATCCACCACCGTGCCGAAGTTGGAGTAGTAGGCGCGCCCCCCGCTGCGGTTGGTGGCCGCCACCGTCACCACGCCGGTGCAGTTGGCCGGGCTCGAGTTGCTGGCGTTCTGGTTCTCGTTGCCGGCGGCGACGATCACCACCGTGCCACGCGAACGCGCCGAGTTGATCGCCGCCTGGCTGGTGGCGTCGCAGGCGCCACCGCCGCCCAGCGAGAGATTCAGCACCTTGGCCGGGTTGGGGTTGGCCGGCAGGCCGCTGACGCTGCCGCCGGAGCCCCAGATCATGGCGTCGGCGATATCCGAGGTGTAGCCACCGCAGCGTCCCAGCACGCGCAGCGGCAGCACCTTGGCGCCGAAGGCAACGCCGGCGACACCGCTGCCGTTGTTGGTCAGCGCGGCGATGGTGCCGGCGACATGCGTGCCATGCCAGCTGGAACTCGACGAGCCGGAACCGGCCCCGCAGGCGTCGTTGCTGTACCAGTCACCCGGATCGGTGGCATCGCTGTCGCGGCCATTGCCATCGACCGAGACGAAGGTGTCCGAGATGAAGTCATAGCCGCCGACGATGTTTCCGGCGAGGTCCACATGCGGCCGGTAGCCGGTGTCGAGCACGCCGACCACCACGCCAGCGCCGGTGGTGATGTCCCAGGCCGCCGGCGCGTTGAGCCCACCGGTGGCCTCGAAGTAATGCCACTGCTCGTTGTAGCGGCTGTCATTGGGGGTGAGCAGCGGCTTGAGCAGACGATCCTCCTCGGCATACTCGACGAGCGGATCGGCGGCCAGGGTGGCGAGCAGCGTCTGCAGTTCGGCGGCTTCCAGCCGGCGGCCCTGCAGGCGAATCACCTGCCCGCCGGTGGCCACCTCGCGCAGCGCGCGCAGTTCCAGGCCTTGCGCCCGTCCCTGGGTGCGCAGCCAGGCGGTGCGCTCCAGCGCGGTCGCCAGTCCGCCCTCGCGGAACTTGACGATCAGCTGCTGGGCCGGGCCACTCTCGGCCGCGCTGGCCAGCCCGGGCGTGGCACCCATCGTCAGCAGCAGCGCCGCCATGGCCGACTGGAGCGCTTGCTTCACCGTGCGCCCGAACGGAATCCCTGATCGCAACATGAAACCCCCTTGGAAGATCGTGGACGCGGGACGGCGGTGGCGAGCACCGCTGTCCTCGCGCTCCCGAGCTTACGGGGGTGGGTAAATCCGACCCAGTGCCTTTTGCCCAGGACGGATCCGGGAAATCACTCAGGTGAGCCGTGATCCCGTCGTCAGGGCCGGCTCGCCGAGCACCCCGTCCTCGCCCTCCAGACGGGCGACGGTGACCGCCGCGCAGCTGTCGCCGAATACATTGACGGTGGTGCGGCACATGTCGAGCAGGCGATCCACCGCCAGCACCAGGCCGATGCCCTCCAGCGGCAGGCCCACCGCCGAGAGAATCACCGCGATGGCGATCAGGCTGGACGAGGGAATGCCAGCCACGCCGATGGCCGTGAGCAGGGCCGTGGAGACCACCACGAACTGCGCGCCAAGCCCCAGGCTCACGCCGTAGGCCTGGGCGATGAACATCACCACCGCGCCCTCGTAGAGGGCCGAGCCATCGGTGTTGACGGTGGTGCCCACCGGCAGCACCAGCCCGGTCACCCGCTTGGGCACCCGCGCACGCTCGTGCATGCACTCCACCGTCACCGGCAGGGTGGCGGCGGAGGAGCTGGTGGAAAACGCGGTGGTCAGGGCCGGCCACATGGCGGCGAAATGGCGACGCGGCGAGACCCGGGCGACGAAGCGCAGCACCAGCGGCAGCGTCACCAGCATGTGGGTGGCGAGACCCAGCACCACCGCCAGGAAGAACAGGGCGAGCGGCTGCACCGCGGCCCAGCCGGTCTGGGCGATGATCGGCGCGACCAGTCCGAACACCCCGATCGGGGCGAAGCGCATGATCAAGGTGGTGATGCGCGTCATCACCTCGTTGAGGCCATTCCAGAACTCGCGCTGGGTCCGCGCCACCTCGGCCGGCAGGCGCGAGACGAAGAAGCCGAACAGCAGCGCGAAGGTGATCAGGCCGAGCATCTGGCCTTCGGCCGCCGCGGCCACGATGTTGGGCGGCAGCATGAGCTCGAACACCTTGAGGAACTCGCCGGCGCCCTTGCCCTCCATGTTCTGCACCAGGGCGGTGGCTTCCTCGCTCAGGCCCATCATCGGCCCGGCCGGCTCGCCATTGACCACGCCCGGGCTGAGCAGATTGATGAAGAACAGACCGGTGAGAATGGCGATCAGCCCGGTGCTGAAGTAGAAGACCAGCGTGCGCAGGCCCATGCGGCCGAGGCCGCCGGCGTCCACCACGCTGGCCAGACCGCTGATGATCGCCGAGACGATCAGCGGCACCACCACCATCTTCAGGGCATTGAGAAACAGCTTGCCGACGAACTGGCAGGCGGCCATGAAGTCCGCCTGCGGGCCGATCCACCAGCCCAGGCTCACCGCCAGCAGCAGGGCGGTGGCGACCTGCCAGTGCAGGGCCGGCAGCCTCACCGGATGCTCCGCCGCTGCTGGCTGGCGATCCGGTGCGGCATCTCAGGACTCCGGCGTGACCGGCGCCGCGGGCGTCGCCGCGCGGATCTCGGTGGGACGCTCGCGCTCGAGCTGCTCGCGGAAGGCCGCGAACTCGGCACCGGCGAGGCTGTCGCGACGCTGCTGGGCGAGGCGCTGCAGCTCGGCATCGCTGCTGGCCGGTGCTGGCGGGGTGGTGACCTGTTCCACTACCACCCAGCTCAGATCGCCGTTGGCACGCGTCACCACCGTCGCCGGCAGCGCAGCACTGGCCGACGGCGGTGCCAGCGTGAAGGCCGCGCCCACCACGGCCGGATCGGGCTCGACGGCGCTGCGCGAGACGATGCCGCGGTAGGACTCGCTGCGCCCGGCGCCCTGCAGCACGGCGTCGACGCTGACGCCCGGCTGCAGGGCGGCGGTCAGCGCTGCCGCCTGCTCACGGGCGGCCAGCTGGGCCCCCTCGCGCTTGAGTTCGGCAACGATGGCCTCACGCACCTCGCTCAGCGGCCGGGTTCGCGCCGCCTCGTACTCGGCCTTGCGCACCACCACCAGCCGTCCGCCCTCCAGGGCGACCGGCTTGCTGTTCTCGCCATCCTCGAGCACCTCGGGGGCGAAGGCGGCTTCCATCACCTCGCGGCTGGCGGTGATCCCGGCGCCACCGGCGCGGGTCACCCAGTCGGTGGTCTGCACCGGCTGGCCCACCGCCTCGGCCACGGCCTCGAGGCCGGTCGGGCTCTCGAAGGCGAGCTGCTCCATGGTCTCGGAGAGTTCCTGGAAGCGGCGCTCGTTGTCGCGCGCGCGGAACAGCGTCAGCAGCTCGGTCTGCACGCCCGCCTCCTCGAACGGGCGCACCGCCGCCGGACGGATCTCGTCGACCCGGATCAGATGCCAGCCGAACTCGGTTTCCACCGGCTCGCTGAGCTGTCCGTTGTCGAGCTGGAACAGCGCCTCCTCGAAGCGCTCGACCATCATCCCGCGCTTGATCCAGCCGAGATCGCCGCCCTGGGTCTTCGAGCCGCTGTCATCGGACTGGGCCGCCGCTAGCGTTTCGAACGACTCGCCCTTGCGCAGGCGCTCGGCCAACGCCTCGATGCGCGCACGCGCAGCGTCCTTGTCGGCGCCGAAGTTGATCAGGATGTGGCGCGCCTTGCGCTCCTCCGGCGCGGAGAAGCGGCTGTCCTTCTCGGCGTCGTAGATCACTTTCAGCACATCGGCGGCCGGCGCCTCGGCCTGCGGCAGGCGGCTGGCATCGAGCTCGACATAGGCCAGGCGAATGCGCTCCGGGGCCTGGTAGCGCTCGATCTGCTCGTCATAGCGCGCCTGGATCTGCGCATCGGTGACGGCCACCGCATCGAGCAGCGGGGCGAGTGCGAAGTCCACGGTCCGGATCGCCCGCTGCTGCCGGGCCAGCTGGAAGGCGCGCTCGGTCTCCGCCGGCGTGGCGAAACTGGTGTCGACCAGCGCCTCGCGCAGCTGGTCGATCACCAGCGATTCGCGCAGCTGGCGCTCGAAACGCTCCGGCGTGAAGCCCTGCATCTGCAGCCGTTCGCGATAGAGGGCCGGGGAGAACTGCCCCTGGTCCTGGAAGGCCGGGATGGTCGAGAGATAGGCGATCAGCAACTGGTCGTCGGCGCGGAAGCCGGCATCACGCGCGTGCTGGCGCAGCAGGCTCTCCTGAACCAGATCGTCGAGCACGGTCTGGCGGAAGCGGGTGGCGTCGAAGAGATCGGCGCGGAAGTTTTCGCCGAGCAGCGCCTGCAGCTGCTGGTAGCGCTGCTGATAGCCCTGGTCGAGCTGGGACTGGGTGATCTCTTCGTCGCCCACGGTGGCGACCACCGGATCACCGCCGTCGGTGCGGAAGGATTCGATGCCCCAGAACGCGAAGGGCACGCAGATCAGGCCAATCACCACCCACACGAGCGGGCCGGTCAGTCGGTCACGGATGCTTTGCAACATGGCAGTCGAGGTGAGGGTTGGCTGGAGCGAAAGAGGGCGACGAGCCCTCGGGACGAAGGACCGCCGGAAAAACAAAAGGGGCGCCGGCAAGGGCACCCCATTGTCTACAAACGATGCACTCAGACGACAATCGAGTGGCGGAGCGGACGGGGCTCGAACCCGCGACCCCCGGCGTGACAGGCCGGTATTCTAACCAACTGAACTACCGCTCCACTGCGACAACTTGGTGGGTGCTGACGGGCTCGAACCGCCGACATTCGCCTTGTAAGGGCGACGCTCTACCCGCTGAGCTAAGCACCCCAGACGATGTCGCCGGTCCTGACGGACCGGCGCCCCACCGAGTCCGTTACTTTATCGCATCCTTGAGGGCTTTGCCAGCCTTGAAGGACGGCGTCTTGCTCGCCTTGATCTTCAGCGTGGCGCCGGTCTTGGGGTTGCGGCCGGTGCGCGCGGCGCGCTCACGGACCATGAAGGTGCCGAAGCCGACCAGAGCCACCTTGTCCTTCTTCTTGAGCGCCTTGCCGATCACCTCCACCATCGCGTCGAGCGCGCGGCCGGCATCGGCCTTGGACAGGTCGGCCTTGTCGGCCACGGCTTGGATCAGTTCAGACTTGTTCATGTTGACGAGGTCCCCTCGAAGCAAAAGTGCGGAAGCGGCGTGATGCCGTGTATGGACAGCGGGAAACGGACGAACCGGTGTGTGTTCTGACGCCTTGTACCGCTTGATGTTGCTGCACTCCCGACCGGTCGTCGGTGCGGCTTTATAGCAAGCAGGTTTTGGAGCGTCAACCGACTTTCGGCGCGTCACGAGACGCGCTGGAAGCGAGTCCCCATGCGGGTTTGAGGGGTTTCCCGCGATTGACTCACGGGTCATGCGCAGGCTACCGTCGGGACAGGTGATGCGCCGATCAGGTTTGGCGCGACGACTATCTAGAGCAGTCTCCGACGCGGTCCACCTACCGCGCATTTTTCATTAGGGAGTTCACCATGTTGCTGTCTGCCCCGGCACGCCGTCGTACGGCGCTGGCCTCGCTGTTCACGCCGTCCGCCTTCCTGCTCGCCTGCGCAGCCCTTTATCCCACTGGCGCCCTGGCCCAGGACGAGACCACGGAACCCGAGGTTGCGGAATACGCCGCCGAAGCGCCGGCCGACGCGACCGACGCGGAAGCCGAGGTCAGCCCGGCCGGTGAGGAGGGTGAAGTCTCCGAGTTGCTGGCCGCCGACCCGGCCGACGCCAGCAACGAGGGCATCTCGGAGGTGATCGCCGTGGAGGCGCTGGAGGGCAACACCGAGCCGGCGGAGACGCTCGAGGTGGCCGAGGACGGCGACGCAGTGCAGCTGGAGGCCGTTCAGGTGACCGGCTCGCGCATCCGCCGCACCGACTTCGAGACCTCCCAGCCGGTGCTGCGCATCACGCGTGATGACATCGAGCGTACCGGCCTCACCGCCATCGG
>DASUDX010000131.1:0-23542 GCA_036275365.1 Nevskiaceae bacterium | reverse complement strand
CTACCGCTTGGAATCACCACTGTGCTGGCCAGCCTGGTCGCGGGGCTGGCGGTGGCCAGCCTGCAGACCGCCACGCCGAAGGCTGCGGAGCTGAGTGCGCTCCGCACCGGCATTCCGCACGAGGCCCTGTTTTCAGCCGCTATCCAGGGCAACGACGGGCTCGCGGTCGGAGCTGGTGGCTCGATCCTGAGCTCGGCCGACGGCGGTCTGACCTGGACCGCGGAGAAGGCCCCCACCGAACTGAGCCTGCTGGGGGTGGGCATGGGGGGGCGCCACCGCGTCGCGGTCGGACAGATGGGCGTCATCCTGGTCAAGGAGGATGCCGGCTGGGTCAGCGTGGACAGCGGCACCCAGGAGCGCCTGATGGCGGTGGATGTCCACGCCAGCGGCCTGGTGGTCGTGGCCGGCTCGTTCGGTGCGCTGCTGCGCTCCACCGATGGCGGCCGCAGCTGGAGCAGCGCCGCACCGGACTGGGCGGCCCTGTTCGAGCCGATGGGCGAGGAGTTCGGCATCGGCTTCCAGCCGCATCTGTACTCGGTGAAGATCACCCCCGAGGGCCACATCCTGGTGGCCGGAGAGCTCGAGCACATCCTCCGCTCCGAGGACGGTGGGCAGAGCTGGCGCGTGGTGCATCAGGGCCGCAACATCGATGGCCGCGCCGACCCTTCCTTCTTCGATCTGGCCCTGCGCGATGACGGCACCGCCTTCGTGGTCGGCCAGTCCGGCTCGGCGATGAAGAGCAGCGACGGCGGCCGCAGCTGGCAGCGGGTGCAGACCGGCACCAGCGTCAATCTGCTCGGCGTCGAGCTCACGGCCGCTGGCCGTCCGGTGGTGGTGGGCATGCGCGAGATGCTGCTCGGCAACGCCAGCGCCGATGCCTGGGACAAGCTCGAGGGGCTCGATATCGCCACCGCCTGGTATTGCGCGGTGGTGCGCTCCGAGGCCACCGCGAGTTCGATCATCGTCGGCCATTCCGGCCGCATCCTGAGACTGCCGGACTGAACCCGCAGCCGCCCGAATACCGGCCCGGCGCGCGGCGCGGGCGCCGGGACTGCACCCCTACACTGACGACGGGAGACGGAAGATGAAGATGAGGAAGGGACGCCCGCTGGGTCTGGCCGCTGCCCTGCTGGCAGCCGCACCGGCGGTGCAGGCGCAGGACGAGGGGCTGTTCGGCAGCCTGTTCGAGGATGTCGACGTCAGCCTCGGGGGCTTCGTCCGCGCCGAGACCGCCTTCCGCACCACCGCCTTCGAGAACCCCAACAACCAGGGCGGCAATGTGCTGAACGACCGCACGGTCCAGCGCACGGCCTTCCTGCCGCCGACCCTGGGCGCCGGGGCCATCCGCTGGGGTGATGTGCCGCTGGGCGTGGCCGGTGCGCCGACCTTCGGGGGCGTCGGCCTGCCGCTGCAGAACTACAGCGATGTCATCCGTCGCGGCAACCTGGTGCCCGATGTCGAGAACGAATTCAACTACATGATCCTCCGCGGCGAGACCGAGGTGGGCATCAAGTTCGGCGAGAAGTGGAGCCTGGTCGGCCGTGTGCGGGCCATCTACGACCCGGCGATCTACGACGAATTCAGCGGCTTCAGCCTGCAGGGGCTGCAGGACGCCCAGGTGGTGGAGGCCGACGGCACGGTGCGCGCCAGCCGCGGCGTCGATGGTGGTGATCCGCGCCTCTACGCCGGCACGCCCAACTACTTCCAGTACATCGTCGAGGGGCAGAGCAACCCGAACCCGCTGGAAGTGGCGGGCCGCAACTATCTGGTCTATTTCCCGGCGCTGGTGCTCGACTACAGCTCGGGCCCGTTCAGCCTGCGGGTCGGCAACCAGCAGATCGCCTGGGGTCAGTCGCTGTTCTTCCGCGTCTTTGATGTGCCCAACGGGCTCGACTTCCGCCGCCACCTGATCGCCGATCGCGCGGTGGAGGAGTTCGGCGACAAGCGCGTGCCGCAGCTGGCCATCCGCAGCACCTACCAGGTGACCGACAACATCCTCGCCGATGCCTTCGTCGGCAAGTTCCAGCCGCAGATCTTTCCCAACCCGAACACGCCCTACAACGTCATCCCGGTGCAGTTCACCGTCCACGACGCCTATTTCAGCGGCGGCTTCGACGACGAGATCAACTACGGACTGCGTCTGAAGGGCGATTACGGCCAGTGGGGATTCCAGGCCATGGCGGTGCGGCGCTTCGCCCCCGAGGGCACCTTCTCGTGGACCCGCAGCGGTCTGAACAAGCCCCTGTCCGGCAGCCTCGGCAATCTGGTGAACCAGGCCTATGCCCTCAAGCTGAAGCCGAGCCAGCCCGGCTATGCCGCGCTCTGCGGCGGCGCCAATTACGATGCCGCCCGCTGTGCGCTCTACGAGACGATCGGCGAGGCGCTGGCCGAGACCCCGTTCGAGGCTTCCGGCGGCGGCGTGTACAGCCAGGAAGAGTGGTTCAACTACGCCGCCCAGGTGCGCCTGAACGGCTTCACCGGTCTGAACGCATCGATCGAGGACTTCCCCGCCTCGCGCGATGTCTATGCCTCGCCGGTGGATCTGCCGCCGGAGTTCGGCGGCACCGCGGATTTCGCCGAGTCCCGCGCGCAGGCCAATGCCCAGCTCAACACCTTCTTCATGGGTGCCGGGGGCTCGCTGCGCGGCCATATCGAGCGGCTCTACCACCAGGAGAATGTGTTTGGCCTGGGCGTCAGCTATGTGAACGAGTCGGACAACGACTTCCTCAACCAGCTGATCTTCAATGTCGAGGTGCAGTACACCCCGGAGCGGCACTTCACCAACACCGGCCTGCAGCAGCAGCGCATCGTCCAGGACGAGTACACCGCCTCGCTGGTGGTGGACAAGTGGCACCGCTTCTTCAACGAGTTCCCGGGCACCTACATCGTGTTCCAGGCCTTCACCCGTCAGCGCGCCGATCTGGTGGGCCGGCACCTGTCCGGCTACGGCGGCTCGGAGGCCGGCGGCCCGGGTACCGGCCTCGGCCACAACGCCAACTACCTGGTGTTCGGCTTCCTGCAGCCCTTCCCGAACAAGGTCTACGAGTTCGAGTTCGTCAGCCTGTTCGACCCCGAGGGCGGTCTGCTGGTGCAGCCCAATGTGCGCTGGAATCCGGGCAAGGGCATCACCGTCGAGGGCTTCTACAACTACATCAACGGTGAGCTGTACGGCAATCCGAACGACAACCTGGTGTCGACCATCGACTTCGCCGAGGAATTCACCATGCGCATCAGCTACCAGTTCTGAGCGTCTCCCGCGCCGGCACGGCGCGCGTCTCCTCCGGACTCCCGGCAACGGGAGTGCTCACGGTCGATCTGCTTGCGGATCGACCGTTCTTTTTTGAGCGGGCCGCCCGCCGGCAAGGCCGCACCGCCCGGCCCCAAGCCCTGCAAGAGGCTGCGCTGACCGACGCCGGCCCGCGCGAACCGGGTCGGCAAGCCGGCTCAGGCGTACTTGGCGAGCAGCTGGGCGGTCTCGGCGATGCGCTGGCGCAGCTGGCTGCGATCGCTGGTTTCCACCTCCATCTCCAGACTGCAGGCCATCATCTGGAAGAAGGCCCGGTCCAGGGCCTTGCGCGCGGCGGCCAGCTGCTGGGCCACGGTCTCGCAGGAGGCCTCGCGCTCCAGCAGGGCCAGCACGCCGCGGATCTGGCCCTCGACCCGCCGCAGTCGCAGCGCCACCTCGGCGCGGTGCTGCTGGGCCTGGGCGCGGGCATCCGCCGCCGGCTGGGGACGACTGGCACGACGAACGGCGGCCGTGGTGGACTTGCCTGACATGATGGATACCCCATACCGTATGTGCCGAGTATAGACGCGGCGCCGGAAACCGGCGACGCGTCCTGCCGTCATCGTGGCGACCGCCCCGCGCTGCGGCAAGCCAGCCATCGCCAACCCGACCGTCTCTACCCCGGAGGAAGCTGTTGATGAGCGTGCTGATTCAACCCGAGCTGTGGGCGCAGGCCGCCGTCGGTGGCCTGCTGATCGGCGCGGCCGCCACCCTGCTGCTGCTGGGTCTCGGCCGGGTGGCCGGTATCAGCGGGATCCTCGGCGGCCTGCTGGCCAGTGTGAGGGACCGCGCGGTCCCCGCTGCCGCCGATCGCGCCTGGCGGTGGTGGTTTCTCGGCGGTCTGCTGGCCGGCTCGGCGCTGGCGGGGCTGCTGATCGGCGAGACCAGCCGCAGCCCGACGGTCGGCTGGGGGCCGCTGCTGCTGGCGGGTGTGCTGGTCGGCTACGGCACCCGCCTGGGCAGCGGCTGCACCTCGGGCCACGGGGTTTGCGGGCTGGCGCGGTTCTCCACCCGCTCGCTGGTCGCCACCCTGGTGTTCATGGCGGCGGGCATGGCCACCGTCTTCCTCACCCGTCATCTGCTGGGAGGGTCTTGATCATGTCCCTGCCCTGGGCCCTGCTGTCCGGCCTGCTGTTCGGTCTCGGGCTCACCATCGCCGGCATGACCGATCCGGCGCGCGTGCTCGGCTTTCTGGATCTGGCGGGCGCCTGGGACCCGTCGCTCGCCTTCGTCATGGGCGCGGCCCTGCTGGTGACGGTGCCGGCCTTCGCCTGGGCCCGCCGGCGCCACAGCAGCTGGAGCGGGGCGGCGCTGCAATGGCCCAGCGCGCGCCAGCTCGATCGACCGCTGATTCTGGGCGCGGCGCTGTTCGGTACCGGCTGGGGTCTGGCTGGCCTCTGTCCGGGTCCGGCCCTGGCCAATCTGGTCAGCGGCCAGCTTCCGGTGATCGGCTTTGTCCTGGCCATGGTGGCCGGGATGGGGCTGCGCGAGTGGACGGCGCGCCGCTGAGGCGCGAGGCTGAGGCATGGAAGAGGGCATGCTCCGGGGTGGCGGTGTGCTGGCGGTCCTGCTGCTGCTGGCCGTGGCGGAGCGACGCTGGCCGCTGACCGCAACCGGCCCGGCGCGACCGCGCTGGACCACCCACCTGGGGCTGCTGCTGGCCGGCCTGCTGCTGCTGCGGGGACTGGCTCTGCTGGTGCCGGCGGGCGTCGCCCTGGGGGCGGCCGGCTGGGCCGCCGAGCAGGACTGGGGGCTGCTGCAGGGTCTGCCGCTGTGGATCGGCATCCCGGCAAGCCTGCTGCTGCTGGACCTGCTGATCTACGCCCAGCACCGGCTGCTGCATGGCCATCCGCTGCTGTGGCGGCTGCACCGGGTCCATCACCGGGATCCGGCACTGGAGCTGTCCAGCGCCTGGCGCTTCCATCCCATCGAGCTGCTGGTGTCCAGCCTGCTCAAGGCGCTGACGGTGCTGGTGCTGGGCCTGCCGCTGCTGGGCGTGCTGTTGTTCGAGACCCTGCTCGCGGCTGCGGCGCTGTTCACCCACGCCAATCTGCGGCTGGCGCCGCGCTGGGAGCAGGGCCTGCGCCCCTGGCTGGTGACCCCGGCGCTGCACCGCCGCCACCACGCCCGCGATGCCGCCGAGGTGCCCTGCAACTACGGCACCCTGCTGAGCCTGTGGGACCGGCTGTTCGGCACGCTGCAAGCGCCGCCGCTGCAGGCCCAGCCGGCGCCGGTCGGCCTGAGCGGTGAGGAGGCGGCGCCGGCCTTGCGCCTGCGGGACTGCCTGCTCGATCCCTGGCGGCGCCCGCCCTGAGGGCACCGGTCGTCGGCGGACCGTGACCGAACCGTCCACCCTCGGCCGGTCCGGCGCCTGGCTCGCCATATACTCCCCCCCGTATTCTGATCCGAGGTGAGGCGCCATGATCTTCCGTCAGCTCTTCGATGCCCGCTCCAGCAGCTACACCTATCTGCTGGCCTCCGGGCAGGGCCGCGAGGCGCTGATCATCGATCCGGTCAAGGAGCAGCTGGAGAGCTATCTGAGCCTGATCCGGGATCTCGATCTGCGGCTGGTCCGCGCCATCGACACCCACACCCACGCCGATCACATCACCGCGCTGGGCGATCTGCGTGAGCGCACCGGCTGCATCACCCTGATGGGCGAGCACACCCGCGCCGAATGCGTCTCGCAGAGCGTGCGCGAGGGCGAGATCCTGGCGGTGGACGGCCTGCGCCTGCAGGCGCTCTATACCCCCGGGCATACCAATGAGTCATTCAGCTTCGTGCTCGAGCCGGAGCGCCCGCGCGCGGTGTTCAGCGGGGATGTGCTGCTGATCCGCGGCACCGGCCGCACCGATTTCCAGGGCGGTGATCCGCACCGCTCCTGGGACTCCATCGTCAACAAGCTGTTCCGGCTGCCGGAGGAGACCCTGCTCTACCCCGGCCATGACTACAAGGGCTGGACGGTCTCCACCATCGGCGAGGAGCGGCGCGCCAATCCCCGGCTGGCCGGCCGCAGCGAGGCCGAGTATGTGGCGCTGATGCGCAATCTGCGGCTGCCGAGCCCGGCGCTGATGGATGTCGCGGTGCCGGCCAACCTCGCCTGCGGGCGCGAATGAAGCCGCCGCTGGCCGCCGCCGACACCGCCCCGCGCTGGGCGGGTGATGCCCTGGCCGGCACGCTGACCGCCGTCCTGCTGCTGCCGCAGGCCCTGGCCTATGCGGTGCTGGCCGGCCTGCCGGCCGAGGTGGGGCTCTACACCAGCCTGCTGCCGGTGCTGATCTACGCCCTGACCGGCAGCAGCCGCCGGCTGGCGGTGGGGCCGGTGGCGGTGGCCGCGCTGATGGTGGGCGCGGCGATCACCCCGGTGGCGGGCAGCGATCCGGCCGCGCGGGTGCAGGCGGCGGTGATGCTCTCGGCCCTGGTCGGCGTCCTGCTGCTGGCGATGGGGGCCCTGCGGCTGGGCTGGATCAGCCACTTCATCAGCCACCCGGTGCTGGCGGGCTTCATCAGCGGCGCCGCGCTGCTGATCGTGATCGGCCAGCTGCCGGCCCTGCTGGGCCTGAGCGTCGCGGCCCAGGCCAGTTCCCTGCAGCGGCTGAGCGAGCTGGCACAGGCGCTGGCCCCGGGCGGCAGCGGGCCGGCGCCGGCCACCGCGCTGCTGGGGTTGTCGGTGCTCGGCCTGCTGCTGCTCTCGCGGCATCGGGCGGCGGCCGGGCTGGCCCGGCTCGGCGCACCGCCCGGCGTGGCGGTCTGGTGGAACCGCCTGCTGCCGCTGCTGCTGGTGCTGGCGGTGCTGCTGCCCTCGCCGCTCAGCGAGGCGCTGGGGCGGCTGTCGATCGCCACGATCGGCCGCCTGCCCAGCGGCCTGCCGGTGCTGGCCCTGCCGCCGCTGCGGCTGGACTGGCTGCCGGCCCTGCTGCCCTCGGCGGTGCTGATCGCCCTGGTGGCCTATGTGGAGAGTCTGTCGGTGGCGCAGACGCTGGCCCTGCGGCAGCGCGAGCGCATCGATCCCGATCAGGAGCTGCGCGCGCTGGGCCTGGCCAATCTGGGCGGCGCCTTGAGCGGAGCGATGCCGGCGGCCGGCGGGCTCGCCCGATCCATGGCCAATGAGGCGGCCGGGGCGCGCAGCCAGGCCGCCTCGGTGGTCACCACCGCCTGGGTGGCGCTGGCCGCGCTGTTCTTCGCCGAGGGTCTGGCCGGCCTGCCGCAGGCCCTGCTGGCCGCGCTGATCGTGATGGCGGTGCTGCCGCTGGTGGATCTGGCCAGCCTGCGCCGGCACTGGCGGTTTGATCGCGGCGATGGCGCCAGCCAGGCCCTCACCCTGGTGGGGGTGGTGGTGCTCGGCCCGGAACCCGGCCTGCTGCTCGGCGCGGGGGTGGCCATCCTCTGCTTCCTGCATCGCACCAGCCGGCCGCATGTGGCCGTGGTCGGGCGGCTGGCGGGCAGCGAGCACTACCGCAATGTGCAGCGCTATGCGGTGCAGACCTGGCCCTCGCTGCTGCTGATCCGCGTCGACGAGAGCCTGTACTTCGCCAACGCGCCGCGCATCCAGGCCGCGGTCAGCGCGGCGGTGGCGGCCCACCCGCAGGCCCGCCATCTGGTGCTGATCGCCTCCAGCATCGGCCATCTCGACAGCAGCGGCCTGGATCTGCTCGAGCGCCTCGACGAGGATCTGGCCCGCGCCGGCCTGACCCTGCATCTGGCCGAGGTGCGCGGTCCGGTGATGGATGCCCTGGCCGGTACCGAGCTGTGGCAGCGGCTCGGCGAGGGCCGCCGCCACACCTCGGCGGAAGCGGCGGTGCAGCGCCTGCTCGACCCGGAGACGACGCCCGATCCGGCCCGGCCGGTGGGCTGACACAATAGTGGCCTGCCACCCGTCCGCCACCGGGGGAGGGGGCTCACGAGAGGAGAGACACGATGGGGAGCGCAACCCGCATCCTCGCGATCGCCAGCCTGCTGCTGCTCGGCGCCTGCGCAGGGGGTGATGAGGCGTCCGGCGGCTGGCCCGAGTTCCGCACCGCGGAATCGCCGCCGGCGGCACCGGCCGAGGTCGAGGCGGTGATCGGGGATCTCGATGCCCTCGCCGCGCTGCTGCCGAGCGAGGCGCTGGCCGCGGTGTTCGATCCGGTGGCCTTCGGGGTGACCGTGCGCGATCTCGCCGATCCGGCCCTGGTGGCCTTCCAGGTGCGCGCCAGTCTCGCCCAGCTGCAGGACGGCTCGCGGCTGGAGCATGCCTATCACCGCTACGGGCATCCGGACTACAACGAGGCGGTGGCCCTGGTGCCGGTGCGCTTCACCAACCGCCATGGCACCGAGCTCTACGGCGAGATCGTGCTGCCGCGGCGCGCCAGCGTGCCACCCAGCGCCGGCCCCTTCCCGGTGATCCTGGCCCTGCAGGGGCTCAACACCAATGTCGGCATGTATCGCTGGTGGCACCAGGTGTTCGCCGACGCCGGCTATCTGGTGTTCGCCTTCGATTTCAGCGGCCAGGGGCAGTCCGCCGACGAGGCGGCGGGCGATCCGGGCAGCAATGTCGAGGACGCCCAGGACGCGCTGAGCTGGCTGCTGACGCGCTCCCCGGTGCGGGACCGCCTCGATGCCAGCCGCATCGGCGTGATCGGCCACAGCATGGGGGCGATCACCACCCTCGCCCTGCAGGCGGTGGATGCGCGGGTGCGTGCGGCGGTGGCGGCGGCGCCGATCAGCGAGGACTCCGCGCCCTTCGAGCGCAATCCGATTCCGGTGATGATCCAGACCGGCGATCACGATGGGCCGATCGCCCCGATTCCCTTCCTCAACCCGGCCGTGGTGCGGCCGGTCTACGAGAAGCTGGAGGGCGACCGCGCCTTCATCGTCGCCGAGGCCTCCTCGCATGCCCAGCACACCAACTATCCGCTGCTGCCGACCGCGAGCTGGGGCCTGGAACTGGCCGGCCGCTACTCGCTGGCCTGGATGGACCTGCATCTGCGGGCGGATCCGACGGCGGCGGCGCGTCTGCTCGATCCCCACCCGCATCTGTCCTTCCTCTGGGACAGCGAGATCCGCCTGGACGGTCTGACCACCGTGCAGCGCGGGGCTGGCCCTGCCTCCAGCCGCTGAACCCGGCCGTAGGACGGCCACCCCCTGCTGCCCACTGGAGTGCTGATGAAAACCCGTGCCGCCGTTGCCTTCGAGGCGAAGAAACCGCTGGAGATCGTCGAACTGGATCTGGAAGGCCCGCGCGCCGGCGAGGTGCTGGTGGAGATCAAGGCCACCGGCATCTGCCATACCGATGCCTACACCCTCGACGGCCTGGATTCGGAAGGGCTGTTCCCCTCCATCCTCGGCCACGAGGGTGCCGGTGTGGTGCTCGAGGTCGGCGCCGGTGTCACCAGCGTGCAGCCCGGGGACCATGTGATCCCGCTCTATACGCCGGAATGCCGCAGCTGCAAGACCTGCACCAGCCGCAAGTCCAATCTCTGCACCGCCATCCGCGCCACCCAGGGCAAGGGGGTGATGCCCGATGGCAGCACCCGCTTCTCCTACAAGGGCCGGCCGATCCATCACTACATGGGCTGCAGCACCTTCGCCAACCACACGGTGCTGCCGGAGATCGCGCTGGCCAAGATCCGCAAGGACGCACCGTTCGACAAGGCCTGCTACATCGGCTGCGGCGTCACTACCGGGGTCGGCGCGGTGATCTGGACCGCCGGGGTGGAGGCCGGCGCCACTGTCATCGTCTTCGGCCTCGGCGGCATCGGCCTGAATGTGATCCAGGGCGCGCGGATGGTGGGCGCCGACAAGATCATCGGCGTCGACATCAACCCGGACAAGGAAGCCTGGGGCCGCCAGTTCGGGATGACCCACTTCGTCAACCCGAAGACCGTCAGCGGCGATCTGGTGCAGCACCTGGTGGCGCTCACCGAGGGCGGCGCCGACTACACCTTCGACTGCACCGGCAACACCACGGTGATGCGTCAGGCCCTCGAAGCCTGCCATCGCGGCTGGGGCCAGAGCATCATCATCGGCGTGGCCGAGGCCGGCAAGGAGATCGCCACCCGGCCGTTCCAGCTGGTCACCGGCCGGGTCTGGAAAGGCACCGCCTTCGGCGGCGCCCGCGGCCGCACCGATGTCCCCAAGGTGGTCGACTGGTACATGGGCGGCAAGATCCAGATCGACCCGATGATCACCCATGTGCTCAGCCTCGAAGAGATCAACAAGGGCTTCGAGCTGATGCACGAGGGCAAGTCCATCCGCAGCGTGGTGGTCTACTGAGCCGCCGCCGTCCCGCGTTTCCTCCCTGTTGCTTCCCACCTCTGGAGTTTTTTCATGTCGATCTTCACCCATGTCGTCGTCGGCACCAACGATATCGAGCGCGCCCGCGCCTTCTACGACGCGGTGCTGCAGCCGCTGGGCATCAAGCGCCTGATGGGCAGCGACAAGTCCTCGATGTACGGGGTCAAGGCGCCGCAGTTCATGGTCACCCGTCCGGCCAACGGCGAGCCCGCCACCCATGCCAATGGCGGCACCATCGGCTTCGCCTCGGCCACCCGCGCGGCGGTGCACCAGTTCCATGAGGCGGCGCTGGCCCACGGCGGCCGCTGCGAGGGCGCGCCCGGTCCGCGCAGCTACATGCCCAATGCCTATGCCGCCTATGTGCGCGATCCGGACGGCAACAAGCTCTGCGTCTACTGCTTCGCCCCGGCCTGAGCCGGCGGCGCAAACGACGAGCCCGCCGGACGGCGGGCTCGTGACCTCGGGCGCGCGGCGCCGGAGCGCCGCCGCCGATCAGGCCGGCAGCAGGCGCCGCACCAGCGCCTCGCAGCTGTCGCGGTCGAGATAGCGCGGCACTGCGTAGGTCCAGTGCGCCTCGCTCAGGGCCGCGCGGATGATCGCCGGGATGTCGGCCTCCCTGAGCTTCTGCACGGTGGCGGGGATGCCGAACTCGGCATTGAGCGAGCGCACATGGGCGACGAAGCGCTCGGCCAGCTGGCGCGGGGTCTCGCCGCCGCGGGCCAGGCCGCTGACCGTGGCGAGCGTCGCCAGCCGCTCGGTGCAGGCGGGCAGGGAGTAGTCCAGCACCTGCGGCAGCACGATGGCGTTCGCAAGCCCGTGCGGCACATGGTAGTAGGCGCCAAGGTTGTGGGAGATGGCGTGCACATAGCCCACCCCGGCGCTGGTGAAGGCGACGCCGGCCTTGAACGAGGCCAGCGCCATCGCCTGGCGCGCCTCCAGATCCTGGCCGTTCTTCATCACCTTGGGCAGGTTCTCCATGATCAGCCGGGTGGCCTCCAGCGCCTCGGCATCGGTACGGGCCATGGCATTGCGCGAGATATAGGCCTCCACCGCATGGGTCAGCGCGTCCATACCGGTGGCGGCGGTGATGGCCGGCGGCAGGCCGGTCATCAGGGCACCGTCCAGGGCGGCGGCCACCGGCACCAGCTTGGGATCCATGATGGCGAACTTGCGGGTGCTGGCCGGGTCGGACACCACCGCGGCGATGGTCACCTCCGAGCCGGTGCCGGCGGTGGTGGGCACCGCATACAGCGGCAGCGGCCGGCGCAGCACGCGCATCAGGCCTGCCATCCAGGCGATCGGATAGCCGTTGCGGGCGCGGGTGGCGATCACCTTGGCGGCATCGATCGAGGAGCCGCCGCCGATGGCCAGAATCGCCGTGCTGCCGCTCTTCTTGAGCAGGTCCAGCCCGGTTTCGATCTGCTGGATGGTGGGATCCGGCTGCACCCCGTCATAGACGGTCACGCCCACGCCGCGCTCGACCAGGCGCTGCCGCAGCGGCTCGACCAGGCCGATCTTGACCAGCATCGCGTCGGTGACCAGCAGCAGGTTCTTCACCCCCTGGGCGGCGATGTGGTCGCACAGCTGCAGCGAGGAGCCGGGGCCGCTGAACAGCTCCGGCTTGCGGAAGTTGAGCACCCAGGTGGCGAGCTTGAGAAAGGCCATCAGGGCACGGAAGAAGGCGGTCTTGAACGCGTGCGGCATGGGCGGGGTTCCAGGTGGGCCAGCGACAGACGCCGATTGTGCGCCAAGCCGCGGCCGCGTGAACCGGCTACCCTGCCGGGGCCGAAGGGGAGATCAGCACGATGACGGCAACGGCTGCGATCGACAGTCGACCACAGCAGCGGCAGGACGCCACCCAGGAGCCCTTGCGGCGCCAGCTGATGCGGTATTCGCAGTTTCTCTACCGCGCCGTGTTCGCCCTGCTGCTGTTCCACTACATGCGGCACCAGGGCATCAACCCCGGCTTTCTGAGCAGCGACCAGATCGCCGGCGCCATGGTGATCTATGTGCTGGCCACCCTGCTGGTGATGCTCGGCACCCCCGGCGCCCGCCTCACCCCCCTGCGTCAGCGCCTGCTGGTGCTGTTCGATCTCGGCGCCCTGGTGGTGGGCGTGCCGCACGACCCCAACCCGGGCCTGCCCACCCTGTTCGTGTTCTATCTCGCCTATGCCGATCTGGGCCTGCGCTACCAGTTCCGCCTGTATGTGGAATACCTGCTGATCGGCGTGGCCGCCTGCGCGCTGATGGTCTGGCTGCGCGCCTTCCACACCGAGCAGGGCTTCACCGTGCCGGACTGGTGGCAGGTGATGCTGCTGGCGATCATCGTGCTCCATGGCCTGCAGGTGGTGGCCGGGCGCGACCGCAGCCGCCAGCTGATCCGCGAGACCCAGGACCGCCTCAAGCTCGCCCTGCAGTCGGAGGGGCTGGGCGCCTGGTCGACCCGCGACCCCTTCAACGAGCTGAAGATGGATGGCCATATCCAGCAGGTGCTGGGTCTGGATCGCGCCTCGCATTTCTCCGAGCGCATGGCCGACTACCTGCAGTGCATCCACCCCGAGGACCGGCCGCGGGTGATCGAACGCTACGGCGAGTTCGTGCGCTCGCCGGCAACCGACTACGAGGACAGCTACCGGGTAGTGCGCCCGAGCGGGGAGGTGCGCTCGATCAGCTCGCGGGCCAAGGCGGTGCGCGATGCCGAGGGCCACGCCCTGAGCATCTCCGGCATGGTCTGGGATCTCACCGAGCAGCGCCGCCAGCAGGAGGCGCTGGTGCGGATGGAGGAGCGCTATCGCCTGGCCACCGTCTCGGCCCAGGTGGCGGTGTGGATCTGGCATTGCCAGGAGGACCGCTTCGAGCACGACTACGCCACCAACCATCTGCTGCGGCTGCCGCCGGAGGCGCGCGCGCAGAAGCTCGCCGATGTGCTGGCCATCCTCCATCCGGAAGATCGCGAGGCCTTCGAGCAGCGCCTGCGCGCGACGCTGGCCTCGGGTGCCCGCGAGTTCTTCGACGAGGTGCGGGTGCTGCCGCGCGGGGCCCGCCATGCGGTGATGCAATGCCGCGCCACCATCTACCGTGACGAACAGGGCCAGGCCACCCGCCTGGCCGGCGCCAGCTGGGACGCCACCCGGCTGGCCGCCGCCCGCGAGGAACTGGAGCGCTCCAACCGCGAGCTCGACGATTTCAGCTACATCGCCTCGCACGATCTCAAGGAGCCGCTGCGCGGCATCGCCAGCTATGCGCAGTACCTGCAGCAGGACTACGCCGGCCAGCTCGACGAGCGCGGCCGCGGCATGCTCCAGCGCATCCGCGATCAGGCGGCGCGCATGGAGGAGCTGATCCGCGAGCTGCTGCACATCGCCCGCCTGGGCCGCAGCCAGCTGGTGCGCGAGCCGGTGGCGCTGGAGGCCCTGCTCGAGGACATCCTCGAGTCCCTGCGCTTCTGCCTGGAGGAACGCCAGGTGCAGATCCGCCGCCCGCAGCCCCTGCCCGAGCACAGCTGTGACCGCGTGCGCACCGGCGAGCTGCTGCGCAACCTGCTCACCAACGCCGCCAAGTACAACGACAAGCCGCAGCGCTGGATCGAGATCGGCTGGCGCGAGGACGGCCCTGCCCGGGTGTTCTGGGTGCGCGACAACGGCATCGGCATCGCGCCCGAGTACCAGGCCCGCGTGTTCACCCTGTTCGAGCGGCTGCACAAGCGCGAGGCCTATGGCGGCGGCACCGGTGTGGGCCTGACCATCGCCCAGAAAATCGTCCAGCTGCATGGCGGCCGGATCTGGCTCGAATCCGAGCCGGATCAGGGCACCACCTTCTTCTTCACCCTGCCGGAGCCCGTATCCGCATGAACCCTCAGCTCGCCCCCAACACCCTGCTGGTGGTGGACGACAACCCGGATGATTTCTTCGCCGTCGAGCGCTGCCTGCAGGAGGCCGGCATCGGCAACCCGCTGCACCACTGCGAGTCGGCGCCCGAGGCGCTCGCCCTGCTGGCGCAGGCCGAGGCCGGCGGCGGCCTGCCGGCGCTGGTGCTGCTGGACATCAACATGCCCGGCATGAAGGGCACCGAGATGCTGGAACGGCTGCGCGCCAGCGAGACCCTGGCGAGCCTGCCGGTGATCATGCTGACCTCGTCGAACGACGACCGCGATGTGCTCGCCGCCTTCCAGGGCCGCGCCCACAGCTATCTGCAGAAGCCGCTGGAGTTTCCGGCGCTGTTGCAGGCGCTGCAGCGCATCCGCACCCATCGCATCGTGCTGGGCCTGCAGCCGCGGCCCGAGGGCGCGCGGCGCTAGCGCGGTACGGCTTCCGGTCTAGAGCGCGAGGCGCGCGCGGGCGGCCTCGTACTCGCGCTTGAGACGGGCCACCAGCTCGGCGGCGGGCACCACCGCCTGCACCGCGCCGATGCCCTGGCCGCAGCCCCAGATGTCCTTCCAGACCTTGGCCTCGGAGCCGCCGCCGGAGCCGAAGTTCATCTTCGACGGATCGGCCTGGGGCAGCTGGTCCGGGTCCATGCCGGCGTTGCGGATGCTGGGCTTGAGGTAGTTGCCGTGCACCCCGGTGAACAGATTGCTGTAGACGATGTCATCGGCACTGCTGTCGACGATCATCTGCTTGTAGCGGGCATCGGCATTGGCCTCCGTGGTGGCGATGAAGGCCGAGCCCACATAGCCCAGATCCGCGCCCATGGCCTGGGCGGCCAGCACCGCATCGCCGCGGGCGATGGCGCCGGACAGCGCGATCGGGCCGTCGAACCACTGGCGGATCTCCTGCACCAGGGCGAACGGCGAGAGGGTGCCGGCATGGCCACCGGCACCGGCGGCCACCGCGATCAGCCCGTCCGCGCCCTTGGCGATCGCCTTCCTGGCGAAGGTGTTGTTGATGATGTCGTGGAAGACCACGCCGCCATAGCTGTGGATCGCCTGGTTGACATCCTCGCGCGCGCCCAGCGAGGTGATGACCAGCGGCACCCGGTACTTCACGCACAGCTCCAGATCCTGCAGCAGGCGATCGTTGGACTTGTGCACGATCAGGTTCACCGCATACGGCGCGTCCTTCTCGGTGAGCTCGCTGCTCAGCCGCTGCAGCCAGGCCTCGAGCTGAGGCAGCGGGCGGGCATTGAGCGAGGGGAAGGAGCCGACCACTCCGGCGCGGCACTGGGCGATCACCAGATCCGGGTTGGAGACGATGAACATCGGCGAAGCCATGACCGGCAGCGAGAGCCGGCCCTTGAGCACTGCGGGCAGAGACATGCGTCGGGTTCCATTCGGGGAGGCGGCGGATGCGCCGCCTGCCGATTGTGCCGCAGGCGCGACCCGGGTCTGGGCCCGGGTAAGCCGGATGACCCGGCCGACCCGGACCCAAGACGGGGTGCTCAGTGGCAGGGCTTCTTGATCTGCCGCCCGAGCAGCCAGGCATTCACCGGCCAGGCCACCACGAAGCCGGCGACCAGCGCCGCGCCGAAGCCGAGCCAGAACACCGGGTCGAGCAGGGAGTGCGCCATCACCCCGCCGACATGGTAGTCGGTGAGGTTCATGGTGAACTCCATCACCCCGATCGAGATCGTCTCGCCCAGCCACAGCGTGCGGAAGGCCTGGCGCCAGCTCTGGCCCTGGCGCACCAGTGGCCACAGGCCCAGGGTGTAGCCGCTGGCGAACCCGAGCACGGTGGCGAGCGCCATGGTGGTCCAGGGGTCCAGCCCCAGGCTGACGCCGATGGCGAGCCCGACGAACTCGCCGATCGCACAGCCGCTCAGGCAGTGCAGGGTGGCGGCGGTGGTCAGACTCCAGCGCGAGCCGCCCGCGCCGGGGCCGTGATGCGCGTGATGGGCGTGATGGGTGTGGTGCGCCGGCTGCGCGGGCTGCCGGTGATGCGCGTGAGCGTCGGCCGGGGCCGCCGCCGTGGCGGCGGCGGTGGCGGGCGGGTGGTGGGGGCAGGTGCTGGCGGTGGAGGAGCAGCTCATGGGGTGGGGTCCTCGGAAGGGGTCAGGGAAACCGCCTGCACGCCCTCGATGATCGGGCAGCCGGCGAGGGGACCGGAGCCGTGGCAGCGCGCCAGCAGCCCGGCCAGGGCCGCGCGGATGGCGCTCAGTTCACGGATCTTGCGGTCGAGGTCGGCGAGCCGGACCCGGGCCTTGTCCCTGACTTCCACCCGGTCGCCACCGCCGTCCTGCAGACGCAGCAGGTCGGCGATGTCGTCCAGCCGGAAGCCCAGCGCCTTGGCCTGGCGGATGAAGCGCAGCCGCGCCACCTCCGCCGGGCCGTAGAGCCGGTAGCCCGAGCCGCTGCGCTGGGCGGGATCGAGCAGGCCGCTGCGCTCGTAGTAGCGCAGGGTGTCGATCGCCACCCCGGCGGCGCGGGCAGCCGCGCCGATGGTCAGCGCCGGGGATCGGGTGGGTCGGGTTCGGGTCATGGTCGTCGTCCTCGCTGCGCAGGCTGCACCCTGGACCCAGGTCCCGAGTCAAGCCCCCCGCTTCCATCACTCGCTTCCAGCACTCGGCTGTCGCCGCCACTTCCAGCATCCGGGCCGGGCCCGCCAGCGCACCGCCCCCGCCGCTAGTGGCCGGCGTGCGGATCGGCAGCCGGCGCCGGGCTGGCCGCCGCGCCGGTGCCGAGCTGGCGCTCGCCATAGGGCGCGCGCCGCACCGGCTGACCCCAGGCCGGGTCGCTGGCCACCCGACGGGCGATGCGGTCCGGCGGGTTCTCATACCAGCCGGGATCGCGATAGTCCCCGGCCGGATGGCCGTCCCGCACCTTGAGGATGGTGAACATGCCGCCCATTTCGATCGGCCCGTAACGGCCCTCGCCGGTCATCATCGGCAGGGTGTTCTCCGGTCCCGGCAGCCCCATCGCCACATGGCCGCCGTGCTCGCTCATGCCGTGCCGGCCCATGGTGGCGTAGCCCGGCAGATGGCGCTGCAGGGCGGCGTCGACGCCGCTGGCATCCACGCCCGTCGGGTTGGGCACCTCATGCCCCATCGGCCCCATCGTGTGGTGCGCCATGTGGCAGTGGAAGGCCCAGTCGCCGGGCTCGGTGGCGACGAACTCCAGATCGCGCATCTGGCCGACCCCGACGATCTCGGTCACCTCGCGCCGCCACTGCGACTGCGGCCAGCGGCCGCCATCGCTGCCGGTCACCCAGAAGGGATTGCTGTGCAGGTGGATCGGGTGATTCCACATCGACAGATTGCCGATGCGGATGCGCGCCCGCTCGCCGGTGGCCATCACCAGCGAATCGATGGCCGGAAAGGTCTTGCTGTTGAAGGTCCACAGATCGAAGTCCTGCATCACGCTGGGATCCGGCCGCCAGGTGCCCGGGTGCAGCGCCCAGTTGTGCAGCAGGAAGGCGTAGTCGCGGTCCACCGCCACCGCCTCCGGCTCGCGCGGGTGGATGATGAACAGCCCCATCATGCCGAAGGCCATCTGCGTCATCTCGTCGGCATGCGGGTGGTACATGTGGGTGCCGTGCTGGCGCAGGGTGAACTCGTAGACGAAGGTCTCGCCCGGGGCGATGCCCGGCTGGTTGAGACCCGCCACGCCGTCATAGCCATTGGGCAGGTCGATGCCATGCCAGTGGATGCTGGTGGGCTCGCCCAGCCGGTTGGTCACGAAGATGCGCACGCGGTCGCCCTCGACCACCTCGATGGTCGGCCCCGGCGTGGTGCCGTTGTAGCCCCAGCAGATCGCCCGCGAGCCGGGGGCGAACTCGTGCTCGACCTCCTCGGCCACCAGATGGAACTCCTTGACCCCGCGCTTGAGCTCGTAGGGCAGGGTCCAGCCATTGAGGGTGCGCACCGGCAGATAGCCCTGGGGATGACGGCGCAGGCGAGGCGGTGGCTCCAGGCCCGGGGCCGGGGCGGGCGTGGCGGCGGCGCGGGCGCTGGCGAGCAGGGCGCCGGCACCGCCGGCGAGCTTGAACAGATCACGTCGAGACAGGGGATTCATGGCGTCGGCTCGGTGGCGGAAGCGGGCGCGGCCGCAGGGCGGTGCGCGGCATGGGGATCGGCAGCAGGCACGGCAGCGGGCGGCGCTGTTGGGGGGTGATCACCGGACCCAGCACCCGGCTGGCCGTGATGACCCTGATGACCGTGATGACCGTGATGGCGGTCCGCGCTCGCCGGTGCGGGGTCGGCCGCGGGCGCGGGCGTCGCTGGCGCCGCGCCTGCCGGGGCGGCGTGATGCCCATGGTGGCCGTGGTGGTCATGGCCGCCAGCGCCGGCCGCCGGCCAGGCCGGCAGGTCCACCGGCGCACCGGGGGCGGCGCGCAGCTTGGTGCCCACCGCCAGGGCCAGCCGCACGCTGGCCAGGGCGTGATCGCGCAGCGCCTCGCGGTAGTCGAGCTCGGCGTGGTACTGCGCCACCCGTGCCTCGACCAGGGTGAACACGCCCTCGAGCATGAAGTTCACCTCGCGCTGCAGGGCGTCCACCACCACGCCGTGGGCTGGCAGCAGGGTGTCGCGCAGCTGCTCGGCGCGGGCGCGGGCGGCGCCCAGCTCGGCGTGGGCCTCGGTGATCTCGCGGTCGATATCGAGCAGCAGCCCGGCCAGCCGCGCCTCGGCGAGGTCGAGCTCGGCCTGGGCGCGCGCCACCCGCGCCCCGCCGCCGTCGAACAGCGGCAGCGGCAGGCTCAGCCCGGGGCCCTGCAGCCGGCTGCGATCGGTCTCGCGGGTCCACTCGTACTCGAGCTCCAGCTCCGGCAGCAGCCGCACCCGCCGGGTCAGGCGATGGGTCTGCGCCAGCGTCTGCGCCTCGGCCTCGGCGGCGAGCAGATCCAGCCGCCGCTCGCGGGCCAGCCGCAGCAGGCGCTCCAGCGGCGCCGGCCGGTCGCCGAGGCCGGGCAGACCCTCGCGCAGCTGCCAGCGCGCATCCGCGGGCAGGCCCATGCGGCGGGCAAGCTGCAGCCGGGTGGCCTCGCGGGCGGCGGCGGCTTCCACCGCCTCCAGCTGGGCCTCGGCACTGCTCAGGCGCTGCTCGGCCTGCTCGCGCGCGGTCATGTTGCCGGCGCTGCGGAAGCGATCCATCAGCTGGCTGGCGGCCTGCTCGGCATCGGCGATGCGCGCCTTGAGCTCGGCGGCCTGCACCGCGGCCGCGTGCTCCAGCCAGGCGCTCTCGGTCTCCGCGGCCAGGGTCTGTGCGGCATGGGTCAGGCGCTGGCGGGTGAGGTCGAACTGCGCCTGCCCGAGGCGCCGCCGCGCCGGCAGCAGGAGCAGATCGACGATCTCCACGGCCAGCCCCACCGAGAGCTCGGCACCGAGCGCGCCGGGCTCGCTGCTGCTCAGGCGGGCCAGGCTCAGGCGCGGATTGGCCGGACGCGCCGCGCCCAGCAGCTCGGCGGCGGCGAAGCCGAGCTCGGCGGCCAGCGCCTGGAGGTCGGGGTTGTAGGCCAGCGCCAGGCGGATCGCTTCCTCGCGGTCGATCGGCTGCTCGATGACGCGCGGCGGCACCAGCGCCTCCGGGGCGCTGGCAGGCAGGGTCAGACCGCGCTCGGCGGCCAGGCGGTTGAGCTCGGACCAGCCGCGATCGGCCGGCAGGCTGGCGCAGCCGGCGAGCGCCAGGGCCAGCAGGGCGGTGCCGGCCGGCACGGCGCGCGGCAACGGTCGGCGGGTTCCGGTGACGGGCACCGGGGAGGACAGGACATTCACGGGACACCTCGGATGGAGACGGGAGCACGCCGGCGAGACGCGCCAGCGCTGGCAGGCCGGGCCTGCCGCAACGGTCTCAGCCGAGCGCCGGCGGTCTCAGCAGGCGATGCCGATGGGCGCGCTCGAGCACACTGCGCGGCGCTCCCTCGCTCAGCACCGTCGCGGGCAGCGGCAGGGCGGCCGGGGCGAGCGCCGGCAGCCCGTGGGCAGCGCTGCAGTGGCCCACGCAGGCGCCGCTGCACCCGCAGTCACAGCCGCGGTCCGCGCGGTCCGCAGGCTCACCGGGCTCGTCCGGGGTGCCCTGGGTATCGATCGCCGCCATCGCGGTGGACGGGGCGGCCTCGGTGGCGATGCTGAGCTGCGCCGGGCGGCGCTCCTCGCCATGACAGGGCGCCGCCCAGGCGCTGCCCGCTGGCCATCCCAGCCAGAGCAGCGTGAGCAGGAGCAGAACCCGGGTCATGGCCAAAGTGTAGGCGCGGCGGACCGGCGGCAGCCAGTCTGTTCAGCTCTCGATGCGCTCGTAATCGGCCTTGCCGGCCCCGCAGTCCGGGCATTGCCAGTCCTCCGGCAGATCCTCGAAGCGGGTGCCCGGGGCGATGCCGCTGTCCGGATCGCCGAGGCGCTCGTCGTAGATGTGGGCACAGAAGCGGCACTGGTAGCGGTGCATGGGCGGTCCCGGTGTGGCCGGCAGGAGGGCCGCCGCAGCATGCCGCAGCGCAGGCCGCCGCGGCCATCCATACGCCGCCGGTATGGCAGATAGGCCGGCGCCGGTGCGGGCAGCGCCGCGGGGGCCGGCGATCATGCGGACCCCAGATGCGGAGGACGCACGATGCGGCGAGTCGGGGCCGGATGCCTGCTGCTGCTGGCGCTGGCCGGCTGCAGCCGCTCGCTCGGCACGCCGGATCTCGGTGCGCTCTACACCCGCGCCGCCCAGGCCGATGACCGCCAGCGCAATCCCATCATCGTCATCCCGGGCATTCTCGGCTCGCGGCTGCGCGAGGGCCCGGACGGCCGCGTGGTCTGGGGCGCCTTCGAGTCCGGGGCGGCCGATGTGCGCGAGCCCGAGGGCCTGCGCGCGCTGGCCCTGCCGATCGAAGCCGGCCAGCCGCTGGCCGCGCTGCGCGATGAGCTGATCGCCGATCGCGTGCTCGATCGCATCCGTGTGCAGCTGTTCCGCCTGCCGCTGGAGAGCCGCGCCTACTTCCGCCTGCTGGCGGCGCTCGGCGCCGGCGGCTACCGCGACCAGGACCTGGCCGGCGAGGTCGACTACGGCGGCCGCCATTTCACCTGCTTCCAGTTTCCCTATGACTGGCGGCGCGATATCGGCGAGAACGCCGCGGCGCTGGCCGATTTCATCGCCGCCAAGCGCCACTATGTCGAGGGCGAGATGCGCCGCCGCTACGGCGAGGTGCACCCGGTGCGCTTCGATCTGGTCGCGCATTCGATGGGCGGCCTGGTGGCGCGCCACTACCTCTACTACGGCCGCGAGGCGCCACCGGCCGAGGGCGTGCCCTGGCGCGGCGCGGCGGGCATCGAGCGGGTGGTGCTGATCGCCCCGCCCAATGCCGGTTCGCTGGATGCCCTGAACCGCCTGGTCGAAGGCGCGGATTACTCCTGGCTGCTGCCGCACTTCGAGGCCGGCCTGCTCGGCACCTTCCCGGCGATCTACCAGCTGCTGCCGCGGGCGCGTCACGGCGCCCTGCTCGAGAACGGGCAGGCGGCGGACCCGCTCGACCCGGCGCTGTGGCGGCGCCAGCGCTGGGGTCTGCTCGATCCCGCCCAGGCGCCGGTGCTGGCCGCGCTGCTGCCGCAGCACCCCGATCCCGCCCAGCACTTCGCGCTGGCCGACGAGCACCTGGTGAAGAGCCTGGCGCGGGCCGCCGCGGTGCAGGAGGCGCTGGATCGCCCGGCCGAGCCACCGCCGGGTCTGTCGCTGCACCTGCTGGTGGGCGATGCCGTGCCCACGCTCGCCCGCTACCGCATCGGCCCGGCCGGGGCGCTCGAGGCCCAGCACTGGAGCGCCGGCGATGGGCTGGTGACCCGCGCCAGCGCCCTGCTCGACGAGCGCGCCGATGGCCACTGGCGACCGCGCCTGCGCACGCCGCTGCCCTGGGACAGCGTGATGTTCTTCCAGGGCGAGCATCTGGCCCTGATGGAGAGCCCGGCCTTCATCGACAACCTGCTCTACCTCCTGCTCGAACAGCCCACCCCATGACCGAGACCGTCACCGCTGCCGCCCCGGTGTTTGCCGTCACCCTGCCGCCGCCGCTGGCCTGGCTGGCGCCGCTGGCCGACCGCGCCCTCGGCCTGAGCCCGCTGCAGGCGCTCTACCGCGAGCGCCCGGCGGGGCTGTCGCCGGCCGGCTTCATCGCCCACGCCCTGCAGGCCCTGCCGCTGGCCTACACGCTGCGCGCCGACGCCGGTGCGGAGGTTCCCGCCGAGGGGCCGCTGCTGGTGGTGGCCAACCACCCGAGCGGCGCGGCCGATGGCCTGGTGCTGGCCGATCTGCTGCTGCGCCGGCGCGGTGATCTGCGCATTCTCGCCAACCGCTGGCTGGCGGCGATCCCCGAGCTGCAGCCGCTGGTGCTGGCGGTGGATGTGTTCCGCCCGGGCGCCAATGGCCGCGCCCTGCGCGCGGCGCTGCGCCATCTGCGCGGCGGCGGCGCCCTGCTGATGTTCCCGGCCGGGGCGGTGAGCCAGCTGCAGCCGGGGCCGGGCTGGGCGGTGAGCGATCCCCCCTGGGCCCCCGGGGTGGCGGAACTGGCCCTGGCCAGCGGCGCCACCGTGCTGCCGGCCCACTTGGCCGCGGCCCCGCTATGGCCCTCCCTGCTCGCCGGCCGCCTGCATCCGCGCCTGCGTACCGCCTGCCTGCCGCGCGATCTGCTGCGCCAGCGCGGCCGCACGCTGGAGATCGCGCTCGCCCCGCCGCTGCCGGCGACCGAGCTGGCGCGGCTGCCGGACGCGGCACGGGCCGACTATCTGCGCCTGCTGGTGGAGGCCCTGGCGCCGCTGCCCGCAGCCGCCGCCGCGCGTCCGCTGGTCCCGCTGGTGGCCGCGGTCGCGCCGGCCCGGCTGGCGGCGGCCCTGGCGGCGCTGCCCGCATCCGCCCGCCTGCTGGGGCAGGGCGCGCTGAGCGTCTACCGGGTGCCGGGCGAGGCGCTCGGCGTGCTGGGCGAGGAACTCGGCCGCCTGCGTGAGCTGGCCTTCCGCGCGGCCGGCGAGGGCAGCGGGCTCGCCTGTGATCGTGATGCCCACGACCGCGACTACGAGCACCTGCTGCTCTGGCACGAGACCGAGCAGCGCCTGCTTGGCGCCTACCGGCTGGGCTTCACCACCGCG
>DASUDX010000130.1:0-4941 GCA_036275365.1 Nevskiaceae bacterium | reverse complement strand
GAGAAGAACTGGCAGCAGGTGGATTTCGTGCGCCGCTTCGGCAATCCGGTGTTCTATTCGGATGCGGCGCGCCTTGAAGTGCTGCGCGCGGCCCATGTGGACAAGGCGCGGCTGTTCGTCATCGCCATCGCGGATCCAGGTCCGTCGCTGCAGATCGCCGAGCAGCTGCGCCGGCATTTCCCTGGAGTGACCGTGTTCGCGGTGGCGCGTACCCGCCAGCACGCCCTGCAGCTGATGGATCTCGGCGTGCGCCAGGTGATTCGTCGCAGCTTCTTCTCCAGTCTGGAAATGAGCCGTGGGGTGCTGCAGGCCCTGGGCGAGACCCCGGAGGCGGCCCAGCGCGCGCTCGATACCTTCCGCCGCTTCGACGAGGACACCCTGCTGCGGCAGCAGGCGCTGTACCGGGATGAGACCCTGCTCGTGCAGAATGCGCGCGAGGCCGCGCGGGAGCTGGAGTCGCTGTTCGAAGCCGATGCTGCTCAGGCGCCGGCCGCCCCGCCTGCTGCCGCTGCCGAGTCCCGATGAACGAGCTGACCCCGCACGTGGTGGTCGCCCTGATGGCGCTGGGGATTGGCGTCGCGCAGTGGTCGGCCGATCGTGATTCCGCCACCAGCCGCGCCCTGGCCCTGGCGATGGAGGCGATCGGCATTTCGGTGCTGGTCAATGTGGTGCTGCCGGCCTGGATCGACATCCCGCTGTGGGCCACGGGCTGGCTGGCCCTGCCGGAGTCGCTGGCGATCATGGCCACCCTGGAGTGGCTGTACCGGGTGCGCCAGACCATCCCGGCCGCGCCGGGCATGAACACCCGCACCGGCGATCGCCTGCTGCGGCTGGGCCAGCTCTCCGGCCTCGTCTACGGCCTGCTGGCCTTTGTTGCACCGGAGGCGCGGCTCAGGGAGTTCATGCACGCCAGCGAAGCCTATGGCTGGGGCCTGCTGCAGCTCGGCGGCTTCTGGCTGTTCGCGGTGCCGGTGCTGTTCGCCTCGCTGACCGGGCTCGCCGGCATCCTTCTCCTGCTCAACCGCCGGCCCGATCAGGGCGAGCGCATCCGCGTGCTGGGGCTGGCGGTGGCGGTGCCGTTCTTCACCGCCGGCTTCATCCTGCCCCGCGATCTGGCGCCGATTGCCATGGTCATCGGCGAGATCGTGTTCCTGGTCGGGGCCATGCACTACCACGTGCTGCAGGGCCAGCGCGGACAGTTTCTCTCGCGCTTTCTCTCGCCCCAGGTGGCGCGGCTGGTCAGCGAGCGCGGGCTCAAGCGCGCCATGCAGGAGAACCAGCTGGAAATCACCGTGGTCTGCTGCGATCTGCGCGGCTTCTCGGCCTATGCCCAGGCGGTGCCCAGCGCCCGCGTGCTGCAGGTGCTGCGCGAGTATTACGACGCCGTCGGCCAGCTGGTGGCCGAGCAGGAAGCCACGATCAAGGATTTCGCCGGGGACGGCGTGCTGATCCTGGTCGGCGCGCCGCTGCCGGCGGCCGATCATGCCCAGCGGGCGCTGGAGCTGGCGCGCCGCATCCGCAGCGTCTGTGGCGAGCTGACCCGCCGCTGGAGCCAGCCGCAGGCGCGGCTGGGGATCGGCATCGGGCTCGCCAGCGGGCCGGTGACCGTGGGCGTGATCGGGGCGGCCTCGCGTCTCGAGTACACGGCGGTGGGCTCGGCGGTGAACCTCGCCTGCCGGCTCTGCGAGCAGGCCGAGGATGGCGAGATCCTGGTGGCCGAGCGCACCCGCGAGCTGTCCGGGCGGGCCGGGTTCGACGAAGCCTCCCCCCAGCTGGTGAAGGGCTTCAGCGGCCCGGTGCCGCGGTCGGCGCTGGCGGCCTGAGCCCGACCGTCAGTTGCGTTCCGTTCCCGGCGCTGCTATCCAATGTAGGAGAACCCCTACATGAGCGGCCCGAGGGTGACATCCTCGCCCCGGCTGGCCGCCGAGGAGACTGCACCATGTCCGCTGGCGCCCGACTCTTCCGTCATCTCGGTCTCGGCTCCGGGCTGACCGCCTTCCTGCTCGCCCTGACGCCCTGGCCGACGGCACAGGCCCAGGACAGCAGCAGCGTCCGCTTCGCCCGCAGCGTCTATCGAGTGGATGAGGCCAGCGGCAGCCTCGAGGTGAGCCTGCGTCGGTCCGGCGATCTCAGCCGCGCGCTACAGCTGGTGGTCGAGCCGGTGCGAGGCAGCGCCCGTCCCCGCAGCGACTACCAGCCCGGGCGTCAGCGGGTGCGGTTCGAGCGGGGCGCCGCTACCGCGACCCTGGCCATCGGGATCATTGACGACGAGGTGACCGAGCGCCGGGAGACCTTCAGTCTGGCCGTGATCGCGCCGGACGGCGGGGCGCCGCTCGCCACCACCCGGGTGGTCATCGCCGAAAGCGATCAGCCCAGCGTCTGTCTCGCCGAGGGCGAGGAAATCCTGCTGGCGGAATGGACGGGTACCGCACCGCTGGCGCCCCTGGGTCTGCCGGAGAGCGCCGCACCCAACCCCTTCGAGGTACCGGCCGGCTGCCGCTATGACACGCTGACCGTCACCGTGGAATGGGATCGCTTCGCCGAGGACCTGGATCTGGAAGTGATCGGTCCCGACGGCATGCTGGCCGGCTCCTCCGGCAACGGCATCGACAGCATGGAGGCGCGCGAGCAGGCACTGATCGCCAACCCGGTGGCCGGTCTCTATCTGTCCGCCACCAAGAGCTATGCCAACGCCCAGACCGCCTACCGCGGTCGTGCCGTGGTCGGCTGCAGCACGCCGGGCGGCTGCCTGACCCCGACGGTGCAGCCGCCGCCGCGCGAGTTCGTCAAGGACACGCGGGTGGTGGTGGCGGTGCTCGATTCCGCCTTCAACCCGTACCACGACTTCTACTACGCCGGCAGCCCGATCTATCCGGGCGGGGGTCCGTCTGCGGTCACCCCGGCGGTGCTGCGTGAACTCGGCGTCAAGCCGGAGAATGTGGTCAAGCTCACCCGCACCGGCGATCTCGCGGCCGATCTGGCGGCCGACGCGGCGTTCTGGAGCCGGGTCAAGCGCGGCGAGCTCTATCACTTCATCGGCACCAATGTGGTGGCGGCCTCCTTCTCCGGCGCTGCGGACAGCATCCTGATTCCGGAGCCCACCAAGAGCGAGCATGGCCTCGGCACCTCGGCCTCGGTGCTCACCGCCAATCCGGAGGCGGTGATCCTGTTCGTGGAGCAGGGCAACGAGATCGGCAACGACCCCAGCCACGAGTTCGCCTTCCGTCATCCGGCGGTGGACATTCTCAGCACCAGCTACGGCTTCGCCGATCCCGCCATCGGCCAGATTCCGGTGCCGTTCCCGGTGGCGTTCATCCACACCTATGACGCGGTGGTCAACCGCGGCAAGCTGCACTTCAGCTCGGCGGGCAATGCGCCGACCGTCACCCCGCTGACCTCCGGCGGCGGCCCCTGGTGGGGGATCGGGGTATCCGGCAGCGAGGAGGGCACCTCCAATGGTCAGACCCTGCTCTCCGGTAACTTCCCGGACTTCGTTTCGGACTACACCCAGCCGCTGCCCTACTGCCTGACCGCCGAGGACTGCTACACCGCGAGCGTCGGCGGCACCAGCTTCTCCACCCCGCGGGCGGCGGGTCTGGCGTCGAAGGTGCTGCTGGAAGCCCGGCGGGCCTACGGCCATCGCGGCGGCATCGTCACCGTGGACGGTTCACCGCTGATGGCGCTGGACGAGACCCGCCGGCTCAGCAACTGGGATCTGCGCCGGGCGCTTGAACAGGGTGCCTATGCGATCCAGACCACCGAGTACGACCCGGTGGAAGGGGTCTTTGATATCGCGCCACCGATCAATCCGGCGGCGCCCTGGGCCCAGCTCGGCTGGGGCGACCTGACCACGGCCGCCGATCGCGGGGTGATTCCCGGCGCGCTCACCCATCTGGGTCTGGGCCTCGCACCGGTGGCGAAATCGGCCGGCTACTGCGAGTTCCAGACCGAGAACATCCTGATGCGCAAGCGCTACTGGGATGGGGTGATTGCGGAGAACCAGGACCTGATCGGCCTGTTCTTCGGCGATACCTATACCCCGGGGCCGCCGGCGGCCGATCCTTTCGTCTACTGCGACTCCCAGCTGCCTTCGCACCCGGCCAGCAACGACCGTGGCGGCACCCCGGCGACGGCCGATGACGAGGATGGCGACACCGTGCCGCTGGCGATCGACAACTGCCCGACCCGCGCCAATCGCGATCAGGCCGACGCCGATGGCGACGGCCAGGGGGATGTCTGCGATGTGCCGCCGCCGGTGGATAGCGATGCCGATGGCCGCCCGGACGCCGAGGACAACTGCCGCGAGGCGGCCAATCCGGATCAGGCGGACGAGGATCTCGACGGGATCGGCGACGCCTGTGATGACGATCTCGGGCAGGTCTTCCCCGGCCCCGGCCGCACCCGGGTGGCGAGTTTCAGCGCCACCGCTGGCCTGGCCACCACTCCGCTGGTGTGTTTCGGCTGTGGTACCGACCCCAGCTTCTCCTATCACCAGTTCCGCTACCCGCTGCCGCCGCGCGGGGTGCCGACCCTGGAGGTGACGCTGAGCTGGGCCAATGAGTTCGAGGTCTACTCCCTCGAGCTGATTGGTCCGGATGGGCTCAGCGCCGGCTATGCGGGCTTTCAGCTGATGGGGGCCGATGACGAGCCACGCGGGACACCGGAGCCCGGTGCTACCTCGCTGACGGTGACGGTCACCGATCCGAAGCCCGGCTTCTACCGTCTGCTGGTCAAGGAGGAGCTCACCGCCAACAACCAGCGCTTCACCCTGGAGGTGGACACGATCTGCCCCGAATGCGGCTGCCCGGGCGCCCCCGCGGCGCCCTGAGCAGCGGCCGCCCGGGCGTGAGGCGGCTTGGCGCCGCGGCACGCTGGAAACCGGGCCGGGGAAGCCCGACACTGGGGGCATGGACGTCCCGGTGATCCAGCGCCTCGGCCACG
>DASUDX010000129.1:0-2707 GCA_036275365.1 Nevskiaceae bacterium | reverse complement strand
GCGCGTGATGGTCCCAGCCCGGCCGATACCACTCGAGCAGGCTGAATTCCGGATTGTGGTGGCGGCCGGCCTCGTCGCGGCGGAACACGCGGGCGATCTGGTAGATCGGTCCGCTGCCAGCGGCGAGCAGCCGCTTCATCGCGAACTCCGGTGAGGTCTGCAGCCAGCGCGGCGCTAGCCCGCCAGCGTTGTCCACCCGCAGGCTGTCGATATGGACATCGACGGTGGCATGGGCGGAAAGCACCGGCGTCTCCACCTCGAGCACGCCGCGATCCGCGAAGAACGCGCGGAGCCGGCGATACAGACGGGCCCGCGCCTGCAGCCGGTCCAGCGTGGCGCGGGGCCGCCAATCGGGAGGGTCGATGCCCGCCTCCCGACCGGCGCCCGAGGGCATTACTTGCCGGCCCGGCCCAGGTACTCGCCGGTGCGGGTATCGACCTTGATCACCTCGCCCTGCTGGACGAACAGCGGCACCCGTACCACCGCGCCGGTCTCCAGGGTGGCCGGCTTGCCGCCGCCGCCGCTGGTGTCCCCACGCAGGCCCGGATCGGTCTCGGTGATCAGCAGCATCACCGAGTTGGGCGGGGTGACCGACAGCGGCACGCCGTTGAAGAACAGCACCTTGCAGGTCTCCTCGCCCTTGAGCCACTGGGCGGCATCGACCATCGCCGACTTGCCGGCCTGCACCTGCTCGAAGCTGGCCGGGTTCATGAAGTGCCAGAACTCGCCGTCGTTGTAGAGGTACTGCATCTCCACTTCCTCGATGTCCGCCAGCTCCCAGCTGTCACCGGACTTCAAGGTCTTTTCCAGCACGCGGCCGTTCTTGAGGTTGCGGATCTTCAGCGTGTTGGTCGCCTGGCCCTTGCCGGGCTTGCGGTACTCGTTGTCGATGATGGAGTACGGTTCGCCATCGACCAGCACCTTGGTGCCGGACTTCATTTCATTGGTGCTGACGGAGGCCATGCTGGGCTCGCTCGCTGGGGATCGTGGAGTCGGAAGGGTTGTTGCGGGAGCGGCACGGCCCCCAAAATGCGGCGCAAATGATACCCCGTCCCCTCGCCGGCAGTGAGCCGGCCCCGCGCGCCGCACCCCGCTGGCAGCACCGCCTGCGCGAGAGCCTGAGCGACCCCGCCGAACTGCTGGCCCTGCTCGGGCTCGATCCGGCTCTGCCCACGCTCCAGGCTGGCCTTGCGGCGGGCTTCCCGCTGCGGGTCACCCGCAGCTATGTGGCGCGGATGCGCCGGGGTGATCCCCGCGATCCGCTGTTCCTGCAGGTCTGGCCCCGGCCGGACGAGGCCAGCGGCGAGATCACCCGCCTCGATGCGGTGGGTGATCTGCAGGTCAGCCGCGAAGCCGGCGTGATCCACAAGTACCAGGGGCGGGTCCTGCTGATCGCCACCGGCGCCTGCGCCATCCACTGCCGCTACTGCTTCCGCCGCCACTTTCCCTACTCCGAGCAGCTCGCCGCCCGTGGCCAGTGGCGGGCGGCCCTGGAGACGATCGCCAGCGATCCCGCCATCGAGGAGGTCATCCTGTCCGGCGGGGACCCGCTCTCGCTGTCCGACGACAAGCTGGCCGAGCTCGCCCAGTCGCTCGAGGCGATTCCCCATCTGCGCCGGCTGCGCCTGCACACCCGCCAGCCGGTGGTGCTGCCGGAACGGGTGGACGAGGGGCTGCTGTCCTGGCTCGGCCGCGGGCGGCTGGCCACCAGCGTGGTGCTGCACATCAACCATGCCCAGGAGATCGACGAGGATCTGGCCGCTGCCTGCGGACGGCTGCGGGCCCAGGGGATCACCCTGCTCAACCAGGCCGTCCTGCTCGCCGGCATCAACGACTCGACGGACGCGCTGGCCGCCCTCAGCGCGCGCCTGTTTGAGGTCGGGGTTTTGCCCTACTATCTCCATCTACTCGACCGGGTGCAGGGCGTGGGGCATTTCGAAGTCGACGAGCGGCGGGCAACCGGCTTGATGCGTGAGCTGGCGGCCCGTCTTCCGGGATATCTGGTTCCCCGGCTGGCCCGCGAGGTCAGCGGTGAGCCGGCCAAACGATGGATCGCCTGGTGATGAATCCCCCCCGCTCCGCGCCCGTGGCCGTCAACCCCAGCGGTGGAACGCTTCTGGTGGTCGCGGAGTTCGAGGAAGTTGCCAAGCGCATCGAGAGCTATCTGCGCAATGCCGGGCATCCGCTGCGCGCCGCCTGGATCGCCGATCTCGAGGAGCTGGAGGACAGCCTGCGCCGCTCGGCGCCGGATCTAGTGCTGGCCTCGGACCAGCTGGCGAGCACGCCGCTGCGCGAGGTCATCGGCCTGTGTGCCAAGCATGCGCCGACCCTGCCGGTGGTGGCGCTGTCGAGCCAGCTGCGAGCCGATGACACGGTGGCGGCGCTGGCCGCCGGTGCCCGCGACCTGGTCAGCAACGAAGACCGTCGCGCCCTGCGTCATCTGGAACTGGTCTGCCTGCGCGAACTGGCGCTGCACGCCTCCCTGCGCGAGCTGCAGACCACCCGTCTGCGCCTGAGCGACTTCGAGTCCCGCCATCTGCAGCTGCTGGAAGGCACCGCCGATGCCGTGGTGCATATCCAGGAAGGCATCCTCTCCCACGCCAACCCGGCCTTCGCCCAGCTGCTCGGCTACGACAAGCCAGACGAGCTGCTGGGCCTGCCGGTGATGGATATCGTCTGCGCCGATCACCAGCCCAAGGTCAAGGAG
>DASUDX010000128.1:0-16614 GCA_036275365.1 Nevskiaceae bacterium | reverse complement strand
GGGGGAATCGGCATGTTGGCGATGGCGTCCTGCATCATCTTGCCGCCCACATACTTGGCACCGAAGACGCCGCCGAAAATCAGCAGCACCAGCAGCATCAGGGCGATCATGGTCTTGCTCATGGGGGACTCGCAGTCGGATTCAAATCGGGGTCAGGACGGCTGGCGCACCAGCAGGGCATCGAGGGCCAGCACTTCCTCGGCGGTGAGCAGCCCGGTGATGGCGCGCAGATAAAGGCCCTTGATCAGCAGGTCGTAGCGCGCCTCGTTGCGCTGGCGGCGCGCCTGCACCAGCTGGCTGCGGGCATCCAGCACATCGCGGATGGTGCGGGTGCCGGCGTCGTAGCCGGCCCGCACCGCCGCCTCGGCGGCCTCGGCCGAGACCAGCACCTGGGTGTAGGCCTGGGCGCTGGCGGCGGCGGATTCGACATCGCGGTAGGCGCGGCGCACCTCGCGCTCGGTCTCCAGCTCCAGCCGGCGCACATCCTGTTCGGCCGCCTCGAGAGCGGCGCCGGCCTCGCGCAGACGGCTCTGGTTGAAGCCGCCGGCATAGATCGGCACGCTCAGCTCCACCCCCACCCGGGCGTCGTCCTGCAGCTGGCCGAGCTCGTACTCGCGGGAGTCGGCATGGGAGGCGCCGGCCACCAGATCCACCTGCGGCAGTCCGTCGGCGCGGCGGCTGGCCACATCGGCGAGGGCAATGTCGCGCTGCAGGCGGGCCGCCAGCAGCAGGGCGTTGCGCTCGCGCGCGGCCGCGAACCAGGCCTCCAGACTCTCGGCGGGCGGGCGCGGCAGCACCAGCTCCTCGCGCAGGGTCGGCAGCGGGCCGTCGTAGCCGGTGATCTCGGCCAGCGCGTCGCGGGTCTCGGCCAGCCGGGCCTGGGCGGCGATGCGCTGGGCGCGGGTCAGATCATCGCGAGCCTGGGCTTCCTTGAGATCGGTGCCCGGCACCAGCTCAACCTCGTAGCGCTTGCGGGTATCGGCCAGCGCCTCGGCCACCGCCTGCACCTCGGCCTCCACCTGCAGCAGCTGGTCCTGGGCACGCAGGGCGTCGAGGTAGCGCTGGGCCACGCGGGAGAGGAACTCGACCTCGGCCTGGCGATAGCGCACCACAGCCAGGGTGTCCTGGGCCTCGGCGCGATCGAGCCGGGCCTGCCAGTCCAGGCGCAGCACCGGCTGGCGCGCCTCCAGCGAGACCGACCAGGCCGAGTACTGGTCCTGGGCGCTGCCGAAGGCGAACTGCGAGTCGGCATAGCGGTACTCCCCACCGGCCAGCACCGCCACCTGCGGCCGCAGGGTGGAACGCTCCTGCACGCCCTTCTCCGCCTCGGCGCGCTTCTGGGCCTGGGCGGCGAGAAAGGTCGGGTCGCGCTCGGCCGCGCGGCTCAGCGCCTCGGAAACAAGCAGCTCGGCGGCCGCCGTCGCGGGCAGGCCGGCGAGCAGGACGAGGCCGATCAGGGCCGATCTAGTCAGCACAGCGCAGGTCATCGAATACCTCGTGGCAGATGCGGTCGAACAGGGCGTCCAGGGCGGCGTCATCAGCCGGGTCCACCCAGGGTTTCCAGCTGTAGCCATTGAGCAGTCCGTTGATGTGGCGGCACAGCAGGCGGTAGGGATCGTTGAGGCGCATCTGGTCGAGAATGCCCTCGGTATGCACCAGGTTGTGGGTGCCCATGCACAGCGCCCACAGCCCGACGGTGAACTCGCCGGGGCTCAGCCCGCGCAGCGCCAGGGCGCCCTCGCGCACGCCGTCCTCGACGATGCCGGTGACCATCGCCCCGATCGGGTTGCTGACCTCCAGGAAGGCCTCGCGGCGCGAGGCCGAGGCCGCGCGCCAGACCACATCGCAGAGCGCGTACTGGCTGATGCGGAAGTGATCGGGATTGCGGCGCACGAACAGACTCGAACACACGCCGATGGCAAACATGCGATCGCGGCTGCTGGCCTGCCAGCGCTGCACGCGGTCGAACAGGGCGGCGTGCTCCACGCTGCCCTCGGCGGCCAGCGCCAGCACCAGGTCCTCCTTCGAGGTGAAGTGCTGGTACAGCGTGCCGACCGCGTACTCGCAGCGCTCCGCCACCCGCGACATCTGCAGGTTCAGCAGGCCCTCCTCGCGGATGAGCACGCGCGCCGCCTGGAGGAAGAACTGCTCCCTCTCGGCGACCTCGCGCTGGCGGCGTTCGCGGGTTCCCATGACCGGCGGCGGACTCCCTGGACCCGGCGATCACCGGGGTTATTGAACTTAGATTGCTATCTGAACTTGGTTCAGAACTGGATTCAGTTTATTGGTTCTGGCAGAGACCCGGCAAGGGGCCGCGGCGACACCCGCCGGGGCGGCGGGCGGATTTCCCTGTCAGCGTGGGCTGACGCTAGTGCTGGCGAGCGGTGATGACGACGAACCGCTGGCCCGGTCCGCGCCAGAGCGGGACCGTCTCCAGCCCGGCCTACAGCCGGATCTCGGGCGAGCGCAGCACCATCATCTTGCGCACCTGCATCTCGCGCAGGGTGTGGACGATCCCGCCGGTCCCCAGCCCTGACTCGCCCAGACCCGCGAAGGGCATCCAGTCGACGCGGAAGGCGGTGTGGTCATTCACCATCACCGCGGAGGCATCGAGGCCCTGGTAGGCGGCCAGCGCCGTGTCGAGCGAGCGGGTGAACACCGCCGCCTGGAAGGCGAAGCGCAGGGCATTGGCGCGCTGGCAGGCCGCCTCCACACCCTCGACTGGATAGACCGCCACCACCGGACCGAATACCTCGGCCTGGCTGATCCGGGTCTGCTCCGGCGGATCGACCAGCACCGTGGGCGCGAAGCAGCGCTCGCCGATCGGCAGGCCGCCGGCGGCGAGACGGGCACCGGCGCGGGTGGCCTCCTGTACCCATTCGGCCACCCGGCTGACCTCGGCGGGCGTGATCAGCGGCCCGACCTCGGTCTCGGCCAGGGTCGGATCGCCCACCCGCTGGGCACGCGCCGCGGCGGCCAGCCGCTCGACCAGCTCGCCGGCGCGCGACCGCGCCACGAAGATCCGCTGCACCGACACGCAGACCTGACCGGCGTGATAGAAGCCGCCCTTGGCCAGCAGGGGCACGGCGAGATCAAGATCGGCGTCCTCGGCGACGATCACCGGCGCCACCCCGCCATGCTCGAAGGCGCAGCGGGTGCCCGGGGCGAGCTGGCGGCGCAGCCCCCAGCCGACCTCGGCACTGCCGATGAAGCTGAGAAAGCCGACCCGCGGATCGGCCACCAGCCGGGCGGTCAGCGCATGGGACTCCGGCAGCAGCGGCTGGCACCAGGCCTCGGGCAGACCGGCCTCGCGCAGCAGGGCGACGAAGCGCAGGCAGGACAGCGGCGTGCTGCGCGCCGGCTTGACCAGCACCGGGCAGCCGGCCGCCAGGGCCGGGCCCACCTGGTGGGCGATCAGATTCAGCGGGTGGTTGAAGGCCGAGATCGCCAGCACCACCCCGATCGGCTCATGCTGGGTGAAGGCATAGCGCTGGGCGCTGGAGGCGGTCAGCCCCATCGGGATCACCTCGCCCGCCTCGGTGCGCAGGGCATCGACGCAGGCCTTGAGCGAATCCGCCGCGCGTGCCACCTCCACCCGCGAGTCCACCAGCGGCTTGCCCCCTTCGCGGGCGGCTTCCAGGGCCAGCGGCTCGGCCCGCTCGCGCAACAGGGCAGCGGTCCGCTCCAGGATCTCGATGCGGGTACGCAGCGGCAGCCAGCCGCGGCGGTTGCGGAACAGGGCGTGGGCGGTGGCGAGGGCCTGTTCGGCATCCGCAGCGCTGGCGCTCTGCACCGAGCCGATCGGCTGACCGTCATACGGCGCCTGCACCGCGACGGTGGCACCGCCGCCGGGGGCGCCGGGAATCATCAGGCCGAAGGTGTGCTGCAGCATGGGCGGGTCTCCGTGAGCCCCGGATTATGGCCGCCCAATAAAAAGCCGGTCGCGCAGGCGACCGGAATGGCGCACCCGGAAATCCCCGGCGCGTGGCCGGCCGGGGACGGGAGCGAAACCCCCGCGCCGTGGGGGCACGGCGCGGTGGGCTTACTGCATGTTGGGGTTGCGGCGGCGGTCGTCACGCCGCTGTTCGCGGCGCTCTTCCCGGCGGGCCTCGCGGCGCTGCTCCTGCCTCACCTCGCGGCGCTGCTCCTGCCGGACCTCGCGACGGACCTCCTGGCGCCGCTCGCGCTGCTGGTCAAGACGCTGCTCACGCTGGTCCTGGCGCCACTCGCGACGGTCATCGCGATCATCCTGGCGCCACTCGCGCTGGTCATCACGGGCGTCCTGCCGCCACTCGCGACGATCGTCGCGATCATCCTGGCGCCACTCGCGGCGGTCATCCCGGTCATGCGAGCGCCAGCGATGGGAGTCGCCATGCCGGTAGCCCGACCAGCCGCCGTGGCCACCGTAGTAGTGGACCCGCGGCCGGTAGTGGTGATGCACCACATGGCGCGGGTGGTAGTGATGGACCACATAGTCGTGGCGCAGATAGGGGTGGTCGACATCCAGGCGGATCGAGATGCCGCCGATCGCCACGCTGACGAAATGGCGCGGCAGCACCGGGCCGTAGCGCCAGTGATCATCCACCCGCCAATACCAGTAGCCGTTGTGCGGCGCGTAGTAGAGGTGGTGATCCGGGTAGTAGACATAATCCCAGTGGCCGCGGCCGGCGGCCGCCGGGCTGGACCACAGGCTGGCGGATACGAGCAGTCCAAGACCGAGCAAGAGGGAGGGCAGACGCATGGGAGGCTCCGGCGGGGGCACCGTCCACGCCCGTGGACGATTGCGAGCAGGCTGCCAAGCCGGCCTGAACCGCTACTGAAAGCCCGCACCCGCGCCCGCGGGCACGGCCGCCACAGGGGTGCGTGGCATACTTCGCGGCCCTCGGACCACCCCCGACGCGACCTGCGATGTCCAGCTCTGACCGCCCCAGCCTGCTGGTCACCAACGCCCTGCCCTATGCCAACGGCCCCATCCATCTGGGGCATCTGGTGGGCTATGTGCAGGCCGATATCTGGGTGCGCTTCCAGCGCCTGCGCGGACGCGAGGTGCACTATGTGTGCGCCGATGACGCCCACGGCACGCCGATCATGCTGGCTGCCGAGAAGGCCGGCCTGAGTCCGGAGGCCTTCATCGCCGAAATCCAGCGCCGGCATGAGGCCGATTTCCGCGATTTCCACATCGCCTTCGACCACTACCACTCCACCCATTCGGCCGAGAACCGGCAGCTCGCAGAGCGCCTGTACCGCCGCCTGCGCGAGAAGGCGCACATCGGCGTGCGGCCGATCCAGCAGCTCTACGACCCCGAGCGCTCGATGTTTCTGCCGGATCGCTACATCAAGGGGGAGTGCCCGAAGTGCGGCAGCGCCGACCAGTACGGCGACAACTGCGAGGTCTGCGGGGCGGCCTATGCGCCGACCGATCTGAAGAATCCGAAGAGCGTGGTCAGCGGCGCCACGCCGGTGATGCGCGAGTCCGAGCACTACTTCTTCAAGCTCGGCGACTTCAAGGACCTGCTCGGTGGCTGGCTGCAGGGCGAGGTCGCCCATCCCAGCGTCAAGGCCAAGCTGCGCGAGTGGTTCGATGGCGGGCTGCGCGACTGGGATATCTCCCGCGACGCGCCCTACTTCGGCTTCCCGATCCCGGACGCCCCCGGCAAGTACTTCTATGTCTGGCTCGACGCGCCGATCGGTTACATGGCGAGCTTCCATGCGCTCTGCGCCTCCGGGAAGAAGGCCGGCCTCACGCCCGAGCGCTTCGATGCGTTCTGGGGTGAGGGCTCGACCGCCGAGCTTCATCACTTCATCGGCAAGGACATCATCAACTTCCACGGCCTGTTCTGGCCGGCGATGCTGCACGGCTCCGGCCATCGCACCCCCACGCGGCTGCATGTCAACGGTTACCTGACCGTCAACGGCGCCAAGATGAGCAAGAGCCGCGGCACCTTCATCCAGGCCCGCACCTACCTCGACGCGGGCCTGGATCCGGACTGCCTGCGCTACTACTTCGCCGCCAAGCTCGGCAGCGGGCCGGACGACCTCGACCTCAACCTCGAGGACTTCGCCGCCCGCATCAACAGCGATCTGGTCGGCAAGTTCGTCAACATCGCCAGCCGCTGTGCGGGCTTCATCGAGAAGCGCTTCAACGGCCGGCTGGCCGCCCGTGTTGACGCGGCGATCCAGGCCCGCCTGCCGCTCACGCTGGACGGCAGCGAGGCCGCCGCCGAAGCGGACGCCGGCGATACGGCGGCCCTGCTGCGCCGAACGATGGCGCTGGCCGACCAGATCAACGAGGCCCTGCAACACCTCGCTCCCTGGAAGCTGGCCAACCAGCCGGGGCGCGACGACGAGCTGCACGGCGTCTGCACTGCCGCGCTCAACGGCTTCCGCCTGCTCTGCATCCTGCTCAAGTCCGTGCTGCCCCGCGTGGTCGAGCAGGCCGAGCAGTTTCTGCAAGTGCCGCCGCTTACCTGGGCCGATCTCGGACGGCCACTGCTGGACCACCCCATCCGGCCCTACACCCCGCTGCTGACCCGCATCGACCCCAAGACCCTGGACCGCCTGCTCGTGATTCAAACCCCGCCGCCCGCGCCCACCGCCCCCGCCGCCGCGCCCGCACCGGCACCCGCCGCAGCCGGTACTCCGCCGCTGAGCATCGAGGACTTCGGCAAGGTCGATCTGCGCATCGCGCGGATCGCCGAGGCCGCCCAGGTGGAGGGGGCCGACAAGCTGCTGCGCCTGCGGCTGGACCTCGGCCCGCTCGGCGAACGACAGGTGTTCGCCGGCATCAAGTCGGCCTACAGCCCGGAGACGCTGGTCGGCCGGCTGACGGTCTGCGTGGCCAATCTGGCGCCGCGCAAGATGAAGTTCGGGCTCAGCGAGGGCATGGTGCTGGCGGCCAGCGATGAGCGCGGCGGCCCCTTCCTGCTGGCGCCGGATGCCGGGGCCGAACCGGGCATGCGGGTCAAGTAGGCGCTGCCGTCCCCGCCCGCCGCGATGCCTGCGCCCTCGCTCGCCGATCGCCTCGACGCCCTGCTGCCGCAGACGCAGTGCACGCGCTGCGGATATCCGGCCTGCCGGCCCTACGCCGAGGCGATGGCGCGCGGCGAGGCGGCGATCAACCGCTGCCCGCCCGGCGGCGCCGGGGTGATCCAGGCGTTGTCCGCGCTCACCGGTCAGCCCGCACAGGCGCTGGACCCGGACTGCGGGCAGGAGGAGGTCACCACCCGGGTGGCGCGGGTCGTCGAGGCCGACTGCATCGGCTGCACCAAGTGCATCCAGGCCTGCCCGGCCGATGCCATCGTCGGCGCCGCCAACCTCATGCACACCATCCTCACCGAAGACTGCAGCGGCTGTGAGCTGTGCATCCCGCCCTGCCCGGTCGACTGCATCGTCATGGAACCGGCACCGGGCCTGCCGCTGCCGCGCGAGCGGGCGCCGTTCTTCCGCCAGCGCTACGAGCAGCGCGGCCAGCGCCTGCAGCGCTGGGAGCAGGAGGAGCAGGCGCGCCGCGGCGCCCTGCGCGGCCGCCTGCAGGCGCAGGACCCGGTGGCCGCGGCGCTCGCCCGGCTCGGAGCCGGCCCGTCATGAATCCCGCCAAGCGCGCCGAGATCTACCGCCGCCTGCGGGCCGGCAATCCGGCACCGACCACCGAGTTGCAGTTCTCCAGCCCCTTCGAGCTGCTGGTGGCGGTGGCGCTCTCGGCCCAGGCCACCGATGTCTCGGTGAACAAGGCGACCGCCCGCCTGTTTCCAGTCGCCAACACGCCGGCGGCCATCCTCGCGCTGGGGGAGGCGGGGCTGCGCGAGCACATCAAGACCATCGGCCTGTTCAACACCAAGGCCCGCAATGTGATCGCCCTGTGCGAGATCCTGATCCGCGACCACGGCGGCGAGGTGCCGCGTGAGCGCGAGGCGCTCGAAGCCCTGCCCGGGGTGGGACGCAAGACCGCCAATGTGGTGCTCAACACGGCCTTCGGGGAGCCAACCATCGCCGTCGACACCCATATCTTCCGGGTGGCCAACCGGACGGGGCTCGCGCCCGGCAAGACCGTGCGCCAGGTGGAGGACCGCCTGGTGAAGTTCACCGCACCCGAGTTCGCCCGCGATGCGCATCACTGGCTGATCCTGCATGGCCGCTATGTCTGCCAGGCGCGCAAGCCGCGCTGCCCGGGCTGCGGGATCGCCGATCTTTGCGAATATCGACACAAGACCCGGCCTGCCGAGGCCGCGCAGTAGACTTTGCCTGCTATCCCTCCCTCACGAGCCCTGCCATGAGCTACGACGCCCCCCACACCGAAGAACTGACCGCCTTCCGCGACACCGTGGTGCGCTTCCTCAAGGCCGAGGTCGAGCCGCACTACGAGAAGTGGGAGAAGGCCGGCATCTTCCCCAAGGAGCTCTATCTCAAGCTGGGCGAGAACGGCCTGCTCTGCGTGGATCAGCCGGAGGAGTACGGCGGCATGGGCGCGCCGTTTGACTTCAGCATGGTGGTGCTGGAGGAAACCGCACGCCTCGGCTTCCTGGCCCTGGCCTCGAATCTGTCCGTGCACTCGGACATCGCCGCCCCCTACATCCTGCACCTGGGCAGCGAGGCGCAGAAGCGCAAGTACCTGCCGCGCATGGCCCGGGGCGAGTGCATCGGCGCCATCGGCATGAGCGAGCCCGGGGCCGGCTCTGATCTGCAGGGCATCAAGACCTCGGCCCTGCCGGATGGCGAGGGCTATGTGATCAACGGCTCGAAGACCTTCATCACCAACGGCCAGCACGCCGGCGTGGTGATCCTCGCCACCAAGACCGATCCGAAGCTGGGTGCCAAGGGCACCACCCTGTTCACCTTCGATACCACCCTGCCCGGCTTCAAGCGCGGCCGCAATCTGGACAAGATCGGTCTGCACAGCGCGGATACCTCGGAGCTGTTCTTCGACAATGTGAAGATCAGTGCGGACGAGGTGCTGGGCCGCATCGGTGGCGGCTTCGGCCATCTGATCGACGAGCTGCCGCGCGAGCGCCTGGCCCTGGCGGTGACCGCCGTGGCCCACGCCCAGGGCGCGCTGGAGAAGACCATCGAGTATGTGATGAGCCGCAAGGCCTTCGGCGCGCCGATCGCCAGCTTCCAGAACACCCGCTTCGAGCTGGCGCGGATGAAGACGGACATCGAGGTGCACCGCGCCTATGTGGAGAAGTGCAACGCGATGTATGCGCAGGGCAGGCTCGATGTCGCCGCGGCGGCGATGATCAAGCTGTCCACCACCGAGATGGAGGGCCGCGTCACCGACGGCTGCCTGCAGCTCTTCGGTGGCTACGGCTACATGACCGAGTACCCGATCAGCCGCTACTGGCAGGACGCGCGCATCCAGCGCATCTACGGCGGCACCTCGGAAATCATGAAGGAAGTGATCGCCCGCACCCTGGTCGGGCGCTGACCGACCCCCGCGCGCGGCGGCCAGCGCCGCCGCCCCGCGGCGGGGATTCATTGACATCGTGTCAACGAATCACTAGCGTGGGGGCATGAACCCCAGCGAAGGTCGCCGGCTCGAGGAAAAGGAAAAGCGGCGCGAGGACATCCTCGACGCCGCCGAGCGGGTGTTTCTCGAAAAGGGCTACGAGGCGGCCAAGATGGAAGACATCGCCGCCGCCGCGCGGGTGTCCCGCGCCCTGCTCTATGTCTATTTCAAGGACAAGTCCGAGCTGCAGTTCGGCGTCTGCCTGCGGGGCCTGGAGGTGCTGCGCCAGCGCTTCGAGGAAGTGGTGCGCCGGCCTCTGCTCGGGCGCGACAAGGTGGCTGCCATCGGCCGTGCCTACCTCGGCTTCGCACAGCAGTTTCCTGTTTATTTCTCGGCACTTTCGCGCTTCGAAGCGCATCGTCCCCAGTTGCAGGACGAAGCCAGCATGGAGCACCGGCTGATGCTCGCCGGCCAGGCGGTGCACGCCCAGACGGTAATGGCGCTGCTGGCCGGTCAGAAGGATGGCTCGATCCGTGCGGACATCGGGGATCCGATCTGCGTGGCGATGACGCTGTGGGGCTTCACCCACGGTGCCCTGCAGCTGGCGCAGACCAAGGGGGCGGTGTTCGTCCACCAGGGCATCGCGGTGGCGGACTTTCTCGAGCAGGCCATCCAGATGGCGACCCGGGCGGTTTCCAGTCCCCCGCAGCCGAACGGCTGAAGGGGCTTTTTCGTGTCAGGAGATTGACATGCGTCTAATCACTGGACGCCTTTCCAGTCCACTGGGCCGGCGCGGCCTGCTGGTGCTGCTGCTGCTCGCGGGGGGGCCGGCGGCGGCGCTGGACGAGGCATCCACCGACCCCTTGCCCGGCTATCTGGCGGAGGCGCTGACCCGCAACCACAGCCTGCAGGCACAGCAGTTTGAGGTGAGGGCGGCGGCCGCGGCCCTGGCCGGGGCGCGGGCGAAGCGGGCGCCGGTGCTGGCGCTGGCCGCCCGCTACACGGTGAGCGAGGGCGGCCGCTTCACCGAGATCCCGACCGGTGATCTGGTCAACCCGATCTACCAGACCTTGAACCAGCTGACCGCGGAGAGCGAGAACCCGACCCGCTTCCCGATGATCGACAACAGCCGGATCACCTTCCTGCGCGAGCGCGAACAGGACACCCGGCTGACCCTGAGCCTTCCGCTCTACGCCCCGCAGATCGGCAGCCAGATACGCCTGCAGGCCGCCTTGCTGGACAGCCGCGAGGCCCAGCGCGAGGCCTTCGCCCGCACGCTGGTGCGGGACCTGCGCCAGGCCTATTACACGCTGGGCCAGGCCGAGGCCGGGCAGCGCATCCTGCAGGCCAGCCTCGACACCCTGATCGAGAACCAGCGCGTGGCCGAGGCCCTACTCAGCAGTGGCCAGGCAACCCGCGACCGGGTGCTGCGCGCCGAAGCCGAGGTGCTGGCGGTGACCCAGCGGCTGCAGGTGGCGGAGAACCAGGTGCGCCAGGCACGGCGCTATCTCAACCTGCTGCGCAATGCCGAGGAGGAGGCCCCGGTGCGGGTATCGGTCCCGCTCGATGCCGTGCCGGCGCCGGCGGTCCCGGCGTCCGCTTCCGCCGAGGGTGCGCAGCGCCGCCCCGAGCTGCGCCAGGCCGAGGCCGGCATCCGCGCCGCCGAGCAGGCGGCCGAGCTGGCCCGCGATCGCTACCAGCCGACGCTGGCGCTGGCCGCGGACAGCGGCTACCAGGGCGAGACCTACCGGCATCAGCGCGATGCCGAGGTGCACACCGCCTCGCTGGTGCTGAGCTGGACCCTGTTCGACGGCGGCCAGCGCCGCAGCGCCGTCGACGAGGCGCTTGGCCAGGCCCAGGCCCTGCGCGCCCGCCGCGAGGAGCTGGCACGGGCGCTGGATCTCGCCCGCCGTCGCAGCGAGGACGAGCTGCGCACCGCCGAGTCGGCGCTGGAGACCGCCGGTGCGCGCCTGCGCGCGGCCAGCGAGTCGTTCCGGATTGCCCAGCGCCAGCGCGATGCGGGTCAGCGCTCGCAGCTGGAATTCCTCGATGCCGAACGCGCCCGCACCGAGGCCGAGCTGGGCTTCGCGGTGGCGGGCTTCGACCGCCTGCGCGCCGAGGCCGAACTCGAATACGCCACCGCCGCCTTTGTCCTGCCCCCCGCCCTGCTGGCCCGGAGCCTGCCATGACCGTTGATCGTCTTTCCGTCCGCTCTGCGGCCCTGCTGGGCTGCGGCCTGCTGCTGGCGGCCTGCACCGAGCCGGCGCCGCCGGCCGCCGAGACCGCCGCGCTGCGGCGGGTGCAGGTGGCCCGGGTAGAGACCGGTCCGGTGCAGCCGGCGGTGCGCCTGGTCGGGGTGTCGGCGAGCCGGGATACCGCCACCCTCGCCTTCAAGATCGGCGGCGTGATCGCCACCATCGGCGTGCGCGAAGGCGAGACGGTTGCAGCTGGCCAGGTGCTGGCGCGCCTGGAGGTCGCCGAGATCGACGCCCAGCTCACCCAGGCCGAGGAGGCCCAGCGCAAGGCCCAGCGCGATCTGGCGCGCGGGCAGCAGCTGTTCGCCGAGGATGTGGTGACCCGCGAGCAGCTGGATGATCTGGCCACGGCCGAGGCGGTGGCACGCGCCCAGCTCGACGCCGTGCGCTACAACCGCGGCTATGCCGAGCTGGTGGCCCCGGCGGCCGGCCGCGTGCTGCGCCGGCTCGCCGATCCACGGACGCTGGTGCAGGCCGGGCAGCCGGTGCTCGAGCTCAGCCGCAGCCAGAGCGGCATGGTGCTGCGCGGGGGCGTGGCGGACCGCGATGCGGTGCGGGTGCGCACCGGCGATCCCGCCGAGGTGCGTTTCGACGCCCTGCCCGGCCAGCGCTTCGCGGCCACGGTGGCGGAGATCAGCGCCGCCGCCGATCCCGCCAGCGGCACCTACCGGGTGGAACTGGCCCTCGCCCCGCCCGAACCGGGCACCGGGCCCGATGCCGGCGCCCTGGCCAGCGGCCTGATCGGCTCGGCCCGGATCCTGCCGCGCGAGACCGGAACCCGCAGCTACCTGCCGCTCGCCGCCCTGGTGGAGGGCGATCAGCGGGCCAGCCGCATCTATCTGCTGGAGGCCGACAACACCGTGCGCGAGGCGCTGGTGGCCATCGCCTTTCTCGATGGCGAGCGCGCCGCGCTGGAGCAGCCGCTGCCGGCCGATGCCCGGGTGGTGACCGCCGGGGCGGCCTATCTGCGCGATGGCGAGCGCGTCCAGGTTCAGGAGTAGCCCATGCGCCTGGCCGAATTCGCGGTCCGCAATGTCGCCTTCACCGCCACCTTCTTCGCCCTGCTGGTGGCGATCGGTCTGAGCAGCCTGCGCGACATCCCGCGCACCGAGGATCCGTACTTCCCGATCTCGGCCTTCACGGTGATCGCGGTCTATCCAGGTGCCGATCCGCTGGAGATGGAACGCCAGGTGGTGGAGCCGATCGAGGATGCGATCAACGCCCTGGATGACCTCAAGGAGATGGTCTCGAGCAGCGACGACAGCCTCGCCATCATCCGTGCCGAGTTCGAGGTGTCGATCGACGCCGACCGCAAGTACGACGAGATCACCCGCGAGGTGACCGCGCTGCGATCCAGCCTGCCCGCCGGGGTGACCCGTCTGGAGGTCAAGAAGATCAACCCGGGCCTCGTCAACATCGTGCAGGTGGCGCTGGTCTCGGAGACGGCCAGCTACGCCCGGCTCGGCGCCGTGGCCGAGGCGCTGCAGGACCGTTTCGAGCGCGTGCCGGGCGTGCGCGAGGCCAGGACCTGGGCCTACCCGGAGCGCGAGCTGCGGGTGGCGCTGGACTTCAAGCGGCTGGCCGAGCTGGGGCTGGATGCGGCGACGGTGCTGGAGGCGGTGCGCGCCGAGAACACCAGCATTCCCGGTGGGCCGGTCGAGGCCGGACCGCGCCGCTTCAATCTGCAGACCAGCGGCGCCTACACCAGTCTCGAGCAGGTGCGCGCCACCGTGGTCGGTGGAGGGCCAGGGGGGCAGGTGCGCCTCGGCGATGTGGCCGAGGTGAGCTGGGACCACGCCGCCGAGGAGTACACCGCCCGCTATCAGGGCCAGCGCGCGGTGTGGGTGACCGCCAACCAGAAGGACCGGCAGAACATCTTCGTCACCCGCGAGGGTCTGGATCGGGCCCTGGCGGAGTTCGTCGCCACCCTGCCCGCCGACATCCGTCTGGAGGTGGGCTTCGAGCAGGCCGAGAATGTGGAGCGCCGGCTCGGCCAGCTGAGCGCGGATTTCATCATCGCCATCGCCCTGGTCCTGGTCACCCTGCTGCCCCTGGGCCTGCGTGCCGCCGGCGTGGTGATGGTGTCGATTCCGCTGTCCCTGCTGTGCGGACTGGCGGCGCTGCACTTCGCCGGCTTCTCGCTCAACCAGCTGTCGATCGCCGGCTTCGTGGTGGCGCTGGGCCTGCTGGTGGACGACAGCATCGTGGTCACCGAGAACATCGCCCGCTTCCTGCGCATGGGCCATCCCCGGGTGGAGGCGGCCATCCTCGCCACCCGCCAGATCGCGCTCGCGGTGGTCGGCTGTACCGCCACCCTGCTGTTCGCCTTCCTGCCGCTGCTGATGCTGCCGGGCAATCCGGGCAAGTTCATCCAGTCGCTGCCGGTGGCGGTGGTGTTCACCGTCAGCGCCTCGCTGCTGGTCTCGCTGACGGTGATTCCCTTCCTCGCCAGCCGCTTCCTGCCGCGCGAGGCCTCCGCCGAGGGCAATGTGTTTCTGCAGGCGGTGATGCGCGGCATCCGCCGTGTCTATGCGCCGCTGCTGGCCCGGGCGCTGGCGCGGCCGCTGGCCGCCGCCGGGCTCTCCGCGGTGCTGTTCCTGGCCAGTCTGCTGCTGGTTCCGGCCATCGGCTTCTCGCTGTTCCCCAAGGCCGGCACCCCGCAGTTCCTGGTGCAGATCACCCTGCCGCCGGGCAGCAGCCTCGCCGCCACCGACACCGTGCTGCGCGCGGTGGAGCGCCAGCTCGCCGCGGAACCGCAGGTGCGCGAGGTGATGGCCAACCTGGGCCGCGGCAACCCGCAGATCTACTACAACATCTTCCAGAAGGAGCTCGCCGCCAACTACGCCGAGGTGTTCGCCAGCCTGACGCCGCTGCGCGAGGCCGAGGCGGACGCGCTCTACGACCGGCTGCGCGCCGGCTTCGCCACCCTGCCCGGGGCGGACATCGTGCTCAAGGAGTTCGAGAACGGTCCGCCGGTGGCCGCGCCGCTGGCGATCCGCGTGCTGGGCCCGGATCTGGACGAGCTTCGGCGACTCTCGGCCGAGATCGAACAGCTCATGGTCAGCACCGCGGGCACCCGCGATGTGGTCAACCCGGTCCGTCGCAGTCGCCAGGATCTGGCCCTGCAGGTGGACGCCGAGCGCGCCGGCCTGCTGGGCCTGAGTCCGGCCGAGGTGGACCTGCGGGTGCGGCTGGCGGTGGCTGGACTCGATGCCGGGGAGTTCCGCACCCGGGATGGCGAGAACCATCCGGTGGTGCTGCGCGCACCGATGCAGGGCCGCAGCACCCTGGACACGCTGGAGGGCCTGCACCTGCCCTCGCGCCAGGGCGGTCAGGTGCCGCTGGCCCAGCTCGCCACCCCGGTGCTGGTGGAGGCGCCGGCCAGCATCGATCGCCTGGACCGGGAGCGTGCGGTGATCCTCACCGGCTACACCCGTACCGGCTACAACACCCAGGCGGTGACCGCGCAGATCCAGGCCCAGCTCGACCGCTATCCCTGGCCGGCCGGCTACCGCTACGAGCTCGGCGGCGAGGCCAAGAGCAGCGCGGAAAGTCTGGAAGGCTTCGGTGCCGCCATTCTGGTGACGGTGTTCGGCATCCTCGCCGTGCTGGTGCTGGAGTTCGGCAGCTTCAAGTCCACCCTGATCGTGGCCACGGTGATCCCGCTGGGCGTGATGGGCGGGCTGGTGGCGCTGTTCCTCAGCGGCTTCTCGCTCTCGTTCACCGCGATCATCGGCTTCATCGCGCTGATCGGCATCGAGATCAAGAACTCGATCCTGCTGGTGGACTTCACCAATCAGCTGCGTCGCGAGGGTCGCGCGCTCGACGAGGCCATCGCCGAGGCCGGCGAGGTGCGCTTCCTGCCGATCTTGCTGACCTCGCTGACCGCCATCGGCGGCCTGCTGCCGCTGGCGCTGCAGGGTGCCGGACTCTACTCGCCGATGGCCTGGGTGATCATCGGCGGCTTGGTCAGCTCGACCCTGATCGGCCGGCTGATCACCCCGGTGATGTACAAGCTGCTGCCACCGGCCATCGAACCCGCGGGCGGCGCCTAGGGGGCCGCCTCAGGGGAGCTCGCCGTGGCCCCGAGCCGGTCGGGCAGCCGCGCGATCACCGCGGCGGCCGCGCGCTCCAGCAGCTGGGCCTGGGCCGTGGCCACCGCCACCGCATCGGTGCTGGACAGCCGCTGCTGCTCGTCGATCTCCAGCACCCACAGCGGCTCGTTGTCGTACTCGCTGAGGGTGACGCTGAGCCCCAGCTGGGCCTGCGGGCCGTCCGGGGCCAGCACCAGCTCGAGCCGGCGCAGGCGGGTCCGCAGGATCAGATCCGGGCGGCTGCGGGTGGCCCGCGCATGCACCTGGGCGTCGCCCAGCGCGGCGCGCAGCAGGCGCTGCAGGGCCTCACCGATCAGCAGCGCCGGCGGCTCGCTCCACAGCTCGTAGGGCTGCTGGCGCAGGGCGCCATCGGCGGTACGCACCAGCAGGGCGCGCTCGGCGTACACCCCGTAGGCTTCCACCGGCTGCACCGACAGCCGCAGCTCGTAGTCCGTCTGCGCGGCTGGCAGGGCGGGCTCCAGCGTATGGAAGCGCTCGGCCGGCGGCGGGCGTCCGGCACAGCCGGCCAGCAGGATCAGCAGCAGCAGGACTCGGCTCATCGGGCGGGCTCGGCGGCAGGGGCCAGCGGCGGCTCGGGTTCACCGGCGCGCAGCAGCACGCCCGGGTTCTGGCGCAGCTGGCGGCTGAACTCCTGGAAGTTGCGGGCGGTGGAATCCAGGCTCTGTCCGACCGGCTCGGAATAGCGCGAGAAGGTTTCCATCAGGAAGCGGAACTCCTGCAGCCCGACCAGCAGATCATCACTGCCGGCCTTGACCAGGGTGTCGAGCTCGCGGGAGGCGCTTTCCAGACTGGCGGCGGTGCG
>DASUDX010000127.1:0-10594 GCA_036275365.1 Nevskiaceae bacterium | reverse complement strand
CGAGCAGGCTGCGCTTGTCCTGCAGCAGGGGTTCGAGGGTGCTGACCTCGCCCTCGGTGATCAGGGCGGACTCCCGCTCCAGCAGTCCGAGCAGCTGGGGCACCAGCTCCGCCAGCGGGGTGAGCGGGTTCAGGGTCGTCGCAGCTGTTTCTCGAGGTGTAGCCATGCGCGGGCGCTCTGCGGATCGTTGAACTGGAGATCACCCGCCTGCAGGCGGGCACGCGCCTCGACCACCCGCGCCGGATCGACGCCACTGGCGTCGCGGGCGATGCGGAAGGCGGCCAGACGCGGCTCCGAGCCGCTGCTCCAGCGGGGTGCCGGCTCGGCCGAGGCGGCGGCGCCGGCCGGGCTGCTGCCGGCCGCGGAACGGACCGGTGCGGGCGCGCCGGTCGGGCTCGCCGGGCGGGAGGAACTGGGCGTGAGCGGAGTGAGCATGGCCGGATCCGAAAGCAGGGTGCTTCCGGATAGCGGCGGCTCGGCGCCGGACTTGAGGGCTAGAAATCGACATCGACCATCCCCGGCCCGCTGACCCGTCCCTGCAGGGTGCGGCGGGTGAGCAGGTTCTCGACCCGGATGGTGCCGCCGAGCGGGGCTTCCATCAGGGCCTTGCCGCTGGCGCGGACTTCCAGACCCTGGGCGCGGGCGCGCAGCGCCACCGCCTCGCCGCGGCGGATCAGCGGCAGCGGGGCGGCGCCCGGCGGTGCCGCCGCCGGTGCGCTCTGGCGCAGGGGCAGATAGATGGTCCAGCGCGGCTGGCCGCCCTCGAGGCAGCTCAGCGCAAGGCTGCGGCGGGCGCCGGCAGGCCAGCTCGCCTGCGGGGGCTCCGCACAGGGCGGCGGCGGGTTGGCATGGAGCTGGCGCAGATCCAGATCCGCCGCGGCCAGCCCCGCCTCGGCCAGCGGCGCCGCGGCGGCCGCGAGCAGCCGCGCGGTGATATCGCCCGAGCCCTGCGCGCGGGCCGCCAGCGGCAGCAGCAGGAGCAGGGTCAGCGGCAGGAGCAGGGAGGGCTTCATGGCCAGACTCAGGCAAGCGGCGGTCCAGCCGGCAGACCGGCGGGCGTGGCTGACCCCTCAAGATCGACCGGCGGCGGCCGCTATCCGGTCCGAGTTTCTCCGGGAGCCCCGCATGGGCCTGCTCGACAGCATTGACCGCAGCACCCAGCTGGCCGGCCACAACCGCCTGGCCCTGCTGCTGTTCCGCCTTGGATCCCGCCAGATTTTTGGCGTGAATGTGCTCAAGGTGCAGGAGGTGGTGGCCACGCCGCCCCTGCAGCAGCCGGTGGCGATGCATCCCTGGCTGCGCGGCTGGGCCGGCATCCGCGGCCGGGTGGTGCCGGCCATCGATCTCGCCGCCCCGCTGGGCCTGCCGCGCGGCGAGGGGCGGCGGCTGATCGTGGCCGAGTACAACCGCAGCGTGCAGGGCTTCGTGGTGGAGTCGGTCGAGCGCATCCTGCAGGTGGATGTGGCCACGGTGCGGCCGCCCAGCGCCGGCGAGTCCGGCTTCTTCACCGGCGTCACCCGCTGGGGCGAGGAGCCGGTGGCGCTGATCGATCTCGAGAAGCTGCTGGTGGATGTGATGGGCGCCCCGCCCGAGGCCGAGCTGGTGATCGAGGAGGGGCTGGGCGAGGGCTGGAAGGTGCTGGTGGCCGATGACTCGCGGGTGGCCCGCCAGCAGATCGAGCGCCTGCTGCGCCGTCTGGGGCTGGAGGTGGTGAGCGTGCACAACGGCCGCGAGGCGCTGGACTGGCTGCGGGCGCGCAGCCCGGCCGAGCGCGAGCGGCTGGCCATGCTGATCTCGGATGTCGAGATGCCGGAGATGGACGGCTACCGGCTGACGACGGAAATCCGCCGCGACGCTTCTCTGGCGGGGCTGCATGTGCTGCTGCATTCCTCGCTGTCCGGCCGCTTCAACGAGACCACGGCGGAAAAGGTCGGCGCCGATGCCTTCGTCGCCAAATTCAGTGAAACCGAGCTGGCCGAGCATGTGCAGGCGCATCTGCGCGGCCTGCTGATGCAGGCCTGAGGGCGCCACCGCCGGTCCCCGTGGACGGCCCCGGACCGGGCCTGGAACGCGGATTGCCCGGACTCCCGGGCATCCCCGCCGCCAGGTGGTCCCATGAATCCGCTGTCCCGCTTTGATCAGGTCTTCGGTGTCCACGCCCAGGCGCTGCCCCTGCATCGCCAGCGCCTGGAACTGCTCGCCTCCAATCTCGCCAACGCCGATACCCCGGGCTACAAGGCGCGCGATCTCGATTTCGCCAGCGCGCTGGCGGCGGTTGAGGCCGGGCCCGAGGGCAGCGCGCAGAGCGCGGTGCGCGAGCGGGTGGTGCTGCAGCCCAGCCGCGATGGCAACACCGTCGATGCCCAGCGCGAGCAGGCGAGCTTCGCCGACGCCGCCCTGCGCTATCAGGCCAGCCTCGGCTTCGTCGAGGGGCGCCTGAAGACGCTGATGACCGCGCTGAGCGGTCAGTAAGGGAGGGATGATCGTGAGCACCTTCCGCATCTTCGACATCGCCGGCTCGGCGATGAGCGCGCAATCCCTGCGGCTGAACACGGTGGCGAGCAACCTCGCCAATGCCGAAAGCCTCAGCGGCAGTGCCGAGTCCGCCTACAAGGCGCGGCTGCCGGTGTTCCGCCCCGAGGACTACGGCGGCGAGCTGGCCGGGGTGAGCGTCACCGCCATCACCGAGAGCCTGCGCCCGGCCCAGGCCCGGCATGAGCCCGGCCATCCGCTGGCCGATGCCCAGGGCATGGTCTACGCCCCCAATGTCAATGTGGTGGAGGAGATGGTCAACATGATCTCCGCCTCGCGCAGCTACCAGTCCAGCGTGGAGGTGCTCAACACCGCCAAGGAGCTGGCCGTGCGCACCCTCGGAGTGGGCCGGTGAGCGTCGATCTCACCAGCATCGGCCTGAGCAGCGCGGCCAGCCTGCGCGCCACCGGTCAGCAGAGCCTCGGCCAGGCCGAGTTCCTCAAGCTGATGACCACCCAGCTGCAGCACCAGGACCCGTTCAAGCCGATGGAGTCTGGCGAGTTCCTTGGCCAGATGGCCCAGTTCTCCACGGTCAGCGGCATCCAGGAACTGCAGAAGAGCTTCGCCAGCCTGTCCAGCTCGCTGCAGGCCGACCAGCGCCTGCAGGCGGCTGGTCTGGTCGGCCGCGGGGTGCTCGCCCCCGGCGAGAACACCTGGCTGTTCGCCGACGGCGGCGCCAGCGGCGCGGCCGATCTGGTCGCCTCCGGGGGCCTGCTGGTGGAGGTGCTCGATGAGGCCGGCGCCGTGGTGCGGCGGATGGATCTGGGCACCCGCCCCGCCGGGCTCGCCGAGTTCGATTGGGACGGCCTGGATGAATCCGGCGCCCGTCTGCCCGAGGGCCGCTACCGCTTCCGTACCAGCCTCGTGCAGGGCAGCCAGACCAGCGCCGCCCAGACCTACGCCGTGGGTCTCGTGCAATCGGTTTCCATCGGCCCGCAGGGCCTCTCGCTCAACCGCTACGGCCTCGATCCGGTCGCCCTCGACCAGGTCCGCCAGATTCTCTGAAGGAGTGCTTCCATGAGCTTTCGCATCGCCCTGTCGGGCATCAACGCCGCCGCCAGCGATCTGAGCGTGATCGGCAACAACATCGCCAACGCCAACACCACCGGCTTCAAGGCCTCGCGCTCGGAGTTCGCCGATTTCTTTCCGGTGACCGCCTACGGGCTGTCGCAGAACGGCATCGGCTCCGGCGTGCGGGTGGCCCAGGTGGCCCAGCAGTTCGACCAGGGCACGGTGAGCTTCACCAACAACGCCCTGGATCTGGCGCTCTCCGGTGAGGGCTTCTTCACCCTCTCGGATGGCGGCAGCACCGTCTACTCGCGCTCCGGCGCCTTCGGCACCGATGCCAACGGCTATGTGGTGAACGCCGCCAACCAGCGCCTGCAGGTCTACCCGCCGCTGGCCTCCGGCAGCTTCGACAGCTCGCGGCTGGCCGATCTGCAGCTCTCCACCGCCGACAGCGCACCGGCAGCCACCACCCGCATCGGCGCCGTGCTCAATCTGCCGGCCAGCGCCACCGCACCGGCCAATGCGCCGTTCTCGGCCACCGATCCCACCACCTTCACCCGGGTGGTGCCGACCACCGTCTACGACGCCCTGGGCGCGGCGCACAGCGCCAACCTCTACTTCATCAAGGGCGCCAATCCGGGCGAGTGGACGATGCAGACCCAGATCGACGGGGTCGATGTCGGCACCGCCCAGACCCTGCAGTTCGATGGCACCGGCGCCCTCACCAGCCCGGCCGGCGGCAACATCACCCTGCCGGCGCACAGCCCAGCCAACGGCGCGGTGCCGATGGCGCTGACGCTTGATCTCGGCGGCAGCACCCAGTACGGCGAGAGCTTCGGCCTCAACAGCCTGACCCAGGATGGTTACACCACCGGGCGCATGTCCGGCCTCGAGATCGGCGAGGACGGTGTGGTCAGCGCCCGCTTCACCAATGGCCAGTCGCGCACACTGGGCCAGATCGCGCTCGCCGCCTTCGCCAACCCGCAGGGTCTGCAGCAGCTCGGCGATGCCAGCTGGGGCGAGACCTATGCCAGCGGCAGCGTGGTGCGCGGCGTGGCCAACAGCGCCCAGTTCGGGCTGATCCAGTCCGGCGCGCTGGAATCGAGCAATGTCGATCTCACCGAGCAGCTGGTCAACATGATCACCGCGCAGCGCAGCTTCCAGGCCAACGCGCAGATGATCTCGACCCAGGATCAGATCACCCAGACGGTGATCAATCTGCGCTGATCGCGCCTGACTCCGGAGCGCCCGCATGGACCGTGCGATCTACCTGGCGATGACCGGTGCCGCCCAGACGCTGGCGGCCCAGGCGGTCAACAGCCACAACCTCGCCAATGCCTCGACCACGGGCTTTCGTGCCGAGCTGATCGATACCCGGCCGGTGGCGGTGGAGGGCGCCGGCTTTGCCAGCCGCGTCGACACCCAGCTCGCCGGCGCCGGCTGGGACGCCAGCGCCGGTGCCCTGCAGAGCACCGGCAACGAATCCGATGTGGCCTTCGCCGAGAACATCTGGCTGGCCGTGCAGAGCCCGTCCGGCCTCGCCTATACCCGCGCCGGCGATCTGCGCCTGGATGGCCTGGGCCAGCTGCGGCTGGCCAGTGGCCTGGCGGTGATGGGCGAGGGCGGGCCACTGTCGCTGCCGCCCAATGCACGCTTCAGCGTCGGCGGCGATGGCACCCTCTCGGTCCTGCCGCTGGGTGAAGGCAGCCAGCAACCAGTGGCCAGCGGCCGGCTGAAGCTCGTGCAGGCCGAACCGGGCCAGCTGCAGCGCGGGGCCGACGGACTGATGCGCGCGCGCCCCGGTCAGACCCTGGCCGCCGCCGAGGGGCCGGTGGTGACCAGTGGGGTGCTCGAATCCAGCAATGTCGATCTGCCCGAGGCGATGGTCACCATGATCCAGCTCGCCCGCAGCTTCGAGCTGCAGGTGAAGCTGATGAAGACCGCCGAGGAGAACGCCCGCAGCAGCGAGCAGCTGCTGAGGGTCTAGCCCGCACCGCCGCCGGGCCTGGGGCCGAAGCCAAGGGCCACGGCACGGTTGCAGGCTCCCGTTGATGTGACCCGGCCCGCGCGAGGCCGGCTCACCCCGGCCCACCGGACAAGCCGGTGGGCGTTCGGCGGCGGGAACTGCCCTCGTGGCCGTTCCCGACCCCTCCCGCTCACCCCGGCCCGGTCGCAAGCGCCCGGGCGTTCGAGGCGGATGCAAACGTCCACTGGACGTTTGCAAGCTCTCGTTGATGTGCCCCGGCCCGCGCGGGGACCGCGCGGGCGTAACCCGCGGCTGGCGATGCCCTTGTGGCGGTCCCGCACTCGGCCGGCCCCCCCGGCCCACCGGACAAGCCGGTGGGCGTTCGCCGGCGGGAACTGCCCCCGTGGCAGTTCCCGACCCCTCCGGCTCACCCCGGCCCGGTCGCAAGCGCCCGGGCGTTCGAGGCGGATGCAAACGTCCACTGGACGATTGCAAGCTCTCGTAGATATGCCCCGGCCCGCGCGGGGACCGCGCGGGCGTAACCCGCGGCTGGCGATGCCCTTGTGGCATCGCCATCGCCGCCGCGGGTTACCCCGGCGGCCATTTCAGCGGGCGGCCGGCGATCACATGCAGATGCAGGTGGAACACGCTCTGGCCCGCCGCCGCGCCATTGTTGATGGCGAGCCGGAAGGCCTCGCCATAGCCCTCGGCGGCCGCCACCCGGTTGGCCACCAGCAGCAGATGGCCGAGCAGGGCCTGGTCCTCCGGCACCGCGTCGCAGAGCCGCGGCATCGGCTTGCGCGGAATCACCAGCAGGTGCAGGGGCGCTGCCGGGTTGATGTCGCGGATCACCACGCAGTGCTCGTCCTCGTGTACGAACTGGGCGGGGATCTCGCGGGCGATGATCTTCTCGAACAGGGTCTTGCTCACAGGGCCGCTCCGCTGATGACCGGGCCAGTGTAAGCGGCTGGGAGAGCGCGGTTGCTACCATGCCGCGATGAGCACCGCCCCCGCCGATGCCCCCGCCGACTACCGCCCGCTGGCGGTGTACCGACGCCTGCTCGGTTATGCCCTGCCGCACTGGCTGGTGCTGCTGGCGGCCAGCCTGGGGATGATGGCAGCGGCGGCCACCGAGGTCGGCTTCATGAGCCTGATGAAGCCGCTGCTCGACGACAGCTTCGTCGAGCGCGATCCCGAGGTGATCCGCTGGATGCCCTGGGCCATCGTCGGCCTGTTCATCGCCCGCGGTCTGTCCTCGTTCGCCTCCCGCTACGGCATGGCCTGGGTGGCCCGCCGGGTGGTGGCCACCCTGCGCCAGCAGCTGTTCGATCATCTGCTGGCCCTGCCGGTGCGCTTCTACGATCAGGCCGCCTCCGGCCAGCTGATCTCGCGCATCACCTATCTGGTGGAGCAGGTCGCCGCGGCGGTCACCGATGCCTTCAGCAGCCTGGTCAAGGACGGCCTGACGGTGCTCGGCCTGCTCGGACTGATGATCTGGCTGAACTGGCAGCTGGCCCTGTTCGCGCTGCTGGTGGCGCCGCTGATCGCCGGCGTGGTGGGCTATGTGAGCCGGCGCTTCCGCAAGGTCTCGCAGCGCATCCAGGAGAACATGGGCCATGTCACCCAGGCTGCCGAGGAGACCATCACCGGCCAGCGGGTGGTGAAGATCCACAACGGCCAGGCGCAGGAGCGGCAGCGCTTCGCCCTGATCAACGAGAAGCAGCGCTGGCTGTCGATGAAGATCGTGGCGACCGCGGCCGGCAGCGATGCCACCATCCAGTTCATCGCCGCCTGGGCGGTGGCCGCCATCGTCTACTTCGCCACCCAGCCGGAGATGCTGGCGGCGATCACCCCGGGCACCTTCGTGGCTTTCGTCGGCGCCATGCTCGGGCTGATGAACCCGATCAAGCAGCTCAGCAACATCAACGAGAAGCTGCAACGGGGCATCGCCGCCGCCACCGAGGCGTTCCAGCTGATGGCCGAGCCAGTGGAGACCGATCACGGCCGCCGCAGGCTGGCCCGCGCCCGCGGCGAGCTGCGCTTCGAGGAGGTGCGCTTCCGCTACCGCGCCGAGCTGCCCGAGGCGCTGCGCGGGCTGAGCCTCGCCATCGAGCCGGGACAGACCGTCGCCTTCGTCGGCCGCTCGGGCTCGGGCAAGTCCACCCTGCTGCAGCTGCTGCCGCGCTTCTATGATGTTGACAGCGGCCGCATCTGTCTGGATGGCCATGATCTGCGCGACTACCGCCTGGCCGATCTGCGGGCGCAGATCGCGCTGGTCGACCAGCAGGTGCGGCTGTTCAACGCCACCGTGGCGGAGAACCTCGGCTATGGGCTGACCGACCCGCCGGGGCGCGCGCGGCTGGTCGAGGCGCTGCAGGCGGCCCATGCCTGGGAGTTCGTCGAGAAGCTGCCGCAGCAGCTCGATACCCCGGTCGGGCAGAACGGGGTGATGCTCAGCGGCGGTCAGCGCCAGCGCCTGGCCATCGCCCGCGCCCTGCTCAAGAACGCGCCGATCCTGATTCTCGACGAGGCCACCTCGGCCCTGGATACCGAGTCCGAGCGCCTGATCCAGGCGGCGCTGGATCATCTGGTGCGCGGACGCACCACGCTGGTGATCGCCCACCGGCTGTCCACCATCGTCGGTGCCGACCGCATCGTGGTGATGCAGGAGGGGCAGATCGTCGAGCAGGGCCGCCACGAGCAGCTGCTGGCCGCCGACGGGGTCTATGCCGCCCTGCATCGCCTGCAGTTCCACGAGACCGCCACATGAGGTCCTGGCTGACGCGGCGCTGGTACCAGCCGCGTCCGGCCCCGCTCGGGCTGCGGCCCCTGGCCGCCCTCTACGGGCTGATCGCCGCCCAGCGGCGCCGGCGCCTGCAGGCCGAGGCCGCCCGCGTGCGGCTGCGGGTGCCGGTGATCGTGGTCGGCAATCTCAGCGTCGGCGGCACCGGCAAGACGCCCTTCGTGCTCTGGCTGGTGGACCGCCTGCGCGAATGGGGCTGGCGCCCCGGGGTGATCTCGCGGGGCTATGGCGGGCGCGCCGCCCACTATCCGCTGCGGGTGTCCGCCGACAGCGACCCTGCCGAGGTCGGCGACGAGCCGGCCCTGATCGCCTGGCGCAGCGGGGTGCCGGTGGTGGTCGACCCGGACCGCCTGCGCGCGGCACGAGCCCTGGACGCCGAGGTGGATGTGCTGATCGCCGATGACGGCCTGCAGCACTACCGGCTGCCGCGCCAGGTGGAGATCGTGGTGGTGGACGGCCAGCGCGGCTTCGGCAACGGCGCCCTGCTGCCGGCCGGGCCCCTGCGCGAGCCGATCAGCCGGCTCGCCGAGGTGGATCTGGTGGTGGTCAACGGCGGTGGCCTGCGGGTCCAGGGCCCGCCCTGCGTGGACATGCAGCTGCCCGGTGCCCATGCCTTCAATCTGCGCGAGCCCAGCCGGGTGCGCGCCCTCCGCGACTTCCGCGGCGAAAGCGTGCACGCCATGGCCGGCATCGGCCATCCGGAACGCTTCTTCCAGCTGCTCGAACGCGAGGGCCTGCATCTGGTGCGGCATCCCTTCGCCGATCATCAGGCCTACCAGCCGGCGCAGATCGAATGGCATGACTCGCGGCCGGTGCTGATGACCGAGAAGGACGCGGTGAAGTGCCGGCACTGGGTCGATGCCCGCTACTGGTCGGTGCCGGTCACCGCCCAGCTCGATCCGGCCGCCACCCAGCGCGTGCGAGAATCGCTGCTCTCCCGATTGACCTCTTTCCCATGATCGACAAGCGCCTGCTCGACATCCTGGTCTGCCCGCTCACCCACGCGCCGCTGGAGTGGAAGGCGGACCGCCAGGAGCTGTGGTGCCGGGCCTCGCGCCTGGCCTACCCGGTCCGCGATGGCGTGCCGGTGATGCTGCCCGAGGAAGCCCGCCCGCTCGGCGAAGACGAGCTGGGATGAGCGCCTTCCACATCGTCATTCCGGCACGCCTCGGCTCCACCCGGCTGCCGCGCAAGGTGTTGCGCGAGCTCAATGGCCGGCCGATGGTGCAGCATGTGTGGGAGGCCGCGCGCGGCTGCGGGGCGAGCAGCGTGACCATCGCCACCGATGCCGAGGAGGTCAGCCGGGTCTGCCGGGAGTTCGGGGCCAGCGTCTGCGAGACCGACCCCGGCCACCAGTCCGGTACCGACCGCGCCAACGAGGTGGCGCGCCGGCTCGGCTGGGAGGCGCAGGCCATCGTGGTCAATCTGCAGGGCGATGAGCCGCTGATGCCCACCGCCCTGGTGCGCCAGGCTGCCGGCCTGCTCGCGGCGGATGCCGCCGCCGATGTGGCGACGCTGGCCCACCCGCTGCACTCGCGCGAGGACTGGCTCAACCCCAATGTGGTCAAGCTGACCCTCGACCGCCGCGGCTATGCCCTGTACTTCTCGCGGGCCCCGATTCCCTGGGCCCGCGAGGGCAGCACCCGCGAGGCGCCGCGCCTGCCGGAGGGTCTCGCCTTCCGCCACATCGGGCTCTATGCCTACCGGGTCGGCCGGCTGGCCCAGCTGGCGGAGCTGCCCCCGGCGCCGCTGGAGCAGATCGAGGCGCTCGAACAGCTGCGGGCGCTCACCCACGGCTTTCGCATCCGCGTCGGCCTCACCGACCAGCCGCCGCCGCGCGGGGTCGATACCGAGGACGATCTGCAGGCGGTCGCCGCCCTGCTGGCGCGCCGCTGAACGCACAGACCCCGGCGCACGGCCGGGGTCTGGGCGTGTCGAACCGCCGGGTCTTCAGCCCTCGCGGCGGGTTTCCACCTGGACGAACTGCGAGGGCGCCTGGCTCAGCCGCGCCAGCGTCTCCTCCACCGTTGCCGTGACCGTGGCCGGCGGCTGGGTGGCGTCCGGCGCCGGCGCCGCGGGCTCGGCCGCCTCTGGCGCCACCGCCGTCTGGACCGGTTCAACCGGCTCGACGCTCGCCACGGTCTCGGCCGGGACCGCCTCGCTGCGCGTCACCGGCAGCCACTCCGGGGCGGACGGCGCGGCCGTCGCCACCACCGGCGGCTCTTCCACCGCGGGGGCGGTGTCCTCGTCGCGGTCGGCCTCGGCCTCATCGGCCAGGCTGTTGT
>DASUDX010000126.1:0-20001 GCA_036275365.1 Nevskiaceae bacterium | reverse complement strand
ACCCGGGGTGGACTGATCCTGACCTTTGCAGATGCACTCAGCCGTGATCAGGCGCTGAGCCGCCTGCAGCGTCTGCCGCTGCTGCCGGCCCGGGTGGCGGCGCGCATCACCGCCACCAAGCATCTGTACAGCGTGCGCATCCCGCCGCTCCCGCTCAATCGCCAGCTGGTCCGCGATCTGCGTAGCGCCCTGCGTGGCACCTCGCTGGTGTCGATCTGGGGCGAGCACGCGCGCCGCATGATGCTGGATACCTCGGTACCGCTGATCGGCGTTCCGGAGACCCGCGCGGCGTTCGCCACGCCGGAGCTGCCGCTGACCGGCAAGGGCATCGGCGTGGCCATCATTGACACCGGCATCGACAAGACCCAGGGCGACCTCGCCCAGGTCAAGCACAATGTGCGGATGATCGGTGCCACCGCGGTGGAGATGGAGAACACCGAGCAGACCAACGGTCACGGCACCCATCTCGCAGGCACCATCGCCGGTGACGGCACCATGTCCGACGGCCGCTTCATCGGGGTGGCGCCGGAGGCTGATCTGGTCGGCATCGCGGTGGAAGTGGGCGCGCCCTACTTCTTCACCGTCGAGGCGATGGACTATGTGCTGGAGAAGCGCGAGGAGTTCAACATCCGCGTGACCAACCATTCCTATGGTCCGGCCACCGGTGACGGCTTCCGCTTCAACGCGGCCGATCCGGACTCGCAGGCGATCAAGCGGATGTACGACGCCGGCATCGTCGCGGTCTTCGCGGCGGGCAACAGCGGCCCTGCGGCCGATACCATCGGTCCGGACGCGCAGAATCCCTGCGTGATCGCGGTTGCCGCCGGCGACCGGCAGTTCCAGCTGGCGGAGTTCTCGTCGCGCGGCACGACTGACAACAGCTCGCTGCCCGGTCCGAACACCGCCCCGGGTCCGGATATCACCGCTCCCGGTGTGAACATCACTGCCTCGCGCGCGCTCAATGGCGCCGCCTCCACCACGGTGCCGCGCGCCGAGTATCCGATGTACTCGACCATCAGCGGCACTTCGATGGCCGCGCCGCATGTGGCCGGCGTGGTGGCGATGATGCTGGAGGCCAACCCGCAGCTGAGCTTCGAGCAGGTGCTGGACATCCTGCGCGACACCGCTCGGCCGATGCGCCGCCGGGATGGCACGCCCTACCAGCCGTTCGAGGCCGGTGCGGGCTATGTCGATGTCCTCGGTGCGGTGGCCGCTGCGCTGGGCCGCAACCCACCGGCCTACCCGCCGCCGCCGGTCCCCGGACCCGGTCGCACGGTGGTCGGCGAGTATGTCGAGTTCGGCGGTCTGGCCACCACGCCGCTGGTCTGCTTTGGCTGCGGCAGCGACCCGGAGTTCGGCTTCCGCAGCTTCAGCTACACGCTTGACCGTGCGGTTCAGGCGCTGGAAGTGCGTCTGGCCTGGACCCTGCCGGTGGAGCAGTACACCCTGGAAGTGCTCGACCAGAACGGCACCAGCGTCGGCTTTGCCGGCTTCGATCCGACCACCGCACGCGGCACCCCGGCAGCCCCGGGGGCGACCTCGCTGACGGTGACGGTGGCCAATGCCCAGCCCGGCCGCTACACCCTGCTGGTGCATGAGCTGGTCAGCGCCGGTACCCAGCCGCTGAATGTCACGGTCACCACCGTCTGCCCGGCCACCGGCTGTGCCGAGCCGCAGGGCGGCACCGATGGCGATGGCGACGGGGTGCCGGATGCCAGCGACAACTGCCCGACGGTGGCCAATGCCAGCCAGAGCGATCGCGATGGCGACCGTCTCGGCGATGTCTGCGACGCCACCCCGGATGGGGACGGCACCGCCAGCTGCCCGCTGGCCAGCGGTCCGGTGACGCTGTCGACCTGGAGCGGAACGGTGGGCTTCTCCGCCGGTGAGGCGCTGCCAGTTCCCGACGCGCCCAACGACAGCCTGCACAGCTTCGTGCTGCCGGCAGGCTGCACCGCCAGCAACGTCACGGTGACGGTCAACTGGGAGGTGTTCGCTGAGGAGCTGGATCTCGAGGTCACGCCGCCGGCCGGCATGGCCGTGACCTCGGCGGGGTTCCAGGCCGTCACCCAGACCGCGCGCGAGAGCGTGAGCTTCAGCAACCCGGGCAGCGGTGAGTTCGATGTGCGCACCTACGGCTTTGTCTCGGCCGGCACTCCCTACACCGGCATTGCCACCGCGCAGATCACCGGCAGCGGCGGTGGCGGGGGTGGGGGCGGCACCGATAGCGATGGCGACGGTGTGCTCGATGCCACCGACAACTGCCCGGCGGCGGCCAACCCCAACCAGCTCGACAGCGACGGCGACGGCCAGGGCGATGCCTGCGACGCCACGCCCGACGGCGAGGTCGGCGAGGTGGCCGATTCGCGCGTGGTGGTGGCGGTGATCGACAGCGGCGTCAACCCCTACCACGGCTTCTTCAACGCCAGCGGGCCGGTGAGCACCAGCCCGATCTATCCCGCCGGCAGCCCGCCGTCGGCGGTGACGCCGGCGGTGCTGGCCGAGTTCGGGATTGGCCCCGAGTGTCAGCTGCAGCTCAGCCGCAGCGGCAACTTCGCGGCGGATTTCGCCGCCGATCAGGCGCGCGGAGTCTGGACCCGGGCGGCGGATTGCGAGCTGGTGTGGTTCGTCGGCACCAATCTGCTGGCCAGGAGCTTCAACAGCGAGACCACCCGGCTGATCCTGCCGGATGACGAGGAAGACACCCACGGGGTGGGCGTCACCGCCTCGGTGCTCGCCGCCAACCCGGAGGCGGTGGTGGTCTTCATCGAGTCCGACTTTGATGTCAATGGTCTGGTGGTTGGCGGGCAGTCTCCGCTGTCGGAGGCCTTTGCCTTCAATCACCCGGCGATCGACATCGTCACCACCAGCTACGGCGTTCCCGGAAGCCCGCCGCATATCGGCCACATGACCGACAGTCACGCCGGCGTGGTGGGCAAGGGCAAGCTGCACTTCGGTGCCTGCGACAACTCACCGGCGCTGGGTCTGCCTGACTCCACTTGCGGGCCCTGGTGGAGCATCGGCATCAGCGGATTCGAGGAGGGCACTTCCAACGGGCACACCGTGCTCTCGGGCAGCCTGCCGGACTTCATTGCCGACTACACGCAGACGATTCCCTACTGCGCCAACTGCGAAGACGGCTACGACACCGTCGGAGGCACCAGCTTTTCCACGCCGCGCTCGGCGGGAACGGTCTCACGGGTGCTGCTGGAAGCGCGGCGGGCGCTGGGCCATGAGGGCGGCATCCTCACCCCGACCGGCGGTGCCCCGCTGATGGCCAGCGGCCAGATCGGCGGCAGCCCGCGGCAGATCAGCAACTGGGACCTGCGCCGGGCGCTGGAAGAGGCGGCCTGGGTACCGGCGATCGGCCAGTTCGATCCGGTTGAGGCCATCTTCGATATCGCCGTGCCGATCCCGCCGGCCGCACCCTGGACGGTGGCGGGCTGGGGCGTGCTGAGCCCGGATGCCGGCAATGTCATCGGCCAGACCCTGGCTGGACTGGGCATCCGGCCGCTGGAGGAAGGGCAGACCCTGCGAACCAAGACCGCTCAGCACTGCCTGTTCCAGACCGCGGTGATCCAGGGGCGCATCGCCTACTGGGATGCCAATCCGGGCAGCCAGTCGTTCCTCACGGCGGATCCCAATCCCTACCAGGCCTGCTCGCCCTGAGACGGGGTTCTCAACCGCGGTACCGAGCCGGCCCTGGGCCGGCTCTTTTTTTGGGGTTGCGGCAAGCTCGGCAACGGCCGGTGTCCGATCCGGCAGGAGAGAGCAGATGAATCTGATCATCGGTGCCGGTGCGGTGGGCACCACGCTCGCGGCACTGCTGGCCGAGCATGGCCAGCCGGTGACGCTGTACGCGCGCGCCCAGGATGAGGCCCGCTTCAGCGCCGCCGGTGGCCTGTGGCTGGCACGGCCGGGGCAGACCCCACCCGGCCAGCGGCTGGCGCTGCCACCGCGTACCCATCAGCTCGATCTGCAGGGCGTGGATGCGGCCTATCTGTGCACCAAGGCGGCTGCCCTGCCCGCCCTGCTCGCCGAGCTGCCGGCGCGCTTGCCGGACGGCTGCCGCCTGCTCTGCACGCTCAACGGGGTGCGCGCCCTTCATCAGGTGAAAGCCCGTTTCCCCGGCCAGGCGGTGCGGCCGATGAGCATTCTGTTCAATGCCCAGCTCGACGCCCCGCTGCAGGCGCGGCTGACCACCCGGGCGCGGGCGGTGATCGGCGATGCCGAGCCCGATCTGCTGGCCCGCTTCGCCGGCTCCGGGCTCGCCGTGCGGGCGGCCGAAGGCGAGACGGCGGTGTGGGGCAAGCTGCTGATCAATCTGGCCAACGCCATCGGTGCGCTGACCCAGTCCACCTTCCAGGACCTGTTCCAGGACCGGGTGCTGCGGCGCCTGTATGCGGCGGTGCTCGACGAGGCGACCGGCGTGCTCGCCGCCGCCGGCATCCGGTTCCGTCTGCCGGTCGCGTTCCCCTATCCGGCCTATCGCTGGTCACTGACCCACGGCGGCCCCCTGCCCTGGTGGATGGCCCGGCTCGCCAATGGGCTGGATCGCGGCGCCTATCCCTCGATGGTGGCGGATGTGCGCGCCGGGCGGGTCACCGAGGTGGCCGAGCTCAATGGCGAGATCGTGCGCCAGGCCGAGGCCTGTGGACGCGAGGCCCCGCTCAACCGGGGGCTGGTGGACCGGGTGGGCGCGCTGCGCCATCCGCCGGCCCGGCTCAGCCCCGCCGCGCTGGCCCGCGAGCTGGGGGTCTGAGGCGTGAGGGCCGGCGCCTGCGCCGGCAGCCGTGAGGCGAAGACCCCTGCCCCGCAGCCGGGGTGACCACCCGGGATCGGTTCCTTCCTCGGACCGGCCGCCGGGTACCCCCCGGGGAGTGCCTCGACCCTCGGCTAATGCCCGCGCTACACCGCAGGACCTACAGACCGGCCGCCGGGTGCACCCCGGGGAGTGGCTCGGCCCCGGGGCGGGGACGGACGCCTGACGGCCCTCGCCTCAGCTCCTGCCGCTGCGCGGACCGGCAAACCACCAGACGATGAAGCCGAGCACCGGAAAGACCAGCACGCCGACGATCCACAGCGCCTTCTTCAGGGGCTCGGCACGGCTCTGGACGATGTGGATGATCGCGTAGAGGTCCGCGATCAGAACGATCAGTCCCCAGAAACTGAGGTTGAGCTTCATGGCCGTATCCCGGTGGGCGAGGGCCTAGGGTATCCGCCTCCCCGCCGGGCCGCGCACAATGGGCCATGCCCGATCTCTCCCGGCTGCCGGCCGACCCCCGCAGCGCCGCCCTCGGCGAGCCCTTCTTCACCCCGACCGCGGCGACCCCCCTGCCCGAGCCCCGGCTGCTGCACTTCAATACCGCCCTCGCGGAGGATCTGGGATTGGAGGGCGCACCCGACCAGGGGCTGCTCGCCCAGCTGGCGGGGAATGCAGCGGTGGCGGGCTATCCGGCGCTGGCCGGGGTGTATGCCGGGCACCAGTTCGGGCAGTGGGTGCCACGCCTGGGGGATGGCCGGGCGCTGCTGATCGCCGAGATCCGGGATCGCCGCGGCCAGCATCAGGAGCTGCAGCTCAAGGGCGCCGGCCCCACACCCTACTCGCGCTTTGGCGACGGCCGCGCGGTGCTGCGTTCCTCAGTGCGCGAATACCTCGCCAGCGAGGCGATGCATGCGCTCGGCGTGCCGACCACCCGGGCGCTGAGCCTGGTCGGCAGCCCGCTGCCGGTCCAGCGCGAGACCCGCGAAACCGCGGCGATCGTCTGCCGGGTGGCGCCGAGCTTCCTGCGCTTCGGCCATCTCGAATACTTCTACTACCGCGACCAGCCCGAGGCCCTGCGCCGTCTCGCCGACCATCTGCTCCAGCTGCACCATCCGGAGCTGCTGGAACGGCCCCAGCCCTACGCCGCCTGGCTGGCGGCGGTGGTGGACGCCACCGCCGCCCTGATGGCGCAGTGGCAGGCCCTGGGCTTCTGTCATGGCGTGATGAACACCGACAACATGAGCCTGCTGGGCCTGACCCTGGACTATGGGCCGTTCGGTTTCCAGGACGGCTTCGCCGCCGGCCACATCTGCAACCACAGCGACGAGGGCGGTCGCTACGCCTATGACCAGCAGCCACAGGTGGCGCACTGGAACCTCAGCCGCCTGCTGCAGGCCAGCCTGCCCCTGCTGCACGAGGACGGCGAGGCGGCCGTGGAGCTGGCCACCGGCATCCTCAACCGCTATCCGCCGGCCTATACCGGCGCGATGATGAACCGCTGGCGCGCCAAGTTCGGCTGGCAGGACGCCCATCACGGTGACCGCGAGCTGATCAACCGCTTCCTCAACCTGCTGGACCGCGAGCAGGCGGATTTCACCCGCGCCTTCCGGGCCCTGGCCGCCCTCCACGCCGAGGGCGGCGAGCAGGCCCTGCGCGCCGAGATCCACGACCACGCCGGGCTCGATGCCTGGCTCGGCGACTACCGCGCGCGCCTGCGCGCCGAGCAGAGCGAGGACGCCGCCCGCGCGGCCCGGCTCAACGCCGTCAACCCGCTCTATGTGCTGCGCAACCATCTCGCCCAGGACGCCATCACCGCCCTGGAGCAGGGGCATAGCGGGCCACTGGAGCGGCTGTTCGCCCGGCTGCAGCGGCCCTACGAGGCCCAGCCCGGTGGGGAGGCCGATGCCCAGGCGCCGGTGCGGGGCACCCCAGCGCTCGCGATAAGCTGTTCCTCGTAACCGGGCGAGTCCCAGCGGAGGTTCCGATGCAGCTGACCGAGGACGAACGGCAGAACGATGTGCTGCGCTGGCTGGACGCGCACAGCGTGAGCCTCAGCCAGGGCCTGCCGGCGCCGGTGCTGCAGCGGCGCTGGGAGGGCCAGGGCCGGCCCCTGGAGGACCTGCAGGCCGCCATCGCCGCCCTGTTCGACGGCCAGTGGATTGCCATCACCCCCGGTCTGCAGCCGCCGCATCTGCGCTTCTCGCCCGAGGGCTATCGGCGGCTGATCGAGGCGCAGGCCGCGGCCGCGCCGCTGCCCGATCCGGTTGCGGAGGCGGTCGACACCCGCGAGGCCGAGGCCGCCGCGGCCGCGGGACCCGCTGGGGAGTCTCTCCAGACCGGCGATGAGGGGCCGCAGCGGCTCGCGCGCAAGCCCGGCTACGCCTTCCTCGCCCCGGGCCGGCCCGCCACCGAAGTGGGCCTGCGCAACCAGGTCCTGCATATCTTCCGCGACCTCGGCCTGCGGCCTGGCTCGCTGCTGATCGCCATGACCATCTCCCGCTACTGGCAGGAGTACGGCCTGCGCGCCGGCGATCTGCGGGTGGCCCTCGATGTGCTGCAGCGCGATGGCTATGTGCGCCATCGGATCAAGGGCCTGGAAGTGTTCTGGGAACTCACCGAAGAGGGGCATCGCTTCCTGCGTGGCGGCATCACCCCGCAGGCACTGGCCGAGTGCGCGCCGGTGGTCGGCGAGCGCCTGGCCGAATCGCCGCCCGACGAGGTGCTGGAAAAGCAGGTGCTGGGCCTGTTCGGGGCGCGCCGCCGCCAGGACTGGGACAGCCTGCGGCAGAGCTGGCGCGGTGACCCCAACGCCCTGATCCATGGTCTGGACCTGCTGCTCAAGCAGGGCCGCCTGCTGCACTACCTGCGCCCGCAGCTGGCGTTTGAACTGCCGCCGGACCCGGATGCGCCGAGCACCCGCGGTGGCCTGCTCGGTCGCCTGCTCGGATGAGCCTGGGCGGCGAGGTGCGCAGCGCCGCACGGGAGACCGGACAGGATCTGGTGGCCGCCGCGCGGCGGGTCGGCTGGCTGGACTGGAGCATGCTGGTGCTGGCCCTGGTCTCGATCGGCCTGCTGCTGTGGGAAACCCTGCTGCCGGTGAGCGAGACCACCCGCGACTGGATCATCCGCGCCGACTATCTGATCTGCGCCCTGTTCGCCGCCGAGTTTCTCTGGCGCTGGTCACGCACCGGCTGGGAGCGCGCCTGGCCGCTGCGCAACTGGTACGAGGTGGTGGGGATGATCCCGGTGGCCGATCCCGCGCTCCGCGGCTTCCGCCTGTTCCGGGTGATCCGCATCGTGGTGCTGCTGTCGCGCTTCGGCAAGGCGGCTGACCGGGCGCTGGGCGAGGAGTTCACCTACCGCCTGGTCAGCCGCATGCAGAACGCGGTGGTGGAGGCGATCAAGGGACCGATCACGGTGGCGGTGCTCGACGAGGTGGTGGATGTGCTGATCCAGGGCCACTATCCGCGCAACATCGCGCGCGCCCTGCGCGAGAACGAGACCGAGATCGAGGCGATGATCGCCGAGAAGCTGCGCCAGGACCCGGATGCCGGACGCCTGCGGCGCCTGCCCTTCTATGACGAGGTGGTCAACGCCACCACCCGGGCGGCGTTCCGGGTGGTGATGGAAATCCTCCACGACCCGCGCACCGACGAGATCGTCGCCGACCTGCTGCGCGAGAACAGCGCGCAGATCCGCGCCAGCCTGCGCGAGCGCCAGCGGCGCTGAGCGGTCTCAGCGCGCGGCGGCGCCCTGGCCTGCCGCCTCGCTCAGCACGCTCGCCGGCGGCGGCACCTCGAAGGCCTGATCGATCAGCCGCGGATCATCGAAGTACAGCCCGCGCGAGAACGACAGCGCGTGGAAGCCGGACTGGCGCACGGCACCCGGCTTGTCCACCGCCTCCGGCCAGGCCGCCTCGGCATGGGCGCGCTCGCTGCCGGGCACCACCCCGTCCGGGCCGAACAGGCTGCGGGTGCCGCCCTTGCCATCGTCCATCAGGGTCAGATTCTCGTAGGGCTGCAGGCGGTACTGGCCGACCGCCGCCGCCGCGGGCGGCGCCATCAGCCCCACCACCTGATGGCTGGCGCTGGCCACCCGCACCGCCATCTCGCCCGCCGGGACGGTGCCGGCCACCGTGGTCGCGGCACGGGCACGAACCCCCGGCGCGGCAAACCACTGATGGCCGGTGCCGCGGCTGGAGAGGGTGTCGTAGACCAGCGGGCGGCCGTCGTCATCGAGGGTGACCCGCCAGATCAGACCATCCAGATCACCGGCCGCGGCATCCTCGGCCCGCAGCGGCGGACGCTGGTCGAACCACAGGAAGTAGCTGATCTGCACCAGGCTGCGACCGTGGCTGCGGGCGAAGCTGATCAGGTAGTGCACCACCGGCTGCTGGCTGTCGACGCCCGGGCGGCCGTCGCGGAACACCGGCAGGCCGGGTCGATCATGGGCGCCGGCGGTATCCACCAGGAACACCGGCGCGTGGTGCTCCACCAGTGCCCGCCAGGCCGACATCACCAGACCGATCCGGCCGAGGCTGTCGCGGGTGATGCGACGGAACTGGCTCGGCAGCTCGGCCGGATCGGCCTCCCGCTGCACCCGCCAGAGCTGTGGCTCGCCCAGGCCCGCCGGGTTGGCGGTCTCATTCGGGGGCCGCAGCTCGCCGCGGCCGAGCAGCTGGGGATACTCCGCCGGCACCGCGGCGGCGCGCACCAGACGGCGCACCGTCTCTTCGTCATCAAGCTCGATGTTGTTGAGCCAGACCGCGCACAGGCGCAGGTCGCTGAGCATGAGCGCCACCTGCTCGTCGGGCAGGCCGAGGTTGTGCAGCTCCACCTCGCGGCCGAGGCTGTCGTTCTCGCGCAGCTGCTGGGTCCAGATGTCGAAGTTCTCCACGCTGCCCAACTCTTCGGTGAAGGCGGTGATCAGCCGGTCACTGCGCAGGTAGGGAAAGCCGGGCACCCGGAAGTAGCTGGCGTCGCCGACACCGGCCTCGGCGACCTGTCGATCCACCCCGGCGAAGCTGCTGCGGCAATCGGCCAGCATCTGGCTCATGCGCGGATCGAGCGCGCCTTCGCTGTCGTTGCCGCGCAGGCTCTGGCCGTGGGCGGCGGCGCCGAGCAGCAGGGCGGCAAGCCCGGGGATGCCGATCAAGATGCGCACTGCGGTTCTCCTCATGGGGCACGATCCTGGCGATGGGGGTGACGAGGCTGCGGGCACGCCAGCGCGGCCACGGCGCCGGCGGGCTGCTTGCGGTTACGCTGCGCGGATGGATGCAGACGCATGCTGATCATCGGCCCGCGGGTCCCCCGTCGCGGCAATACCTTCTCCCGGGGTCTGGGCCGACTGGTCCTGTTCCTGCTCGGCTGGAAACTGGCCGGCGAGATTCCGGACCAGCCCCGGATGGTGCTGATCGGCGCTCCTCATACCAGCAATATGGACGGGGTGATCGGTCTCGTCACCCTCACCGCGCTCGGACTCAGGGCCGGCACCATGATCAAGCAGAGCGCCTTTCACGGGCCGCTTGGCTGGCTGCTGCGCTGGATGGGGGCGATTCCAGTGGATCGCGCCACCGCCCGCGGCGTGGTCGAGCAGACCGTCGACGCCTTCCGCGCAACCCCGGCCCTGCTCCTGCTGGTGGCGCCGGAAGGTACCCGCAAGAGCGCCGGTGAGTGGAAGCGGGGCTTTCACCACATCGCCCGTGGCGCCGGTGTGCCGATCCTGCCGGCGGCGGCCGATTACCAGCGCCGCGTGATCACCTTCGGCCCCCTGCTGTGGCCGCAGGCGGATGTGGAGGCGGACCTCGCCCAGCTGGTGCGCTTCTACAACGAACAGGGTCAGGGGCGGCATCCGGAGCGGCTGTCGCGGCCGCTGTGCGAGGCCCGCGGCCTGCCCTGGCGGCCGCACCCGGCCGATCCCGCGGATTGATCCCTGTCCCTCGCCCTTCCCCACCGACCGTGCCCATGCAGCCGCTGCCGCCCCGTGACCTTGGCCATGGCATCTGCCTGATCGACACCCTGCAGGAGCGCCCGGGCATGGCCGGCTGCTATCTGCTGGAGCGCGAGGGCGAGCTCGCCTTCATCGAGACCGGCACCGCCCACAGCACCCCGCGTCTGCTGGATCTGCTGGCCGCCCGCGGCCTCGCCCGCGAGCAGGTGCGCTATGTGATCCCCACCCATGTGCACCTGGACCATGCCGGCGGGGCCGGCAGCCTGATGGCCGCCCTGCCCCGGGCCACCCTGGTGGTCCACCCGCGCGGACAGCGCCATCTGGTCGATCCCTCGCGCCTGCTTGCCGGGGCCCGCGCGGTCTACGGCGAGGCGGCCCTGCTGCGCATGTACGGAGCGGTGCAGCCGGTGCCGGCGGAGCGCACCCTGGCCGGCGAGGACGGGCTGCGCCTGCCGCTCGGCCGCGGCACGCTGGAGATCATCGACAGCCCCGGGCATGCCCATCATCACCTCAGCGTCTGGGACGAGCGCGCCGAGGGCTTCTTCACCGGCGACACCTTCGGGCTCTCCTACCGCGAGTTCGATGGGCCCGGCGGCCCCTGGATCCTGCCCACCACCACCCCGGTGCAGTTCGATCCGCAGGCCTGGAGCCGGACGCTGGAGCGCTACCGGGCGCGGCGGCCGCAGCGCATGTTCCTGACCCATTTCGGCGAGGTGGGCGCGGTGGCGCGCCTCGCCGACCAGCTCGAGGCCGGGCTTGCCCGCTATGTCGCGCTGGCCCAGGCGCTGCGGCCGGCGCCCGAGCGCCATCTGCGGCTGCGGGACGCGCTGCTCGACGACGCCCGCGCCGATCTGCGCAGCCAGGGCTGCACCCTGGCCGAGGCCGAGATGGCGTCCCTGCTGATGCACGATCTCGAACTGAATGCCCAGGGTCTGGGCCACTGGCTGGATCACGGCGGTCACTGAGCCCGCGGCTGGCAAGGGCCGGGGCCGCAGTCCACACTAGGCTGTCTCCCGGGGAAGGACCATGGATCGCGACCAGGCCATCAAACTCATCCAGCAGCTGCTCACCCTGATGAAGCAGCGCGGCGGCTCCGACCTGTTCATCACCGCCGGCTTTCCACCCGCGGTCAAGCTGGAGGGCCAGATGACGCCGGTGATGGACAAGCCGCTGGCGCCGGAGGCCTCGGCCCTGCTCATGCGCGCCCTGATGAACGATCGCCAGATCAAGGAGTTCGAGGCCAGCAATGAGTGCAATTTCGCGATCTCCCCGCCGGGCATCGGGCGCTTCCGCGTCAATGCCTTCGTCCAGCAGGGCCGGGTCGGTGGGGTGCTGCGCACCATCGAAACCACCATTCCCACCTTCGAGAAGCTCAATCTGCCGGAGCAGCTGAAGAAGATCGTCACCGAGAAGCGCGGTCTGGTGCTGATGGTGGGCGCCACCGGCTCGGGCAAGTCGACCACGCTGGCGGCGATGCTGGGCTACCGCAACGCCAACACCCGCGGCCACATCATCACCATCGAGGATCCGGTGGAGTATGTGCACCCGCACCAGGGCTGCATGATTACCCAGCGCGAGGTGGGCGTGGACACCCAGAGCTGGGAGCACGCGCTGAAGAACACCCTGCGGCAGGCGCCGGATGTGATTCTGATCGGCGAGATCCGCGCTCGCGAGACCATGGAGTACGCGGTCAACTTCGCCGAGACCGGACACCTGGTGCTGTCCACGCTTCATGCCAACAGCGCCAACCAGGCGCTGGATCGCATCATCAACTTCTTCCCGGAGGAGAAGCGCGAGCAGCTGCTGATGGATCTCTCGCTCAACCTCAAGGCGATCATCAGCCAGCGTCTGGTACGCAAGGAAGGCGGCGGCCGGGCCGCGGCGATGGAGATCCTGATCAACTCGCCGCTGATCTCCGACCTGATCTTCAAGGGCGAGGTCCACGGCATCAAGGAAGTGATGGCCCGCTCCAACGAGCAGGGCATGATCACCTTCGATCAGTTCCTGTTCAATCTGTTCGAGGCCGGCACCATCAGCTATGAGGAGGCGATCCGCAACGCGGACTCGCAGAACGAGCTGCGCCTGAACATCAAGCTGAAGTCCAAGCGCGCCGCCGCCAACCTGCTCGAAGACGAAGCGGTCAAGGGCCTGCAGATGAAGAAGGACGACGAAGGTCAGTTGATGCGGCGTTGAGCACTGCCGTTTCCAGTCCGCAGTTCCCCGTTTCCAGGAACTCCGGGCTTCGCTGCCGTCACTGCAAACCGGAGACCGCAAACCGATGTTGAAGATCCTGCCTTATCTCAAGCTGGCGGTGGAGAAGAACGCTTCGGACCTGTTCTTCACCCCCAACGCTCCGGCGATGCTCAAGGCCGAAGGGGAGATGCTGGCGATCGGCAAGACCCTGATGACCGGTGAGTTCATCAAGGAGCTGGCCCATTCGATTCTCACTCCGGAACAGCAGGAGCATCTGCAGAAGCATCTGGAGATCGACCTCGCCACCCAGGCCGGCGGCCTGGGCCGTTTCCGCGTCAACATCTTCCACCAGCGCGGCTCGCTGGGGATGGTGCTGCGCTATGTCAAGAGCGAGGTCCCGCGCCTGGAGCAGCTCGGGGTCCCCGAGGTGCTCAAGGACCTGATCATGCTCAAGCGCGGCATGATCCTGATGGTGGGCGCCACCGGCTCGGGCAAGTCCACCACGCTGGCGGCGATGATCAACCATCGCAACGAGAATGCCGCGGGGCACATCCTCACCATCGAGGATCCGATCGAGTTCGTTCATCCCAACCGCCGCTCGATCATCAACCAGCGCGAGGTCGGCCAGGACACCGAGAGCTACGAACGGGCCCTGGTCTCGAGCCTGCGCGAAGCGCCGGATGTGATCCTGATCGGCGAGGTGCGGCGCCAGAACACCATGGACGCCTGTCTGCAGCTGGCCAATACCGGCCATCTGTCGATCTCGACCCTGCACGCCAACAACGCCTACCAGGCCCTGCAGCGGATCGTGAACCTCTACCCGCAGGAACTGCGCGACCAGCTCTACATGGACCTGTCGATGACCCTGCGCGCCATCGTCAGCCAGCGTCTGGTCAAGCGCAAGGACGGCAAGCGCTGCGCGGCGGTGGAGGTGATGATCAACACGCCCTATATTCAGGAGCTGATCCTGGCGCGGCGCATCGACGAGATCCGCGCCGCCATGGACCAGAGCTCGGACAAGGGCATGCAGACCTTCGACCAGTCTCTGTTCGGGCTCTACAAGTCCGGACAGATCGATCTCGAGGAGGCGCTGAGCAATGCAGACTCGCGCACCAATCTCGAGGCCAAGATCAACTTCGGCGGCTGAGGCCTCTGCGCCTGTCCATGGTGGAGCCGGCTCCCCTTCCCGCCGAGTCCATACCGGGCTGGGTCTTCGATGTCGGCGCCAACAACGGCGATGACAGCGCCTTCTATCTCGCCAAGGGCTTCCCGGTGCTGGCGGTGGAGGCCGACCCCCGGCTGGCCGAGGCCCTGCGCCAGCGCTTCGCCGCGGAGCTGGCCAGCGGACAGTTCCGGCTGGAGGCCTGCGGGCTGGCCGCCGGTGAAGGGGCCATGCCCTTCTATCTCAATCTCGACTGGTCGGAGTGGAGCTCCTTCGTCCGCCAGGGCAAGGCGACCCAGGGCCGGCACGAGGTCCTCACCGTTCCGACCCTTGGCCTTGCCAGGCTGGTCGAGCGCCACGGCTGTCCCTACTACCTGAAGCTCGACATCGAGGGCTTCGAGAAGCCGGTGCTGAGCGGCCTGAGCGGACTCGCCCGCCAGCCGCCCTATCTGTCCTGGGAGCTCTGTGCCGACTGGCGCGATTGCCTGGCGACCCTGCAGGCCGCGGGCTACACCGGCTTTCAGCTGGTGCGCCAGGGTGAGGGCCATCTGCCGGCGCCGCCGCAGCCGGCGCGGGAGGGCCGCTACGCGCCGGCCCGGTTCAGCAACCAGATGAGCGGCTGCTTCGGCCGGGAACTGACCGGGGCCTGGCAGGACGCAGGCACTATCATGGCGGCCATCGAGGCCGAGCTGGCGGCGCGTGCTGTCCGCAAGGCCCGCGGCGAGAAGCCGGGCTGGCACGATGTCCACTGCCGGCACCGGAACGCCGTCCCCACCTCCAGTCCCTGAGCATGGACCATATCTTCATCATCGATCGCGGCGGTTCGGCGCGCTTCGCCAAGATCAACTTCGTCGCCGATGCGGAGGCGATCGTCTTCCACGCCTCGCTGCTGTTCGAGGAGGCGGTGCTGGTCATCAACTCCAAGCGCGATGGGCAGTGGCAGCGGCCGCTGCGGCTGGCGCTCGGGGAGGACAGCGGCGAGGAGGTTCGCATCGAGGTGCTGCGGCGGGATCGCGGCTTCACCGTCAGTGTCGACGGCGTGCCGCGCCTGAGCTTCCTGCCGGCCGAGCTGCCGGTGCCCGCCAGCCTGTCGGTCACCACCGAGGGTGCGGCCCGCGATCTGACCCTGTCGCGCGGGCTGCTGCGGCAGTGGCGTTTCACCGCCAAGTCCTCCGGCTTCACCGCCGAGGTCAATGGCCGGCTGCCGCGCAACGCCGGGCTCAAGCCCGGCCTGAGCTTCATCATCCGCGCCAAGAACGAGGCCCACAACATCGAGCGCTGCCTGCGCTCGCTGGATGGGATCGCCGACGAGATCGTCTTCGTCGACAACAACAGCCGCGATGACACCTTCCTGATCGCCAGCAGCCTGCGCCGCGAGCTGTTCAGCCTGCGCACCCATCAGTACCTGCGCGACATCCCCCGGGCCGGTCGTCCGCACATGGACGAGGTGCTGGCCGGCGGCAACAACACGCTCGGGCATTTCTACAACTACTGCCTCGCCCGCAGCGGTCGCTACAACTTCACCAAGTGGGATGCCGACTACATCGCGCTGCGCCCGCACCTGGAAGAGATGATCCAGCGCTTCCAGCTGCGCACCCGCGGAGACAATGTCTGCTGCTGGTTCAGCGGTCTGGAGCTGTACACCGACGGCCAGCGCTACTGGGTGGATACCGACTCCGCCCACAACGAGTTCCGGGTGTTCTCGCGTCGCCATCACGCGCACTGGGTCAACATCCTGCCCTGGGAGGAAGTGGACCAGCGCTACCTCTACACCGCGCACAAGCTGTTCTTCGACAAGCCGGTCTACCTTGAGCTGTTCCGTCTGGATGCGGTGGAGTTCCGCGATCGCGGGCAGTTCATCGATGACCGCCGCGACAACGAGCGCATGGCCTATATCCGTCGCTTCCAGGAGAACGGCGAGGTGCCGGCGCACTTTCTCGAGGTCAGCGGGCCGGACGATCCGCGCCTGCTGGATCTGCCGGTGTGCCCGCGCGAGCAGGAGGGCGCCCGCTATTTCGCGGAGCACTTCAATGCCCTGCCGCCCCTGCATGCCCGGCGTGACGAGCGGCCGGCCACCCCCGGGCAGAAACTGCCGGGCGCGCCGCTGCTGGTGGCCATCGTCAGCTGCGAGAAAAACCTCGACCGGCAGAACGCCATCCGCCAGACTTGGCTGCAGGACCTGCGTCGCGGCCATGTGAGCCATGTCTTCGTGATCGGCCGGCCCGGCCAGCCGACCCAGTGGGTGGGCGATACCCTCTACCTCGACTGTCCGGACAGCTACGAGTATCTGGCGTCCAAGGTCCAGGCGCTGTGCCGCTATGTGATCGAGCACACCGGCTTCAGCCACCTGTGCAAGCTGGATGACGACACCGTGGTCAACCCGGAGCGTCTGCTCGCCGCGCCCTATGACGAGTTCCACTACCTGGGCGGCGGGGTGGCGGGTGGCCAGGGCACCAGCTTCGACTGGCATGCCGGCAAGTGCGAGAACCCGCAGCTGCATGACATTCCCTACGAGTCGCCCGATCGCGGTCACTGGTACGGCGGTCAGTTCGGCTATTTCCTCGATCGGCCGGCGATGCAGGCGGTGGTCGAGGCCGGTGAGGCGATGCGGCGCAGCCTGTACGAGGATGTGGCGGTGGCCCACATCCTGCGCGTGGCGGGACTGGCGCCGGCAATCGCCAGTCATCCCCGCTTCCGCAGCTTCAAGTACAGCGACGCCGGCCGCAGCGCGAGCCGCGACTGGGCGGTGGTCTGCGACATTCCAGAGATCGAGCAGATGATCGAGCTCTACGAGGAAGCCTCGGCGCATCCGGCGTGGACCGAGCTGTCCGCCCATCTGGACACCGAGTACCGGGTCCGGCTGGACTGGATGAACTTCGAGGCGGTGCGCGCGCGGCTGCAGGCCAGCGCGGACCCGACCGCCAGCGGAGCGGCTGGATGAGCACGCGCCCGCTGATCATCTGGGCCCAGCGCCGCACGGGCGGCACCAACCTCGCCAGCCAGCTGATCGAATCGCTGGGACTGCCGACGGTCGAACACGAGCCGTTCAACGAGGACCGGGTCTATGGCGGCATCGGACGGCGCTGGCTGCAGCAGCCCGACCCGCAGCGGCTGAGCCAGGAGCTGGATGCGATCTGCGCCCAGCAGGTCTGCCTCAAGCATTGCGTCGAGACCGTTCCGGCCGAGGTCAGCCTGGGGCTCGCCAGTGCGGCGGCGCGGGCCGGCTACCGCCATCTGTTTCTGCACCGGCGCAAGCCCCTGCAGCGTCTGCTCTCCCTGCACTTCGCCAAGGTCAGCGGCATCTGGGGACCGCGGCGCGATGGGTCGGCACCCGCGGTGGAGAGCACCGCGCTGAATCGTGAGCTGCCGATTGCCGATCTGATCCGCGATGAGCTGCACGGCTCCGGGTTGCTCAGCCAGATCTGGCAGCGGCTGCTGGCGGCCGACTGCCTGCCGCAAGCGCTGGCCTACGAGGACCTGTTTGAAGGCGAGGATCGCACCGCGCGGCTGGCGGCCTTGCGGCGGGTTCTGGCTGATCTGGGCCTGTATCGCGGCGAGGCCGATCTGGCCCAGCGATTCGATCAGATCACCGGCCGCGGAGACCAGAAAACCCGGGACCATTACGCCAGCCTGCCCGGGGTCGCCCAGCTCGAGGCCGAGCTGCGCCAGCTGCGGCTGTTCAAGCCGGCCCTGCCCTGGTTCACCGCGGTGGCCCGCCCCCTGCCCGGCGTTCAGGACCCTCGCCTCGCCCACGCGGCGGTCGATCAACTCAGCGCCCGCGGGCCGTTCGCCACGGAGATGACCCTCGGCGGCGTGGTCGTTCTGCATGCCGCACAGCCGCCGGCCCGCCTGCAGCTGCAGGATGCGGAGGGCCGGGCGGTTCTGCTGCAGTGGGGTCTGGAGTCGCCGCGCATGCTGGAGCGGCACCCACAGGCCGCCAATGCGGCGGCCGCCCGCTTCCGCGCACTGGGCTGGCTGGCGCGTCCGGGTACCGCCACGCTGTCGCTGCAGATCGGCGAGGCGGCGCCGCTGCCCCTGTTTGCGCTGACCCTGGAAGGCCCGTCGCGCCCTGCGGGAGCCGCCAGGTGAACGCCCCCGGCCCGGCTCCGGCGCCGTTGCTGGGGCAGATGCTGCTGGCCCGCCGCCGCATCGGCGAGGCCGATCTGGAACGGGCCCTGGCCTTCCAGCAGCAGCAGGGCGGACGGCTGGGCAGCATTCTGGTGCGGCTCGGCGCGCTGTCCGAGGAGAGCCTGCTGCCGGTGCTGGTCGAGCAGACCGGCATCCCCCTCGCCGAGGCCGGCCAGATCCCGCGCGAGACCCAGGAGGCTGCGCTGGCCCGGCTCGGTGATCTGGAACCGGCGCAGCTGCTGGCCCTGGGCCTGGCGGTGTGGATCGATGGCGAGGCCCGTCTCTGCGCGGCGGCCGTCGACCCGCTGCTGCCCGATCTGCGTGAGGCGGTGGAGAGCCGCGCCGAGGGTCCGGTGGTCTGGCACTTCATCCGCAGCCGGGATCTCGAGCGTCTGCTGGCCACGCTGGGGGGTCACGAGGCAGCCGATGAGTCGGCCAGCTTCCGCGAGATGGCCGAGGATGCGCCGATCATCTCGCTGGTCAACAGCCTGATCGCCCAGGCGATCGACGAAGGCGCATCGGACATCCACATCGAACCGGGCGAGCTGGCCTGCGAGGTGCGCTACCGCATCGATGGCGTGCTCCACCATCGCTCCGACTATGCGGCCAGCCGCCACGCGGCGGTGTGCTCGCGCATCAAGCTGATCGCCAATCTCGATATCGCCGAGCGGCGGCTGCCCCAGGACGGCCGCATCACCCTGCGGGCCAGCGGTGCTGAGATGGATACCCGCGTCTCGGTGATCCCGGCGGCCCATGGCGAGTCGGTGGTGATGCGCCTGCTGCCCAAGCAGCGCCAGCATCACGCCCTGGAGCGGCTGGGGCTGGAGCCGGATCACCTGCAGCTGCTGCGCGGCTGGCTGGGACTCTCCAGCGGGCTGGTGCTGGTGACCGGCCCGACCGGCAGCGGCAAGAGCACCACCCTCTACAGCGCGCTGACCGCGGTGGACGACCGCAGCCGCAAGATCATCACGGTGGAGGACCCGGTCGAACACAAGCTGCCGGGCCTGATCCAGATCCAGGTGCAGAGCGAGATCGGCTACAGCTTCGCCCGCGCCCTGCGCTCGATCCTGCGCCACGACCCGGATGTCATCATGGTCGGCGAGATCCGTGACCGCGAGACTGCGGAGATCGCGGTGCAGGCCGCCCTCACCGGCCATCTGGTGCTGGCGACCCTACACACCAACGACGCGCTGTCCGCCTTCGCGCGCCTGATCGACATGGGCGTGGACGCCTATCTGGTGGCCGCGGCCACCCAGGCGGTGATGGCGCAGCGGCTGGTTCGACGCCTCTGCGAGGCCTGCGCCCGCCCCGCCGCGCCACCGCCCGGTCTGGTCGCCGCCCCCGCCGATGCCTGGTGCGAGACAGCCGGCTGCGCGCAGTGCCACCACACCGGCTATCGCGGCCGGCTCGGCATTTACGAGCTGGTGCCGGTGAGCGAGGGGCTGCGCCATGCCCTGGCCAGTGCCGCCAGCCTCGACCGGCTGCGCGCGCTCGCCGATGCCGAAGGCCGCCGCAGCCTGCAGCAGGATGGTCTGCTCAAGGCCCGTCGCGGCCAGACCACTCTGGCCGAGGTGGGGCGCGTCTCGGCTGACCAGGCCAGCCTCGACCCGTGAAGCGCTACCGGTATCGCGCGCTGGATGGCGAGGGGCATTCGCGTGACGGAGTGCTGGAAACCGCGGATGAACGGCAGGCGCTCGAAGAGCTGGGGCGGCGGGGGCTGATCCCGCTGGCGCTGGACGCCGAGCGCGCCGCGCCGGTGGCGAAGACCGCGCTGCCCTGGCGGCGCACACGGCCCGCGCTGGAC
>DASUDX010000125.1:0-17870 GCA_036275365.1 Nevskiaceae bacterium | reverse complement strand
ATCTGGCGCTCAACAGCAGCTACAGCTTCGGCTACGCGGTATACGCCCAACGCCACGAGCGCGCCGCGGCCGAGGTCTACGGACCGCTGGACGAAGCCCGCTTCCAGGCGGCGATCCACCAGGACCCGCGGTTCCGCGAGGCGCCGGCCGACCACCCCACCTGGCACCACCAGTCGCCGAGTCAGCGCCCCGCACGGCCCCGCCCGCTGCTGATCGTGGTGGAGGAGAGTCTCGGCGCCGATTTCTCGGCCCGGCTCGGCGGCCAGGGGCTGACACCCGAGCTCGACCGCTGGGCCGACCGCGGCCTCTGGTTCGAACGGCTCTACGCCACCGGCACCCGCTCGGCCCGCGGGCTGGAGGCCATCGTCGCCGGCTTTCCGCCCTCGCCGGCGCCCGCCGTGCTCAAGCGCGAGGGCGCCCAGCACGGCTTCGCCACGCTGGCGAGCGTGCTGCAGGGCTTTGGCTATCACAGCCGCTTTCTCTATGGCGGCGGCGCCCATTTCGACAACATGCGCGGCTTCTTCCTCGGCAATGGCTTCGAGGCGGTGATCGAGCGCAGCGACTATCCGGCCCCGCGGCATCTCAGCAGCTGGGGGGTGTCCGACGAGGACCTGTTCGAGCGCGCCCTGCTCGAAACCGATGCCGCCCATGCCCGCGGCGAGGCCTTCTTCCACCTCGTGTTCACCTCCTCCCACCACGAGCCCTTCGACATCCCGGCCGGTCGCCTGCCGGCGGCGTACGACCAGCCGGGCACGCCGGCCGCCGCCGTGCGCTATGCCGATCTCGCGCTGGGGGCTTTTCTCGATCAGGCCAGCACCCGGCCCTGGTTCAAGGACACGGTGGTGCTGGTGGTGGCCGATCACGATGTGCGGGTCTATGGCGAGGAGGTGATTCCCATCCGCCGCTTCCAGATTCCCGGCCTGATCCTGGGCGCGGATCTGCCCGCGCAGCCGATCCGCAGCCTCGCCTCGCAGATCGACCTCGCCCCCACCCTGCTCTCGCTGATGGGCATCGAGGCGGACCTGCCCTTCCCCGGACGCGATCTCACCGCCACCCTGCCGGAGTTCGGCCACCGCGAGGGCCCCCCTCCGCGCGCCATTCTGCAGTTCGAGAATCGCTATGCCTGGCTGCTCGACCAGGAGCTGCAGGTGCTGCTGCCCGGCGGCGAGGCCCAGCGCTGGCGGGTGCAGGCGGATGGCACCCTCGGCCCGCCGCTGCCAGCGCCGAGCGCCGAGCAGCTCGAGGCGCTGCATGCCCAGGCCATGCTGGCCGACTGGCTGTACCGCCAGCACGCCTACACCCTGCCCGCCGCGGCGGGCGAAGGCCGCAGCGGCCCTCTGCGCTAGACCGCCGTGGCGGCGGGCGGCTGGGGAGCGACCGCTGTGGGCGCCGGGTAGATCGTCGGCCGCAGCGCGAAGCCATGCTGGATCGCCAGATCGCGCTGGCGCAGCACCGGCTCCAGCAGCTGCCAGACGCGCCGGTTGTGCAGACAGGGCGTCGACGGATACAGATGGTGGATCAGGTGGTAGTTCTGGCCCTGCAACAGCGGGCTCAGCAGCCACTCGTGGCCCAGGCGCACCGTCGTGGCGCGGGTGAGATGGTCTTCCTGGCGGGTGTCATGCGGCACATGCGGCAGCCAGAAGAAGCTGAAGCCGAGGGTGAGAAACAGCACCCGCGAGGGAATCAGCCAGAGCATCAGCAGATGCTCGCCATAGCCGGCAGCGATCAGTGCGCCGAACAGCAGCGCGGTGACCGCCGCCATCACCAGGGAGCTGCGCAGATAGCGCGCCGAGACGGCATCGCCATGGCGCAGGGCGTGGCGCAGATAGAGCAGATCGATGAACAGCCAGCGCAGCGGCAGGCTCCAGGCCGGGCCGTGCAGCACCCGGTCCGGGTCGCGCAGGCCATTGGTGTAGCGGTGATGCAGGATGTGGCCCCAGCGGAACAGGCGCAGATCGATGTAGGGCGCGCCCAGCACCACCGTGGTCTGCCCGATGAAATCGTTGAGCGCGGTACGGGTGGAGACAGCACGATGGATCGCGTCGTGCACCACGGTGAAGGCGTAGTAGCCGACGAGGCTGTTGATCAGCATGCCCACCCACAGCGGCATCCAGCCGGCGAAACCGGCCACATAGCTGCCCAGGTAGAGCGTCATCACCAGCAGCCAGAGGGCGATCACCGGCCAGGAATAGCGCGGTGCCCGGGTCAGCTGCCGCAGGGTCTGGCGCTGGGCGGCACTGAGCGCGGACAGATCGAGCGGACGGGCGGACATGACGACTCCAGGCGAGGAGCGGCAGGTAGGACGCCAGCATCCCCGATCATGGACACCGTGTCCAGACGCCGCGTCCATACCGCTCATGCGATGATCAGCCCACGCCTGACGCCTCTTCGCCATGCCCTCGGTCACCCGCAGCCCGCGCCGCCGCCCGGTGGGTCCCGCGCCGGATCTCGACAGCGCCCTGGCCGCGGCCCTGACCCGGCTGCTGGCCGCCGGCACCAGCTTCACCGCGCTCAGCGTCGAGGCCCTGGCGCGCGAGGCGGGCATGGCCCGCTCCACCTTCTATCTGCATTTCCGCGACAAGGGCGAGCTGGTGCGCCGGCTGCTGCAGCGGGTGCGCGAGGACATCCTCAGCGCCTCGGCGGTGTGGTTTGACGATCCCGCCGGCGCCGACCGGGCGGCGCTCGAACAGGCGGTGCGCGGCATCCTCGGCGCCTATCAGCGCCACCGGGCGGTGATGCGGGCGGTCACCGAGACCGCCGCCTATGACCCGGCGGTCGACGCCGCCTTCCAGGACCTGATGCAGGCGCTCAGCCAGTCCACCCGGCGCGGCATCCAGCGGGTGCGCGAGGCGGGCGGCACCCGCGGCCGGATGCCCGGCGAGGTCGGCGACGCCCTGACCTGGATGGTCGAGCGCTGCTGCCAGCAGATGCTGGCAACCCCCGGACGGGCCGCCCAGGAGCGCCTGGTGCGGGCCCTGGCCCATATCCTCTGGCATGCCATTCACGCCCCCGATGACTGAGTCGCCCCCCGACAAATCCACCCTGCGGCGGCTGGCCCGGGCCCGGCGCCTCGCGGTGCCGGCGGCGGAGCGGCGCCGCGCCGCCCAGGCGGCCGCCCGCGCCGCCCTGCGGCTGATCGGTCGACGGCCCTGCTGCGTGGCGCTGTATCTGGAAAGCGGCAGCGAGCTGTCCACCGCGCCGCTGCGACGGGCGCTGTGGGCGGCCGGGCACCGGGTGGTGGTTCCCGCCATCCTGCCCGGCCACCGTCTGCGCTTCCATGCGCTCACCGCCGCCAGCCGCCTGCGCCGCGGCGCGATGGACATCCGCGAGCCCTGCCAGCGCCGACCGGTGCCGCTGTCGGCGATCGAGGTGCTGATCCTGCCGCTGCTGGCGGTGGATGCAGCGGGCACCCGCCTGGGTGCCGGCGGCGGCTATTACGACCGCCTGCTGGCCCGCTGCCGCGGCCGGCGCCGGCCCCTGCGGGTGGGCTATGCCTATGCCGTCCAGCAGCTGCCGACGATTCCCCGCGAACCCTGGGATGTGCCGCTGCAGGCGCTGGTGACCGAGCGTGGCATCCTGCGCTTTTCCTGAGTCCCGCCCCGCCCATGCCGCGCGCCACGCCCCGCTACTGGCTGATGAAGTCCGAACCGGACGCCTTTTCCATTGACGATCTGGCGGCCCGCCCGCGGCAGACCGAAGCCTGGGACGGGGTGCGCAACTACCAGGTGCGCAACTTCTTCCGTGACGAGTTCGCGCCCGGCCAGCAGGCCTTCTTCTATCACTCGAGCTGTGCCGAGCCCGGCGTGGTCGGGGTGATGGAGGTGGTCTCCGCGGCCTATCCCGACCCCACCCAGTTCCTGCCGGATCACCCGCATTACGACCCGGGCTCGCGGCGCGAGGAGCCGCGCTGGCTGCTGGTGGAGGTAAGGCTGCGGCGCAAGTTCCGCCAGCCGGTGAGCCTGACCACCCTGCGCGAGCACGGCGAGGGTCTGCTCAAGGGTCTGCGGGTGCTGGAACGCGGCAGCCGCCTGTCGGTGGTGCCGGTGAGTGCCGAGCACTGGGCGGCCATCCACCGTCTCGCCGGCGAGACGGTCTGCTGAGGCCTCAGGACAGAAACAGGCCGTAGGCCGGGTTGGCCGTCTCGTCCCAGTAGGGGTAGCCGAGCGCGTCCAGCGAGCGCCGGCAGTCGGCGCGTTCACGCCGCGGCACCTGCAGCCCGCACAGCACCCGCCCGTAGGCGGCGCCGTGGTTGCGGTAGTGGAACAGCGAGATGTTCCAGCGCGAGCCCACCGCCGAGAGGAAGTCGAGGCAGGCCCCCGGGCGCTCCGGAAACTCGAAGCGGAACAGCTGCTCGTCGCGCAGCCCGGGCGCGCGGCCGCCGACCATGAAGCGCACATGGGTCTTGGCCATCTCGTTGCCGCTCATGTCCACCACCGCATAGTCCTGGGCACGCAGGGACTCGATCAGCGCCCGCCGCTCGGTCTCGCCCTCGCTGAGCTTGACGCCGACGAACACATGCGCGGCCTCCGGCCCGGCGTAGCGGTAGTTGAACTCGGTGAGATGACGGCGGCCGAGCTGGCGCAGGAAGCGCTTGAAGCTGCCCGGCTGCTCGGGAATGGTCACCGCCAGCAGGCCTTCCGCCTCGTCACCCAGCTCGGCGCGCTCGGCGATGTGGCGGAGGCGATCGAAGTTGACATTGGCACCGCTGACGATGGCGCAGAGGGTCTGCTCGCGCGCGCCCTTCTCCAGCACCCAGCGCTTGACCCCGGCCACCCCGAGCGCGCCGGCCGGCTCGGGCATGCCGCGCACCTCGTAGAAGACATCCCGGATCGCCGCGCAGATTTCATCGACGCTGACGGTGATGGCCTCGTCCACCCACTCGCGCGCCAGCCGGAACGGCTCCTCGCCCGCCTGCTTGACCGCCACGCCGTCGGCGAACAGCCCGACCTGCGGCAGCCGCACCCGGCGGCCGGCGGCCAGGGCCTGCTGCATGCAGTTGGAGTCTTCCGGCTCCACCGAGATCACCCGGGTCCGCGGGCTGTGCTGCTTGATCCAGGCGGCGACACCGGCCAGCAGCCCGCCCCCGCCGACGCAGACGAACACCGCATCCAGGGTGCTCAGCCGATGCGGCGCGAGCTGGTCGAGGATCTCGCGCGCCACCGTGCCCTGGCCGGCGATCACCTCGGGGTCGTCGTAGGGATGGACCAGGGTCAGGCCTTTTTCGGTGGCCAGCTCCAGGGCATGCGCGGCGGCATCGTCGTAGGCATCGCCATGCAGAATCGCCTTGCCGCCAAGCTGGCGGACCGCGTCGACCTTGATCGCCGGGGTGGTCCGCGGCATCACGATGAAGCTCGGGCAGCCCAGGCGCCGGCCGGCCAGGGCCACGCCCTGGGCGTGATTGCCGGCACTGGCGGTGACCACGCCGCGGGCCCGCTGCTCGGGGCTGAGGGTGGCGATGCGGTTGTAGGCCCCGCGCAGCTTGAAGGAGTGCACCGGCTGCAGATCCTCGCGCTTGAGCAGCACCCGGTTGCCGAGCCGCTGGCTCAGCCGCGGCGCCGCCTGCAGCGGGGTGATCTCGGCCACATCGTAGACCCGGGTGGCGGCGCGCTCGATGCGGCTGGCGTAAGCGGACAGCAGTTTGGCGACGTCGGCGCTGGACACGGCGGGAAGGCCGGCGGGACCGGCATCGGCGGGGATGGGGGCCGTATCATACCGATCGACCTTCCTGACTCCGGACTCCAGCGTGAGCGCGGCAACCCTGGCCTTCATCGGTGGCGGCAACATGGCGGCGAGCCTGATCGGCGGCTGGTGCCGGCAGGGCGCTGGCGCCGGCCCGGTGCGGGTGGCCGAGCCGCTGCCCGAGCGCCGCGCCTGGCTGGCGCGCGAGCTCGGCGTGGCGGTGTTCGCCGACAACGCCGAGGCCGTGCAGGGCGCCACCGCGGTGGTGCTGGCGATCAAGCCGCAGCAGATGGAGCCGGCCCTGGCCGGCCTGCGGCTGGCCCCGCAAACCCTGGTGCTGTCGATTGCCGCCGGCGTCGGGCTGGCGCGGCTGCGCCACGCGCTGGGCGCGCAGGTGGCGCTGGTGCGCAGCATGCCCAACACCCCGGCCCTGGTCGGCGCCGGCATCAGCGGCCTGTATGCCGAGCCCGGCCTGTCCGCCGCCCATCGCGATCTCGCCGAGCGGATTCTCGGCAGCGCCGGGCCCACCGTCTGGCTCGGCCAGGAAGCCGAGCTCGATGCGGTGACCGCGCTCTCCGGCTCCGGGCCGGCCTATTTCTTCCTGGTCACCGAATGCCTGACCGAGGCCGGCATCGCCCTGGGCCTGAGCGCGGCGACCGCGCGGGCGCTGGCGCGCCAGACCCTGATCGGCAGCGGCCGGCTGGTGGAGAGCCAGGACACCGAGGTGGCCGAGCTGCGCCGCCAGGTGACCTCCAAGGGCGGCACCACCGAGGCGGCGCTGGGCGTGCTTGAATCCGCCGGGCTGCGCACGATCTTCGAACGGGCGCTGCACGCGGCGGCGGCCCGTTCGCAGGCTCTGGGCCAGTGGTCCGCGGGCGCCGCCTGACCGCCTCTCCACCGGATCGTCCATGGCCGCCAACGCCAACAACGCGCTGTTCTTCCTGGTCACCACCCTGTTCGAGCTCTACCTCGGCGCGGTGCTGCTGCGCATCCTGCTGGCCTGGGTGCGGGCCGATTTCTACAACCCGCTGTCGCAGCTGGTGTGGAAGCTGACCCAGCCGGTGATCGCCCCGCTGACCCGGGTGGTGCCGCGCTGGCGGCGGCTGGACACCGCCGCGCTGGCCCTGCTGACGGTGCTGGCCCTGCTCTACATCCAGGTGGTGTGCAGCCTGGTCAACATCAGCGTCGGCGGCCTGTCCTGGATCTGGTTCGCCCTGCTCAAGCTGGTGCTGCTGCTGGTGGGCCTCTACACCCTCTCGCTGTTCGCCCAGGCGATCCTGTCCTGGGTCGGGCCGGGCATCAACAACCCGGCCGCCAACATCCTGTTCAGCGTCAACGAGCCGCTGCTGCGGCCGGTGCGGCGCGTGGTGCCACCGATCGCCAATCTCGATCTCTCGCCGCTGTTCCTGATCCTGGCGCTGCAGGTGGTGTCGATGCTGATCCCCCTGCCGGGCATCTTCCGCTGATGACGGCGACCCCCTACCCGGCCGATTCGGTGGGCCGGGTCGAGCCGCGGCGGGTGCGCATCGAGCAGCCGCTGGCGCTCGACTGCGGGCGGGTGCTGCCCCAGCACGAGCTGATGGTGGAGACCTATGGCGTGCTGGATGCGGCGGCCTCCAACGCCATCCTGATCTGCCACGCCCTGTCCGGCGACCACCATGCAGCCGGCTATCACGGCGAGGACGATCGCAAGCCCGGCTGGTGGGACAACTGCATCGGCCCGGGCAAGCCGATCGACACCCGCCGCTTCTTCGTGGTCTGCCTCAACAATCTGGGGGGCTGCAAGGGGTCCACCGGCCCGCGCGAGACCAATCCGGACAGCGGCCGCCCCTGGGGGCCGGACTTCCCCCTGCTCACCGTGCGCGACTGGGTGCGCTCGCAGGCCCTGCTGGCCGATCACCTCGGCATCCGGCAGTGGCTGGCGGTGGTCGGCGGCTCGCTCGGCGGCATGCAGGTGATGCAGTGGGCCATCGACTTCCCGGAGCGGCTGCGCCATGCCTGCGTGATCGCCAGCGCGCCGCGGCTGTCGGCCCAGAACATCGCCTTCAACGAGATCGCCCGCCAGGCCATCCTGTCCGATCCGGACTTCCACGGCGGGCGCTTCCAGGACCAGGGCGTGGTGCCCTCGCGCGGGCTCAAGCTCGCCCGCATGCTCGGCCACATCACCTATCTGTCCGATGAGGCGATGCGCGCCAAGTTCGGCCGCGAGCTGAAGATGGCCACCCCCAGCTTCAACTTCGATGTCGAGTTCGAAGTGGAAAGCTACCTGCGGCACCAGGGTGATGCCTTCGTCAACCGCTTCGACGCCAACACCTATCTGCTGATGACCAAGGCGCTGGATTACTTCGATCCGGCGCGCGAGACCGGTGGCGATCTGGCTGCGGCCTTCCGCCGCGCCCGAGCCCGCTTCCTGGTGATCGCCTTCTCCAGCGACTGGCGCTTCTCCCCCGAGCGCTCGCGCGAGATCGTGCGGGCCCTGGTGGCGGCGGATCGCGATGTGACCTATGCCGAGATCGACTCCGACCTCGGCCATGACGATTTCCTGATGCCGCTGCCGGACTACCACCGGGTGCTCGGGGCCTATCTGGCCGAGGCCCACGAGCGCGGCCCGCAGCGGGCGCCGGGCCCCGCGCTCGCGGCGCCCTCGCCGGCCCTGCGCGGCGATCTTGCCCGCATCGCCGCCTGGATTCCGGCGGGTGCGCGGGTGCTGGACCTGGGCTGCGGCAACGGCGAGCTGCTCGAGCATCTGGCCCGCAGCCGCGGGGTGCGCGGCTACGGGCTGGAGCGCGATCCGCAGAAGGTCGCCGCCTGTGTGGCGCGCGGGCTCAATGTGATCCAGGCCGATCTCGACGAGGGCCTGCGCGATTTCGGTCCGCAGAGCTTCGATGCGGTGATCCTGACCCTGACCCTGCAGGCGCTGGCGCGCCCGGACGATGTGATCGAGGAGATTCTACGGGTCGGTCGCCAGGCCATCGTCAGCTTCCCCAACTTCGGCCACTGGCGGGTGCGGCTGGCCCTGGCGCGTGGCCGCATGCCGGTGACCCCGGCGCTGCCCGAGCGCTGGTACGACACGCCCAACATCCACCTGTGCACGGTGGACGATTTCCTGCGGCTGTGCGGCGAGCGCGGCTGGCGCATCACCCAGTCCGCCCTGCTCGACCGCCGCCATCGCGAGACCGCGGCGATGCGGCGCCTGCCCAATCTCCTGGCCGAGACCGCGATCTACCAGCTCGCCTCGCCGCTGAACCGCTGAGCCGCAGAACCGCCGGGGCGCCGGCTCAGTCGGCCAGCACCACCTGGTTGCGGCCACCGCGCTTGGCTGCGTACATGGCGGTGTCGGCGCACTGGATCAGGGCATCGCGTCCACCGGTCTGGCCGCCGGGGACCATCGCCACCCCGATGCTGGCGCCGACGCTGACCGTGACCCCGTCGAGCGCATAGGGCTCGCGCAGGCGCTGGCACAGACGCTCGGCAAAGCCCCGCGCGGTCTCCGCATCCGGCACCTGATCGAGCACCAGGGCGAACTCGTCGCCCCCGAGGCGGGCATTGATGTCCAGCGGGCGCGCGCTCTCGCGCAGGCGCTGGGCAATCGCCTGCAGCAGCTGGTCGCCGACGCCGTGGCCGTGGGTGTCGTTGACCGGCTTGAAACCGTCGATGTCGATGTAGATCAGCGCCGAGTCCTGCGGCCGGCGCCGCGCCAGCAGGGCGTCGAGGTGCTCCATGAAGTGGCGCCGGTTGGGCAGCCCGGTGAGCGGATCGTGCAGGGCCTGATGGCGAACCTGGGCCTCGGCGCGCTGGCGCTCAGCGACCTCGGCCTGCAGGGCCGCGTTGCGGCTCTCCAGCTCGCCCAGCAGCTCGCGCAGCCGCTGCTGGGCGCGGTCGAGCTCGAGGAATACGCGCACCTTGGAGAGCAGGATGGTGTCGTTGACCGGCTTGGCGATGTAGTCGACCGCGCCGAACTGATAGCCCTTGAGCCGGTTGAGGTCATCGGCAAAGGCGGCGGTGACGAAGATGATCGGAATCTGCCGGGTGCTCTCGGCACCGGCCAGGAATTCGGCGACTTCGAAACCATCCATTTCCGGCATCTGCACATCGAGCAGGATCAGGGCGAAGCGGTGGTCCAGACACAGCCGCAGCGCCTCCTCGCCGGAGCGGGCCTCGATCACCTGGGCCTCGACCTTGGCGAGCAGGCGGCGCATCGCCACCAGATTGGCGGCGGTGTCATCAACCACCAGAATCTTCGGCAGGGCTTCGGTCATGGCGGGGCGCCGGTGGGGGAAGGGGGAACGGAGGTATCGGCGGGCCGCGGGCGGCGGGCACGGCTCACCACCTGCGCCAGGGCCTCGGGCAGGGCCTCGAGCGAGAGAATGCGATCGGCCCCGGCCCGCTCGAGCGCCGCCGCGGGCATCTCCGGGGCCTCGGCGGTGGCGGGGTCCTGCACCCAGGCCAGCCCGCCGCGGGCGCGGACCCGGTGCAGGCCGGCCGCACCGTCCTCGTTGGCTCCGGTGAGGATCACCGCCAGCAGGCCCGGACCGAGGACATCGGCGGCGGATTCCAGGAACACATCGGCCGAGGGCCGCACATTGCAGACCTTCTCGTCGGCCGACAGCGCCAGCCGCGGACCGCGGTCCAGCAGCAGGTGATAGCCGGCCGGCGCCAGATAGACCCGTCCGGGCCGCAGCGGCTCCAGCGGCTCGGCATCGGCCAGCGGCAGCGCGCAGGTGGCACCCAGCACCCGCGGCAGCAGCTGCAGATCGTCGTCGGCGCGGTGCTGGATCACCACCAGCGGGGTGCGGGTCTGCGCCGGCAGGGCGCCGAGCAGGCGGCGCAGCGCCTCGATCCCGCCGGTGGAGGCGCACAGGGCGATCAGGCGCAGCCGGCGGCGCTCAACGGACATGGCGCAGGCGGTACAGCGAGTGGCCGGGTGCGACCGTCTCGAACTCGCTGGCGAGGCTGCTGAAGGCGAGGCTTTCCTTGGAGCCGAGACAGAGAAAGCCGCGTCGCGCCAGCGAGCCGCGGAACAGCTCGATGACCCGGTCCTGCAGACCGCGCTCGAAGTAGATCAGCACATTGCGGCAGAGGATCAGCTGCATCTCGGCAAACGCACCGTCGGCCACCAGATTGTGGTGGGAGAAGCTGATGTTGGCCTTGAGGCGATCGTCCAGCTTGATGTGCTGGTAGGCCGCCACATACCAGTCCGAGAGCGTGCCGGTGCCACCGGCCTTGAGATAGTTCTCCGAATACAGCCGCGCCTCGCGCAGCGGATAGATGCCCTCGCGGGCGCGCGCCAGCGCCGCCTCGGAGAAGTCGGTGGCGTGGATGCGGCAGCGGTCATAGAGCCCGCACTCGCTGAGCAGAATGGCCAGCGAATAGACCTCCTCGCCATGCGCACAGCCCGCCTGCCAGATGGTGATGCGCGGCCAGCTGGCCAGCACCGGCACCACCTCCTCGCGGAGCAGGCGGAACAGCGAGGGGGTGCGGAACATCTCCGAGACCGGCACCGAAAGCCGCTCGATAACCTGCTCGACGAAGGCCGGTTCGTGCAGCACCCGTTCGGTGAGATGGCTCACCGTGCGCGCGCCGCTGATCGCCTGCAGGGCCTGGACGCGGCGCTTGAGCGAGGCGCGCACATAGCCGCTGAAGTCATAGCCGTGGCGGCGGCGCAGCGCCTCGACGAACAGATCGAGCTCGAGGTCGTCGATCTCGGCCGGGTTCATGGCGCCGGCAGCCGGAAAAAACCGCGGGCGGTCTCGGTGCTGGAGGCCGCCAGCTGGCCGGCCGGCTCGCCCCGGGCTTCGGCGCAGGCCTGTACCACCCAGGGCAGGAAGGCCGGCTCGTTGCGGCGCCGGTCCCGCGGCTGCTGGTCGCGCGGCAGGTTGCGGGGCAGCAGGTAGGGGGCATCGGATTCCACCATCAGGCGGGCGGCGGGAATCCGCGGCAGCAGGGCGCGCAGGTGGCCGCCGCGGCGTTCGTCGCAGATCCAGCCGGTGATGCCGATGTGGCAGTCCAGGGCCAGATAGTCATCCAGCGCCGCGCCCTGATCGGTGAAGCAGTGCACCACCACCGGCCCCAGCGCGGCGCGGTACTCGCGCAGGATGGCGAGGAAGTCGGCATGGGCCTCGCGCTGATGCAGGAACAGCGGCAGACGCCGCGCCACCGCCAGCTCCAGCTGGCCGCTGAAGGCCGCGCGCTGCCGCGGCCGCGGCGCCAGATCGCGGAAGTAATCGAGCCCGCACTCACCGAGGCTGACCACCTGCGGCTGCGTGGCCAGCTCGGCGAAGCGCGCCGCCAGCTCGGCGTTCCAGTCCTCGGCATGGTGGGGATGCAGCCCTACCGTCGCCCACAGCCGCTGCGGGTGCGCGCGACTGAGCTCGATCGCCGCCAGCGCGCTGTGGTAGCAGCTGCCGGTGACGATGATGGCCTCCAGGCCCGCCGCCCAGGCACGCGCCAGCACCGCCTCGCGGTCGGCGGCAAAGCTTTCATGGGCAAGATTGGCGCCGATGTCGATCATCGGCCTCAGCCCGCCGGGCAGTCCTGGCGCCAGAGGATGCGCTGCTCCAGCGCGCCATCGCCGCCGCCGGGCGGCACCGGTTCCAGCATGTAGGTGAGGCGGAAGCCGCTCAGCCGCTGCGGATCGTCGGCGGCGCGGCCCTGGTTCCAGTCCCGGCACAGCCACTCGGCCCAGAGGCCGCGATGGGCCGCCTGCGCCGGATCGAGCAGTGCCGCCTCGTAGGCCCGCCAGCGATGGCTGCGGGCGGTGCGCTGCCACCAGCCCGGCTTGTCGTAGCGGGGGCTGCCGCGGACCCCGCTGAGCACCTCCAGTTCCTCGCCGCTGGCCAGCACCCCGGGCGCCACCACCCAGCCGTCCTCGCGCGCCGGCGAGGGCGCCTGGGCATCGGGCAGGCCGTCGAGGCGCAGCAGCTGCAGCGGCGGCGCCACCCAGCTGCCCAGCCGCGCCGGCAGGGCGCCGGCCGCCGCCAGACCATGCACCAGCATCAGGACCAGCAGGGGCAGGGCCAGCCGCTCGGCCAGGGCCGGCACCGCGAAGGACTGCGCCCGCGCTTGCAGATGCGGCAGCAGCCGCCGCACCCAGCGCCCGCGCTGCTGCGAGAGCCGGGCGTAGAGCCGGTCCCCGGCCGCCTGCAGCGAGGGCCGGCCCAGCAGGCGGGCCAGCCGCGGTCCGCCCAGCGGCGAGCGCTGCAACAGCAGGCGCAGGGCGCTCCATTTCAGGTGGGCGCTCTCATCGTGGTCGATCACCACCCAGGACTGGTTGGCCTGCACCAGCCGCGCCACCCGCGGGCTGTCCTGGGCTGGCAGGCATTGCGCCCGCGGCAGGATCAGCGCCTGGCACAGCGCCCGGCACAGCAGGGCGGCGGCCGGGTCGTCGCGATCGTAGTAAAGCCGCAGCGGTGCGCCAGCGGGCTGGCGCGCCTGATGCAGGCGCTCGCGCCAGTCCCAGAACCAGCCGCCGATCAGCACCGACAGGCCGGCCAGGCCCACCCAGGGACTGAGCCCCTGGGCCTGGGTGAAGATCAGCAGCAGCTGCAGCAGGGCGAGGTTCACCAGCACCAGGAAGCGCAGCGGCCGGGTCGCCCAGGGCGAGAGCGCGAGCCAGGGCCCGAGCCAGGTCAGCAGCCACAGCCAGGCGGTGAGCAGGGCCGCGAGGCCCGGCAGGCCGGCGAGCAGCCCGCCCAGCGGGTGGCGATCGCGATCCACGCTGAGCACCTCGGCCAGCCCGCTGCCGAAGCCGATCCACTCCGGCCCGCTGCGCAGCCAGGCCCCGAGGGCGTAGGCGCCGAGCAGGCTCAGCAGCAGGCCGGTGCCGGCCAGCGAGAGGTGGCGCGGATCGGCCGGCGGCGGCGGGCTGGCGCGCAGGGCATCGACGCTCCAGCGCGCCTGCCAGGGCAGGAACAGCCCCCAGAACAGCAGCACCAGCATCAGCTCATCGCCGCCGCTGACCAGCAGCGGATGACGGTTGGCGAAGGACAGCGCCAGCAGCCAGCACAGCAGGGTGGCCAGGCGGGTGCGCAGGCCGACGATCAGGGCCAGCGCCGCCAGCGCCCAGAGCAGCAGCAGCAGGACCTGGAAGGCGGTGCCCGGCTGGATCAGGGTCAGCGAGAAGCGCAGCCCTTCGGTCAGTCGCAGGGCCTGGTCCGGCGGCAGCAGGCCGTGCGCGCCATAGAACACCGCCACCGAGCCCAGACGGCCGAGGGCGTCGAGCAGCAGCAGCACGCCCAGGCTGACCCGCAGCAGGGCCAGGGAGCGCAGATCGAGACTGAGGACTTCGGCGAGCCGGCGGCGCCAGGGGGGCGACCCGCCGTGGGGGGATGATTCGATCTCCAGCTGGGCCGACATGGTTCCTCGCTCTGCGCGCGGATCGGCAACCGCGAAGCCGGGGCCGATCGATGGTGCGGCCATCATATCGGGGCGGCCTGCCTGCGCGGGCCGGCAGCCTCGGCCTACACTGCGGCGAACGATGGCCGGAGGTGCCTGTGTCGAGGGGGATGCTGTTGCTGCTGTGGCTCGCCAGCGCGGCGGCCGGCGCGGCCGAGATGCGCTATGTGGCCGACAACCTCAGCCTGCCGCTGCGCGCCGAACCGCAGGCCGACGCCGCCGTGCTCGGCCTGGTGGAGAGCGGGACCGCGGTCGAGTGGCTGGGCGGCGAGTCCGCGACCGGCTACACCCGCATCCGCCTTGCCCCCGGCCGCGAGGGCTGGGTGCCGCTGCGCCACCTCAGCCGCGAGCCGGTGGCGCGCAGCCAGCTCGGCCCGCTGCAGCAGACCCTGGCCGAGCAGCAAAGCCAGCAGGCGGCGCTGGCGCGCGAACGCGACGAGGCGCGCAGCCGGCTGGCCCTGGCCGAGGCCGAGATCCAGCGTCTGCGCAACGCAGCAGCCGCGGCGGCGGCGAGCCCGCTGCCTGCGCTGGCCGCGTCCTCCGAAGCGCCCGCGGCGGTGGTCGCGCCGCCCGCGCCAACGGCAGCGGTGGAGAGCCTCGAGCCGGCGGCGGTGGAGAGCCTGGAGCCGATCGAGTCGCTCGACGCCCTGCTGCCCCCGGCCGCCGACCCGGCGCTGTCCGCCTACGAGGCCGCGCGCCTGCGCCGCGAGGGCTGGACCACCGGCGCCCTGCTGCTCGCCGCCGGCGTGATGCTGGGCCTGTTTCTGCCGCATCTGACCTCGCGCCGCAGCCGTCGCGACTGGAGCGAGCTATGACCCTGGCGGCCCTGCAACCGCCGGCGCCCGGTCGCTCGGCCAGCGGCGGGTTCGAGGGCGGGGCCGGTGCCATCGAGGCCCTGCTGGCGAGCCCGGCCGGTCCTGCGCGCGGCATCGCGGTGATCTGCCATCCGCATCCGCTCTACGGCGGGGCGATGAGCAACAAGGTGGTCTACAGCCTGGCGGCGGTGGCGCTGCAGCAGGGCTTGCATGCGCTGCGCTTCAACTTCCGCGGGGTCGGCCGCAGCGCCGGCGTGCACGACCATGCCGTCGGCGAGGCCGACGACACCCTGCTGGCGGTGGCCTGGATGCGCGCCCACTACCCGGGCCTGCCGCTGCTGCTGGCGGGCTTTTCCTTCGGCGCCTACATCAGCCTCAAGGTGGCCCGGCAGGCCGGCGCCCAGGCGCTCGCCAGCGTGGCGCCGCCGTTCGGCTTCTACCGCGATCAGGACCGCGACCCCGAGCACCCGGGCTGCCCGTGGTGGGTGATCCACTCGCGCGATGACGACACCGTGTCCTTCGAGGACACCGCCCGCCATCTCGCCGCCTACGAGCCGGCCCCCGAGCAGGTCACCGTGGACGGGGCCGGTCACTTCTTCCACGGCCGGCTGACCGAGCTGCAGGACCATCTGCGGCCCTTCGTCGGGCGGGTGTTCGGCGCCGCCTGATCCGATCCGGCCCGCCGCCCGCCAGCCCCCGGCTATCCTTGCCCTACCCCGCCCGAGACCTGCCCATGCGCACCCTGTTCCGCAGCCTCTGTCTGTTCGGCCTCAGCCTGCCGGCCCATGCCCTCGAGTTCGTCATCGTCAATCCGGACCAGGACGACTTCCGCAGCGTCGCCGAGGACATCGCCGCCGCCCTCAACTACAAGGCGCTGGCGCCAGCCGAGGCAACCGGCCTCACCGGCTTCGGCCTCGGCGCCTTCGCCAGCTACGCCGAGACCGATGACCCGGCCGCCTGGCAGCGGCTGACCGGCGAGGATGTCGACGGCGTCGGCATGGTCGGGGTGGCCGCGCACAAGGGCCTGCCGCTGAATCTCGACCTCGGCGCCTTCTACGCCACCGTGCCCGGTACCGATGCCCGCGTGCTCGGCGGCGAGCTGCGCTGGGCCTGGCTGCCGGGCAGCGCGGTGCTGCCGGCCCTGGCGATCCGCGCCAGCGCCACCGAGGCCGATGACACCGGGGATTTCGACTACGCCAGCCGCGCGGTGGATGTGAGCGTCTCCAAGGGCTTCACCCTGGTCACGCCGTATGCCGGCGCCGGCTATGTGTGGAGCACCGTGGAGGCCGACCCCGCCACCGGGCTGCAGGACGAGGACATCGACGAGCCGCGCTACTACGCCGGCCTGCGGCTGAGCCTGCTGCTGCTGTCGCTGACCCCGGAGATCGAACGCCAGGGCGAGCGCACCAGCTACAACCTGCGCATCGGCCTGAGCTTCTGAGACGCCCATGCTGGAGGCCTTGCTCAAGCGGCTCGGCCCGCGGCCGTCGAGCGCTGCGCCGGCGGACGATCGCCTGGCCGCCGCCATCCTGCTGGTGGAGTGTGCGCGGGCCGATTTCGAGGCCTGTCCGCTCGAGCAGGGGCGCGCCGAGTCGCTGATGGCGCAGGCCTTCGGCCTCGACGCCACCGCTGCGGCCCGGCTGCTCGCGCAGGCCCGCGAGGCCCAGGGCCAGATGGTGTCCCTGCACGGGGTGGTGGCGGTGCTCAATGCGCGGCTGGAGCCGGCCCGGCGTCGCGAGCTGATCGGCTGGCTCTGGCAGCTCGCCTATGCCGATGGCCGCCTCGATCCCCAGGAGGAAGGGCTGCTGCGGCGGCTGGCTGATCTGCTGCATGTGCCCCATGCCGCCTTCATCCAGGAAAAGCTGCAGGTGCTGGAAGGCAGCCCGCCCGCCTCATGAGACTCGGCCTGCCGACCTGGGTGGCCAACCTCGGCCTGCGCCAGAAGATGATGCTGGCGCTGGGCCTGATGCTGGCCGTGATCGGCACCAACGGGCTGAGCATGCTGCGCACCCAGCAGGAAGTGGTGGTGGCGCGGGCGACGGTGGATCGCACCTATCGCATCATCGATGCCACCTACCAGCTGAGCCTGTCGCTGCTGGAACAGCAGGGTCTGCTGCGCGGGCTGATTCTCGATCCGGAAGCGCAGGCGCCGACCACGCTGCAGCAAAGCCTGGACCACACCGAGCGCCAGCTGCAGCGGCTGCGGGTGGATGTGCAGGATGCCGACCAGCGGCGACGGCTGGAGCAGATCCAGCTCGACTATCAGGACTGGCGCCGCCAGGTGCTCGACCGCAGCCTGCAGCTGCTGCTGCAGCAGAACGCGGCGGCAGCGGCCGGCAGTCTCGCCATGCAGGCCGGCAGCCTGCGCCAGCTCGATCGCCTGCTGCACCTGCTCAGCGAGTTCCAGGCCGCCGAGCAGGTGCTGCTGGCCCAGCGCGATGAGGCCCGCCACCGGCTCAACGCACGGATGTACCAGCTCACCCTGGTGATGCTGGCCGCGGCGGTACTGATCTCGCTGCTGACGCTCTACTTCATGGACCGCACGGTGGTGCGGCCGCTGGCCGAGCTGACCGAGCTGGTGCCGGTGATCGCCCGTGCCGAGGGGCCGCTGGCGATTCCCTACGAGGAGCGCCGTGACGAGATCGGTGGGGTCTCCAGGGCCTTGCAGGATCTGCTCACCCGCGGGCTCGCCCAGCAGGACCTCGACTGGATCCGCCGCGAGAGCGCCGCGATCCTGCAGGCGCTGCAGCCTTGTGACGGGCATGAGGTCTTCGGTGAAACCCTGCTGGCCCAGCTGGCGCGCACCCTGGGTCTGGGCTATGCCCTGGCCTACCGGGTCCGGGAGCAGGACGGCAGCCTGGTCTACTGCGCCGCCTACGGACTGCCGGATGCCCGGGCCCGCCAGCAGCGCTTCGGCCGCGGCGAGGGCCTGCCCGGACAGTGCCTGCTCGAGCGCCGGCTGCTGAGCCTGGATCCGGTGCC
>DASUDX010000124.1:0-13258 GCA_036275365.1 Nevskiaceae bacterium | reverse complement strand
CGCGCGCACGCTCCACCGCATAGCTGACCCGGCGCACCGGGCTGTAGGACGCATCCAGCTTGAGCACACCGATGGTGGCGGAGTCCTCGTCACCGGCGCGCAGGGCGGCGGCGGCCTGATAGCCACGGCCACGGGTGACCTTGAGGGTCATGTTGAGCTTGCCACCGGTGAGGTTGGCGAGCACCAGATCCGGATTGACGATCTCGACATCATGGTCGAGCTTGATGTCGGAGGCCTTCACCGGCCCCTTGCCCGACTTCTCCAGCCGCAGCGTCGCTTCCTCGCGGGCATGCATGCGAATGGCGATGTTCTTGATGTTGAGCAGGATGTCGATGACATCCTCCTGCACCCCTTCCACCGAGCTGTACTCGTGGACCACGCCCTCGATCTGCACCTCGGTGATGGCAGCGCCCGGGATGGAGGACAGCAGGATGCGGCGCAGGGCGTTGCCCAGGGTGTGACCGAAGCCGCGCTCGAGCGGCTCCATCGCCACGCGGGCACGGTTCTCGGAAACCGCCTCGACTTCAATCAGGCGCGGCTTCAACAGATCAGCAACAAAACCCTGCATGGGGAAACCTCGGTTCGACAGACAAGGGACCGCGGTGCAACCACCGCCGGTCCGGGAACGGGCCGCACCAGGGGGTGCGGCCGGCTCATTACTTGGAGTACAGCTCGACCACCAGATTCTCGTTGATGTCCGGCAGGATCTGGTCGCGGCTGGGCAGGGTCTTGAAGGTGCCCTTCAGGCCCTTCTCATCCACCTCAAGCCAGTCCGGCAGACCGATCTGGGTGGCAATCGAGAGCGACTCCACGATGCGGCTCTGGCTGCGCGACTTCTCGCGCACTTCCACCACGTCGCCCACCTGGACCTGGTAGGACGGGATGTTCACCACCTGGCCGTTGACCGCGATCGCCTTGTGGCCGACCAGCTGGCGCGCCTCGGCGCGGGTGCGCCCGAAGCCCATGCGATAGATCACGTTATCCAGACGGCACTCCAGCATCAGCAGGAGGTTGACGCCGGTGGCGCCCTTGGACTTCGAGGCCTTCTTGTAATAGTTGCGGAACTGACGCTCCAGCACCCCGTACATCTGCTTGAGCTTCTGCTTCTCGCGCAGCTGGGTGGCGTAGTCGGACAGGCGCGGCTTGCGCGCACCGTGCTGGCCGGGAGGGGTCTCCAGCTTGCACTTGGTTTCGAGCGAGCGGCCGCGACCCTTCAGCAGAAGGTCGGTGCCGGCACGGCGGGACAGCTTGCAGGTGGGGCCAATGTAACGAGCCATGGGGTTCCTTCGCTCTTAGACGCGGCGACGCTTGGGCGGGCGGCAGCCGTTATGCGGAATCGGGGTCACGTCGGTGATGTTGGTGACCTTGAAGCCGGCGGCATTGAGGCTGCGCACGGCCGACTCGCGGCCTGGGCCCGGGCCCTTGATGCGGACTTCGATGTTCTTCACACCGTGCTCGGCGGCGGCAGTGGCGGCGCGCTCGGCGGCAACCTGGGCGGCGAACGGGGTGGACTTGCGCGAGCCCTTGAACCCGCAGGCGCCCGCGGTGGACCACGACAGGGTGTTGCCCGCGCGGTCGGTGATCAGCACGATCGTGTTGTTGAACGAGGCGTGCACGTGGCAGATCGCGTCGCTGACATTCTTCTTGACGCGCTTGCGCTGCTTGGCGCCGGCGGCGGCGGAGGGATTGGCCATTGCTTCAGGTATTCAGAGGGGCAGTCGAAGGGGAGCGCGGACGATCAATTCTTCTTGATGGCGCGGCGCGGACCCTTGCGGGTACGGGCATTGGTGCGGGTGCGCTGACCGCGCACCGGCAGGCCGCGGCGGTGACGGGCACCGCGGTAGCAGCCCAGATCCATCAGGCGCTTGATGCTCATCGACACTTCGCGGCGCAGATCGCCTTCCACCACGAACTTGCCCACCTCGGCGCGCAGCTGGTCGAGCTCGGCCTCGGTCAGATTGCGGACCTGGGCGGTCTCGGCGATCCCGGTGGCGGCGCAGATCTGCTTGGCGCGGGTGGAACCGATGCCATAGATCGCCTGCAGGGCAATCACGACATGCTTCTTGTCAGGGATGTTGACGCCGGCGATACGGGCCATGTCGCAAAAGCTCCAGGGTTACAGAGGCGCGCGAAAAAGGGCGCGAAGTTTACAGACGCAGCGGGGCTCAGGCAAGGCCTGAATCAGCCCTGGCGCTGCTTGTGACGGGCATCCGAGCAGATCACGCGGACCACGCCGCTGCGGCGGACGACCTTGCAATTGCGGCAGATCTTGCGGACGGAAGTGCGGACTTTCATGTCTTTTCTCTAGCGGAAACAGCAGGTTCGATACGGCGATCAGCGGCCGGGGGCGGGCTTGTCGGCCCCCAGGGCCGGGCGCCGGGTGCTGGTCCCCAGGGCCGCCGGGCGGGCGCCACCGAGGGTCTTGAGATTGGCCTTCTTGAGCAGGCCCTCGTACTGGTGCGACATCAGATGCGCCTGCAGCTGCGCCATGAAGTCCATCACCACCACGACGGTGATCAGCAGCGAGGTGCCGCCAAAGGCGATCGGCACATTCCAGTAGGTGATGAACAGCTCCGGCATCAGACAGACCACCGTGATGTAGGCCGCACCCACCACCGTCAACCGGGTCAGCACTTGGTCAATGTACTTGGCGGTATTGGCACCGGGCCGCACGCCGGGGATGAAAGCACCGGACTTCTTCAGGTTCTCCGCGGTCTCGCGGCTATCGAAGACCAGCGCGGTGTAGAAGAAGCAGAAGAAGATGATCATCGCCGCGTACAGCAGGGTGTACAGCGCCTGGCCGGGCGACAGGGCGTTGGCCACCGTCTGCAGGAAGGAGCTGCCGCCATCCTCGCCGAAGAAACGCACGATCGACGCCGGGAACAGGATGATGGAGCTGGCGAAGATCGGCGGAATCACGCCGCTCATGTTGAGCTTCAGCGGCAGATGCTGGGTCTGGGCGGCGAACAGCTTGCGACCCTGCTGGCGGCGCGCGTGGTGGATCGGGATGCGGCGCTGGGCGCGCTCGGCGAAGACCACGCCGACCGTCACCGCAGCCACCAGCACGAAGATCACGATCACCGTGAAGCCGGACAGCGAACCCTCGCTGACCAGCTGGGCGGTGGCGCCCAGCGCGCCCGGCAGGGCGGCGACGATGCCAGCGAAGATGATCATCGACATGCCATTGCCGATGCCGCGCTCGGTGATCTGCTCACCCAGCCACATCAGGAACATGGTGCCGGTCACCAGCGAGACGGTGGCGGTGAACACGAAGCCGAAGCCCGGTGCGATGGCCACCCCGCTCTTCTGCAGCGCCAGCGAGGCGCCGATGGCCTGGAACAGGGCCAGCGCCAGGGTGCCGTAGCGGGTGTACTTGGTGAGCTGGCGGCGACCCGACTCGCCCTCCTTCTTCAGCTCCTTGAGCTGGGGCACCACCGCCGCCATCAGCTGGACGATGATCGACGCCGAGATGTACGGCATCACGCCCAGGGCGAAGATCGACAGCCGCTCCAGCGCCCCGCCCGAGAACATGTTGAACATGTCCAGGATCGAGCCGCGGGTCTGGTTGAACAGCGCCTCCAGCTGGGCCGGGTCGATACCCGGCACCGGAATGAAGGTGCCGATGCGGAAGACCACCAGGGCGCCGAGCAGGAACAGCAGACGGCCGCGCACCTCGCCGATCTTGGAGAGATCGGGAACCATGCCGGCAGCGGATCCGGGAGCTTTCGCCATGTTCGGGGGAGGGCTCGGGTCGAGGAGACTTATTCGGCGGCGACGCTGCCGCCGGCGGCGGTGACCGCCTCGCGGGCACCCTTGGTGACCAGGATGCCGGCACCCAGCACGACCTTGCGGCTGAGCTGGCCAGACTTGATCACCTTGGCCTGCTCGGCGGTGGCCGGGACGATGCTGAGCGACTTCAGCACGGCGAGGTCGATCGCCTCCACATCCAGCTTCTGCAGCTCGGACAGGCGCACTTCGGCGGTCCGGTTGATCAGCGGGCTGTTGAAGCCGCGCTTGGGCAGACGACGCTGGATCGGCATCTGGCCGCCCTCGAAGCCCTTCTTGCCGCGGCCGCCCTTGCGGGCACGCTGACCCTTGTGGCCGCGACCGGCGGTCTTGCCCATCCCGGAACCGATGCCGCGGCCGACGCGCACGCGCTCGGTCTTGGCGCCTTCGGCGGGCTTGATGGTGTTGAGCTTCATGGCTTAGACCTCTTCAACCTTCAACATGAAGGACGCCTTGCGCACCATGCCGACATTCTCCGGCGTGGCGGCCACGACGACCGACTGGTGCATGCGCGACAGACCGAGGCCGCGGATGCAGTTCTTGTGCTGGGCCAGGCGCCCGAAGGTGCTCTTGACCAGCGTGAGCTTCAGCTGCTTGACATCGCTCATGGGAATCTCGGGGCGTCAGGCGAGGATTTCTTCCACCGACTTGCCACGCTTGGCGGCGATCTCGGAGGGCATGTTGAGCTTGGTCAGCGCGTTGATGGTGGCGCGGACCATGTTGATCGGGTTGCGCGAACCCAGCGACTTGGCAAGCACGTTCTGCACGCCGGCCACTTCGAACACCGCGCGCATCGCGCCACCGGCGATCACCCCGGTACCGTCGGAGGCCGGGCGCATGAACACCTTGGTGGCGCCGTGGGAGCCCCAGATCTCGTGCTGCAGGGTCAGACCCTTGAGCGGCACCGTGACCATGTTCTTGCGTGCCTGATCCATCGCCTTGCTGATCGCCTGCGGGACTTCACGGGCCTTGCCGTAGCCAAAGCCAACCCGGCCGGCACCATCGCCGACCACGGTCAGCGCGGTGAAGGCGAACTGCTTGCCGCCCTTGACCGTCTTGCTGACGCGGTTGACCGTGACCAGCTTTTCCTTGAAATCGCCGGCGCCGTTGCTGTCGTCGTACTGATAATTGGTGGCCACTGTTTAGAACTCCAGACCTGCTTCACGCGCGGCGTCGGCCAGCGCCTTGATACGCCCATGGAACCGGAAGCCGGAGCGATCGAACGCCACGGCGGTGATGCCGGCGGCCTTGGCACGCTCGGCCAGCACCTGGCCCACCTTCTTGGCGGCGTCGACATTGCCGGTGTAGCTGAGCCCCTCGGCGACGCTGTCTTCCACCGTGGAGGCCGCCACCAGGGTCTTGCCCTCGATGCCGGGCGCGATCACCTGGGCATAGATGTGACGCGGGGTGCGGTGCACGGTCAGGCGCACCGCGCCCAGCTCGCGGATCTTGTAACGAGCCCGGCGCGCACGGCGCAGGCGGGATTCTTTCTTGTCGATCATGAAGCGGCTTCCAGTTAACTGTTTCAAGCTTCCAGCTGCAGGGTGCTTCCAGTCCGGAAACTGGAAACCGGCAACGGGTTACTTCTTCTTGGCTTCCTTCAGCACCACACGCTCGTCGGAGTAGCGCACACCCTTGCCCTTGTAAGGCTCGGGCGGACGGTAGCTGCGCAGATCGGCGGCCACCTGGCCGACCAGATGCTTGCTGGCGCCCTTGATGACGATCTCGGTCTGGCTGGGGCACTCGACGCTGATGCCATCCGGCACCGCGTACTCCACCGGGTGGGACAGACCCACGCTGAGGTTGACCTTCTTGCCCTGGGCCGCCGCGCGGTAACCCACGCCGACCAGGGTGAGCTTGCGCTCGTAGCCCTTGGTGACGCCCTCGACCATGTTGTTGATCAGGGCGCGCACGGTGCCCGACTGCATGGCATTGGCCTTGATCGAGCTGGCGGAGACGGTCAGCACGCCGCCGGCCACCTCGACCGCCACGTCGGCGGGCAGATTCAGGCTCAGCGAGGCCTTGGGGCCCTTGACGGTGACGGCGCCCTTGGCGCTGCTGATCTCGACACCGGCCGGGATCTTCACCGGCATCTTGGCTACACGGGACATGGAAGCGGTTCCTTGGATTCTCGGTTCCGGATCAGGCGACGATGCAGATGACTTCGCCGCCCTGGCCGGTGGCGCGGGCCTTCTTGTCGCTGACCACGCCGGAGGGCGTGGAGACGATGGCCACGCCGAGGCCGCCCAGCACCTTGGGCAGCTCGTCCTTGCTCTTGTAGACGCGCAGGCTCGGCTTGCTGATGCGCTCGATCTTCTCGATGACCGGCTTGCCCTGGAAGTACTTCAGGGCGACGGTCATGATCTTCTTGCCGCTATCGGTGGCGACATCGAAGCCGAGGATGTAGCCCTCGTCCTCGAGCACGCGGGCGATCGCCTCCTTGATCTTCGAGGACGGCACCTTCACCTGCTTCTTGCGCGCCGCCTGACCGTTGCGGATGCGGGTCAGGAAATCGGCGATCGGGTCATTCATGCTCATCGTGTGTTTCCTTACCAGCTGGCCATCTTCAGGCCGGGCACTTCACCCTTCATCGCCGCTTCACGCAGCTTGTGACGGGCAAGGCCGAACTTGCGGTAGACGCCGCGCGAGCGGCCGGTGATCTTGCAGCGGTTGCGGCCACGGCTCGGGCTGGAGTCGCGCGGCAGCTTCTGCAGCGCCTCCACGGCGGCGGCCTTCTCCTCGTAGGAGGCGCCGTCGCCGGCGATCAGCGCCTTGAGCTTGGCGCGCTTCTTGGCGAACTTGGTGGCGAGCTTGGCGCGCTTGAGTTCGCGCTCGATCATGCTGGTCTTGGCCATCGGGCTTCGTCCTGTGCTTACTTGCGGAACGGGAAGCTGAAGGCGTCGAGCAGTGCGCGCGCCTCCGCATCCGTCTTCGCCGTGGTGGTGAAGGTGATGTTCATGCCGCGGACCGCGTCGATCTTGTCGTACTCGATCTCGGGGAAGATGATCTGTTCGGTGATGCCGAAGTTGAAGTTGCCCTGACCATCGAACCCGCGCGGGCTGATGCCGCGGAAGTCGCGGATGCGCGGCAGCGCCACCGTGATCAGACGCTCGAGGAATTCGTACATCCGCTCACGACGCAGGGTGACCTTGACGCCGACCGGGTAGTTCTCGCGCACCTTGAAGGCGGCGATCGAGATACGGGTCTTGGTGATCACCGGCTTCTGGCCCGCGATCGCGGTCATGTCGTTGACGGCGTGCTCGATCACCTTCTTGTCGGTGGTGGTCTCGCCGACACCCATGTTCAGGGTGATCTTCTCGAGACGCGGCACCGCCATCGCATTGCAGGCGAGCTTGGTCTTGAGCTCGGGGGCGATCTTGTCGCGGTAGAGGGTTTGCAGGGTAGCCATGACTGATGTTCCGCTTAGCCGTCGACCAGGGACTGGTCGGACTTGAAAAACCGCACCTTGCGCTTGCTGGCGCCCTCGCCTTCCACGCGGAAGCCGATGCGGTCACCCTTGCCGGCCTTGGCGTTCCACAGCATCACATTGGAGGCGTCGATCGGCATCTCCTTCTCGATGATGCCGCCGGCCACGCCCGCCTGCGGGTTGCCGCGCTGGTGCTTCTTGACCAGGTTGATGCCCTCGACCACCAGCTTGCCGTCGTCACGAACGACGCTGACCTTGCCGCGGCGGGACTTGTCCTTGCCGGTGATGACGACGACTTCGTCGCCCTTCTTGATACGGTTCATGACCTTCTCTCTGCGGCCTAGATCACTTCGGGGGCGAGCGACACGATCTTCATGAAGTTCTCACGAAGCTCGCGGGTCACCGGTCCGAAGATACGGGTGCCGATCGGCTCGCCCTTGTTGGTGAGCAGCACGGCGGCGTTGGTATCGAAGCGGATGGCGGAGCCGTCCGGACGACGGATCGGGTGACGGGTACGCACCACCACCGCGTCGTGCACCTCGCCCTTCTTCACCTTGCCGCGCGGGATGGCGTCCTTGACGGTGACCTTGATCAGGTCGCCGACATTGGCGTAGCGGCGATGGGTCGAGCCCTTCACCTGGATCACCTGCACCATCTTGGCGCCGCTGTTGTCGGCGGCGACCAGAAAGCTTTCTTGCTGGAGCATGTCGGAACTCTCCGGCTCAGGCGTGGGTTTCGAGGACTTCCACCAGCTTGAAGCGCTTGGTGGCAGACAGCGGGCGGGTCTCGACGATGGCGACCTTGTCGCCTTCCTTGCAGACGTTGGACTCGTCGTGCGCACGCAGCTTGGTGGTGCGGCGCAGGATCTTGCCGTACAGCGGATGCTTCACGCTGTACTCCACGGCGACGGTGATCGTCTTGTCGCCCTTGTTGCTGACCACGCGGCCGACGATGCGGCGCTCGGTCTTGGCAGACGGGGTTGCGGTTTCGGTCATGGCACTCAGCCCTGCTGCTTCTGGTTCTGAAGGGTCTTCAGACGGGCGATCTTCTGCCGCGTCTCGCGCACCAGGTGGGTCTGGGCGGACTGGCCCATCGCCGCCTGCATGCGCAGGTTGAACTGCTCCTTGCGCAGAGCCTTGAGCTCGTCGGCAAGGCCGGCTGCGCCCTTGGCACGCAGCGTCTTGAGGTATTCGGCGTTCTTCATTAGAGGATCGTCCGCTGCACGAAGGTGGTCTTGACGCAGAGCTTGGCGGCGGCCAGACGGAAGGCCTCGCGGGCTTCCTCCTCGGTCACACCTTCCATCTCGTAGAGCATCTTGCCGGGCTGCACCTTGGCCACCCAGTACTCGACGTTGCCCTTGCCGGAGCCCATGCGGACTTCCAGCGGCTTCTTGGTGACCGGCGCATCCGGGAAGATGCGGATCCACAGCTTGCCGCCACGCTTGGCATAGCGGGTGATGCAGCGGCGGGCCGCCTCGATCTGGCGGGCGGTGATCATGCCGTGCTCGGTGGCCTTCAGGCCGAAATCACCGAAGCTCACCTTGTTGCCGTTCTGGGCCAGGCCGCGGTTGCGACCCTTCATCTGCTTGCGGTACTTCGTTCGCTTGGGCTGCATCATGGCAGCGTTCTCCTGGAATGCTTGCGGGGTTAGCCAGCGACGGTCTCGGCGGCGTCATCCTTCTTGGAGGAGACGCGATCCGCTTCGAACACCTCACCGGTGAACACCCAGACCTTGACGCCAATCACGCCGTAGGTGGTCTTGGCTTCAGCCGTGCCGTAGTCAACATGGGCGCGCAGGGTGTGCAGCGGCACACGGCCTTCGCGGTACCACTCGACGCGGGCGATCTCGGCGCCGTTCAGACGGCCGCCGACCTGGATCTTGATGCCCAGCGCGCCGATGCGCATGGCGTTCTGCACTGCCCGCTTCATGGCGCGGCGGAACATGATGCGGCGCTCGAGCTGCTGGGCCACCGACTCGGCGATCAGGGTCGAGTCGAGCTCCGGCTTGCGGATCTCCTCCACCGAGATGTGCACGCTGTCCGGCTTGAGACCCATCTTGCCGGCGACCTCGTGCTTGAGCTTCTCGATGTCCTCACCCTTCGTGCCGATCACGATGCCGGGACGGGCGGTGTGGATGGTGACGCGGGCGCTCTTAGAGGGGCGCTCGATCTGGATGCGGGACACCGAGGCGCTGGCCAGCTTCTTGCGCAGGAAGCTGCGCACCGCCAGGTCCTTGTTCAGGTTCTCACCGTAGGCGCTGCCTTCCGCATACCAGTTGGAGGTCCACTGGGTGCTGATGCCGAGACGGAAACCGTTGGGATTGACTTTGTGACCCATGATTACTTCTCGTCCGAAACGCGGATGGTGACGTGGCTGGTGCGCTTGACGATGCGATCCCCGCGGCCCTTGGCGCGCGGCATCATCCGCTTCATGCGCGGACCCTCGTCGACCAGGATCTCGCGGACCTTCAGCTCGTCCACATCGGCGCCATTGTTGTTCTCGGCATTGGCGATCGCCGACTCCAGCACCTTCTTGAGGATGCTGGCGGCGCGCTGATTGGAGAACTTGAGGATGTTGAGGGCCTCGTCCACCTTCTTGCCGCGCACCAGGTCCGCCACCAGGCGGCCCTTCTGCGGGGAAAGACGGACAAACTTGAGTACGGCCTGCGTCTGCATGGTGCGCTCTCCTTAGGCCGTCTTCTTGTCGCCGCCGTGGCCCTTGAACGTGCGCGTGGGCGCAAATTCACCGAGCTTGTGGCCGACCATGTTCTCGGTGACGAACACCGGCAGGTGCTGCTTGCCGTTGTGCACCTGCAGGGTCAGCCCCACCATCTCCGGGATGATCATCGAGCGGCGCGACCAGGTCTTGATCGGCTTCTTCACGCGGCTGCCGGACATCTCCACCACCTTCTTGGCGAGGTGGTGATCAATGAACGGGCCTTTCTTGAGCGAACGGGGCATGGGCCTGGTCCTTTACTTCTTGTGACGGCTGCGCACGATGAACTTCTCCGTGCGCTTGTTCTTGCGGGTCTTGAGACCCTTGGTCTGCTGACCCCAGGGGGTCACCGGGTGCGGGTTGCCCTGGCCGGACTTGCCCTCGCCACCACCGTGCGGGTGGTCCACCGGGTTCATCACCACGCCGCGCACGGTCGGGCGGATGCCCTTCCAGCGCTTGGCGCCGGCCTTGCCGTAGGAGCGCAGGTTGTTCTCGTGGTTGCTCACCTCGCCGATCACCGCGCGGCACTCGGCGAACACCTTGCGCATCTCGCCGGAGCGCAGGCGCAGGGTGGCGTACTCGCCCTCGCGCGCCACCAGCTGCACGCCGGCGCCGGCGGAGCGGGCCAGCTGGGCGCCCTTGCCCGGGCGCATCTCGATGCAGTGGATGGTCGAGCCGATCGGGATGTTGCGCAGCGGCAGGCAGTTGCCCGGCTTGATCGGCGCGTCAGCGCCGGACTGCACCACATCGCCGGCGGCCACGCCGCGCGGCGCGATGATGTAGCGGCGCTCACCGTCGCTGAACAGAGTCAGGGCGATGTGCGCGGAACGGTTGGGGTCGTACTCGATGCGCTCGACCTTGGCCGGCATGCCGTCCTTGTCGCGCTTGAAGTCGATCAGACGGTAGTGGTGCTTGTGCCCACCGCCCTTGTGCCGGGTGGTGATGTGGCCGTTGTTGTTGCGGCCACCGGTGCTGGCGTTCTTCTCCAGCAGCGGGGCGTGCGGCGCACCCTTGTGCAGATTGGGCGACTTGACCCGGACGACGAAACGGCGTCCCGGCGAAGTCGGCTTCATGGTTTGCAGAGACATGAGAGTTCTCGCTCGAGCTCGGTCTTAGGCCTTGGCGCCCAGGAAATCGATCTCCTGGCCGGCGGCCAGGGTCACGTATGCCTTCTTCCAGTCGGGGCGGCGACCTTCGAAGCGGCCGAAGCGCTTGGTCTTGCCCTTCACGTTGAGGGTCTGGACGGCGGTCACGGTGACGCCGAACAGCTGCTCCACGGCGGTCTTGATCTCCGCCTTGTCGGCCCCGCGCAGGACGCGGAACACCGCCTGGTTGTGCTTCTCGGCGGCGCGGCTGCTCTTCTCGGAGATGACCGGCGCGATGATGATCTGATGCAGACGATCGACGTTCATGACAGCCAGGCCTCCAGCTTCTTCACGGCTTCGGTGGTGATCGCGACCTTCTCGTGGGCGAGCAGCGACACCGGATCCAGACCGGAGACGTCGGTGACGCCCACGGTGTGCAGGTTGCGCGCCGAGAGATACAGATTCGGCGTCACGCTCTCGGTCACCAGCAGCACATCACGGCTGCCGAGCTGGTCGAGCTTGTCGATCAGACCGGCGGTCTTCGGGGCGTCGACGGCGAAGCCCTCGAGCACGATCAGATGACCCTGGCGGTTGAGCTCGGCGAAGATCGAGCGGATGGCGCCGCGGTACATCTTCTTGTTGACCTTCTGCGAGAAGTCGCGCGGCACGGCGGCGAAGGTCTTGCCACCTCCCCGCCACAGCGGGCTGCGGATGGAGCCGGCGCGGGCCTGACCGGTGCCCTTCTGCTTCCACGGCTTCTTGCCGCCGCCGGAGACCATGGCCTTGGACTTCTGCGCCTTGGTGCCGGAGCGGGCGGCGTTCATGTACGCCGTCACGATCTGGTGGACCAGGGCCTCGTTGTACTCGGCACCGAACAGGCTGTCGGCAACCGGCAGCTTGGTGGCGCTGTTATGAATCTGGATTTCCATCGCGCTCTTCCTTATTTGACGGTCGGACGCACGATCACGTCGCCGTTGGCGGCGCCCGGAACCGCGCCCTTGACCAGCAGCAGGTGGCGCTCGGCATCGACCTTGACCAGGTCGAGGTTCAGGGCGGTGACGCGGTCGTCGCCCATGTGGCCGGCCATCTTCTTGCCCTTCCACACCTTGCCGGGGGACTGGCGCTGACCGATGGAGCCCGGGGCCCGGTGGCTCAGCGAGTTACCGTGGCTGGCACGGCCACCGCCGAAGTTCCAGCGCTTCTGCACGCCGGCAAAGCCCTTGCCGATGCTGGTGCCGGTGACATCGACCCGCTTGATGTCGGCGAAGACATCAACCTTGATCTCGGACCCCGGGGCGAACTCCGCACCCTCGCCCTCGGCGAGACGGATCTCCCAGAGACCGCGACCGGCGGCGACACCCGCCTTCTTGTAGTGCCCGGTCAGCGCCTTGTTCACGCGCTGGGGCTTGACCTCACCCGCGGTGACCTGCACCGCGCGGTAGCCGTCGTTCTCCAGGGTCTTGACCTGGGTCACGCGGTTGGGGGTGCACTCGATCACGGTGACCGGGATGGATTCACCGGATTCCGTGAAGACCCGAGTCATGCCGGCCTTGCGGCCAATGATTGCAATCGTCATGTTCGTCTCCGTCCCTATCAGTTGACCTTGATCTGGACTTCAACGCCGGCAGGCAGATCCAGCTTGGACAGCGCATCCACCGTCTTCTCGGTCGGATCCACGATCTGCATCAGGCGCTTGTGGGTGCGGATCTCGTACTGGTCGCGCGCGTCCTTGTCGGCGTGCGGCGATACCAGGATCGTGAAGCGCTCCTTGCGGGTCGGCAGCGGAATCGGTCCGCGGACGACCGCACCGGTGCGCTTCGCGGTTTCGACAATCTCGCGCGCGGACTTGTCGATCAGGCGGTGATCGAAAGCCTTGAGCCGGATGCGAATGGACTGGCTGGTTGCGGCCATGCTGGGTCTCAGGTCTTAAAGAGCGGTCAACAAAAGGGCGCGCATGGTAACGGCGCGCCCGCCAAAGTTCAACAGTTTTGTTGTGCCCTGCTGCATTGTTCTCTGCGGCTTCCCGGGGTTTCCCGTGCGAACACGGGACCTTCAGGGACAAAAAGGGGCGCTGCCTGCGCAGCGCCCCTTGCACGAACCGGGTGTTAGCCCAGGATCTTGGTGACGACGCCGGCGCCGACGGTGCGGCCGCCCTCGCGGATGGCGAAGCGGACCTGCTCCTCCATCGCGATCGGGGCGATCAGCTCCACGCTCACCTTGATGTTGTCACCCGGCATCACCATCTC
>DASUDX010000123.1:0-6275 GCA_036275365.1 Nevskiaceae bacterium | reverse complement strand
GTGGTGCATATCCAGGAAGGCATCCTCTCCCACGCCAACCCGGCCTTCGCCCAGCTGCTCGGCTACGACAAGCCAGACGAGCTGCTGGGCCTGCCGGTGATGGATATCGTCTGCGCCGATCACCAGCCCAAGGTCAAGGAGCACCTCAAGCTGCTCGGCAAGGGCAAGGTCGATGGCAAGCCGCTGGCCTGCTGTCTGCAGCACCGCGAGGGCGCCCGCATCTCGGTGCAGGCCCAGCTCACCCGCGGGTCGGTCGATGGCGAGAACTTCATCGAGATGCTGATCCGTGCCGCGGTCAGCCCGGCAACCGCGACGGCGCCGAGTGCCGCGGCCGCCAGCAGCGAGCCGGCGGCGAGCCCGGAGCTGGCCGACCGGCTCGCCTTCTTCACCACGCTCTCGCAGGCCCCGGCGGTCGCCGACAGCCGCCAGATCCGCGCGGTGGTGCTGATCGCCATCGACGGCTTCCAGGCCCTGGAGGACCGCATCGGCTACGAGGACAGCGTCCGCGTGGTGCGGGAGGTCGGCCAGCAGCTGCGCTCGCGGCTGGGTGCGGGCGATCAGCTGTTCCGCTTCTCCACCGGCGAGTTCGCGCTGATCCTGCATCGCGCCACCGCCTCGGAGATGGAGAAGTTCGGCGAGCTGCTCTGCCGCGAGCTGGCCGCCCATCTGTTCGTGGCCAGCCAGCACGAGGCGCACATCACCATCACCTTCACCGCCTACCCGCTGGCCGGTGGCGAGAATGTCCAGCAGGTGGTGACCGAGCTGGTGCTGGAGGCGCGCAAGCTCTCCGGCAAGGGCGGCAACCGCGCCGGTCTGATCGGCCCCACCGCCAAGGCCAGCAGCGAGGATCGCGAGGAAGCGCGCAAGGCTGCGCAGATCCGCAAGGCCATCGAGGAAGGCCGGCTCAAGCTCGCCTACCAGTCCATCGCCAGTCTGGAAGGCGACACCCGCCAGCATTTCGATGTGCTGGTGCGCATGGTTGACGAGAGCGGACGCGAGATGCACGCAGCGGAGTTCATCCGCACGGCGGCGCGCTTCAACCTGATGCGGGCGATCGATCGCTGGGTGACCATGCGCGCGCTCAAGGTGCTGTCCAAGCGCGATGGCACCAACAACTCGATGCTCTTCGTCAAGCTCTCCGAAGAGACGCTGCGCGATGCCGAGACCTTCCTGAGCTGGCTGCAGGAACTGCTCAAGACCCGGCCGCTGCGGCCCGACGAGCTCTGCTTCCAGATCCAGGAAGTGATCCTGCAGAACCACATCCGCAAGGCCAAGGCGCTGACCCATGCCGTGCAGGCCCTGGGCGCGGCGGTGGCCATCGAGCACTTCGGCATCGGCACCAACTCGGTGCAGCTGCTCGATCACATCCCGGCCAGCTTCCTCAAGTTCCACATGTCCTTCACCAACAGCTTCAACGACAAGGACATCCAGAAGAAGATGACCACCCTGATGGAAGTCGCCAAGCAGCGCGGCGCCAAGACCATCGTCTGCCATGTCGAGGACGCCAATGTGATGGCGCGGATGTGGCAGATGGGGGTCAACTACATCCAGGGCTACCATGTGCAGGAGCCCGAGGTGGTCCTGCTCTCGGCCGATGTGATGCGCAGCTAGGCAGCGCCGGTTCAGCAAGCGCGTTCAGCGAAAAGGCGGCCTCCGGGCCGCCTTTTCCGTGTGCACGAGCCGGGCCTCCGCACCCGCCCCGGGCAAGCCGGACGACCCGATCCGCCTGCCGGCTGCACAGCTATGAGCCGCGAGGCCCGGGGGGGCGCCCCGGGCGAGGCTGCCGCAGCGGCCCTCTCAGCCGGCCGCCTGCAGGGCGGCGATGCGCTCTTCGATCGGCGGGTGGGTCATGAACAGCTTGCGCGCGCCCCCGATCACGCCGAAGGCGCTGACCTGCTCGGGCAGGCTGGACTGGCCGTGGGCGGCCTGCAGCTTCTGCAGGGCGGCAATCATCTTGCGCTTGCCAGCCAGGTGGGCGCCGCCGGCATCGGCGCGGAACTCGCGCTGGCGACTGAACCAGCAGACGATGGCCGAGGCGAGGATGCCGAAGACGATCTGCAGCACCAGCACGCTGATGTGGTAGCCCGGCCCGACCCCGCGCTCGGTCTTGAACACGGCGCGGTCGATCACATAGCCGACCACTCGCGACAGGAACATCACGAAGGTGTTGACCACCCCCTGGATCAGGGTCAGGGTCACCATGTCACCGTTGGCGACATGGGCGACCTCATGGCCGAGCACGGCCTCGACCTCGTCCTGGCTCATGTGCCGGAGCAGGCCGGTGGAGACCGCCACCAGGGCGTTGTTGCGGTTCATGCCGGTGGCGAAGGCGTTCGGTTCCGGGGCATCGAAGACCGCGACTTCGGGCATGCCGATGCCGGCGGCGCGGGCCTGACGCTCCACCGTCTGCAGCAGCCAGCGCTCAGCCGCCGTGCGCGGCTCGGTGATCACCTGGGCGCCGGTGCTGGCCTTGGCCATCCACTTGCTCATGGCCAGCGAGATGAACGAGCCGCCGAAGCCGAAGATCGCCGAGAACACCAGCAGCTGGCCGAGATTCAGGCCATTGGCATGGAGGAACTGGTTGGCGCCCAGCAGCGAGGCCACCACCGAGAGCACCAGCATCACCGCGATGTTGGTGGCGAGAAACAGGACGATGCGCTTCATGGAGACGAACCTATCGGGTCGACGGGACGGATGATCGCGGCTGAGACCGCGTTTTCAAGACGGAGTTTGCGGCTCGATGCGGTCGACGGTCTGGTAGCCCCGCGGCAGATGGGTGCCGCGGCTGGCGCGGGCGCCCAGATAGGCCGCCTGGTCGCCCGGCTTCAGGGTCAGCGTGCGCTTGCCGCTGGTCAGCACCAGCGCCACGCCCTCGGGCAGGGCGCAGCTGGCGACGATGCGGTCCTCGCCCTTGAGGGCCACCAGCTTGTTGCCCTTGCCCTTGGCCAGCTCCGGCAGCTCGGCCACCGGGAAGATCAGCAGCCGGCCTTCGGCGGTGACCAGGGCGTAGCGGTCGCTGGCCGGCTGGTGCAGGCGCTGCGGCGGCAGCGGGCTGCCGGCCAGGCTGATCACCGCCTTGCCCGCCCGGTTGCGCGCCACCAGCTCGCCGAGACGGGCCACGAAGCCATAGCCCTCGCTGGAGCCGAGCAGCCAGCGCTCGTTCTCCTCGCCGAACAGCAGGGCGACGATGCGTCCGCCGTCCTGCAGATCCAGCCGGGTGGTCACCGGCTCGCCCTGTGAGCGGGCCGAGGGCAGCTCGCGCGGGTTGAGGGTGTAGCAGCGCCCCTTGTCGTCGAGCAGGATCAGCTGCTGGTTGGTCTTGCCCGCGGCGTGGGTGAAGTAGGCATCACCGGCCTTGTAGCTGAGCGAGTGGGGATCCAGCTCATGCCCCTTGCCCACCCGGATCCAGCCGGCGCGGGAGAGCACCACGGTCACCGCCTCGGCCGGCAGGATCTCCTCGACGCTCAGGGCCACCGCGGCCGGACGCGCCACCACCGGGCAGCGCCGCTCGTCGCCGTACTTCTTGGCGTCCTCGCGCAGCTCGTCGGCGATCAGCTTCTTGAGGGCCTCGTCGGAACCGAGCAGGGCCTCGATGCGGGCCCGCTCGGCGAGCAGCTCGTCCTGCTCGCCGCGGATCTTCATCTCCTCCAGCCGCTGCAGCTGGCGCAGGCGGGTGTCGAGGATGTAGTCGGTCTGGATCTCGGACAGGGCGAAGGTGCGCATCAGCACCGCCCGCGGTTCCTCCTCGAAGCGGATGATGCGGATCACCTCATCGAGGTTGAGAAACGCGATCAGCAGGCCTTCGAGCAGGTGCAGACGGTCATTGACCTTGGCCAGCCGGTGGTTGAGGCGGCGGGTGACCGTGGTGTGGCGGTAGTCCAGCCACTCGACCAGGATCTCCTTGAGGTTCTTCACCCGCGGCCGGCCATCGAGGCCGATCATGTTGAGGTTGACGCGGACGCTCTTCTCGAGATCGGTGGTGGCGAACAGATGCGCCATCAGCTGGTCGGCATCCACCCGGTTGGAGCGCGGCACCAGCACGATGCGGGTCGGGTTCTCGTGATCGGACTCGTCGCGCAGGTCCTCCACCAGCGGCAGCTTCTTGGCCCGCATCTGCTCGGCGATCTGCTCCTGCACCTTGCTGCCCGAGACCTGGTGCGGCAGATGGGTGATGACCACATTGCCGGTATCGGCGTCGCGCTCCCAGCGGGCGCGGGCGCGGACCTGGCCGCTGCCGGTCTGGTAGAGCTTGAGCAGCTCGTGGGGCTCGGAGACGATCTCGCAGCCGGTCGGGAAATCCGGCGCCGGCACATGGCCGAGCAGCGTCTCCAGCTGGGCGTTGGGGTGCTTGAGCAGGTGGATGCAGGCGGCCGCCAGCTCGCGCAGATTGTGCGGCGGGATGTCGGTGGCCATGCCCACCGCGATGCCGGTGGTGCCATTGACCAGGATGTTGGGCAGGCGCGCCGGCAGCAGCCGGGGCTCCTCCAGGGTGCCGTCGAAATTGGGCTGCCAGTCCACCGTGCCCTGTTCGAGCTCGGCGAGCAGGGTGGCGGCATAGGGCGTCAGCCGCGACTCGGTGTAGCGCATCGCGGCGAAGCTCTTGGGATCGTCGGCCGAGCCCCAGTTGCCCTGCCCGTCCACCAGCGGGTAGCGGTAGGCAAAGGGCTGGGCCATGGTGACCATGGCCTCGTAGCAGGCCGAGTCGCCATGCGGATGGAACTTGCCGATCACATCACCCACGGTGCGCGCGGATTTCTTGTGCTTGGCGCTGGCATTCAGACCCAGCTCGCTCATGGCGTAGACGATGCGGCGCTGTACCGGCTTGAGCCCATCGGCCAGATGCGGCAGCGCGCGGTCCAGCACCACATACATCGAATAGTCGAGGTAGGCCTTCTCTGCGAATACACGCAGCGGCAGGCGCTCGATCTCCAGCATCGGATCAGCCATGGTTCCTCTCAGACCTCGGCGCGATTGCCTTCGCGCTCCAGCCATTCCTTGCGGTCGCTGGCGCGCTTCTTGGCCAGCAGCATGTCCATCAGGGCCTCGGCGGTGGCGAAGCGTTCGCCCTCGCCCGCGGTGTTCTCATCCAGGGTCAGCTGCACCAGCCGCCGAGTGTCGGCATTCATCGTGGTCTCGCGCAGCTGCAGGGGGTTCATCTCGCCCAGACCCTTGAAGCGGGTGACCTGGACCTTGGCGCGGTTGACCTCGGCCTGCAGGCGGTCGAGCACGCCCTGCTTCTCCGCCTCGTCGAGGGCGTAGAACACCTGCTTGCCGGCATCGATGCGGAACAGCGGAGGCATGGCGATGTAGACATGCCCCGCCGCCACCAGCGGCCGGTAATGGCGCAGAAACAGCGCGCACAGCAGGGTGGCGATGTGCAGGCCATCGGAGTCGGCGTCGGCCAGCACGCAGATCTTGCCGTAGCGCAGGCCGGAGAGATCGGCGCTGCCCGGGTCCACGCCGATGGCGACGCTGATGTTGTGGATCTCCTCGCTGGCCAGGGCCTCGCCGTGGTCCACCTCCCAGGTGTTCAGGATCTTGCCGCGCAGGGGCATGATCGCCTGGGTATCGCGGTCGCGCGCCTGCTTGGCCGAGCCGCCGGCGGAGTCGCCCTCGACCAGGAACAGCTCGGTGCGGGACAGATCGGTGCTCACGCAGTCGGCCAGCTTGCCCGGCAGGGCCGGACCGCTGGTGATCTTCTTGCGCACCACCTGCTTGCTGGCCTTGAGGCGGGCATTGGCATTGGCGATGACCAGCTGGGCGATGGCCTCGCCGGTCTCCGGGTGCTGGTTGAGCCAGAGGCCGAAGGCATCGTGGACCAGGCCGGAAACGAAGGCGGCGGTCTCCCGTGAGGACAGCCGCTCCTTGGTCTGGCCGGCGAACTGGGCGTCCTGCATCTTCACGCTGAGCACATAGGCACAGCCCTGCCAGACATCCTCGGGCGCCAGCTTGAGCCCGCGCGGCAGCAGGTTGCGGAACTCGCAGAACTCGCGCATCGCCTCGGTCAGCCCGGTGCGCAGCCCGTTGACATGGGTGCCGCCCTGGGCAGTCGGGATCAGGTTGACATAGCTCTCGGCCACCGGCTCCACCCCGCTGGCATTGAGCCAGACCAGGGCCCAGTCGCAGGCCTCGCGGGTGGCCTTGAACTGGCCGACGAAGGGCTCGGCGGGCAGCGTCTCATAGCCCTGGCAGGCGTCCTTGAGGTAGTCGGTCAGGCCGTTCTCGTACTGCCAGACGATCTGTTCCTTGTTGATCTGGTCGTCCAGCGAGACCCG
>DASUDX010000122.1:0-8678 GCA_036275365.1 Nevskiaceae bacterium | reverse complement strand
CGGGCGGGCAGCGCTGGCGGGTCCTGCAGCGAGTGGTCGATGGGCTGGGTCATGGGGCGTGCGGGTCAGGAACGAGCGGATCGGAGACGGGTGGATCAACGAGTGCGTGCGGCCGTGCGAAGCGGGAGCGGAACCGGCTGGTAGGGAGCCGAGCCGGCCCCGCTGGACCGGCGGCGGGTTACCGGCGCCGCGCCCAGGCCTGCAGCAGGTTGATCAGCAACAGCAGCACGAAGGAGACCACCAGCATCGCGGCGGCGACGGCGGTCGCACCGGCGTAGTCGAACTCCTCGAGCTTGATCACGATCAGCAGTGGCGCGATCTCCGAGACCATCGGCACATTGCCGGCGATGAAGATGATCGAGCCGTACTCGCCGACGCCGCGCGCGAAGGCGAGGGCGAAACCGGTCAGCAGGGCCGGCAGCACGCTGGGCAGGATCACCCGGGTGATGGTCTGCCAGCGGGTGGCGCCGAGGCTGGCCGCGGCCTCCTCCAGCGCGGTCTCCGCTTCCTCCAGCACCGGCTGCACGGTGCGCACCACGAAGGGCAGCCCGATGAACATCATCGCCAGCACCACGCCGATCGGCGTGTAGGCGACCTGGATGCCGAGCGGCTCCAGGAACTGGCCGATCCAGCCATTGCCGGCATAGAGCGCGGTGAGCGCGATGCCGGCCACGGCGGTGGGCAGGGCAAAGGGCAGATCGATGGCGGCATCCAGCACCCGCTTGCCGGGGAAGCGGTAGCGCACGAAGACCCAGGCGACCAGCAGACCGAACACCGCGTTGAACACCGCCGCAATCAGCGCGGCCCCGAAGGACAGACGCAGGGCGTTGAACACGCGCTGCGAGCTGAGGATCTCCCACAGCCCGTTCCAGCCCAGCGCCGCGGTCTTGACGAACACCCCGGCGAGCGGGATCAGCACGATCAGGCCGAGATAGAACAGGGTGAAGCCGAGCGTCAGCCGGAAACCCGGAATGACGGAGCGCGGCGCGCGTCGCCGGTTGGCGGTGGCGCCCGCGGGGGCAGGGTGGGTCATCGTGAAAGCCGGATCAGAAGAAGTGGACGGACTCCGCGCTCACGCTCCGCTCCTGCGGTGGCGTGGCGTCGGCGATGGGATAAAGCCGCTGGTCAACCCAGCGGGGGCTGCTGATCCAGACACCCTCGACCTCCACGCCGAGGCGGCGGTTGAGCACCTGAATCTTGCGTGAGGCGGTGCTGAGCAGAACCATCCGGTTCTGCTCGCGCAAGGCCAGTTCCAGCAGGCGATGCAGCGCGGGGTCGGAGACCAGGCCGGGGTCGCGCTCCAGTAGCGGACCGAGCACCAGCTCGCCGAAATGCCAGGTGTCCGAGCGGCCGGGCAGCAGCGTCTCCAGCGGCAAGGTGCCCTGGTGCATCAGGTAGACACCGTTGCCGATCTCCAGCGGGTGGGCGTTGTCTTCATGGCTGCCGCCGCGGGTGATCTGGCGCAGATGCACCACCAGCTCGGCATCGCGGTGCAGCCGCACCCGATGCAGCAGGCGGGCGCGGTCGATGGCGGTCTCCCGCTCCAGGATCAGCCGGCCGGCGGGATCGAAACCCATGATGCCCCAGCCATCCCGGTTCAACGACAGGCCGGCGAGCAGCAGCGGTTCGGGCAGCGCCACCCCCGCCGGCTTGTGGTAGATCACGCACATCGCGGCACCGTCACCCGACCCGGGCCACCAGCACATCGGTGGCCTTGAACAGGGCGATGGCCTCCTCGCCGATCCGCAGATCCAGCTGCTCGATCGAGGAGGTGGTGACCACCGCCGAGATCACCCCGGTCGGGGTGCTCACCTCGACTTCGGACACCACGGACCCGCGCCGGATGTTGGCGACGCGTCCGCGGAACTGGTTACGGGTGTTGACGGCGATGCTCATCGGAGGCGTCCTCTGGGCTCAGCGCACGCCGTAGATCTGGTCGAACACGCCGCCATCGCCGAAGTGCTCGGGCTGCGCCTTGGCCCAGCCGCCGAACTCGTCGATGGTCACCAGCGGGATCTGCGGGAACTTGCTGGCATAGGGCGCCAGGGCCGCCGGGTCCCGCGGACGGTAGTGGTGCTTGCCGGCGAAGGCCTGGCCCTCCGGCGAGAACAGGAACTGCAGATAGGCCTCGGCCACCTTGCGGGTGCCGCGCTTGTCCACCACCTTGTCGACCAGGCTGACCGGTGGTTCGGCGAGGATCGACAGCGAGGGCACCACGATCTCGAACTTGTCGGCACCGAACTCCTCGATGGCGAGGAAGGCCTCGTTCTCCCAGGAGATGAACACATCGCCGATGCGGCGCTGGACGAAAGTGGTGGTGGAGCCGCGGGCACCGGTATCGAGGACCGGCACATTGGCGAAGAGCTTGGTCAGGTACTCGCGGGCCTTCTCATCGCTGCCGTAGGCCTTCTTGGCCCAGGCATAGGCGGCGAGATAGTTCCAGCGGGCGCCGCCCGAGGTCTTGGGGTTGGGCGTGATCACCGAAACGCCGGGCTTGACCAGATCCCCCCAGTCCTTGATGCCCTTGGGATTGCCCTTGCGCACCAGCAGCACGATGGTCGAGGTGTAGGGGCTGCTGTTGTGCGGCAGCCGGGTCTGCCAGTTCTTCGGAATCAGCTTGGCCCGCTCGTGCAGCACATCGATATCGCCGGCCAGGGCCAGGGTCACCACATCGGCGGACAGGCCGTCGATGACCGAGCGTGCCTGCTTGCCGGAGCCCCCGTGCGACTGCTTGATGGTGACGCTGTCACCGGTCTGCGCCTTCCATTTTGCAGCGAAGGCCTCGTTGACCTCCTTGTACAGCTCGCGGGTGGGGTCGTAGGACACATTGAGCAGCTCGACGCTGGCGGCGCTGCTGACAAAGCTCGCGGCGGTCAGGGCAGCGGCGAGGAGAAGTTTCTGGATCATGGAGAGACTCGGAGAGAGGAGAGGGTCGGAGAGAGGGATCAGAAGGCCACCTGGAAGCGGGTGAACAGCGCCTTCTCGTCCTCGCGATCGGCACCGCCGGCGGCGCCGCCTTCGAAGCCGGTGTTGGAGTAGTTCAGGACCAGCTTGGCGTTGCTGGTCAGATACCAGTTGATCCCCACCGTGTAGCTGCTGGCCTCGCGGGCCGAGCTCGCCGGGTTGGCGAAACGGGTGGCGGCATCGCCGACGAACACCTGGTCATCGAGGGTGAGCACGCCATAGCGCAGCGCCAGCTCCACCGCGCCCCAGCCCGAGGTGCCCAGGGCGAACGGCTGGGCCGGACGGGCGATGCCACGGAAGCTCGCATCCTCGCCGGTCAGGGCGTAGGTGGCGTACAGATTCCAGGCCTCGTGCTCGAACGAGCCGGCCGCGCTGCCGCGGGTCACCTCCTGCTCCGAGGTGATGTACTCGCCGAGCAGACCGAAGGCACCGCGGTAGAAGGTGAACTGCGGCGACAGCCGCAGATGCTCGCCGCTGGCCAGCACGCCCGGCGTGGCCGCCGTGGTGCCGCTGGCGGCGGTGGCGGCCTGGTACTGGAAGAACACATTCTGGCCGGCCGTGCGGTAGCGCGGCAGGAAGTTGTTGCCCTCGCCCAGCTTGTTGCCCTGCGTGTAGGCCAGACCAAAGCCCAGCCCCTGCAGCGCGCCCACATCGTTCTTGAACGGCTCGGCGAACAGACGGGCGGCCAGTTCCTTGCGGTTGTCGCCGTCGGTGGTCGGAGCATTGCGGCCATCCGGCGCGCCATTGAAGTAGCCGAGGCCGTAATTGAGGGTGCCACCGAGCAGATCGCCGTGCAGCAGCACGCCGAGGTCACGGCTGGGCGCCAGCTCGGTGGCGAAGCCGCGCTCGATGAACTCCAGGCTGCTGGCCGACACCAGCCGCTCCAGCCCCACCGGCGGCTTCTGCAGACCGACCCGGATGTTGGCGGCCGGCGTGAAGCGCAGGTCCACATGGGCATCGATCACCGTGGTGGCGTCGCCGGCGAACTCCGGCTGCAGACGGAAGCTGGCGAGCTGACCGAGCGCGAACTCGAAGTTCGGCCGCAGCCGGCGCAGGATCAGGGTGTCGTTGCTGCGCGGGGCCGAATCGTCGAGGAAGAAGCGCAGATCGGCCTGGGCGGTGCCGCGCAGCTTGAACTCGAAGTCCCCTTTCTTCACCGACAGCCCGCGCTCGTCGAAGCGGGTGGTGGTGGCGTCCTTGGCCTTGGCGGCCTGGTCTTCCCGGGCGAGCTCCAGCTGGCGCTCGAGGATGCGCAGGCGCTGGTCGAGGGCTTCGGGGCTGGTGTCGTCAACCGCGGCGGTCTCGGCGCGCGCCGGGGCGGCCGTCAGCAGCAGGCCCAGCGCGGTCAGGCCTGCGGTCCAGAAACTCCAGGCGGCGCGGGTGGTGCGGGCGGGGAACGCCGCGGAGCGGCGGAACAGGGGAGCAGTCACAGGGGTGTCCTTGGCAGGCAGGGACCGGCCTCGCGGAGCGGGCGTCGGCGGTCCGTTCGGAGTCGGTCAGTCGGCGGTGGAGGAGGAGGACTCGCCACGCCGCGGCAATGGAGGGGTCAGGCGCAGGCGCTCGCGCCGCTCGAGCTGCACCACCCGTCCCTCGTGCACCACGATCTCCACCGAGCCGTAGCGCAGGTCGCGCAGGGCCGAGCCGATGCGGGCGAGCAGGGCGTCGGATGTCGGCGAGGTCGGGTTGGGGTCCATCAGCTGCACTCCAGCGGCGGGTGGTGCCGTGGGGCGCATCCTGAACAGGCCGCTTTAAGACTGGAACGAATATTTAGTGATTTTTATAGGCTTAAAAATGAATATAAGACCCGCCGATCTGGCCGGATGGCCGCCGCGCCGCCCCGGTCAGGGCCGGAGCGCGCCCAGCAGCACGCCCAGCCCGGCGCAGACCAGGATCACCTGTACCGGCGAACGGCCGTAGCGCTGCAGCGCCAGCCAGGCCAGCACGGTCAGCGCCAGGGCCACCCCATCCAGCCGACCCTCCACCCACAGCGTGTGGCGGCCGAAGAACAGCGCCAGGGAGACGATCACCCCGACCACCGCCGCGGTGATGGCGGTGAGGGGGGCACTCAGCCGTGGCCGCTGGCGGCTGGCTTCGACGATCGGTGCGCCGGCGAAGATGAACAGGAAGGACGGCAGAAAGGTGAACAGGGTGGCGACCACCGCCCCCAGCACCGCCAGTGACGCATCCCCGCCCGGGGCCTGCCAGCCGCCGACGAAGCCGACGAAGGCCACCACCATGATCAGCGGCCCCGGCGTGGTCTCGCCGAGCGCCAGGCCATCCATCATCTGTGGCCCGCTCAGCCAGCCGAACTGGTGCACCGCGCCCTGATAGACATACGGCAGCACCGCATAGGCTCCGCCGAAGGTGAGCAGGGCGGCCTGGGTGAAGAACAGCGCCATCGCCCCCAGCACCGCCGGCACCCCCGGCCAGAGCCGCAGCAGGAGCACGCCGGCGATGACCAGCAGGCTGCCGAGCACGCCGATCCGCACCGCCTGACGCAGCGGATGGGCGGCACGCGCCGGCGGCGGGGTGTGGTCATCGATCAGCGCCGGCGGGTGTGGCCGGTCGCCGGCGCTGCCATGCCCGCCGGCCGCGGCCACCCACTGCGGGCGCACCCGCCCCCACCACAGGCCGAGCAGACCGGCGAGGAGAATGATGGCGGGGAAGGGTGCCCCCAGCAGCAGGGCGAGCAGGCTGCCCAGGGCCAGCGCCTGCAGCGGCCGGTTGCGCAGGGTCTTGCTGCCGATCCGCCAGGCGGCGAACAGCACCAGCGCCGTCACCGCCGGGCGGATGCCGTAGAGCACCCCCTGCAGCAGGGTGGTCTCGCCGAAGCGCAGATACAGCCAGGACAGCCCGATCAGGATCAGCAGCGAGGGCAGGACGAACAGCCCGCCGGCCACCAGCCCGCCCCAGCGGCCATGCAGCAGCCAGCCGATGTAGGTGGCGAGCTGCTGCGCCTCCGGCCCCGGCAGCACCATGCAGTAGTTGAGGGCATGCAGGTAGCGACCCTCGGAGATCCAGCGGCGCCGCTCGACCAGTTCCTGGTGCATCAGCGCGATCTGCCCGGCCGGTCCGCCGAAGCTGATGAAGCCGAGCTTGAGCCAGTAGCGCGCGGCAGCGGCGAAGCTCGGGGCGGGTGGGGCGGCGGCAGGGGCGGTCATCGGGTCTTCGTCCAGGGCAGACGGGGGCGCAGGCGCACCCGGCGGCAGAGCTTGGACGAAGCGTCAGGGCGCCGCAGCGCCCGGGGGTGTCTGCGCGACCCCCGCTGACGGCAGTCTAGCGACGCTGCCGGTTGAGGGCATAGAGCCGGTAGCTGCCGAAGCGCTTGGCGAGCTCGATCTCCCCGACATACTCGAGGTTGAAGCGGCCCGGCGCTTCGGTGGCGAGCTCGGCGGCCAGGGCTTCGGTGGCGTAGACCATTCCGGGTGGCGTCACCGGCTCGATGCGCGCGGTCAGCGAGAGCTGGGTGCCGAAGTAGGTGCGCTGGCGCTGGATCGGGTCCTCGCCCTCGTACACCGGGCCATAGTGGCCGGCCATGCGCAGATTCATCCCGCCGAGCACGCCGTCGTGGCGCAGGGCATAGAGGGCGATGGTCTCCTGGATATCGGCGAGCAGCTCGCCCACCGTCACCGCATCCTCGGTGACCACATGCAGGGCATCCCCCCAGGTGCTGCGCAGGAGCACCTTGCGGCCATGGCGGTCAAGCCGGTCGGCGATCGCCCGCATCGGCTTGTCCCAGAACGCCGGCAGCTGGGATTCGCTCATCCGCTGGAATCCGGCGAAGTCGGCAAAGATCAGGCCCACCATGCGGCGGCCGCGCGGCCAGACCGGCGCGGACTCGGTGGCGATCTGCGCGCGCGCCAGGCGCGCCTGCTCGGCGCCCGGGGGCATCTCCGGCAGCAGCCGCAGCCGCAGTGGCTCGCCGGTCTGCGGCTGGACTTCCACCACCTGCAGCCCGCTGCCCTGACGCTGCGCCTGCTGCAGGGCCAGACCGAAGTTGCGACGGGTGACCTCGTGGGCGGCCCAGGCGCGTTCCTCGGCGCCGGGCAGAAAGCCGCGCCCCGGCGAGACCGAGCGGGCGGCGGCGAGGCAGCGCTGCAGCCGTTCCGCCGCGCCCGCGCCGGCCTCGGCGCGCAGCGTCTCGCTCAGCAGATCGGCGCGCATCGGCAGCCCCAGATGCACGGCCACGCCGGCGTCGATCAACGCCTCGGCCAGCCCGAGATCGAAGCCATCGCACAGCCCCAGATAGGCCGGTGCATGCGCCGGCAGCTGGCGCAGCTCGCTGGCGCGCAGGGCCAGCTCCGGCGCGCCCACCGAACCGAGCCGGCGCACCAGCAGGATCGGCGGCAGGCCGAGTGCGGCCAGCACATCGACCTCGACCGCGAGCACCTCGCACAGCCGCCGCAGCTGGCGCCGGGTGGCGCCCCGACGGATCACATCCCCGGGCAGGTAGCGGTTGGCCTGGTGCAGCCACTCCACCGCCTCGTCGGTGCGGCCCAGCAGCAAGGCGCACTCGGCGAGCGTCGCGCAGCGGTAATAGGCGGCCACCTCGTCGGCGGGGCCCTGCTTGAGGCTGAGGGCACGGGCGTGCTCGGCATGCGGCCGGGCCGCCGCCATCTCCTGGGCCAGGGCCAGCGAGGTGGCGGCGTTGAGCGCGTTGTAGGCGTCCTCCTCTGCGCTGGCGAGCTGTCCGGCCCGCGCATAGGCCTCGGCGGCGGCCAGAAAGTGGGTGCGCCGCCCGCTGCGCAGGCCCAGATCCTTGCGCAGCCGCCCGAGCAGCGAGAGCCAGGCGGCATCGCGCTGGGCCTCCGCCGGTGCCAGCCGCTGGTACTCCTTGAGCGCCTGGTCGAGGCTGCCGAGGCGGATCAGGGTGTGGACCCGCATCCGTGCCAGTTCCGCCGGTGCGCGCTGGCCCTCGGGCAGCGCCCGCAGCGCCCGCCAGACCAGGTCGTTGCAGGCGATGTCATTGCCCACCCGGGCCGCCGCGCGGGCCTGCTCGAGCACCCCTTCGAGCACCCGCTCGACCAGCACCGGCGGCGAGCCGTCGGCGGCGACCGACTCGGTATTGGCGGGATCGATGCGGTACACCGGCCGCGCGCCGCTGCTCAGCACCCCCGCCTCGCGCAGGGCGGCGGGCATCAGTCCAGGGTCCTGCCACCAGCGCAGGGTCTCGGCGGTGCCGCCGGGCTGCTGGGAATCGCCCGGACGCAGCATCACCACCAGCGCCTCGCTGTGCTGGACCAGCAGGCTGGACAGCCGCTGGTACTGCTGCTCGCGATCCTCGAGGCGCTCGAGCGGGGTGGTCTGGTCGAACAGCGGCAGTACCTCGTCACACAGCCGATGACCGGATTCCAGCTCCGCCTCCAGCTGCAGACGGTCGCCCGCGGTGAGGGTGTAGCCCTGGCGGATGGCACTGTCGATCCAGTCGCGCAGCAGCAGATCGGGTGGCACCGGCAGCAGGCCCAGGCACTCCACCGGCAGGCGGCGCTCGCGCATCCAGCGGCGCGCCGTATGCAGGAACAGCAGGTCCGCACCCGGTGCCAGCCCCGCCATCAGCAGCAGGCGCTGGCCGCCCGCGCGCTCGACCAGGGCCGGCAGGATCTGGGTCTGCAGAGCACCCCGGATGCGGGCCTCCTCGGCCAGGCTCAGCAGCAGATGACCGGCCGCACCCACCCGGTAGGTGCCCGCGGTGGCGGACAGCCGCAGCCGCGCCG
>DASUDX010000121.1:0-3978 GCA_036275365.1 Nevskiaceae bacterium | reverse complement strand
GTCCTTGGCACTGTTGATGCGCAGGCCCGAGGACAGCCGCTGAAGCGAGGTGCTCAGCGAGCCCGAGGAGGTCGCCAGATTGCGCTGGGCGTTCAGCGAGGCCACATTGGTGTTGATCGATTGCATGTCTTGCTCCGGTTGAGGATTGCGCGGGAAGTGCGCCTCCGGGGCAGGAAACCGTCCTTCCGGAGTTATCTCGTGGAGCGGCCCGTGCGGCCGGGTCTTGATGGCCGGCGGGTGGGTTGAGGACCGGCGGCGCTGCCCGCCCGATCAGCGGTGCGTTTCCAGGCCCGGCGGCGCTTGCGCCCGTGCAAAAGCCGCAGAAAGGGCTGTGAGGATCCGGGGTGGAGACTGCCGGGCCCCCCTCGATGACGAGGGCGCGCCCGGCGCTGCCGCGCTCAGCGCAGGCGGTCGAACAGGGACAGACCCTGGATGCGCAGATAGCTCTGCTGGGCGGCCTGCACCGCGGTGAGCTGGCGGTTGAGGCGGGTGGCCGCCTCGGCGAGATCCAGATCGCGGGTGGTGGCCAGGGTCTGGTCGATCTGCACCCGGTTGGCCTCGCGCTCGCTCTCGGCGCGATCCACCGCCTGCAGCCGGGTGCCGACCCGCGCCCGCACCTCGCTCAGCCGGGTCTCGGCCTGCTCGAGCGCGCCGAGCCCATCGAACAGCGCGGTCTGCTGGCGCGCACGCTCGGCCCCGCTGGCAGGGCTGGCCGCGGCCAGATCGCGCAGCTGGCGCAGGGTGGCGAACACATCCTGGCTGGCCGCCGGGGCGAGGGTGAACTGATCCCCATCCGCTGGCGGCGAGTTGAAGGTCAGCGCGAGATCCCCCAGCTGCACCCGGTTGCCATCGCGGGCGCCGCTGGTCACCGTCACGCCGCCGCCATCGCGCAGGGTGTAGCCGGTGGCATCGAAGCTCAGGGTGTAGGGGCCGTTGGCCCAGGCCTGCTGGGTCGGGCCCAGCACGCTGGGTGCGGCGGTGCCGGTGTTGCCGGCCGCGGCGCTCAGGCTGAGCTGGCCGTTGCCGCTGCGCAGCTGGGTGAAGATCTGGTCGCCGGCGTCGCCGCTGTCCACGCTCAGGGTGTCGGAGATCTGCAGCCGCGCCGCCTCGCCACCGCCCTGGTAGCGCACGCCACTGCCGGCGCTGGCGAACGGCGGCTGGCGGGTCTCGGCACCGCCGAACAGAAAGCCGCCTTCCCCATCGCCGCGATTGGCCAGCGAGAGCATCTGCTCGAACACGCCGTCGAGCTCGACCACGATGGCCCGCCGCGATTCGGCGCTCTGCACGCCGCTGTTGGCCTGCACGGTGAGCTCGCGCGCACGCACCAGCAGGTCGCCGGCCTCGGCCAGCGCGGATTCCTCCAGGCCCAGCCGATGGCGGGCGAAGGTGGCGGCGCGGGCCTGGTCGTCCAGACGCTGACGATGGGCATCGAGGCGGCTGGCGGTCCCGGCGGCGACCGGATCGTCGGCCGCCCGCAGCAGGCGGGTGTCGGCGCCGATCTGGGTCTGGGTGCGCAGCAGCTGCGCCTGCTGGCGCTGCAGCGCGGCCAGACCCTGGGCATTCATCTGGCTGGTGGCGACTCTCATGAGCGGGTGGCCTCGAGCAGGGACTGGAACACCGTGTCGGCCACCGCGATCACCTGCGCCGCCGCCTGATAGGCCTGTTCGAAGCGCAGCAGATTGGCGGCCTCCTCGTCGAGGCTGACGCCGGAGACATTGGCGATCTCGGCGCTGGTCTGGGCCGACAGCGCCGCCTGGGCGCTCTGCGCCGAGGCAAAGCCGGCGCTGCGCGAGCCCGCTGCTGCCACCAGTCCGGCCTGGCGGTCGACCAGCCCGGCCTGATCAAAGGCCTGCACCAGGGCCTGGGCATTGAGGCCGTCACGGCTGCCGGCGGCGGTCGGCGTCAGCGTCCAGCGATCCCCGACCACCGGCGTGCCCTGGAACTGCAGCTGCAGGCCGTGGGCCTGCAGGCGCCCATCGGCCGGCAGGGGGTAGTCGACGCCATCGAGCCGGTAGCGATCGGCGGCGATGATCTCGAGGCTGCCGGGGCTGCGCAGATCGGCCGCCGACGGATCGACGATCGCCACGCTGGCCAGGCGGCCGCTGCCGCTGTTGCCGGCCGCGGCGCTCAGCGACAGCGGCGCGGCGGTGGCGAGCTGCTGGGGATCGCGGGTGGCGAGCGTCAGACTGCCGGCGGCCTGGCGATGCGGCTGCAGCAGGAAGCGATCCCCAGCGGCGGCACTGCCGCTGTCGATCTGCAGGCTCAGACCGGCGGCGGTCCAGGGATCGGCAGGGGTGCCGCTGCCGCTGAAGGGCGTGCGCAGACCGGTGGCGAGATCGGTGAGCGACCAGCTGGCCCCGTCAAAGCGCAGCTCGTACTCGCCCCGGGCGCTGGCGCTCGCGCTGACGCTCAGGCTCGCCGAGCCGGTGTTGCTGCGGGCGCCCTGGACACGATCCGCGGCGAGACTGAACAGATCGCCACCGGCGCCACCGGCCGGGGTGGTGCCGGCGGCCTGGGCGCGGTTGACCGCCTCGCCGAGCTGGCGGGCCAGCCCGGCCAGATCCTGCCGGGCCGGCAGCAGCACCTCGCGGCGGGCATCCTGCAGGCCGCCGAGGGTGCCGCCGGCCAGCAGCCGGGTGACCTCGGCACCGCCCAGCAGCAGCCGCGCCGGCTGGCCGCTGTACTCGCTGGCCGCCAGCCCGAGGCTCTGCGCCTGGGCGCCGAGCACCAGCGCCTGGCCCTGGCCGACGCTGACATCCACGCTGCCATCGGCCGCGGCGCGGGTCTGGATCGACACCCGCTCGGCGAGGCTCTTGAGCAGCTGATCGCGCTGGTCGAGCAGATCGTTGGCGGGCTGGCCGCCGGCGCGGCCCTGCTCGAGCACGATGCGCTGGTTCAGATCGGCGATCTGGCGGCTGAACTGGTTGATCTCCTCCACCGTCTGCGCGGTGCGGCCATTGAGCTCGGTCTCGAGGGTGTCGAGCCGGCTGCTGAGCTGGCGGAAGCGAGCGCTGGTGGCCTCGGCGCTGCTGAGCACGGTCTCGCGGGTGGCCCGGCTGGCGGGATCGCTGGCGAGGTCGGAGAGGGCGCTGCGCAGCCCGGAGAGGCTGGCGCCGAGGCCGGTGGCGGGATCGGAGAACCAGCCATCGACCTGGGCCCCGACCTGGTGGAGGGTATCGAGCCGCGACAGCGCGCTGGCATCGGTCTGGCTGCGCGCGGTGAGGAAGGCATCGGTGACGCGACGGGTCTGGCGCGGGTCCACGCCATTGCCGATGAAGCCATTGCCGCTGCCGCTGGGCCGGCGTGCCGCCAGATCCGCGCGCTGGCGCGAATAGCCCTCGGTCTCGACATTGGCGATGTTGTGGCCGGTGACATCCAGCGCCCGCCGGTAGGCGAGCAGGCCGGAAATGCCGATGCCGAGCAGATCGCTCACAGGGCCCTCCGTCCTTCATGCAGAGCGGGATCGGCCATCACCCGCAGAATCTTCTCGGCGTAGTCCGGGTCGGTGGCGTAGCCGGCCTTCTGCAGGCCCTCGGCGAAGCGGCGCGGATCGTGCGCCACCTTGAGCGCCTCGGCATAGCGCGGCTGCGACTGCAGGAAGTGGGCGTAATCCTCGAAGCCCTGGCCCACCGAGGCGTAGGCGCGGAAGGCGGCGGTCTCGCTGCGGCTCTGCCCGTCCACCACCTCGCGGGTGCGGGTACGCACCGCCTCGCCCTGCCAGCGGCGATCGGCCTTGATGCCGAAGTAGTTGTGGCTCTCGCGGCCATCGGCATGCCGCGGCAGGCGGCTGCCCCAGCCGGTTTCCAGCGCGGCCTGGGCCAGCAGCAGCTCGGCCGGCACGCCCAGACGGGCGGCGGCGCGCTCGGCATGCGGACGCATCTGCTGGACGAAGCGGCGGGCCTCGACGCTGCTGCTGCGGTTGTCGTTGGCCGCCGGGGCGGTGGGCAGCGCGCGCGGCAGCGGCAGCGCGGCCAGGGG
>DASUDX010000120.1:0-23737 GCA_036275365.1 Nevskiaceae bacterium | reverse complement strand
ATCCTTCTCGAAGATGCCGCGATATTCCTGGTAGGTGGTCGAGCCGATGCAGCGCAGATCCCCCGAGGACAGCAGCGGCTTGAGCAGATTGGAGGCGTCCATCACCCCGCCGCTGGCCGCACCGGCACCGATGATCATGTGGATCTCGTCGATGAAGACGATCGAGCCCTTCTGGCTGGTCAGCTCCTGCATCACGCTCTTGAAGCGCTTCTCGAAGTCGCCGCGGTACTTGGTGCCGGCGATCAGCGAGCCGAGGTCCAGCGAGTAGATCACCGAGCCGCGCAGCAGCTCCGGCACCCGTCCCTCGACGATCAGCCAGGCCAGCCCCTCGGCGATGGCGGTTTGCCAACCCCGGCCTCGCCCACCAGAAGCGGGTTGTTCTTGCGCCGCCGGCACAGGGTCTGCATGACCCGCTCGATCTCCAGCTCGCGACCGATCAGGGGGTCGATCCGTCCCTGGGCGGCGCGCTCGTTGAGATTGACCGCGTACTGCTCCAGCGCGCTGGGCTGGCCGGGCTTGGCGTCTTCCTTGTCCTCGCTCTCGCCGCTGCCGGACTCCTGCGGCGCCGGCGGGGCGTTCTTGGCCACGCCATGCGAGATGTAGTTGACGACATCGAGCCGGGTCACGCCCTGCTCGGCCAGCAGGTACACCGCGTGGGTGTCCTTCTCGGCGAACAGGGCCACCAGCACATTGAGGGTGGTGACCTGCTTCTTGCCGGCCGCCTGGACATGGTAGATCGCGCGCTGCAGGACGCGCTGGAAGGACAGCGTGGGCTGCACCTCCCCGCTCTCCGCATTGGCCGGACTGGAGTGGATGTTGGCGCGGATGTAGTCGCGCAGGCCGCTTTCGAGCTTGTCGAGATCGCCGCCGCAGGCGGTCAGCACCTGGGAGACATTGCCATCCGAGAGCAGGGCCAGCAGCAGGTGCTCGACGGTGAGCAGTTCATAGCCTTCGCTGCGGGCCGAGACAAAGGCCGCATCGAGCGCTTTCTGGAGTTCGTCACTGAGCATTAGGCCTTCTCCATCACCGTCAGCAGCGGGTGTTGATGCTTGCGCGCGTACGCATTGACCTGGGCGGTCTTGGTCTCGGCGATCTGGGCCGGGTAGATGCCCGCCACGCCGCGACCTTTGGTGTGAATCATCAGCATGATCTGGACCGCCGTCTCCCGGTCATGCCGGAAGAAGTCCTGCAAGACCTGGACCACGAACTCCATCGGCGTGAAGTCGTCGTTGACCATGATCACCTTGTACATCGGCGGCGGCGCCAGCTTCGGCTGGGCGGGCGCCACCACCGGATCCAGTACGGTCTCGGGTCGGTTTCGGGATGCCTCGCTCATGGCCGGAGTCTAGCGCGCAGGCTGCGCGACGGGCGATCGCGGATCGGCCCCGGCGGACCGCGGGTCTGGACGGGGTCGTGACGCCGTGCTCGCCGCCTCCGGCCGGCTGCGGCACACTGCGGAACGGGGTGTGCGAAAGGGGACAGTCATGGCGGGGCTTCGGAGTCGGCTGGGGCTGGTGGCGGGGCTGCTGGTGACGGGAAGTCCGGCGTTCGCCAACCCACAGGGCGCAGAGATGGTGGCGGGCGAGGCGCTTTTCAATGCGAGCACGCCCGGGCTGCTGGAAATCCAGCAGACCAGCGGCCAGGCCATCATCAACTGGCAGTCCTTCTCGATCGGGGCCGGGGAGACCGTGCGTTTTCTGCAGCCGGACGCCCAGGCCCTGGTGCTCAACCGGGTGCTGGGCGGGGACGCCAGCACCCTGCTCGGCAGCCTGCTCGCCAACGGCCGGGTGTTCCTGGTCAATCCGGCCGGGGTGCTGTTCGGTGCCGGCTCGCGGGTGGATGTCGGCAGTCTGCTCGCCAGCACCGGGCGGATCAGCGACGACGATTTCCTGGCAGGCCGCTATCGCTTCGAGGGCGCCCGGGCGCCGGTGGTGGCGCAGGGGCATCTGAGTGCAGCACCCGGTGGATTCATCTGGCTGGGCGCCTCGCGGGTGGAGAACCACGGCCTGATCGAGGCGCCCGCCGGCAGCCTGGGACTGACAGCCGCCTCGGGCTTCACCCTGCATCTGGACGAGGCCGGGCTGATCTCGGTGCAGATCGATGCCAGCACCCTGGATCGCAGCGCCGGTCTGCTCAACCGCGGCGAGCTGAACGCCGCCGGCGGTCGCATCGCCCTGGAAGCCGCCATCGGCCGCGCGCTCAGCGGGGCGGCGATCAACAACGAGGGGATCATCCGCGCCACCGGCATCGCCGAGCGCGATGGCGAGATCCTGCTGGTGGCCGAGGGCGGGGATATCCGCAACAGCGGGCTGCTCAGCGTGGAGGCCGCCGATGCGGCCGGCCGCCACGGCGCTCTGCAGGTCTTCGCCAGCGGGGATGTCGAGCTCAACGCCGGGGCCGGCGCGGTGGCGACGGCCGGCACCCTGCTGCTGATCGCCGGCGGCGAGCTCAGCGTCGGGGATCTGACCCTGGCCAATCCGGATCGCGCCACCTCGCTGGTCGCCTTCGCCGGTGGCCATCTGCGGCTGGAGGGCGCCCTGCGCGCCCAGGGCGCCAGCACGACGCTGAGCGCCGGCTTCGGCGAGCGCGCCGCCGGCACCAGCGTGACCCTGCTCAGCGAGAACGGCGATATCGAGGTCCAGGGCCCGGTCGACCTGATGGGCCGGGTGGACAGCGGCCTGGCCGAGGCCGGCAGCGAGCTGTTCGGGGCCGCCCTGCGGCTGGATTCCACCTTCGGCTCACTGCGCCTGGCGGGTCCGGTCACCGTCAACGGCACCCTGCTCGAGGCCCAGGCCGGTGAGGGTGCAACCGTGGGCGGCGCGGTCGTGGAGCTGGCGGCGGCCTCGGCGCAGTCCGGCTTCGGCGAGGTGCGGCTGCCCGGCCTGCTGAGCCTGCGCGGTGCGCTCGGCGAGGCCCAGCTGGCGGACGGCGCCACCGCGGTCGGTGGGTTTCTCAGTGCCAGCAGCTGGCTGGGCGCGATCGGCCTCGGCACGGTGGATCTGGAGGGGTCGATCGACGCCGCCAGCGCCGGCGGCTCGGTGACCCTTGCCGGCGGTCTGGTCAGCCTGGAGGCGCCGCTGGGTGCGCTGGACGTCGGCGGCGATCTGCGCGCCCGCGGGCGGATCGGAACGGTGCAGACCGGCGCCGGGGCCCAGGTCGGCGGGCTGCTGGTGGATCTGGAAACCGGCGCCTTCGGCGGCGAGACCCCGGGCGAAGCCGGCGCGCCCGGATTCGGCGAGCTGTGGCTGCGCGGCACCGTCGATCTGCTGGGCGAGGTCGGCAGCGTCGAGATGGGCGAGAACAGCGGCGTGATCGGGGCCAGCCTGCTGGCGCAGTCCACCAACGCCCTGCGCTGGAGCGGGCCGTCGGTGTCGGTAACCGGCCGCCTCGGCCCGGTGGCGGGCGGCGGCGGCAGCTTCGTGCTCGGCGCCCTGGCCTTCGGCGTCGCCGACTTCGCCGATCTGGACAGCGCCGCAGCCCTGCAGGTGGACGCCAGCCTCGGCCCGCTGCAGCTCGGTGATTTCGCCGAGGTCTCGGGCGCCCTGCTCTGGCTCGAAAGTATCGGCGGCAGCGTCGACGCCCGCGGCGGTCTGCGGGCGCACTCGAGCCTGAGCACCCTGGACGCCGGCTTCGGGCTGAGCTACGCCGGCACCCTCGCCTACCTCGGCAGCTTCTTCGGCAGCACCGAGATCCGCGGGCCGGTACAGATTCTGTCCAGCGCCGGCGCGCTCAGCGCCGGTGCCGGCAGCAGCCTCAGCGGCGCCCAGCTGCTGGTGGAGGGCTTCGGCCAGGACGGCGATGGCGGGGCCAGCCTCGCGGTGGACGGGGTCATCGAGCAATCCGGCGCGCTGGGGACGGTCACCCTGGCCGATGCCGACAGCAGCGCGCTCTACGACGGGGCGGTGCTGCTCGATGCCGGCAGCGGCAGCGTGTTCTTCCGCGACATCCGCGCCGACAACCTGTTCGTCTATTTCGACAGCGATTCCGCTCTCGCCACCAGCACGCTGACCATCGGCGGCTATGCCGAGATCGTCGGCGCCTCGGTGGGTCCGCGGCTGTCGGCGGAGAGCCTCGAGCTGCAGGCCGGTGAGGTGTTCCTCAGCGCCGATCTGGACATCGGCCGCCTGAGCCTGCACAGCCTCGGCAGCCTGCAGCTGTTCCTCTCCGAGATCGAGGCGGGTAGCGCCGATCTGCAGGCGGGCGCGGATCTGCGCCTGAACGCGGTGCGCCTGGCCGCCGCCCAGCTGGCGCTGAGTGGGGAGCGGGTCTATCTGGACGGCGACAGCCGCCTGCTGGCGGGTGCGCTGGACATCCAGGCTGCCCAGACCCTGCTCAGCGAGGGGCGCATCGAGGTCGGCGAGGGTCTGGCCCTGGGGGGTGCCGACGCCGCCCTGCTCGCCCGTCTGCAGGATCGCGCCCCGGCCCTGCTGCCGGCCAGTCCCGGGCCGAATGCCTGCCTGAGTGCACCGACCCTGGCCCTGGCCCATCTGAGCCTGGCCGGGGACTATCTGGTGCTGCGCTCGGATTTCCTCTTCCTCGGCACGCTGGAGCTGGCCCAGCCGGGCACCCTGGTGCATCTGGCGCCGCTCAACGATCTGCCCCTGTTCACCGAGGCGGTGTCGGTGACGGTGCTCGGCGAGGCCCAGGGCAAGGTGCCGGTCAACCGCGGCCGCATCCAGCCCGGGCTGGGCAGCTTCGGGTCCCTGCTCGGCGAGCGGCCGCAGGTGGACGCCAGCCTGCAGCGCGAGGCGGGCCTGCTGACCCTGGAGGTGGGCGAGGCCCTGCCCAGTCTGGCCGAGCTGGTGCTGGGGTCGGGCCTGGCCGGCAACCGGCTGGTGATCGGCGGTGGCGAGTACGCCAGCAACATCCAGGTCAGCGACCAGCTGGCGGTGGATGTGCGGCCGACCGAGACCGACTTCATCTTCCTCACCCGCGGCCAGATCCTGGGCAGCGAGCAGGTGCGCACCGCCGGCCAGGTGCTGATTCTGGATGGCACGCCGCTGAGCGTGGATCAGGCCGATCTGTTCTATGCCAGCGCCGCCGCCCAGCTGCTCGCCCGTGAGCAGGCGAGCCTTGCGCCGGACGAGGACGAGGACGACGACGAGGAGGAGGGCCAGCGCATCCGCCGCAGCCCCGGCGGGGTGTGTCGCTGAAGCGGCGGCGGTCTACTTGTGGGTGAAGGTGAAGGCGCCATCCCAGTTGGCGCCCGGGGGGTTCTCGCGCAGGTAGAGGATGCGCTCCAGGAACAGCTCGTAGACCCGGTGCGGCCGCCCGGACTGCAGCAGCTGGAAGAACTCGGTCTCGGCCTGGTCCCAGAGCTGGGCCCGGTACAGCTTCATCGCCCCCCGATGCCGGGCCAGATCCTCGCGTAGCGCCGGCGCCAGTGCCTCCTTGGGCCCGAGCGGCTCATAGATCGCCACCGGCTCGTTCTTGCCCTTGACCCGGACCCGATCCAGCTCGCGGTAGGCCCAGTCGGAGGGACCGTCGTTGCGGGTGAACTCGGTGCAGATCACCGCCACCCCGTACTCCTTGGTCAGGCCCTCGACGCGCGAGCCGAGGTTCACCGAGTCGCCCATCACCGTGTAGGCGACGCGGAAGCTCGAGCCCATGTTGCCGACATTCATCTTGCCGGTGTTCAGGCCCACGCCGATGTTGAGCGGCGGCCAGCCCCGCTGGGCGAACTCCTCGTCCAGCTCCCGCACCGCGCGCACCATCTCCAGGGCCGCCTCCAGCGCCCGGCGGGCGTGTTCCGGATCGGCCAGCGGGGCGCCCCAGAAGGCCATGATGGCGTCGCCCATGTACTTGTCGATGGTGCCGCGATGGCGCTGGATGACCCCGGTCTGCTGGGTCAGGAAGCGGTTCATCAGCTGCGAGAGTTCCTTGGCATCGAGCTTCTCGGAGATGCTGGTGAAGCCGCGCACATCGGAGAACAGCACGGTCATCGCGCGGCTCTCGCCCTCCATCGAGATCGCCTCGGGATGGGCGGCCATCTCCTCCACCAGCTCCGGCGGCACGTACTGGCCGAACAGCTTGGAGATGTCGCGCTTGCCGCGGCTCTCGATGAAGTAGCCATAGAGCAGGTGGACCATGAACAGCGCCAGCACGAACAGCACCGGCACGCCCATCGGCATCACGAACTGGGCACCGCTCCAGAGGCCGAAGGCCAGACCCAGCACGGTGCCGATCAGCCCCAGGGCCAGGGCGGCGCCCATCAGCGGCGAGACGCGCGGGAACAGCAGGCCCATCACCAGGGTGAAGACGAACAGCAGGGTCACCTCGATGCCGCTGTAGTACGGCGCCCGCTGGCGGATCTGGCCATCCAGAATCCCCGCCACCAGATTGGCGTGGACCTCGACCCCGGCGAAGGCCCCGCCGACCGGGGTGGTGCGCAGATCCAGCAGCCCGGCGGCACTGGTGCCGATCAGCACGATGCTCTCGCGCAGCACCGCGGGATCGGTACGGCGCTGCAGCACATCCAGTGCGGACACATAGGTGAGCGTGCGGTAGCCCCCGCGATAGGGCACATAGGCGGCCACATCCCCGTCCACCGGGATGGTCACCGGCCCCAGCCGCACCTGCTCCAGGTTCAGCGAGGTGCGTGCATCCGGCGGCTCGAACTCGAACTGCAGGGGCGGATCGCCCAGCGCCAGCCGCGCCACCGCCAGCGCCAGGGAGGGATACAGCGCGCCCTGGTACTGCTGCACCAGCGGCACCCGCCGGTACACCCCGTCGGCATCGACCGTGGCGTTGTCATAGAACCCGCAATAGGGGCTGCCGGCCTGCACCGGGCCGACATTGCCGCCGTGGCCGAGGGCCTGGATGAAATCGACGTCGTAGAGCGCCGCGGCAGCCCTTTCCATCAGCGGCGGGCACAGCGTGCCGGTCACCGGCGGCTCGCCCTCCGGAATCTGCTGCTTGAAGAAGTACCCCAGCACCACCGGCCGGCCGCGCAGGGATTCACCGAAGCGGCGGTCGTAGTCCAGGCTCTCCAGCAGCGGCTCGGTGCGCTCGGCAAAGCCCGGCAGATCGGCCAGCTGGTCCTGGCGCAGCCGCTCCAGCAGCTCGCGGCCGGAGCTGCGATCAGGCTCGGCGAAGGCGATGTCGAACCCCACCACCGCCGGCTGGTAGTGATCGAACAGGGTGTCGATCAGCTCGGCCCAGCGCCGCCGCGGCCAGGGCCAGCCCTCGACGGCCAGCGTGCGCTCGTCCACATCCAGCACCACCAGCCGCGGGTGCGGGGTACCGCTCACGCTCAGCCGCACGCGGGCGTCGTAGGTGAAGTTCTCGACCGTCTCCAGCAGGCGCAGCGGCAGCCAGCCGGCGCTGTGCAGCAGGAACGGCAGAAACACCGCCAGGCTCAGCGCGAAGCGGATCAAGCTGCGGCTCATGGTGTGAACTCTCCCCCCGGTCCCTTGTCCGCACGGTAACCAAGCCGTCGGAACGGGGCAAACCGGGCCGGCGCGCGGTCTTGTCTGCAACAAAGCGCGGGTTACACTGCCCCATGGTTTCAATCACTTCCGTTATGCCGCGGCCGCTGCTGGCGCTCTGGGAGCGCCACCGCACCCAGCTCCCGGCGGCGCTCAGCCTGTTGCTCGCGGTTCTGCTCACCCAGTCCCTGGCCGGTCTGCTGTGGAAGCTGGTGCCGAGCCCGGAGGCGGCGCGCTGGCAGCCGGCCCCGGTGCTGGCGCCCAGCGGCCCGGCGCCCAGCGCCGCCCTGCCGGTGCGCGAGATCGCCAGTGCCCGCCTGTTCGGCGAGCTGGTGCGCGCCAGCGACACCGCGGCGCTGTCGCCGGAGCAGATCCGCGACACCCGCCTCAATCTGACCCTGCTCGGGATCTTCGCCGCCACCGACGGCCCGCGCTCGCGGGCCCTGATCGCCCAGCAGAATGGCGAGGAAAAGCCCTATGCGGTGGGCGACGATGTGGTCAGCGGGGTGCGGCTGCAGCAGATCTTCCCGGACCGGGTGATCCTCTCCCGCAACGGCCAGCTCGAAACCCTGCGGCTGGACAAGGACAAGCCCAGCCGGGCGCCGGTCGGCGGCTTCCAGAACCGCCCGGTCGAACCCGAGGAGGAGGACGAGGGCATCGACGACGCCGCCGATACCGCCGAGGTGCTCGCCGACATCCGCGCCGAGGTGCTGCAGGATCCGTCCAAGGCCTCGGAGTACATCCGGGTGCAGCCGGCCAACATCGGCGGCCAGATGAAGGGCTACCGCATCTACCCCGGCCGCGACCGCACCATCTTCTCCTCGGCCGGTCTGCGGCCGGGCGATCTGGTCACCCAGATCAACGGCATACAATTGGACGATCCGGCCAAGGCCATGCAGATGCTGGGCGATCTCAGCTCGGCCAACAATCTGACCGTGGTGGTCGAGCGGGGCGGCCAGCAGCAGACCGTCAACGTCAATCTCAACTAGAACGATTGAAACCATGATCCGCTTCCGGGGAATCCTCGTGGCCGCCGCCCTGTCGGCGGCCGCGCTCCTGCCCAGCACCGCGCTATGGGCCCAGGTCACGCTCAACCTCAAGGACGCGGACATCAGCACGCTGATCGCGACGGTCAGCGAGGTTACCGGCCGCAACTTCATCGTCGATTCGCGGGTGAAGGGCAAGGTGACGGTGATCTCCTCCAGCCCGATGGACGCCGACAGCGTCTACGAGACCTTCCTCGCCGTGCTGCAGGTCAACGGGTTCGCCGCCATCCCCTCCGGTGACACCATCAAGATCGTGCCGGAAACCAACGCCCGCCAGGACGGCGGCACGCTCAGCTCCAGCGGCGCGGGCCTGGCGATCGACGAGGTGGTGACCCACGTCTACCAGATCCAGAATGTCTCGGCCGCCCAGCTGGTGCCAATCCTGCGGCCGATGGTGCCGCAGTGGGGCCATCTGGCCGCCTATGCGCCGAGCAATGTGCTGATCATCTCGGACCGTGCCGCCAATGTGCAGCGGCTGGAACGGCTGATCCGCCAGATCGATCTCTCCGGTGATCGCGAGATCGAGATGGTCAAGCTCGAACATGCGGCCGCCAGCGAGGTGGTGCGCATCGTCACCACCCTCACCCAGCAGGACAAGCAGGCCGATGCCACCAGCAAGCCGGCGGTGGTGATTGCCGACGAGCGCTCCAACAGCGTGCTGATCGGCGGTGACAAGGCCGAGCGCGAGAAGCTGCTGGAGATCGTCACCCGCCTCGACATCCCGGTGGGCGGCGATGGCGCCACCCAGGTCATCTACCTGCGCTATGCCAGCGCCGAAAACCTGGCACCGATTCTGGAGGGTTATGCCCAGCAGGTGGCGCAGACCGAGCAGCGCGGCGGGGCCGCACCGGCAGGCGGCGCGGCACCGGTGGCGGCAGCCGGTGGCGGGGGCGCCGGCGGCACCCGGGTGATCGCGGATGTCGACACCAATGCGCTGATCGTCACCGCGGCGCCCAAGACCATGCGGCAGATCCGCGATGTGATCGCCCAGCTCGATATCCAGCGCGCCCAGGTGCTGGTGGAGGCGATCATCGCCGAGGTCAGCGCCGACAAGTCCAGCCAGCTCGGCGTGGACTGGGTGCTGTTCAACGAGGGCCAGGTGGCGGCCGCCGGCATTCTCGACCCCAGCACGCTGACCGCGCTGCAGGGACTGGCGCGGCTGGACGCCGACGACGAGGTGCCGGCCACCGCGGCGGCTGGCCTGCTCGGCCAGGGCATCAATGTGATCGGTGGCGGCGACCGCCGCGGCACCACCTTCGGCGTGCTGCTCAAGGCGCTCAAGGGCGACGGCGATACCAATGTGCTGTCGACCCCGACCCTGACCACCCTGGACAACGAGGAGGCGGAAATCTCGGTGGGTCAGGAAGTGCCCTTCCTGTCCGGCTCGTTCAGCAACACCGGCACCGGCAGCGGGGTCAACGGTGCGGTCAACCCGTTCCAGACCATCGAGCGCAAGGATGTGGGCCTGACCCTCGGCATCACCCCGCAGATCAACGAGGGCAGCAACATCAAGCTGAAGATCGATCTGGAAGTCTCCAGCCTCTCCAGCGGCGCCGCCGGCGCGGTGGATCTGGTGACCAACAAGCGCACCATCACCAACACGGTGAGCGTGGACGACGGACAGATCCTGGTGCTGGGCGGACTGATGGACGATCAGCTGCAGGACACCCAGCGCGGCGTGCCCTTCCTCTCCAGCATTCCGCTGCTCGGCACTCTGTTCAAGTACCGCGCGGTGAGCAAGCAGCGGCGCAATCTGATGGTGTTCATCCGTCCGGCCATCCTGCGCAAGCCGGCGGATGGCGATTACTACTCGCGGCGCAAGTACGACGCCCTGCGCGAGGCGCAGATCGGCGCGGTGGGCGGGGCGATTCCGCTGGTGGGCGGCAACCGGCCGGTGCTGCGGGATTACCTCGAGTATCTGGCCGACCGTCCGGCCGCTGATCCGGCGCCGGCCACCACGGCGCTGCCGGGTGGCGAGGCCGGCAAGGTCTATGACCCGGCCCCGGTACCGGCGCCAGCGCCAGCGCCGGCCAGTCCGCCGCCCCTGCCCTATGCCGAGGATCCGGCCCGCCGCTTCGAGGCTCCGGCCACCGGCGGTTCGCCCTGATCATGGAGGCGGCATCCAGCGCGCCGCTGCGGCGCCCCAGCTTCGCCTTCGCCAAGCGTCATGGCCTGGTCATCACCGAACAGGTGGAGGGCGCCGTGGTGGTGGCGGCCCGGCCCGGTGTCAGCGTCGAGGCGGTGCACGAGATGCGCCGCTTCCTCGGCCAGCCACTGCGGCTGCGGCCGGTCGGCGCGGCCGAGTTCGATGCCCTGCTCTCGCGCACCTATGAGGGCCAGACCGCGGCCACCGCCCAGCTGATGGACGGGCTGGAGAGCGACGAGGCCGATCTCGACGCCCTCGCCAGCGCCCTGCAGGACAACCAGGACCTGCTGGAGTCCAGCGACGACGCCCCGGTGATCAAGTTCATCAACGGGCTGCTGGTGGAGGCGATCAAGGAGAACGCCTCGGACATCCACATCGAATCCTTCGAGAACCGCCTGCAGATCCGCTTCCGCGTCGATGGCGTGCTGCGCGAGATCATGTCGCCGCCGCGGGCCCTGGCGCCGCGCCTGGTCTCGCGCATCAAGGTGATGGCCAAGCTCGACATCGCCGAGAAGCGCCTGCCGCAGGACGGCCGCATCTCGCGCGCCTTCGGCGGCCGCAAGGTCGATGTGCGCGTCTCCACCATCCCCACCGGCGTCAATTCCGAGCGGGTGGTGATGCGTATCCTCGACAAGCAGGCCGACCGCCTCGACCTCGAGCAGCTGGGGCTGGGCAGCGGCCAGATCGAGGTGCTGCGGCGCATCCTGCACAAGCCCTACGGGATCATGCTGGTCACCGGTCCCACCGGCTCGGGCAAGACCACCACGCTCTACTCCGGGCTGTCGGTGCTCAACGACCGCAGCCGCAACATCATGACCGTCGAGGACCCGATCGAGTACTACATCGACGGCGTCGGCCAGACCCAGGTCAACACCAAGGTGGAGATGACCTTCGCCCGCGGCCTGCGCGCCATCCTGCGCCAGGACCCGGATGTGGTGATGGTCGGTGAGATCCGCGATCTGGAAACCGCGCAGATCGCCGTGCAGGCCAGCCAGACCGGCCACCTGGTGCTCTCCACCCTGCATACCAACACCGCGGTGGGGGCCATCACCCGCCTGCGCGACATGGGCGTGGAGCCCTACCAGCTCTCCTCCTCGCTGATCGGGCTGATGGCCCAGCGCCTGGTCCGCACCCTCTGCACCGCCTGCAAGCAGCCGTATGAGGCGAGCCTGGTCGAGAAGGAGCAGCTCGGTATCGGCGATCTTGCCGCGCCGCTGATCCTGCACCGTCCGGCCGGCTGCCCGCTGTGCCGGCACACCGGCTTCGCCGGCCGCAGCGGCATCCACGAGATCATCGAGGTCGATCGGCGCCTGGAGGCGATGATCCACGACGGCGAGTCCGAGCAGTCGCTGGAGGCCTACGCCCGCAGCCGCGGACCGGGCATCCTGCAATCCGGCCGCAACAAGGTGATCGCCGGCCACACCACCCTGCGCGAAGTGCTGCGGGTGACGGTGGAGGAATGAAAGCCGCAGCTTCCAGTGTGGCGTTTCCAGGTCCCAGAACTTGTCTGGGGCTGGAGCGTGCGCGTTCTGGAAACTCGACACTCCACACTGGACACTGAGCGGTGCCCGCCTTCGAATACAGCGCGCTCGACGCCCGCGGCCGCCAGCTCAAGGGGCTGATCGAGGGCGATACCGCGCGCCAGGCCCGCGCCCAGCTGCGCGAACGCGGGCTGACCCCGCTGGAGATCCAGGAAGTCGCCGAGCGCGGTCAGACCCGCAGCAGTGCCGCCACCGGCTCCCGGGTCCGCGGCGGCGGCGGGCTGTCGAGCACCGAGCTGTCCCTGTTCACCCGCCAGCTCGCCACCCTGGTGCGCTCCGGCCTGCCGCTGGACGAATCGCTCAGCGCGGTGGCCCAGCAGAGCGAGTCGAAGAAGGTGCAGCGCATCGCCCTCGGCGTGCGCAGCGGGGTGCTGGAAGGCTCGACCCTGGCCGCCGCGCTCAACCAGTTCCCGGCCGCCTTTCCGCCGCTGTTCCGCGCGACGGTGGAGGCGGGCGAATCCTCCGGCAAGCTCGACCACATCCTCGAGCGGCTCGCCGACTATGTGGAACGCCGGCAGGCGATGAACGCCAAGATCATGCTGGCGGCGTTCTACCCGGCCATCCTGACCGTGGTGGCGCTGTCCGTGGTGGTGCTGCTGCTCACCTATGTGGTGCCGCAGGTGGTCGGGGTGTATGCCGATATCGACCAGCAGCTGCCGGGCCTGACCCGCGGCATGATCGGCCTCAGTGACTTCCTGCGCGATTACGGGATCTATCTGCTGATCCTGCTCGGTGTCGCCGGCTTCACCTTCCACCGGCTGATGCAGGGCGAGGCCTTCCGCCGTCGCGTGCATCGCTTCCAGCTGCGCCTGCCGCTGATCGGCCGGCTGACCCGCGGCGCCAACGCCGGCCGTTTCACCCGCACCCTCGGGATACTGTTCGGCAGCGGCGTGCCGATTCTCGACGCGATGCGCATCGGCACCCAGGTGGTGAGCAATCTGCCGATGCGCGAGGCCATCGAGGCCGCGGCGATCAAGGTGCGCGAGGGCAGCGCGCTGAGCCGCTCGCTGGATCAGTCCAAGCTGTTCCCGCCGATCACCGTGCACCTGATCGCCAGCGGCGAGGCCTCGGGCAAGCTCGACGAGATGCTGGATCGCTCCGCCGACAACCAGGAGCGCGAGGTGGAAACCCTGGTGGCGGCCCTGATGGGGGTGTTCGAGCCGGTGCTGATCCTGGCCATGGGCGGGATGGTGCTGCTGATCGTGCTGGCCATCCTGCTGCCGATCTTCGAGCTCAACACCCTCGTGCAGTAGCCCTGCCCCGTCGCTGGCTCCGCAGGATCAGCCCGCCGGCAGGTGGCGGAAGCGCACCCGGTTGGTCAGCCCGCAGAACAGCTCGTAGGCCAGGGTGCCGGCCTGCGCCGCCATGATCTCGGCGGGCAGCTCCTCGCCCCACAGCACCACCCGGTCGCCCACCTGGGCCTCGGGGACCGCGCGCAGATCGACGGTGATCATGTCCATCGAGACCCGACCCACCAGCGGAATGGTGCGGCCGCGGCAGCGCAGCGGGGTGCCATCGGGCAGGCAGCGGTGCACGCCATCGGCATAGCCCACCGCCACCACCCCCACCGGCATGCGCTGCGGGCAGCGGTAGCGGGCGCCATAGCCGAGGGTGGCGCCGGCCTCGTACTCGCGCACCGCGATCAGCCGGCTCTCCAGGGTCAGGACCGGGCGCAGGCCCAGCTCCGGGCCGGTGCGTCCGGGCAGCGGGCTGGCGCCATACAGCATCAGCCCCGGGCGGACCCAGTCGCGGCGCGCCTCCGGCCAGGCCATCAGCCCCGCCGAGTTGGCGATCGAACGCGGCCCCGGCAGCCCCTGCAGGGCGGTGTCGAACGCCTGGATCTGGGCGGGCGTCATGGCGTTTCCCACCTCGTCCGCGCAGGCCAGGTGGGTCATCCAGCCGCAGAAATGCCAGCGCGGATGACGCTGCAGCACCTCAAGCAGCCGCGGCACCGCATCCAGGGGAAAGCCCAGACGGTGCATGCCGCTGTCGAGCTTGAACCAGAGCGAGAGCGTGGCCGACTGCGGCATCGCTTCCAGCAGCTCGATCTGCCAGAAGTCATGCACCACCACCTGCAGACCCTCGTAGGCGGCCAGAGCCGCCTCCTCGCTGGAGATCACCCCTTCGAGCAGGGCGATCGGCGCCTGCACATGGGCCTCGCGCAGTTCCTGGGCCTCCTCCATGCAGGCCACCGCCAGCGCATCCACCCCGGCGGCTTCCAGGGTGCGCGCCACCGGCACCGCACCATGGCCGTAGGCATCGGCCTTGACCGCCGCCATCACCCGCGAGCGCGGCGCCTGCTCGCGCACCCGCGCGAGGTTGTGACGCAGCGCCGCGAGATCCACCGTCGCGGTGACGCGCGGGATCATGGCGCGAAGCCTTCGTAGCTCGGCGTCGGGTTCTCGAAGCGGGTGAACTCGCCGAGGAAGCGCACATTCACCGTGCCGAGCGGGCCGTTACGCTGCTTGGCGATGATCACCTCGGCCTGACGCTCGTCGGCGTCCTTGTTGTAGACCCAGTCGCGGTAGATGAAGACCACCAGATCGGCGTCCTGCTCGATACCGCCGGACTCGCGCAGATCGCTCATGCGCGGGCGCTTGTTGTCGCGCTGCTCGACACCGCGGTTGAGCTGGGACAGGGCAATCACCGGAATCCCCAGCTCCTTGGCCAGCGCCTTGAGGCTGCGCGAGATCTCGCTGATCTCATTGGTGCGGTTCTCGCGCGTGCCCGGCACCTGCATCAGCTGGATGTAGTCGACCACGATCAGGCGGATGTTCTCGCGCTGGGCCAGGCGGCGCGCCTTGGCGCGCAGATCATTGGGCGAGAGCGCCCCGGTCTCGTCGATGAACAGCGGCGCCTCGCGCAGCTTGCCCACGCTCCAGGCCAGCTGGTCCATCTCCACATCGTCGAGCTGGCCGCTGCGCAGCTTCTGCATGGGGATGCCGCAGCGCGAGGAGATCACGCGATAGCCGAGCTGCTCGGCCGACATTTCCATGCTGAACACCGCCACCGCCTCCTTGCGGTCGAACGCCACATGCTCGGCGATGTTCATCGCCAGCGTGGTCTTGCCCATCGAGGGACGCGCCGCCAGGATCATCAGATCACCAGCACCGAGACCTGAGGTCTTGTTGTCGAACTCGGCGAACCCGGTGCTGAGACCGGCGCTGCCCAGCGGATTGGCGCGCAGGGCCGAGACCTTGTCATAGACCGCGGTCATCACCTGCGGCATGTCGAAGTAGCTGCGGCTGGCACGCTGGCCGCGCTCGCGGATGGCGAACACCCGCTGCTCGGCGAGATCGATCAGCTCCTGGGCGCTGCGACCCTCCGGACGGAAGGACAGCTCGGCGATGTCATTGCCGACCGCGATCAGGCTGCGCAGCACCGAGCGCTCGCGCACGATCTCGGCATAGGCCTGGATGTTGGAGACGCTGGGGGTGTCGTTGGCGAGCTGGCCGAGATAGGCGAGGCCGCCGGCCTCCTCCAGCTGGCCGTGCTCGCGCAGGTACTCGCTGAGGGTGACGAAGTCGCAGGGCCGGTTGGCGCCGACCAGGGCCGAGATCGAGCGGTAGATCAGCTGATGATCGGCACGGTAGAAGTCGGCCTCCACCAGACGGTCGGCGAGATCGTTCCAGGCGCTGTTGTGCAGCAGCAGGCCGCCGAGCACCGACTGCTCGGCCTCGATGGAGTACGGCGGAACCTTGGGGGTGGACATCGCGCGATCGTGGGGAGGCAGAAACAAAACAGCCCGCGCGAGGCGGGCTGTCAGGCGTCCGCGGGGCAGACGCGAGTGTAGCGAAGGGATCAGGCCGAGGCCGAGCGGATCTCTTCGACCACCACGGTGATGCTGGTCTCGACTTCGCTGTGCAGGCGCACGGCGAGATCGTAGCGGCCGGTCTGGCGGATCGGGCCGTTGGGCAGCTCGATCTCGTGCTTGTGCAGCTCCAGCCCCGCGCCCTCGGCGGCCTTGGTGATCTCGGCGAGGCCGATCGAGCCGTAGAGCTTGCCTTCCTCGGCAGCCAGGGCCTTCACCGTCAGCACCTTGCCGGCGACCTTCTCGGCACGGATCTTGGCGGCGTTGATCGAATCCTGGGCCTTCTTGACCAGATCGGCCTTGCGCGCCTCGAACACCTTGCGGTTGGACTCGGTGGCCGGCAGCGCCTTGCCCTGCGGCAGCAGGAAGTTGCGGCCATAGCCGGGCTTGACCTTCACGGTCTCGCCGAGATCGCCGAGCTTCTTGATCTTCTCGAGCAGAATGACTTCCATCGTCGGCTCCTTACTCGTGCTTGTCGGTGTAGGGGAGCAGCGACAGGAAGCGCGCGCGCTTCACCGCCACGGCCAGCTGGCGCTGGTAGCGGGTGCGGGTTCCGGTCAGGCGAGCCGGCACGATCTTGCCGTTCTCACCGATGTACTGCTTGAGGGTGGCGAGATCCTTGTAGTCGATCTCGGGAGCGCCCTCGGCGGAGAACTTGCAGGACTTCTTGCGACGGAAAAAGCGCGACATCAGACGTTCTCCTCGGCCACGGCGGCCTCACCTTCGGCCGCTTCATCGGCCGCCGCCTGCTGGCGGGACTTGTACTCGGGCTTCTTGTCCTCTTCCGGCAGCTTGAACAGCTGGCTCTGCTCGGTGACCGCGGTCTCCTTGCGGATGACCAGCTTGCGGATCACGGCGTCGTTGAACTTGAACGCGTTCTCGAGTTCGGCGAGCACCTTGTCGCTGCACTCGATGTTCATCAGCGCGTAGTGCGCCTTGTGCAGCTTGGCGATCGGATAGGCCAGCTGGCGGCGGCCCCAGTCCTCGAGACGGTGGACCTTGCCGCCATCGCCCTCGACCATGGCCTTGTAACGCTCGATCATGGCCGGCACCTGATCAGACTGATCCGGGTGCACCATGACCACGACTTCATAGTGACGCATCGTGGATGACTCCTGTGGATGTCGGCCGCGTACCGGCGCCGGGACAGTCCCCCGCGGCTGCGGTGGGACAGGGCCTTGCAACGGCCGGGCGGCCGTCGAAGGGCGCGCAGGATAAGCCAGTCCCTGCCCCGCCGCAATCGCCGCCCCGCTCAGTCGGTCAGCACACAGCAGGCCGGGTTGGCCAGCAGGGCCTCGGCGCGGGCCTCGGCCTGGGTACGGTCCACCGGACGCAGCCGCCCCTGCAGCCCCTCCAGCATGGCGGTGAAGCGGCGCTCGCGACCGGCGGCGGCCTGGATCTGGTCGAGTGCCAGGAAGTGGGCATAGGCCTCGATCGGATCGCTCGGCAGCACCTCCTCGCCCAGGTACCAGCCGCCGAAGGTCCACAGCGCGCTCACCGAGCCGGCCGCCCGCGCCCGCTCGACATCGGCCAGGGCCTCCTGCTGCAGGGCCTGCTGGCGCGCGCGCTGCTCCGGGCTGCACTGGTGCAGGTACTGGCAGTACTCGATGTCGGGCAGGTGGAACATCAGATCGAGCTGGGCCTCGATCAAGCCCTGGTCGGCGGCCTGGCGCAGCCAGCGCCGGTACTCGCCACGGGCCGCTGCCGGGACACCACGGCAGTCCTCGAAGCCCTGCTGCCACTGCGCCGCCTCGGCATCCGGCCGTTCCACCGGAAAGCCGCGGTACTCGCGGGTCTGCTGCAGGCGGTCGATCTGCGCAGCCAGCGCCTCCGGCTGTTCGGGAATGCGCCGGCACTGGTAGAGCAGCAGGCCGAGCTGGTACTGCGCCTCGGCAACCCCGGCCTCCGCCGCCTCGATCAGGGCGGCATAGGCCGGTCCATAGGGCGGGTCGGGGCGCGGCAGCGGCGGGCGCTCGATCAATCGCACCCGGCGGCCGGACGCCAGGGCCACCTCGCGCACCGGCGGCGGGCTGGGTGCGGCGGGAGCCGGCGTCCCGGCCGCCGCCTCCCCGCCCGGCTGAGCCGGGTCGACGGTCGCGGTTGGCACCGCGGGCGCCGGTGACTCCTCCGAACCCAGCCACCAGAGCAGGGCGAGCGCGCCGAGCACGGCCGCCAGCAGGGCGAGCCGGGACCGCCTCACCGCTTGCGGCCGCGCGCTGCCGGGAGCTGGCGCTGGCGGAAGGCCTCGTAGAGACAGACCGCCGCCGCCACCGACACATTCAGGCTCTCGGTCTTGCCGAGCATCGGAATCTTCACCAGGCGGTCACAGGTCTCGCGGGTGAGCCGGCGCAGGCCCTCGCCCTCGGCCCCCATCACCATCACCAGCGGCCCGGTGAGATCCGCCTCGAACAGGGTCTCGCTGGCCTCGCCGGCCAGCCCGGTGAGCCAGTAGCCGCGCTCCTTGAGGCGTTCCAGGCTGCGGGCCAGATTGGTCACCGCAATCACCGGCACCCGCTCGGCGCTGCCCGCGGCCGCCTTGCGGGCCACCGCGGTGAGGCCCACCGCCCGGTCCTTGGGAATGATCACGGCGGTGACCCCGACCGCCTCGGCGGTGCGCAGGCAGGCGCCGAGGTTGTGGGGGTCCTGGACGCCGTCGAGGGCGAGGAACAGCCGCTCGGGGCTGGCCGGTGCCTCGAGCGCCTCCTCGCCACTCAGCTCCCGCGCCGGCATCAGGGCCAGCACACCCTGGTGGCGAAGCTCCGGCGCCTTGACATCGAGATCGCTGCGGGTGGCCAGCCGTACCGGCACGCTGAACTGGCGGGCCAGCGCCTGCACCCGCCGCGCCCGCTCGTCCTGGCGGCTGTCGGAGAGCCAGATCTCATAGGGCTTGTGCTCGCCGTCCTCGAGGGCGGCGATGACGGCATGGAAACCGCCGATGTAGTGGTCGGACACGGGCTGCGCGAGAGAGGGGCGTGAGAGGTCAGGCGTGAGGCGGGCGGGCAGCGGGCCGTCAGGCAGCCCGGTCATCCGCCGGGACGATCCGGGCAGAACCCGAGCCAGCCTGCCGGAAACAGCATGCCAAGAACGACAACGGGGCGCTGGCGCCCCGTCGTCACCGGCCTGCCTGCGACGGTCAGCCGCCCAGATAGGGCGGCGGGGTCCAGGCGGCCGCCTCGTTGCCCTCGACCACCGGCTTGAGAACGATGTCGACCCGGCGGTTGCGCGGATCCTTGACATTGTCCCCGGTGCGCACCAGCGGCTCACGCTCACCGCGGCCTTCCTCGCGGATGCGGGTGGCCGGCACGCCGCTCTGCGCCAGATAGCTGCCCACCGAGGCGGCGCGGTTCACCGAAAGGCTCTGGTTGAAGCTGTCGCTGCCGCTGGTGTCGGTATGACCGACCACATGGATGATGGTCTTGTCGTAGCTGCGCAGCACATTGGCGATCTTGGCGTAGGTGTCCAGCGCATCCGGCCGCAGCTGCGCGCTGCCGAGGTCGAAGCTGACATCGCTGGCGATGCCGATCTTGAGCGCATCGCCGGCGATGCGCTCGATCCTCAGCTCGTTGCGGGCCGCTTCCTCGGCGAGCTGGCGCTCCAGCTCGGCCTGCTGCTTGTCCATGTAGTTGCCGACCGCGCCGCCGGCGATGGCGCCGACCACCGCGCCGACGATGGGCGCGCCGCGCGCATCGCTGACCTGGTTGCCGAGCACCGCGCCGACCACCGCGCCGATGGCGGCGCCGGTCTTGGCACGGCGGTTGGGATCATCGGTGGCACAGGCGCCGAGGCCGAGCGTCACGGTCGTGACCACGGCGAGCTTGGCAAAGGTCTTCATCGCTTCTTTCCCCTGGGTTGGTGATGGTGGCCGGGCCGGGGCGCACTGCCCTGCCCCTTCCTGCCGCGCGAGTCTTGCCGTTGCGGCTGAACCCGCTCTGAACTGTCGCGCCGGGCGCCGCCGGCCTCCTCGATCGGCTCGAGATCGATCTTGCGCTCATCGAGGTTGACCCGCACCACGCGCACCCGCAGACGATCCCCCAGCTGGTAGACGCGGCCGCTGTTGTCGCCGATCAGCCGGTGGTGATGGGCCTCGTACTGGTAGTAGTCGTTGCGCAGATTGCTGACATGGACCAGGCCTTCGATGTAGAGCCCCTGCAGCTCGACAAACAGCCCGAACGCCGCCACACCGGTGACCAGACCCTCGTAGGCCTCGCCGACCTTGTCGCGCATCGCCTCGCACTTGAGCCAGGCCACCACCTCGCGGGTCGCCTCGTCGGCGCGGCGCTCGGTCATCGAGCAATGGGCGCCGTGGCGGTCGATGTCATCCACGCTGTAGCCGAAGGTGGAGACCTTCTTGCCCAGGATCAGATGCTTGAGCGCCCGGTGCAGCAGCAGATCCGGATAGCGGCGGATCGGCGAGGTGAAGTGGGCGTAATGGGTCAGCGCGAGGCCAAAGTGGCCGGCGTTGTCCGCGCTGTAGCGGGCCTGCATGAGGCTGCGCAGCAGCACGGTCTGGATCAGCCGCTCGTCCGGCCGGCCGCGCGCCGCCGCGGTGATGCGCGCGTAGTCACTGGCCTCCGGGGTCTCGCCCCCGGACAGCTTGAGCCCGCGCAGGGCGAGGAACTCGCGCAGCACCTGGACCTTGGCAGCGTCTGGCGTCTCATGGATACGGTAAGGCGCCGGACATTTGCGCTTGGCCACCAGCAGAGCCGCCTGCACATTGGCGGCGATCATGCATTCCTCGATCAGCCGGTGGGCGCGGTTGCGGGTGACCGGCACCACCTTCTCGATCTTGCGCTCGGCATTGAAGACGATGCGGGTCTCGCTGGACTCGAAATCGATCGCCCCGCGCTGTTCGCGGGCGGCGAACAAGGCCTGGTAGACCTCGGCCAGCACCTGCAGCGGGCTCACCAGCGCCCCCAGCCGCTGGGCGGTCTCGCCCTCCGGCTGATCCAGCACCTGGGCCACCTCGTCGTAGGTCAGCCGCGCCTTTGAGCACATCACCGCCTCGTAGAAGCGCGACTTGGCGATCTCGCCATCGGCCTGCACCTGCATCTCGCAGACCATGCACAGGCGGTCCACCCGCGGGTTGAGCGAGCACAGCCCATTGCTGAGCTTCTCCGGCAGCATCGGGATGACCTGCTGCGGGAAGTACACCGAGTTGCCGCGGTTGAGCGCCTCGACATCCAGCGCGCTGCCCGGCTTCACATAGGCGGCGACATCGGCGATGGCGACCCACAGGGTCCAGCCGCCGCCGCGGCGCCGGCGCGCATGCACGGCGTCGTCGAAATCACGGGCATCGGCGCCGTCGATGGTGACCAGCGGCAGCTCGCGCAGATCCTCGCGGCCGCCGATCTCCGCCGGCCCCACCGTCTCCGGCAGCTCGGCGGCCTCGTCCTCGACCTCCGGCGGCCACTCGTACGGCAGGTTGTGGGCGCGGATGCTCGCCAGGATCTCCATGCCCGGGGCCAGATGCTCGCCCAGCACCTCGGTCACCCGGCCCACCGGCAGCGTGCGGTTGCCCGGCGGGGCGGTGATCTCGGCCACCACCATCTGGCCGTGGCGGGCACCGGCCTGCTGATCGGCCGGGATCAGCAGATCCTGCTGCACCCGCGGGTTGTCCGGAATCACATAGGCGACCCCCTGCTCGACATGCAGGCGACCGACCACCGTGCGCGAGCCGCGCTCGAGCACCTCCACCAGCGAGCCCTCCGGGCGGCCCTTGAAGTCGGTGCCGCTGATCCGCACCAGCACCCGGTCGCCATTCATCAGGCTGCGCATCTGCCGGGCGGGCAGGAAGATGTCCGGCCCGCCCTCGTCGCGGATCAGGAAGCCGAAGCCGTCGCGGTGGGCCTGCACCACCCCGGCGATGGCATTCATGCGCCCGACCGGACCGTAGGCGCCGCGGCGGTTCTGCACCACCTGGCCGTCGCGCAGCATCGCCGCGAGGCGCTTGTCCAGCGCGGTCTGCTGGCTCAGCTTGGCCAGCTGGAAGCGCCCGATCAGCTCATCGAGCGTCATCGGCCCGGCCTCGGCGGCCAGGGTCTCCAGAATGAAGGTGCGGGAGGGAACCGGATCCTCGTAGCGGCCGGACTCCTCGCCGAAGGCCGGATCGGACTGGGTCCAATCGCCTCCGGCCGGGGGTCGGGAGGGATGACGGGAAGCGCGGCCTTTTTTCATTGACAAAGCATACGCGCCTTTGCAGAATGCGCGCCCTTGACGCCCCCCGCCACGGCGGTGGGCAGCAGGGCCGAGATGGCGGAATTGGTAGACGCACCAGTTTCAGGTACTGGCGGGTAAAACCGTGAAGGTTCGAGTCCTTTTCTCGGCACCAAACAAACAAGCCCAGCTTCGGCTGGGCTTTTTTGTTTCCAGCGGCCGGTGCGGCCGGGGGCTCAGTCGAAGGGATTGCGCAGCACGATGGTGTGCTCGCGGTCCGGTCCGGTGGAGATGATGGCGATCTCCACGCCGGTGACCTCCTCCATCCGCCGCAGATAGCGCTGGGCCGCCACCGGCAGGTCCTCGTAGCGGGAGATGCCGAAGGTGCTGGAGCGCCAGCCCGGGAGTTCCTCGAACACCGGCTCGACCTTGTCGAAGCCCTCGGCGCCGATCGGCGGGTTCTCGATCAGCTCGCCGTCCAGCCGGTAGCCGGTGCAGATGCGGATCGTTTCCAGCGCGTCGAGCACGTCGAGCTTGGTCACCACCAGGCCCGAGACCGAGTTGTTGAAGATCGAACGGCGCGCCGCCACCGCATCGAACCAGCCACAGCGGCGCGGCCGGCGGGTGACCGTGCCGAACTCGTCACCGACCTTGCGGATATGCGCGCCGATCCCCTCCGGGCCGTCTTCCAGCTCGGTGGGAAACGGGCCGCTGCCGACCCGGGTGGCATAGGCCTTGACGATGCCCAGCACATAGCCGAGATCGCGCGGCCCGACCCCGGTGCCGGTGGCGGCCCCGCCAGCCGTGGTGTTGCTGCTGGTGACGAAGGGATAGGTGCCGTGATCGATGTCCAGCAGCGCGCCCTGGGCGCCTTCGAACAGCACATGGTCGCCGCGCTTCAGATGCAGGCGCAGATGCTCGGTGACATCCGCCACCATCGGCCGGATCACCTCGGCATAGGCCAGCAGATCATCCAGGGTCTGCTGGAAGTCCTCCGGCGCCTCCTTGTAGTACTGCGTGAGCACGAAGTTGTGGTAGGCCATCAGCTCGCCGAGCTTGGCCGCCAGCAGATCGCGCTGGTAGAGATCGCCCACCCGCACCGCCCGGCGCGCCACCTTGTCCTCGTAGGCCGGGCCGATGCCCTTGCCGGTGGTGCCGATCTTGGCCTCGCCACGGGCCTTCTCGCGGGCCTGGTCCAGGCGCGCATGCACTGGCAGCACCAGCGGCGCCGCCTCGCTGATCTTCAGCCGCGAGCGCACCTCCATGCCGGTGGCCTCGACGGTTTCGAGCTCGCTCTTGATGCCCAGCCGCGGATTGCCGCAGATATGGGCAAGCGAGAGCACCACGCCATTGCCGATGTAGCAGGGCACACCCTCGCGCATCACGCCCGACGGAATCAGGTTCAGCGCGGTCTTGCGGCCCTTGATCACCAGGGTGTGGCCGGCGTTGTGGCCGCCCTGGAAGCGCACCACCGCCTGGGCGCGGTCGGTGAGCAGGTCCACCACCTTGCCCTTGCCCTCGTCGCCCCATTGCGCGCCGATCACCACCACACTCTTAGCCATGCTGACGCTCCTCGCGCGCAAGGGGGTTCGCCACCCGGTTCAGGATCGGTC
>DASUDX010000119.1:0-3767 GCA_036275365.1 Nevskiaceae bacterium | reverse complement strand
TTCGGCCGCGACATGAACAGCGCGCGGGAATACTTCACCGAATCCGCCGAGATGATTCTGGAAGGCCTGGAAACCGGCTTCTGCGAATACCAGGGCAAGCACATCCGGCAAGTCCGTCGCGAGCTGCGGCCGCGGCCCTTCAAGACCTTCCGCGGCCGGACCTACGCCGCCGCGGTGTCGCCGGAATCGTCACAGATCATGGCCAAGCTCGGCGTCGGCATCCTGGTGATCCCGCAAAAGCCCTGGGAGCACGTCGATCGCGAGCTCGCCGCCTATCGCGAGACCTTCCGCAGCGTCAACGGCTTCGACGCCCCGCCGCCGATCCTGGCCGGCTGGACCTACTGCGACAAGAGTGCGGATCGCGCCGAGGAGATGGCGACCAAGTACATCGGCGGCTACTACCACTCGGTGATCCAGCACTACGAGATGGCCGGCTCCCACCTCAAGCAGACCAAGGGCTACGAGGCCTATGCGGCGATGCAGGAGCACGTCAGCAAGAGCGTCGATGATGCGGTCAAGTTCTTCATGAACCTGCAGGTCTGGGGTACGCCCGAGCAGTGTCTGGAGCGCATCCGCAACTTCACCCAGCGCACCGGCGCCGGCGCCTACAACGGCGTGTTCAGCTATGGCGGCATGCCGCTGGTGGACGCCGAAGCCAGTCTGCGCCTGTTCGCCAAGGAGGTGCTGCCGGAGTTGCGCAAGATGCCCGGCGAGCCCCTGCTGCAGCGCGCGGCGCCGCCGCAAAAGGCCGCGGTGGCCTGACCACCGGCACAACCATGGCCGCCCTGCCCTGCTACTACATTCCCCATGGCGGCGGGCCCTGCTTCTTCATGGAGTGGACGCTGGGCCCCGCCGATACCTGGCACGGCATGGCGGCGTTCCTGCGCGGGCTGCTGGCGGATCTGCCCGCCAGGCCGCGCGCGCTGCTGGTGATCTCCGCGCACTGGGAGGCCGACCCGGTGCGCATCAACAGTGCGGCTGCGCCGGCATTGATCTACGACTACTACGGGTTCCCACCGCATACCTATCAGCTCCGCTACCCCGCACCGGGCAGCCCGGAACTCGCCGCACAGGCGGCGGACCTGCTGCGCGCATCCGGGATCGCGGCGCAACTGGACCCCGACCACGGCCTCGATCATGGCGTGTTCATTCCGGCCCTGCTGATCCACCCGCCGGCGGACATCCCCGTGGTCCAGATCTCGCTGCACCCGAGCCTCGACCCCGGCTTGCACCTGGCGCTGGGCGCGGCACTGGCGCCGCTGCGGCAACAGGGCGTGCTGATCCTGGGCAGCGGCATGAGCTACCACAACATGGCGGTGCTGATGCATCAGCCGCGAGAGAACCCTGCCGGGGATGCCTTCGATGCCTGGCTGGCGGACACCTGTGCCCTCCCCGCCGCCGAGCGTGCACGACACCTCAGCGCCTGGCAGCAGGCCCCCGGGGCACGCGAGGCCCACCCGCGCGAGGAGCATCTGCTCCCGCTGCACGTGGTCGCCGGGGCCGGAGCAGGCGGTGTCTGCGTCTACCGCGATCGGGTGCTGGGTGCGCCGGTGTCGGCGTTTCGCTTCGGCGACCGCTGAGGTGATCGTTCAACCGGCGGTCCGCGTTGGGGCGATCGCAGTGATGTGGAAATAGCGCAGCACGGGCAGCAATGCCAGCATGGTCAACACCGCGCCGCCGCCCAACACCGCGCCATAGCCCAGGGCATCCGCCACCAGCCCGCTGTTGAGCGAAGCGACTCCGGTGACGATCACCAGCAGGGAGGCCTGCACGCTGTAGTCGACCCCCGGGGACGAAGCCCGGCAGGCATCCATCATCAGGGTGAACAGTGCCACCGTGGCGAGGCCGTCGGCGAACTGCTCGAAGCACACCACCGCCGCCACCAGCCATGGGGCCTGAGGCCCGTCGGCCAGTGGCAGATAGCCGGCCAAGCCCAGCGCCTGCAGGCTGCCGAACAGCAACAGCGCATTGCGATGGCCCAGGCGCAGCAGCACCAGGCCACCGAGCAGGGCGCCGGCAAGGCCGACCAGAGACGCGAGCCCGGTCAGCGCGCCGATCTCGGCCAGCGTCAGGCCGCGATCGCTGAGCAGCGGGCCGATCATCCGCGAGCCGAGCGAATCGCCGATCTTGAAGGTGGCCACGGTAGCCAGCCACCAGCCGAGGCCGGGGCGCGCGGCGAAATCGCGCAGCAGGTGCAGGTAGCCGTGGATTCCCCGCCACCCCGGATGGGAGGCGGCCTCCTCGCGACTCGGCTCCGGTTCGGCCACCAGCCACGCCGCGCACAGAACCGGCACCAGCAGCAGCGCCAACGCAGCGTAGGCGAGCGACCACCCCCAGTGCGCCACCAGCCACAGCAGCACTGCACTGCCGAGCGTCATGCCGATCTTGTAGCCGATCACCTGCAGGCTGTTGCCGATGCCGCGCAGCGATGCGGTGAGGCGGCTGACCGCCAGACCATCGGTGACCACATCCTGGGTGGCGGCGACCAGATTGAGGGCGAACAGCAATATCAGCAAGGCCACGAAGGCGTCCCCGACCCAAGCCGAGAAATCCCGCATGGCGAGCGCTGCCATCAGGGCCAGGGTGATGGCGTTGAGGGCCAGCAGCCAGTGCCGGCGAGTCCCGGTGCGCTCGACGAGGGGAGCCCAGAGAAACTTCATTGCCCAGGGCGCGGCGAGCAACCCGGTGAGACCGATGGCCGACAGGGACACGCCCTGCTCCCGCAGCAGCGGCGGCAGCGCCTTGGCGAGCAATCCGGAAGGCAGGCCCTGCGCGAAATACAGCAGCCCCAGCAGGCCGAGCAGACGGGCATCGGCGATTCGCGATGCGCGCGGGCTCATTTCCGCTACCCCTGGGAGCGGCGCAGACGCTGCCTTGCCGTTGCCCGGATGGGCTGGCAAACTGGCGCCCCCGCGCGGGTGTAGTTCAATGGTAGAACGGGAGCTTCCCAAGCTCTTAACGTGGGTTCGATTCCCATCACCCGCTCCAGTTCAGGTTCCATGGAGTTCCAAGGAGTTCCATAAACCACTATCAGCAAAGGCTTTTTCGCCGGATGAGCGTCCAGTGAAGGCCACCGGAATCCACCGACAGATGGACTGATTTAGTCCATCCAGTAGTCCATCAAGGCGGTTGGGTTCGAGTCCGGATTGTTGGTAGGGACGAGCGGGCCATGGGATGACGATCTGACTCCTGACTCAGTTCAGGAGCAGACATGGCACTTTCTGATGTCGCCGTTCGGCAGGCCAAGGCCACCGGGACGGACTACACCCTCCCCGACTTCGACGGCCTGTCGCTGGCCGTCTCGGCCGCGGGCACGAAGACCTGGCACTTCCGCTATACCTGGCTCGGCCGGCAGAAGCGGATGTCCTTGGGGGTGTATCCCGAGATCAGCCTGCGCGAGGCACGCACCCGCCGCGACGAGGCGCGGGCGCTCGTCGCCAAGGACATCAACCCGCAGCGCCAGCGGACGAGGGACCGACAACTGGCGACCCAGGCCGAGCAGAACACCTTCCAGGCGGTCTACGAAAAGTGGCTGAAGTTCCGGGAACAGGGTCGCCTCAAGAGGGGACGGCAAACCACGCTCGCCACGCTTCCGCGCATCTTCGGCAACGACGTGCTCCCCACGCTGGGCAAGCGCTCGATCCACGTCATCACTCGCGCCGACCTGCTGGAAATCGTCGGTCGGATCGAGAAACGCGGTGCGCCCTCGGTGGCCGAGAAGGTGCGTACCTGGCTCAACCAGCTATTCCGCTACGCGCTGGTGGTCG
>DASUDX010000118.1:0-39526 GCA_036275365.1 Nevskiaceae bacterium | reverse complement strand
GTTGACGATGCGGCTGGCCAGGCCCTCGACGATCGCGGTCTTGCCCACCCCGGGCTCGCCGATCAGGGCCGGATTGTTCTTGGTGCGGCGCGACAGCACCTGGATCAGGCGGCGGATCTCCTCATCGCGGCCGATCACCGGATCGAGCTTGCCGGCGCGGGCCCGCTCGGTGAGATCCAGGGTGTACTTCTGCAGGGCCTGGCGCTGGTCCTCGGCCTCGGCGGAGTCCGGCTTGCGGCCGCCGCGCAGCGCCTCGATGGCCTGCTCCAGCGCGGCCTTGCGCAGCCCGCACTCGCGCAGGGCCTCGCCCAGCGGTGAGCGGTCCTCGGCCAGCACGCGCAGGAACAGCTCGCTGGCGATGAAGGCCTCGCCGCCCTGCTGGGCCAGGCGGTCGCAGAGATTGAGCAGCTTGGCCAGGGCCGGCGAGACGCTGACCTCGCCGGTGGCCTGTCCCAGCCGCGGTTGCTGGTCCAGCAGCTGGGCCAGCCGCGGGCGGAAGGTCTCCAGCCGCAGGCCGGCCTGCTGCAGCAGCGGCGCGCTGCTGCCGCCGTCCTGGGCGAGCAGGGCGGCCAGCAGATGCACCGGCTCGATGGCGGGATGATCGCGGCCCACGGCCAGGCTCTGGGCCTCGGCGAGGGCCTGCTGGAAGCGGCTGGTGAGCTTGTCCATGCGCATGGGGCGCTCCTGGATGGGCGGATGCTCCCAAGCTGGGTGCCGAGGGCCGGCTTTCAATCCGGCCGGCAAACCCGGGGCCCTCGTCAATCCCCGTCGATGACCCGCTGCGCGGCTGGTTTTCCACTGGCGGGGCTGTGTTACGATTTATCTAACTTCACGAGCGCCACCGGGCATGCCGAGTTTGAAGTCCGCGTCGACCAGCCCTGCTCCCGCCCCGCAGGCGGCACGGCGACGCTTCCCCCGGATTCTGCTGCTCGCACTCCTGTTCGGACCCTCCGCCCTGCTGGCCCAGCGCACGGGTGACGGCGCGCCCGCCCCGGTGATCTACGGACTGGAGCCGATGCCGGCGCCGATCGAAGGCCCCGCCGCGCCGATCAGCGGCCCTGGCCTGCGGCGCATCGAGACCGTGCCGGCACCCGCGTTCGACCAGCCGGTGCAGACCCGTCCGCTGCCGCCGCCGCCCGCCCCGGTGATGCCCAGCGTCCGTGCGCCGGGGCTGGTGCCGCTGGCGCCGGTGCGGGTTGCCGAGCCGCCGCCCCCGAGCCGCCCGGTGATCCGCGACGGGCTCGACCAGCTCCCCGCTACGGCGCCGCTCGATCCGGGCTTCGGTGCGCCGCTGCAGGGGCCTCGCGACCCGGCGCCGGTCGAGGCCACCGAGCGCCTGCCGCCGCCGCCGCTGGAGCTGCGCGATCCGCGCCTCGAGCCCGCCGGCACCGTCATCGAAACCCGCACGCTGCCGCCGGTGCTGACCGCCCGCGAGACCGCGCCGCCCACCGAGACCGGCCCGGGTCCGCTGCGGCGGTTCTTCGGTCGCCTGTTCGGCCCGGCCGATCCCCCGCCCGCAGCGCCCGTGCTGCCCGCCGGCCCGACCTCCGCCGAGGCCTCGCGGCTGAGCGTGCGCAACCAGACGGTATCGGACAAGGACCGCTGGCTGGCAGCGGCCCCGGCGGCGCCCGCAGCGGCGCCGCTTGCCCCGGGCGCGGCCGCCGAGCCGCCGCGGCTGATGCCGGCGCCGCTGCCGCCGCAGACCCTGGCCCCGGCCACGCCGATGGCAAGCTTGGCGGCGCCCACCGCCCTGCCGCTGTCCGCCGGCGGCTCGCCGCTGACCATCGGCGCGGGCGATGTGGTCAATGTCACCGTGTTCGGGCGGCCCGAGCTGAGCACCACCGCCTATGTCACCGAGGACGGTCGCGTCGAGCTGCCACTGGCTGGCGCGGTGCGGGTGGCGGGTCTGGCGCCGGCCGATGCCGGCCGGGCGGTGGCCGAGGCCCTGCGCGCCGGCGACTACCTCGTCGACCCCCAGGTCACCGTCACGCTCAACGAGTTCCGCAGCCAGCAGATCAGCGTGCTCGGCGAGGTCCAGCGGCCCGGGCGCTTCCCGCTGGATGTGCGCACCACGGTGCTCGATGCGCTGGCGCTCGCCGGCGGCATCGCGCCCACCGGCGCCCAGCGGGTGACGCTGCTGCGCAGCCAGGGCGCCGAGGTGGGCCGTTACGAGCTGGACCTGCAGGCCCTGCTGCGCGGTCAGGCCCAGGCCGGTGCGGTGGAGCTGCGCGCCGGTGACACCATCATGGTGCCGAAGGCCGATCTGTTCTTCGTCTTCGGCGAGGTCCGCAACCCCAACGCCTATCCGCTGGAGCCGGGCACCACGGTGATCCAGGCCCTGGCGCGTGCCGGCGGGCTTACCGACAAGGGCAGCGATCGCCGCCTGGAGATCAAGCGGCGTGGCCCGGATGGCGTGCTGCGCAGCCAGAGCGCGGCGCTCAGCGATCCGGTGCTGGCCAATGATGTGGTCACCGTCAAGGAGCGCTTCTTCTGATGCTGCCCGCCGAGACCGAGGCCGCGCTGCCGACGCCGTTCATCGCCAGCGCGCCGACGCCCCAGCAGATCGGCACGATGATCTGGGCCCGTCGCTATGCGATCGCCCTGATCACCGCGGTGCTGGTGGTGTTCACCGGGGTGGTGAGCAAGCTGCTGCCGCGCAGCTACGAGGCCACCGCCACGCTGCTGGTCGATTTCGAGATCAACGATCCGCTCAGCGGCCGCGATTTCTCGCCGATGCTGGCGGAGAGCTATCTGCTCACCCAGATGGAGTTCATGACCAGCCCGGTGGTGCTGCTGCCGGTGGTCGATGCCCTCGGACTCGCCAGCCGCGAGGAGTATCTGGCCGGCTACAGCGGCGAGGGCGGCACCGGTCTGCGCGAATGGGTGATGGCCGGCCTGGCCCGCGATCTCTCGGTGAGCCAGGGCAAGCAGAGCCGCTTCATCTATGTCACCTACAGCGCCCGCGACCCGCAGCTGGCCGCGGCCGGCGCCAATGCCGTGGCCAACCGCTATCTGGAGGCGGCGCAGGAGCGCAGCGGCGCGCCGGTGCGTGAGCAGGCCGATCGCTACGGCACCCAGCTGGAGTCGCTGCGCACGGCGGTGGATGCGGCGCAGACCCGGGTCACCGAGTTCCGCCAGCGCACCGGCCTGATCGATCTCGACCAGAAGGTGGATGTGGACGCCGAGCGCCTGCTCGAGCTCGACCGCCGGCTGGCCGAGGCCGAGTCGCAGCGCCGGCTGGCCGAGCAGCGCCACGCGCGCGGTGCCGAGACCAGTGCCGCGGTGCTGGAATCCGCCCTGGTGCAGAGCCTGAAGACCCAGCTGGCCCAGCAGGAGGCGCGGATGGCCGAGCTCAGCGCCACGCTCGGCACCCGGCACCCGGAGTACCAGGCCCTGCAGGCGGAGATCGCCACCACCCGCGAGCGCCTGCAGCGCGAGATCGGCGCCTATGGCGGCGGTGCCCGCGCCGAGCTCGACGCCGCCCGCAGCGTCGAGCAGCAGCTGCGCCGCGAGGTCGAGCGCCAGCGCGAGACCCTGCTGGAAACCCGCCGCCTGCAGGACGAGGGCACCCGCTATCTGCGCGAGCTGGAGTCGGCCACCAAGGTCTATGAGTCGGCGCTGCAGGGCTACGACCAGATCCTGCTCAGCGCGCAGAGCCGCTACAGCCCGGCGCGGCTGGTCAGCGCCGCCACCCCGCCGCTGCGCCACAGCCGCCCCAAGGCCACCCAGAATGTGATCCTCGCCCTGTTTGCCGGGCTGATGGTGGGCACCGCGATCTGCCTGCTGCTCGAGCTGATGCGGCGGCGGGTGCGCAGCCGCGACGATCTGGAGCGGGAGCTGCGCCTGCCGGTGCTGGCCGAGCTCGGGGAGATCCGGTGAGCACGCCGGGCACCGGCATGGCCATCACCCAGAGCGGCCTGATTCCCGGCCGCAGCGCCGGCAGCCTGGATGCCGGCAGCCGGCTGATGCAGGCGCTGGCCCAGCGCGCCCGCCTGAGCGAGGCCGATCTGCGCGCCATCCAGAGCCTGCAGCAGCAGCAGGAGCTGCGCTTCGAGGAGGCCGCCCTGCGGCTCGGGCTGATCACCAGCGCCGATCTGCTGGCCGCCCGCAACGAGGCTGCCGCTGCGGTGGTTGCCACCGCCACGGTGGTGCGCGAGCTGCAGATCGCGCACGACCCCTACGATCGTCATGCCGAGCGGCTGCGTGCCCTGCGCACCGAGTTGCTGCTGCGCCGCCCGGCCGAGGCCAACACGGTGGTGCTGGCCAGCCCCGGACGCCAGGAGGGCCGCTCGCGACTGGCCGCCGAGCTCGCCATCGCCTTCGCCCAGCTCGGCGAGCCGACCCTGCTGGTGGATGCCGACTTCCGCCACCCGCGCCAGCACCAGCTGTTCGGGGTCGACAACGAGGACGGCCTCGCCCAGGTGCTGAGCCGTGGCAATGCCCGCGTGCATGCCGTGCACGGACTGCCCCAGCTCAATGTGCTGGTGACCGGCCTGCGTCCGCCGCAGCCGCTCGAACTGCTCTCCGGCGGCATGTTCGGCGAGGCTCTGCGCAGCTGGCAGCGGCGCTACAGCCACATCGTCATCGACACGCCCTCGGCCGAGGTCTCCGATGCCCTGGCGGTGATCCAGCAGGCGCAGCGGGTGCTGATCTGCACCCGCGTGCACCGCACCTCGCTGACCGCCACCCGCGAGCTGCTCAAGCGTCTGGCGGCGGCCCGCGCCGAGGTGCTGGGCAGCGTGATGCTGCGCTTCTGAGCCACCCCCTCAGCGCCAGCTTCGAGCCGCTGCCCGGCGTCTGGCTGGCGGTGCAGGCGGTGCCCGCGGGCGTCGAGCCCGCGCGTCAGCGGCAGTCGGCGGCGGCACGCCAGGCCGCCCGTGAGGCCCTGCGCCAGGCCGGTTGTCCGCAGGCCGCGGACTGGCCGCTGCCGGTGCGACCGGGCGCGGCCCCGCTGGCGCCGGCCGGCCATGCCCTGAGTCTGGCCCACTGCGCCGCCGCAGCGGTCGCTGCGGTCAGCGATGCCCGCTGGACCACCCTCGGGGTGGACATCGAACCCTGGCGGCCGCTGCCGGAGGAGGTGGTGGGGCTGGCCCTGGCCAGCGAGGCGGCAGCCGATCCGGCCGCCACCGCCGCCTGGGGCGTGGCCTGGTTCGGCGCCAAGGAGTGCGTGCACAAGGCCCTGCATCCGCTGCACGGCGAGTGGCTGGAGTTCGATGAGGTCCAGGTGACGCCGCAGACCGATCAGCGCTTCACCATCCAGCCCCGTTCGGCGCTGGCGCGGCGCCTGCTGGCCGGCTGGCAGGCCGAGGGCCGCTGGCTGGCCCACCAGGGCCTGTGCCTGAGCCTGTGGGCCCTGCGGCGGGTCTAGGCCGCTACTGCACCGGCACCAGAATCCGCTGGCCGCGGAACTCCACCACCAGCCCGCCGGCAACGATCTCGCGCAGCACCACCCCGCCGGGCAGGCTGTCGCCCTCGGTCAGGCGTTGACCGCCGCTGAGGATGAAGCGGCGCCGCGGGTCGGCATCGCTGACATGGACATCGATCGGCGGCAGGCTCAGCTCGGCGCGGGTGCTGGCATCCAGATCGGCGAGCGCCAGCGGCGCCGCTGGCGCCGGCGTGCTGCCCGTCTGCACCGCCGGCGGCTCCGCTTCGCCGGCAGCGGGGGTGGACGGCGCGGCGGGGGCCGGGGCGGGAACCGGCTCGACCATCGCCGTCACCGCTGCCGGAACCGGCCGCGGCTCGACCACCGGCGCGGCGGCTGCGCTCGCGGCCTCCCCCTCCCAGAGATCATCGAGCGTGCGTTCGCCGTTGTCTTCCAGCGCCGGCGGCGGCACGGCGGGGGCGGCCCGCAGGGTGGTCACCGCCGGTGCGGGCGGTGGCGCGGCGGCCGCGGTCGGCGCGGCGGATGGGGCGGGGGCGGTCCGCGGCGCGCCGAACAGCCAGGCGCCGGCGAGCACACCGACCATCGCCACCAGCAGCAGGGTCAGACCGCGAACGCCGCGCGGGGCTTCGACCGCGCTCGGCGCGGTGGCGCCGGGCTGCAGGCTGGGCGGCTGGCCCTGGGCGCGCTCGCGCTCGGCCCGGCGCAGGGCTTCGAGCAGATAGCTCACGGCGCCGTTCCGGAGAGGGTGGGCGTCGGACCCTCGGCGGTGCCCAGACTGATCAGGGTGCGGATGCCGGCGAGGCCGTCGGCATCGAGGCCCTGGGCGGCCTGGAAGCTGCGCAGCTGGTCGCGCAGACGGGCGTCGAAGCTCGCCGACAGCGGCTCCTCGGGGCTGCGCCCCTCCACCTCGGCCAGCCGCCGGCGCAGCCACTGCACCGAGCTGCCGCTCGCCGCCGGACCGATGAAGGTCTCCGGGGTGCCGCGCCGCCACAGCAGCAGGAACTCGCCGGTCCACAGCACATCGAGTTCCTCGATCGCCACCACCAGCGAGCCGCTGGCGGTATCCACGGTGGCGAAGCGGCTGGACAGACCGCGCAGCAGCACATGCTGGAGATCGCCACGGCCGTTGGACAGCGAGAGGATCGCCGGGCGGTTCATCTGCCGCAGATCCTTCCACTCGCCATTGGCCTTGTAGCACTCCAGCCCGGACTGGGCGAGCGCCTTGCACACATTCTGGCCGCGCGGCACCACCAGCTCGCTGTCCCAGAGCCGGATCAGCCGGCTCATCACCTGGCTCAGCGGCTGGGTGGAGGCGAGCAGATCGCCCAGCCCGGCCGGCAGCGGGCCGCTGGGGGCGGGGCGGGTTGCCGCCGGTGGCGGCGGCGCGGCCGCCCGCTGCGGCTCCGGGCGTGTTGCCGGCAGGGTCACGGCCGGTTCCGTCACCGCCGCCACCACCGGGGTGGCGGGGGCCGGGGCCGCGTACGCCGGCGCGGCCTCGGCCGGGGCACCGGCCGGCGCTGCCGGCGGCGCCACCGGGATCGTGGCGGGCGGCGCCACGCTGCGCGCCGGTGTGGCGGCGGCCAGCACCGGGGCGGGTGGGGCCTCGAAGAAGGTGCGATAGACCAGGGCCCCGGCGATCAGCACCGCCAGCACGCTCAGGCCCCATTCGAGGGCGCTGACCGGCACCCAGCCCGGCGGCAGCCGGCGGCGCAGACGCTCGCCCAGCTTCTGCAGGCGGGCCGGCAGACCCTGGGCGGCGGCGGGCAGGTGCGGCAGATCGGTGCGCGAGAAGCCGGAGCTGGGCCCGACCGCCTCCAGCGCGGCGCGGCGGATCACCTCCGGGGTGAGCCGGCGCAGGCCCTGGCTGTAGGCGCCGAGCAGGGCGCGGTCGCAGATGATGTTGATCAGCCGCGGCACCCCGCGGGCCTGGCGGTGCACCTCGTGGACCGCCGCCGGCGGGAACAGCTCTTCCTGGGTACCGGCGATGCGCAGGCGGTGGCGGATGTACTCGGCGGTCTCGCCGGCATCCAGCGGCATCAGGTGGTAACGCGCGGTGATGCGCTGGGCCAGCTGGCGCAGATCGGGCCGGGCCAGCAGCTCGGCCAGCTCGGGCTGACCGATCAGCATGATGCGCAGCAGCTTCTGCTTGGCCGTCTCCAGATTGGTGAGCAGGCGCACCTGCTCCAGCACGCCCACCTCGAGGTTCTGCGCCTCGTCGATGATCAGCACGGTGCGCCGGCCGGCGGCATGGGCCTTGAGCAGGTGCTCGTTGAGCGCGTCCACCACTTCCTTGAGGGTGGCGCTGGGCGGGTAGGGCGCCGCCAGCTCGTCGGCGATGGAGCGCACGAACTCCGCCTCGCCCTGGCGCGGGTTGTGGATCATCGCCACATCCACATCGGCGAGCTTCTGCTCGAGCAGGGTGCGCACCACGGTGGTCTTGCCGGTGCCGACCTCACCGGTGAGCTGCACGAAGCCGCCGTGCTGGCCGGTGCCGTAGAGCAGATGGCCGAGCGCCTCCTGGTGGCGCTGCGAGAGGAACAGATAGGCCGGGTCCGGGGTGATGGAGAAGGGCATCTCCCGGAGGTTGAAGAACTCGAGATACATCAGGCGGGCGCGGACCAGGCCGGGGTTCGTGCCGAGTATAGCGAGCGCCTTCCGGGCCTCAGGCGAGGCCCGGGTGCAGCATCTCCACATGGGGGATGCCGTCCTCGAGATAGGGCTCGCCGGTGGTGACGAAGCCCATCGAGGCGTAGAAGGCTTCCATGTAGCGCTGGCCGCCGATGCGCACCGGCTGGCCGGGGAAGCGCTCGCGCAGGCGCACAAGGCCCAGGGTCAGCGCCTGCCGGGCCAGGCCCAGGCGGCGCGCCGCCGGATCGGTGACCAGGCGTCCCAGCGAGGCCTCGGCGAACTTCAGGCCCGGGGGCAGCAGGCGCAGCGCCAGCACCACGCGGCCGTCGAGGCGCGCCACCAGGTGCTCGCAGTGGCGGTCCAGCCCGTCCATGTCGGAGAACACGCAGTTCTGTTCGACCACGAAGATGTCGCTGCGCAGCTTGAGCAGATCGTAGAGGGTGTCCGGATCCAGCTCGGCCCAGCGATACCAGCGGAACTCAGCGCTGGAAGTCATAGACGCTCCCCAGCGCGAGGATCTGGGTCAGCCGGTCGAGCGCGGTGCGGGTCTCGTCGAGCAGCTGCGGATCGGCCAGATCGGCCAGCACCAGGCGCTCCCGGTAGTGCTGCCGCACCCAGGCCTCCAGCGCATCGAGGCGGGCGGGCGTGGCCCAGCTGCCCGGATGCACGGCGGCGCGCTGGGCGGGGTCGAGCACCACCCGCAGGCGCAGGCAGGCCGGCCCGCCGCCGTTGCGCATCGACTGGCGCAGATCAAACACCTGCAGGCCGCTGACCGGATTGGCGGGATCGGCCACCAGGGCCTGCAGCCGCGCCCACACCGCCGGCACCTCGGCACATTCGCGCGCCACCACCAGCTGCATGCCACCGGCCGGCGGACACACCAGCTGGCTGTTGAACAGATAGCTGCGCACCGCCTCGTCGAGGCTGACCTCATCAGCGCGGATCTCGACGAACACCGGCGCGCCGCTGCCGGGCCAGGCGCGGCGGATCGACTCGCGCAGGGCGGTCGCGTCGACGAAGGCCTGCTGGTGGTAGAGCAGCAGCTCGCGGTTGCCGACCGCGATCACATCGTTGTGAAACACCCCGGCATCGATCGCCGCCGGATTCTGCTGGGCATACAGGGTGCGCGCCGGGTCGAGGCCGTGCAGCCGCGCCACCGCCTCGCAGGCGGCACGGGTCTGGCGCGCCGGGTAGCGCTGCGGGGCGGGCTCGCCGTCGGCGCCGCGGCCGTAGACGAACAGCTCCAGGCCGGGCTCACCGTAGCTGCCACAGAGCCGCGTGTGGTTGGCCGCGCCCTCGTCGCCGAGGGCCGGGGTGGCCGGCAGCGGCGGGTGGTGGGCGAACTGCTGCGGATCCGGGAAGGTGGCCTGCAGCAGGCGCGCGGTCAGCTCCGGTTCGAGCGCGCGGTGCAGATGGCTGCACAGATTGGCCGGGGTGAAATGCACGCGCCCATCGGCGCTGTCCGCCGCCGGTGAGACGGTGGCCGCGTTGGCCGTCCACATGCTCGATGCGGAGCTGGTGGCGGCGAGCAGACCCGGGGCATCGCGCAGCACCCGGCGCAGGGTCTCGGCCTCGCTGGCACCGCCGAAGCCGAGCTGGCGCAGGGCGCGCAGATGGGGTCGTTCCTGCGGCGGCAGCAGGCCCTGTGCCAGCCCGAGGGCCTGCAGGGCGCGCATCTTGGCCAGACCCTGCAGGGCCGCCTCGCGCGGGTTGGAGGGCTGCTCGGCATTGCGCACCGAGGCCACATTGCCCGGCGACAGACCCGCGTAGTTGTGGGTGGGGCCGACCAGGCCGTCGAAGTTGGCCTCGACCACCGCCGGCGTCAGGGAAGCGCTCATCCCGCCATTATGCGGGAGCGCCACTCAGCCCTCGGGATAGACCAGCGCGGCCAGCTCGGTGCGGCTGTAGACCCCGAGCTTGCGGTAGACCCGGTACAGATGGTTGGCCACGGTCGACGGCGCCACCCCGATCTTGCGCGCGGCCTGCTTGAAGCTCAGCCCCTGCGCCACCGCGTGGACGATCTCGCGCTCGCGGGCGGTGAGCCGGTCCAGCGGCCCGGCCGGCCACAGGTGCACCACGAACAGATCGGCCAGCGGCTCGCTCCTCACGCACAGGGCGCCGATCACCTGGGGCTGGCCGGGCGCCGGCAGGGTGAATGGCAGGCCCTGGGTCGGCGCGCGGCCGGCGTAGTGCTCCTCCAGCAGGTCGAGGAAACGCGGCTGCGCCTCATGGAACAGGCCGTGACCATCGACCACGGCGGCCGCCGCCTGGGCCGGGCGTTCCACCCGCCGCATCAGATGCAGGAAGTAGGCGTGCGAGCCGGCGTTGAACAGATGGAAGGTCAGGCGTGCCTGCAGGCGCTTCTCGTCATCGGTGAAATGCTGGTGTGGATCGCGGCGGTAGAGCGTCAGCAGCGAGTAGAGGCCGCTGCGGCGCTCCATGTGGGCGGTGCTGAGAATGCGCTGGATGCCGTGCGGCTCGAACACCTGCTTGTAGATCTCGCTGGCGTGGAAGGCCTCGTCGGAGAGCACGCTCTCCATGTCCAGCGGATTGTCGAGATTGGCGATCAGCCGGGGCAGCAGCGGGTTGATGTGGCGGGTGGCTTCCAGCTGTGCGGGAAACGCCTCGGGCAGACCGACCACGGTGCGGGTATGGAACTTCCAGCGGCTCACCGTGCCGCTGCCCCAGAGGGCGCCGTCATGGGGGATCAGCTTGCCCAGCTCGGTCAGGGCCCAGGCGCGGTATGCCTCCGGGGGAACGGCCAGCGCCGAACGGTAGAGCCGGGCGATCAGCCGCTCCGCCGGGTCGGCGCCGCCGGCGGGTCTCTCCTCCATGCCTGCGTCTCTCCGCCTTCGTAATGCCTGCCTTGTTACACAAAAGGCGCGGGGCTGTCGATGGCTGGCTCAGCCGGGATTCAGGCGCCGCCGCCAAGGTAGGGCGTCCCTTCCTCACTCCTGCGGAGCTGCCATGACCTCCCCGCCCCCGTTGCGCGTCCGTGTGCTGCGCCGTCGCGCGCTCGTCGATCTGGTGCGCGCCCTGCTCGGATCGGTGCTGCTGCTGGCCACGGTGCTGGTCCTGCTGGCCGGCACCGCCCGTGCCGAGGAGGCCGCGCCGCCGGCCGAGGTGAGCGAGCAGACCTACACCGCCGACGAGGTGCTCGAAGCCGCACGCGGTTTCTTCGGAGACACCACCGAAGGGCTGGCCAAGGCGATCGAGAAGATCTTCGCCGAGCAGGGCCGGCCCAATGCCTACATCATCGGCGAGGAGGGCAGTGGCGCCTTCGGCGTCGGCCTGCGCTACGGCGAGGGCCAGCTGCACTACAAGGGCGGCGGCGGCATGCCGGTGTACTGGCAGGGCCCCAGCATCGGCTGGGATTTCGGCGCCAACGCCTCCAAGGTCTTCACCCTGGTCTACAACCTGCGCGCCACCCACCAGCTGATGCAGCGCTTCCCCGGTGCTGAGGGCAGCTTCTATCTGATCGGCGGGGTCGGCGTGAACTACCAGAAGAGCGGCACCATCGTGCTGGCGCCGATCCGCACCGGCGTGGGCCTGCGCGCCGGGGCCAGCATCGGCTATCTGCACTACACCCCGACCCGCTCCTGGCTGCCTCTGTAGGGCGATGGCCGGCTCGCCCGCTTATCCACAGGCGGATGATCGGTTCTGACGCTGTCGGCGGACGGCCGGACGGGCGAGGCTGGTTCCAGGTCCTGATGACGCTGGAGCCCCGCGATGCGCCCGTTGCCCCGCCTGCTGCTGACGGCCGGTCTCGTCCTCGCCTTCAGCCTGCCGTCCGCCGCCCGGGCCGCCTCCGCAGAACCCCGCGTGACCGCGCTCCAGGAACCCCTCAAGGTGCTGGTCTACTGGGCCAGCTGGTGCGCCAACTGCCCAGAGGTGCTCGCGCACATCGAGACCCTGCGCCGGGAGTTTGCCGGGCGCAAGGTGAGTTTCCATGCGGTGCGCCTGGATGACGAAGCGCTGCCGCTGAGCCGCAAGCACACCACGCTTGCCCCGGCGCCGGCGGCAACGCTGCAACGCCTCGATCACCCGGTGCGGGCGGTGCCCTGGGTGCTGGTCGCCGACAGCCAGGACCGGGTAATCGCCGAGCCCTCGCGCGAGGTGGCCCCGCGCGAGGTGCACGAGCTGGTGCGGATGGAGCTGCGCCTCAACGGGGTCTGAGACGCCCCCGAGAGACGCCTGACGCCGCGGCGAACCCGGTTCAGAAGCGGGCGGTGAGGCGGAAGAAGTAGTTGGCGTCCGCAGCGTTGAGCGCCGCCTCCGGAATGCCCTTCTCCGACAGCGACTCGGCGGCGGAGATCGCCGCTTCCAGATGCGGACCCCAGGCGAGGCCCAGCTCCACGCCGGCATCGCTCAGCTCCTGCCGCTCGCCGGGTTCGCCGAAGGTCGCCTCCGGCTCGGCGTACTCGGCCATGGCGAACTCGGCAAAGACCCGCGGCCGCAGCGTCACGCCGGCGAACTCGCCGAGCTGGTAGTCCACCTGCAGGCGCGCCAGCGCGCCCTGATCGCCCACCGCGACCCCCGGCAGATAGGCCTGGGCATTGCCCACACCCCCGATCACCCACTGGTTCTGTTCGGGCAGCCGGTCCTCGCTGAGCTGGCCGGTCAGCAGCAGCTCGCTGCTGATCGAGGTGGCCAGCGCCAGGCGCAGGCGCAGGCTCGGGCGGACCAGCAGATAGCCGAGATCGGCCCGGGTGAGCAGGTCCTCGCTGCGGTCATCGCCGAGGCCGCTGCGCACCGCCAGCGCCGCCTCCAGATCAAGCCGGCGACCGAGGAACACGCCGGCACGGGCATAGCCGGCGGCGAGCTCGGCCGAACCGTACTCCTGGTCCTGGACCTTGGCGCCGGTCAGCGCGCCGCCGCCGCGGCCGATGCTCAGCTGCTTGTGGGTGAAATCAACCTTGGCACTCAGGGTGCTGCGCTGGACGAAGTCGGTGTGCAGCGGCCAGAAGCCGAACAGCTCGGCCTGCTGGATATCGCCATTGACGGCGAAGGTGAGGGTTTCGCCGGTCTCGGTGACCACGCTCAGATCGGGCTGGGTGTAGTCCACATTGCGTCCGCCGAGGCCGAACAGGCCAAACGGCGTGACCCGGCTCAGACCGACCGTCTGCTCGTCGTAGTCCTCGGCATCGCCCGGATCGTTCAGACCGGTCAGGGCCTTCCGCCAGCTGGCTCGCGCCTCATCCCCGGTGCCAAAGCCGGCGCGCAGATCGAGATCGAGGAAGTGCCGGCCGACGAAGCGGTTGCCCGGGTTGCCGAGCTCGGTGCGCACGGCCATGGCGGTCGGGCTGTTCGGGTCCGGGTCCAGGCGCAGCTCCAGCCCGTCCTCCACCGGCTGCAGCAGCGGCTGGGCGTTGAGGCCGGCGCGATCGGCGTGCAGGCTGGCCAGCGTGCGGCGCCGCTCGAGGCGGGCGGCGGTGAGCGGCTGCCCATCCGCGAGGTCATTGAAGTATGCCGCCAGCGGTGCCTCGGCCACCACCTGGCTGACGCCGGCGAGGCTGACCTTCACATGGAGGTCCTCCCCGGCCAGGGCGTAGTGCACGGTCGCCCCGGGGTAGCCGGCCACATAGTAGGCACGGGCGATGGCGCGCACCGCGTTGGAGAGCGTGTCCGCCCCGGCGACCGCGGCCTCCAGCTCGTCGGCGGGAACCCCGGTGGCACCGTGGAGATGGATCCGGACCTGCTGGAACTGCAGGGTCAGGACGGCATCACCGGCCTGCTGGATCTCGGTGATCTCGCCCTGCTGGGGTACGACGGGAGGGGGAAGCTGAACGCCCATAAACAGTCACTCGTCCGTGTTGGAATCAGTTGAGGGAGGCCGGCTGGGCCGGCGCGTCCGGCCATCCTGGCCGGTGATGCAGGGCAAGTCCGTCGAGCAGACGCTGGGCATCGTCCAGCTGCTCGAGCACCAGACCGAGCCCGCTGCCGAGCTGCTCGCCCAGCGCTGCGCTGCCCAGCCGGTGCTCGACCTGGTCGCTCAGGGCCATCGCCAGGGCGCGCAGGCGCGCCAGCCGATGGCTGAGGGCATCGATGAGATCGATGCCGTCTGCCGGCGCGCTCACCGGGCTCAGGAACGGCGGGCCGTCTTGCGCAGCCCGTCGCAGCGGGTCTTGAGGGTGCGCGCCACATGGCCGGCCGCATCCTTGACCACCACGGTGCACAGGCCATCGCCATGGGTATCGGCCCCGGGCCGCTCGCCATCGACCCCCGCGGTCTCGGTGTTGTTGCCACCGCCGGCGCCACCGCCGTTGCTGCCACCGCCACCGCCGCCACCACCGGCGTTGGTGGTGCCGCCATTGATCACGCCCGCCCCGATCAGGCCGCCCGAGCCACTGCCGCCGCTGCCGCCATTGAGAACTCCGGCGCCGAGGGTGCCGCCGTTGCCGGAGCCGCCTTCGTTGAGCACGCCACCACCGATGACACCGCCATTGCCGCTGCCGTTGCCGGCCAGCACGCCGGCGCCGAGGGTGCCGCCGTTGCCGCTGCCATTGCCCGCCAGCACGCCGGCGCCGACCAGGCTGCCGCCGTTGCCGCTGTTGTTCCCGGTCAGCACTCCGGCACCGATGACGCCGCCGTTACCGCTGCTATCGCCCGCCAGCGCCCCGGCACCGACCAGGCCGCCGTTGCCGGCACCGTTGCCGGCGAGCACGCCAGCCCCCACCGCACTGCCAGTGCCGGAGCCGTTGCCGCTGAGCGCGCCGGCGCCGACCAGACCGCCGGTGCCGGAGCCGTCGCCGGTCAGCACGCCCACGCCGGCGAGGCCGGGCAGGGTGCCGCTCTGGGCCGTGCCGCTCTTGCTGCCGGAGAGGGCGGCCACCGCCAGGCTGCCGCTGCCCGCGTTGTCGCCACACAGCACGCAGACGCCGAGCAGATCGGCCTGGGCCGAGTTGTCACCGGCGAGGACGCCGACGCCGACCAGACCGCCGCTGCCGGCCCCATCGCCGGTGAGCACGCCGGCATTGAGCAGAGGATTGCGGGTGGTGACCGCATCGCCCGAGCCACCGAGCAGGGCGATGCCGCCCATGTCGAATCCGGGCGCCATCGCGCTGCCCGCATCGGCTTCATCCACCAGGCCCTGCAGGCTGACCACCGTCTCGCCGCCATTGCTGATCGCCAGGGTCTGATCGGCGTTGAGCACGCTCACCCCCAGTCCATCGCTGGAGGTGCCGCTGCCGCTGCCGGAAAGCACGCCGACGCCGGCGAGGGTGCCGGTGCCGCTGCGATCGCCGTTGAGCACGCCGATGCCGATCGGCCCGGTGGCGGAACCATCGCCGGAGAGCACGGCGGCGCCGAGCAGGCCCTGGTCGGAGGCCACCCCGCTGCCGTCCTCGTTGAGAATGCCGACGCCGGCCAGACCGCCGGTTCCGGCGTCGGTACCGGAGAGGGTGGCCACCCCGATCAGCTCCCCGGTGCCGGTGCGATCGTCATTGATCACACCCACGCCGATGGGGCCATTGCCGGTGTCGGACCCGGAGAGCACCGCGGCGCCGAGCAGACCGTCCGCGTTGGCCGTGCCATTGCCATCCAGCACCGCGACATCGGCGAGACCGCCATCGCCATCCAGACCGAGCAGCGGGGTGATGAGGGCACCGTCGAGCTGCTCGCCGATGACGGGCACGCTGCCCAGCTCCAGCACATTGCCGTAGCCCGAGCCGTCCTCGCCCTCCTGCAGCACGGTGATGCCCAGCGGCCCATCGGCCTTGGCGCCGGCCAGCGGCGGCAGCACCAGGGGCGCGGACAGGGTGCGCAGCCCGGTTCCGCCGGTGAGCGTGGGGAGCAGGCTGCCCAGGTCGACGGCGCTGGCGGTGCCAGCGGCGAGCAGCAGGGCGAGGGCGAACGGCGTGCGAGACATGGGAGCAACCCCGGTTGAGCAGAGACCCCAGCCTAGGTCGGCGCCGCACCGCGCACCATCGTAGAAACTACGAGCGCGCCCCCTTCGTTCCTGTAGGAAAAAGCTGAGTCCGCGTCACCACGGGCCTTCCGGCTTGCTGCCTCGTCCCTGCCGAAAGACCAGCGGCGGGGGGTGCCGGACCAAAGGCGGCCGGAGGGGATGGCAGGGGCCCGCGCGCCTTTGCAAAACTGGAGGCCGAGTCAGCTGCCGGCAGGGGTGCCGGCGCTGAGGGAGATCGGTGAGGGGAGACGCGATGGGGATGAACCCGCAGGACGCAGGAACTGGCGATCCGGACACCGTCCGGCTGACCGCCTGGCTGTACGAGTCGGCCCTCGAGCTTCCGGTCGAACAGTTTCTCGAGGCCGCACTCGGCCGTCTGGCGGATGCATTCGAGCTGCTGGCCCTGCGCTGCTGGCGCACCGGCGCCGAAGGCCGCGCGGAACCCGGGCGTGGCCATGGCGCAGTCCAGGACGCACCCAGCGACGGACGGCTGGAGGCCCTGCTGCCGGCTGGCTGGTTGCGTCTGCATGGCGATCTCCCGCTCGCCTGGCAGGTGGATGTCCAGCCCCGGCGCCCGGACGCGCCGCGGATGGGCCTGCTGCAGGTCCTGCTCGAGCATTTGCACCGGGCCGAGCGGCTGGCGCACCGCCAGTCCCTGCGTCTGCAGGCCGCCGGGGCGGCCAGCCAGGATCCGGACGCCGGACTGGCGTTGTGCGATCCCCAGGGTCGCCTGCTCAATGCCGATACCGCCTTCCGCCGGCACCTCGAGGCGGCCCTGCCGGGGTGGGACGGACAGGCGCTGCCCTTCCCCCTGGTGTGGACCGAGACCCTGGCCCGCCATGGGCTGGTCTACCGCGGGCTGTTCGTGCGCGTGCAGCGGGTGGAGGATCATTTCCACCTGCGGGTGAGGCCGGACCGGCGCAACACCGAGTTCAGCCAGCGCGAGATGCAGATCGCCGAACAGGTGGCGAGGGGCCTGACCTTCCGCGAGATCGGCGAGACCCTGGGGCTGGCGCCCTCCACCGTCTCCAGCCATCTCTACAACCTCTACGCCAAGCTCGGCCTGCGCCGGCGTGCCGAGCTGGTGGAGTGGCTCGGCCGCCGCCGCGAGCTCGCCGCCTGAGGGCGCCGGCCGCCTCAGAGCACCTCCGAGGCGTGGGCGGCCAGCCGTGAGCGCTCGCCGCGCGCCAGCGTCACATGGCCGCCGTGCGGCCAGCCGCGGAAGCGGTCGACCACATAGGTGAGGCCGGAGGTGGTCTCGGAGAGATAGGGCGTGTCGATCTGCGCCAGATTGCCGAGGCAGACCATCTTGCTGCCGGGCCCGCAGCGGGTGATCAGGGTCTTCATCTGCTTGCTGGTGAGGTTCTGCGCCTCGTCGATGATCACCAGCCGGTTGAGGAAGGTGCGCCCGCGCATGAAGTTGAGGCTGCGGATCTTGATCCGCTTGGAGAGCAGGTCGTTGGCGGCCTGGCGCTCCCAGTCGCCGGCATTGCCGTTGCTGGTGAGCACCTCGAGGTTGTCCATCACCGCGCCCATCCACGGCGTCATCTTCTCTTCCTCGGTGCCGGGCAGGAAGCCGATGTCCTCGCCCAGCGGCACGGTCACGCGGGTCATGATGATTTCCTTGTAGCGCGGCTCGTCCAGCACCTGGGCGAGGCCGGCGGCCAGCGTCAGCAGGGTCTTGCCGGTGCCGGCGGTGCCCAGGATGGTGACGAAGTCGATCTCCGGATCCAGCAGCAGGTTGAGGGCGAAGTTCTGCTCGCGGTTCTTGGCATGGATGCCCCACACCGGGGTCTTGCCGGAGCGGTAGTCGCGGATCACCCGCAGGGTGGCGGTGTCCCCCTCGATCCCCTGGACCACCAGCTCCAGACCGCGCTCGTCATCGTCCGGCAGATAGAGAAACTGGTTGACATGCAGCTCCCTCACCGCCGGGCCCTTGAGCCGGTAGCAGGCGCGGCCGCGCGGGTCCTGCCAGCTCTGCAGCCCGTCGCCATGCTGTTCCCAGAAGTCCTCGGTCAGCTCCCGGTAGCCGGTGGGCAGCAGATCCAGGTCCTCCAGCACCTGGTCGTTGTGGTAGTCCTCGGTGTGGACGCCGACGATGGCCGCCTTGATGCGCAGGTTGATGTCCTTGCTCACCAGGGTGACGCGGCGGCCCGGATGGGTCTGCTGCACCGACAGCGCCGACAGCAGGATGGCGTTGTCGGCCTTGGCCCCGGGCAGCATGCCGGGCAGGGCGGCCTCGGTGGGCCGGGTCTGGAAGAACAGACGCCCGGTGGCCGGCTGGCCGTGACGGCCGCCCTCGGCGCTGTTGCGGCGGGTCTGGATGCCCGGCAGCGGCAGGCCCTTCTCGATCTGTCCGTGATCCTTGCCCGCCACCAGCTCATCGAGCTGGCGACTGACCTGGCGCGCGGTGCGGGCCGACTCGCTGGTGCCCTTCTTCAACCCGTCCAGCTCCTCCAGCACCACCATGGGGATGTAGAGGTCGTGTTCCTCGAAGCGGAACAGGCTGCTGGAGTCGTGCATCAGCACATTGGTGTCGAGTACGAAGATCTTTTTCTTCATCGAGCCGTCGGCAGGTCAGGAGGAGCAGCGGGAGGACCAACAGAAAACCCCGCACGGGGGGACCGTGCGGGGTCTGGGACGCATCGGCGCCAGCGGCGCCGGAGCAAGGGCCGTCAGGCGAGGGGGAAGGGTCAAAGGGCCTTCACCGCGGCCAGCACCTCGGCGGCATGTCCCTTCACCTTCACGCCGCGCCAGACCTGGCGCAGCACGCCCTTGTCATCGAACAGCCAGGTGCTGCGGTCGATGCCAATGTATTTCTTGCCGTAGAGGCTTTTCTCGACCATCACCCCGAAGGCCTCGCAGAGCGCGCCATCGGCGTCCGAGATCAGGTCGAACGGAAACGCGTACTTGGCCTTGAAGTTCTCGTGCGACTTCAGGCTGTCCTTGGACACGCCGAACACCGTCGCCCCGGCCTTGCTGAAGGCGTCGTGGAGATCGCGGAAGTCCTGGCCCTCCTGGGTGCAGCCCGGGGTGTTGTCCTTGGGGTAGAAATAGACCACCCGCTTGCGGCCCTTGAGGGTGGCGAGGTTCACCGTCTGGCCACCGGTGGCGGGCAGGGCGAGGTCGGGCGCCTGGGCGCCGGGTTCAAGACTCATCAGGAAGCTCCGGGAAGGGCGGCGCGGGCTCGCGCCAGGCCTGTCGCACTGTGGGTGGGCGCCGGCTTTTCAAGCATCAGGTCTTGATCGGGTCGAGCATGCCATCGGCGTTGAGATCGTCGCAGAGATCCATGAAGGCCTCGCGCAGGGCCTGCGGATGCTGGTTGACCGGCACATGCAGCACCATCTGCACGCTGCACATCTCGGCACCGGTATGGGTGCTGGCGTACTTCTGGGTGGAGATCTCGGCCACATCCACATCCTGGGCGCTGAAGAACTCCAGCAGATGCACCAGCAGATCGGCCTGCTGGGGCGCGATCACATCCGCCGCGTAGGGGCGGAACTCCGGGTTCTGCTCGCGCGGTCCGCAGCGCTCGAAGCGCACCTGCAGGTCCAGTTTCTGGGCGATGCCGGGCAGGGCGGTCTCGAGCCGGCCCAGCGCGCTCCAGTTTCCCGATACCAGCATGTTGGCGGAAAGACGGTCCCCGATCGGGGCGATGCGGCAGTCCTCCACCTCGCAGCCGCGCTCGCGGATGGCGCGGAACAGTTCGAGGGCGATGTTGGGCTGGGCGCGGGCGAGAACCGAGAGGGACAGCAGGCTGTCTTGAGCAGGCATCGGGGCGGGCGGGGAAATCTTGGATCGAGTGTAGCCGCCACTTCCCGAGGCGCAAGTGCAGCCCCCGCCGGTATACTCGAAGGCCCAGACCCGCCCCGTGCCGGGTCTTTTTTCTCCCCAGATTCCACACCATGATCCACGGCAGCCTGGTCGCGCTGGTCACTCCGATGCACGAGGACGGTCGCGTCGATTTCGACGCCCTCGACCGCCTGGTGGACTGGCATCTGGCCGAGGGCACCCATGGGCTGGTGGCGGTGGGCACCACCGGCGAGTCGGCCACCCTGGATGTGGCCGAGCACATCGAGGTGATCCGCCGGGTGGTGGTGCGCGCCGCCGGGCGGGTGCCGGTGGTCGCCGGCACCGGCGCCAACTCCACCACCGAGGCCATCGAGCTCACCCGCCTGGGCCGCCAGGTGGGCGCCGACGCCGCCCTGCTGGTCACCCCCTACTACAACAAGCCGCCCCAGGAAGGGCTGTACCGCCACTACCGGGCGGTGGCCGAGGCGGTCGAACTGCCGCTGATTCTCTACAACGTGCCCGGCCGCACCGGCGTGGATCTGCTGCCGGCCACGGTGGCCCGGCTGGCCCGGATCCCCGGCATCATCGGCCTGAAGGAGGCGCGGGGGGAGCTCAGCCGGGTGCGCGAGCTGCTCGCGCTGGGCCTGCCGAAGGACTTCCGGCTGCTCTCCGGGGATGACGCCACCGCGCGGGAGTCGATCCTGCTCGGCTTCCACGGCGATATCTCGGTGACCGCCAATGTGGCCCCGCGCGCCATGCAGCAGCTCTGCGTGGCGGCGGCAGCGGGAGATGCCGAGACCGCTGCGCGCATCGATGCCCCGCTGCAGGCCCTGCACCGCGATCTGTTCGTCGAACCCAATCCCATCCCGGTCAAGTGGGCGCTGCAGCAGATGGGCCGCATCGCCGGCGGCATCCGTCTGCCGCTGGTGCCGCTGTCCGAGCCCCACCACGCCACCGTGCGCGCGGCCCTTCAGGCCGGCGGAGTTCTCTAGATGATTCCCAGCGCCGCCCGCGCCCTGATGCTTGCCAGCCTGCTGCTGACCCTCTCGTCGTGCAGCAGCAACCGCTACTGCCTGAAGCCGCAGGAGTACCAGCGCGCCGGCTCGGTGTCGCCGCTGGTGCCGGTGGAAGGGCTGACCCTGCCGGAATCCGCCGCGGCCCTCAGCGTGCCGCCGCCGCCCAAGACCGCCGTCCCCTTCGGCCGGCTGGATGGCAATGGCAACGGCCTCTGCCTGGACCGCCCGCCCGAGATGGCCGAGCCGCCAGCCGAGCCCGCCGCCGGCTGACTCGGCTTTTGCAGCCGCCGCGCCTATAATGCGCCGCCGTCGTCGGACGGCCGCTGTAGAGTCCGGAGAGATGTCCGAGTGGTTGAAGGAGCACGCCTGGAAAGCGTGTATAGGGTCTCAAGCTCTATCGCGGGTTCGAATCCCGCTCTCTCCGCCAAACCAACAAAAACGCCCCTGGAATGGGGCGTTTTTGTTGGTTCCCGGTCGAGCCCGAGAGCGGGGTTCGAAGCCGCGGCAGCGGCCGGCCCGGAGGGGAATCCCGCTCTCTCCGCCAACCAGCAAGAACCCGCCTTGAATGGGGGGTTTTTGTGGATTCCCAGTCGAGCCCGAGAGCGGGGGTCGAAGCCGCGGCAGCGGTCGGCCCGGAGGGGAATCCCGCTCTCCGTCAAACCGACGAGAACACCCCTTGAATGGGTTGTTTGTCTTTTCTCGTGTCAAGCCGGAGGGCGGGGGTCGAAGCCGCGGCAGCGGTTGCCTCGCCAGGCCGGCCGGCGCGCCGAGTCCCCGGTGAACGCACGATGGCCATCCGGCGTTTGGGCCTGTGCTAGCGTTCGCGGCGCGTCACCAGCCATCGTGCGGCCGGCGGTTGGAAGTGCGCCCGCGGACGGTGGCCGTCCCCCGGGCCGGTCATGCCAGCCCGCCTCGAGCGCCTGTAGCTCAACTGGATAGAGCACGGACCTTCTAAGTCCGGGGTTGGGGGTTCGATTCCCTCCAGGCGCGCCACTCCCGGACCGGGCGCGGACCGCCGTTACCGGCGAGGGGGCAGGGCGCTAAGCTAGGCCTCCCGCGCAAACCGGACGCTTCCCATGCACACGGATCTGAGTGCGCTTCACCAGCAGGCCATCGCCACCGCCCGCGAGTACAGCGGCGGCTTTGCCTGGCCCACCGTGGTGCTGGTGGCGCTGGTGGTGACGGGCTTCATCGGCCACCTGCTGCTGTTCGTCCAGGGCCTGATGCCGTTCTGGGCCGCGGTGCTCGCCTATGCGGTGCTGACCTATGTGTCCTACACCCCGCTGCACGAGGCTGCCCACGGCAACATCCACGGCCGCCACGAGCGGCTGAAGTGGGTCAATGATCTCTGCGGCTATCTGGTGGCGCCGATCATCACCGTGCCCTATTCGACGCACACGGTGGAGCACTTCACCCACCACCGCTACACCAACCAGCCGGACAAGGATCCGGACTATGTGGTCAGCGGCATGCGCGAGGGCCTGCTCGCCTTCTTCGTCTGCGGCCTGCGCTTCCTCTGGGTGCAGAACATCTTTCTGTTCCGCGGGCACTGGGCCACCGCGCCGCGCCGCGAGCGGCTGATCTATGTCGCCGAGGTGGCACTGGCGATCGGCTGGCGGGCCGGCTTCCTGATGATCGCGCCCTGGCCGCAGGGGCTGGCGCTGCTGGTGCTGGGCTATCTGGGCGGGGCCTTCTTCACCGCCTACTGGTTTGCCTACCGGCCGCACCTGCCCTATGAGGAGTCGGCGCGCTACCGCAACACCAACAGCCTGATCCTGCCGGCCTGGCTCCGGCCCTTCGAGTGGTTCTGGCTGGGCCAGAACCTGCACTCCGTGCATCACCTGTTTCCCCGGGTGCCGTTCTACCGCTACCACGCCCTGCACCGGCGGATCGAACCGGCCCTGCGCGCCCACGGCACCCCGATCATCGGCCTGATCAGCCGGCGCCCGCTGCCCTGATCCGGGCCGCCGGATCTCCGGCCCCCGCCCCAGCGGCGGGCGGGTGAGGGGGCGCGCCGCCGCCCCACGGCCACCCTCAAGACCGCACCGGGCCGCCCACCGCCGGCATCCGGCCGGTTGGCTCTTGTTGCCCCTGCCCCTCACCAGAACGGAGAGTCTGACATTTATAAATGAGAACAACTATCATTAACGGACGATTCAAACTCTCAGAACAGGAGCTCTGTGGTGACCCTGCCTTCGTCCGCCCCCCGTTTCCACCGACTCGCCTGCTGCGGGCTCGCCCTCTGGCCCGCGGCACTGCTGGCGGCGCCGCCACCCGAGGCGCCGGCGCCGGCACCCACCGAGCAGACCGCGCCCCCGGCGAGCCCGGCCAGCGCCGAGGCGGTGACCCTGGAGCCGCTCACCGTCACCGGCTTCGTCCGCCGCTACTACGAGGCCCAGACCGAGACCGGTCTGGGCTTTGCCGCCGACACCCTGGAGACCCCGCTCTCGGTCATCGCCATCCCCAGCGACCTGCTCGAGGACCAGCAGGTCAACACTGTCGAGGACGCGCTGCGCAATGTCGCCGGCGTGACCAAGTTCAAGCAGGGCAATGGCGGTGAGGAGAAGTTCTCGATCCGCGGTTTCGATGCCTCGCAGAACCTGCTGATCGACGGTGCGCGCCTCAACAACCAGTTCAACGCCACCAACATCGCCACCACCGAGACCGCCAACATCGAGCGCTACGAGATCCTCAAGGGTCCGGCGGCGATTCTGCAGGGCCAGGGGCTGCCCGGCGGCATCATCAACTATGTCACCAAGAAACCGAGCTTCCAGCCCGCCCGGCAGCTCGAGTACCTGCAGGGCAGCGACGACTACCACCGGCTCGAACTCGACGCCACCGGCCCGCTGCTCGACCGCCAGCTCGCCGGGCGCGGCGTGCTGGCCTGGCAGGATTCCGAGGGCTACCGCGACTTCGACGCCCGCCAGCGCCTGCTGCTCAACCCCAGCCTGCTCTGGCAGCCGGCCACCGGCACCCGGGTGCTGGCCAGCGTGTCGCTGATCGACGACCGCTACACCCAGGACCGCGGCCAGGCCCTGCTGCAACTCGACGATGGCCGCTATGTCTACCCGGCCTTCCTCCGCCCCGAGACCTTTCTCGGCATCCCCGGCTGGAACGAGCGCACCGAGTCCGAGTACCGCCGCGCCGCGCTGGAGGCGAGCCAGGCGCTGACCCCCGACTGGACCCTGCGGCTGAGCGCGGCGCGCACCGAGGTGGACAAGACCCTGTTCGATTCCAGCGTGCGCAGTGTCAGTGCCGAGGGCACGGTGGCGATCCGCGCCAGCTTCCAGGCCGGCGAGGGCCGCACGGACTATCTGCGCCTCGACAACCAGCTGCGCTTCGACGGGCCCTGGTCCAGCCGCCACGAGGTGCTGCTGTCGATCGCCCAGGACCAGCTGCGCAACGACGGCTATTCGCAGAGCGGCAGCACCATCAGCTACGACAGCCGCACCGGCAGCTACAGCTCGCGCGAGGTCACGCTGGCGCCGGATCGCTTCGCCCTGCGCACCGATGCGGTCAACCGCACCGTCTCCCTGCAGGATCTGGTGCGCCTGGGCGAGCGCTGGGTGCTGCTGGCCGGTGCCGGCTACAGCGAGTTCGAGGACGAGCTGAGCGGGCAGGGCAGCGAGGCGGTCAGCCCGCGCCTGGGCCTGATCTACCAGCCGCGGGCCCATCTGAGCCTGTATGCCAGCCATGCCCGCGGCTTCTATCCCTCCACCCTGAGCGATCTGCAGGGCCGCCTGCTGGATGCCGAGGCGCTCAGCCAGCACGAGCTGGGGGTGAAGATGGAGGGGTTCGAGCAGCGCCTGCTGCTCACCGCGGCGCTGTTCGATCTCGAGCAGCGCGGCCAGGCGGTGCTCGATCCGGCCTCGCCGGACCCGGACAACGACCCGCGCTACCGCTCGCTGGGCCAGACCCGCACCCGCGGCCTCGATGCCCAGGTGGTCGGCGAACTGCCGGCGGGCTGGCGCCTGATCGGCGGCTATGCCTGGCTGGACAATGAGACCGACAACGATGCCTTCGGCGGCAGCCTGCCGGCAGGCAACCGCCTGCCCGGCATTCCCGAGCACAGCGGCAGCCTGTGGGCGGTCCGCGAGGTCCGCGACGGGGCGCTGCGCGGGCTCGGTTTCGGCGGCGGGCTGTTCGCCCAGTCGGATGTGTTCATCGGGCTGGAGAACCGCTCGCGCTACGGCGGCTGGACCCAGCTCGACGCCACCGCCTTCTACAAGCGGGACCGGCTGAAGGTGCAGCTGAACCTGCGCAATGCGCTGGACCGCGACTACCGGCTGACCCAGGCGCTGGCCTCGGAAAGCCTGGCGGCGGTGCGGGTGGGCACCTCCACCCCGCGCCAGCTGTTTCTGTCGGTGGCCAGCGAGTTCTGAGCCGATGCGCGGTCTGCTGCGCCGCCTGCACCGCTGGCTGGGCCTGATCGGCGGCGGCTTTCTCGCCCTGATCGGGCTCAGCGGCAGCGTGCTGGTCTACGAGGCCGAGCTCGACGCCTGGCTGGCCCCGGCCTTCCACACCCCCCTGGCCGATGTGGCACCGGGTCAGGCGCCGGCGCTGCAGACCGTGCTCGAGGCTGCGCGCCGCCGCTGGCCCGGCATGGAATCGGCCCTGCTGGGCCTGCCGGCCGACCCGCGCCAGCCGCTGCGGCTGTACTTCAGCGAGGGCGGGGCCAGCCGCGAGGCGGCCCTGCATCCGCAGAGCGGCGCCTGGCTTGCCGAGCGCGGCGACGACCATCTGCTGGCCTGGATCAGCGCGCTGCATGTGCAGCTGCTGGCCGGCCGGCCAGGCTTTCTGCTGGTGGGCGTGCTCGGCTTCGGGCTCTTGCTGGCCGCGCTCAGCGGGCTCTGGCTGAGCTGGCCGCGCAAGGGCAACTGGCGGGTGGTGCTGACCTGGAAGCGCGGCGCCCACGGCGTGCGCCGGCAGTTCGACCAGCATCGCACCGCCGGCCTCTACCCCTGGGCGGTGCTGATGGTGCTGGGGTTCAGCGGCGCCTATCTGGTGTTTCCGCAACCCTTCCAGGCCCTGCTGCGCCCTCTCGCCCCGGTGGCGGCCTTTCCCAGCGGGCTGTCCTCGGCACCGGCCGCCGGCCGCCCGCCGCTGAGCCTCGAGGCGGCGGTGGCGCTGGCCCACCGGCATTACCCGCAGGCCCGCATCACCTTCATCAACCCGGCGTTTGCCGAGACCGATTTCATCCGCATCCGCCTGCGCCAGCCCGGGGAGTGGCTGCACCGCGGCCAGACCCGGCTGTGGCTGGACCGCTACAGCGGCGCGGTGCTGGCCCGTACCGATCCGCGCGCGGCCAACCGCGCCGAGCGCTTCCTCGCCGCCCAGCTGCCGCTGCATCTGGGCGAGGTGCTCGGCGAGCCCGGCCGGCTGCTGTGGGCACTGGCGGGTCTGGCCCCGGCCTGGCTGCTGGTGAGCGGGCTGCGGATCTGGTGGCACAGCGCGCGCCGGCGGCCGTGGCGGCAACGGCGAAGGCAGACAGCGCCTTGACGCCCTGCGGCCAGGCGGTCGATCCCCCTGCCGGCGCGCCGTCCGCGATTTAGAGTCCGGACATGGGACTCAAGACCACCACGCCCGGCGGCCGGGCCGCCCGCCTGTTCGGGGCCGGTGCGCGCACCCTCGGCCGGCGGCTGGTGAGCGCGCTGCCAGTGGGCGACGCCACCCGCCGCCGGCTGGCGTACTGGCAGGCGGTGGGCGAGGACTGGACCGAAACCCTCGGCGATCTGCGCGGCGCGGCGATGAAGCTGGGCCAGCTCGCCTCGCAGTACAGCGATCTGCTGCCGCCGCCGCTGGCCGAGCAGCTGCAGAAGCTGCAGCGTGCCGCCGAGCCGCTGCCGTGGGCCACCGTCTCGCCCTGGCTGGATGCGGCCTGGGGCCCGGCCGGCTGGGCCGAGGTGGAGACCGTAGAGCCCGAGGCGCTGGCCGCCGCCAGCATCGGTCAGGTCCATCCGGCGCGGCTGGTCGATGGCCGCGAGGTGGTGGTGAAGATCCGCTATCCCGGCGTGGAGGCGGCGGTGGCCTCCGATCTGAGCCATCTGCGCCGGCTGATCGGCCTGTCCAAGCTGCTGCCGCTGGATGGCGAGGCGCTGGACCGGCTGATGGAGGAGGTGCGCCAGCGCCTGACCGAGGAAACCGATTACCGCGCCGAGCGCCGCCACCTGCAGGCCCTGCGCGACGGCGCGGCGAGCCCCGGCGTGCGCTATCCGCAGGCGGTCGAGTCGCTGTGCAGCGACGGCGTGCTGGTGCTGGAGCGGCTCGATGGCGAGGCGCTGGGCACCGCCCGTCACTGGCCGCAGGCCGAGCGCGACGCGCTGGGCCTGATCCTCGCCCGCTGGCTGCTCGTGCAGCTGTTCGAGGCCGGGCTGATCCACGCCGATCCGCATGCCGGCAACTTCGCCTTCCGCCGCAGCGGCCCCGAGCTGATCGTCTACGACTACGGCTGCGTCAAGCGCATTCCACCGGCGGTGATGGCCGGGGTCCGCGCCCTGCTCGCCGCCGCCGCCGCCGAGGACTGGCCGCGCCTGCACGCCGAGCTGGAGGCGCTGGGCGGCCTGAGCGAGCGCGCCGAGCTGGCCCGCCTGCAGCCGCTCTACGCCGAGTGGCGGACGCTGGCGCTGGCGCGGCTGACCGCGGCGGAGACCTTCGACTTCGCCGATCCCGCCTTCATCGAGGATTTGCGCGCCGCGGCGCGCCGCCAGATCGGCCTGAGCCTCAGCTTCAAGCCGGTGACCGACCTGGTGTTCGTGCTGCGCGCCCTGAGCGGCCACTACTGGCTGCTGCGCGCGCTGGGCGCCCGGGTGCCGGTGCGCGGGCTGCTGGCCGGCGCCGGCATCCCCCTGCCACCGCCTACAGCGGCAGGCTGAGCGCGCGCGGATCGCGGCGCCGGCTGCGGCGCGGCGGCTGGATCTGCATGGTGTGCGAGACCAGCGGCGGACGGCCGAAGTAGACCATCACCGCCATCCATTCCGGCCCGTGCGGGTCGTCGCTGGCGCGCGGCAGATACCAGTCCACCGCCAGGTGCGCGATCTCATGGGGCAGGGTCTGCTGGATCATCCGCACCGGGTAGCGCAGCAGCAGCTCCGGATGCAGGCGGATCCACTGCCGCGGCGTCTCGCCGGGCCGGCGCTCGCTGACCGCCATCCCTGCCACCTCGCCGCGCAGGTCGTAGTGCAGGGGCGGGCGGGGCAGGGGCGCGGCCAGCCGGTCCAGCCCGGGGAGCTGGCGGGCCTGGGCAATCCAGTGATCGACCGCCTGCTCGACCCGTGCGCGCACCTTGCGCGGGTCGCGACCCTGCGCGCCTTCCTCCCATTCCTGGCCGCGCGCATCGCGGCACAGCGGCACCGCCTGCCAGGGCGCGGTCAATCGCTGCTGCCAGAACCCCGGCGCGCGCCTCATGCGCCGCGCTGACGGGCCGCCCAGGCGGCATGGCGCTGCAGCACCGGCTGCGCCTGCAGGGCCTCCAGAGTGTTGAGCTCGCGGCCCAGGGTCATCTCGTCGAAATGCTGATGCACCGCGTCGTGGCAGCTGCGGCACAGCCAGACGCCCTGGCGGGCCAGCTGTTCGCGGCCATAGCGGCGCTGGAAGGCCGGGCGGCGGTGCAGCCGCCGCGGAATCAGATGATGGAAGGTCAGACGGACCGTCCGCGCGCAGAGGGCGCAGGACGAACCCGCAGGTGGTGCAGTCATGACTGCCAGCCTGCCCTGCGCCGGCGCCGGTGCAGGCGGCTGTCGAGGGCCGGTCGCGGAGCCTGAAAAGCAGACACCCGGCCGGAGCCGGGTGTCTGCTTCACGGACGCGGCCGCAGACTCAGCCCGCGGTGACCTTGAACTCCACGCGACGGTTGTTCTCACGGCCGTCTTCGGTGTCGTTGCTATCGATCGGGTTGGCCTCGCCATAGCCCACCGGACGCAGGGCCTCGTCCTTGACGCCGCGGCTGGTCAGGTAGGTCTTCACCGAGATCGAGCGCCGCTCGGACAGGCCGAGGTTGTAGGCGTCGGTACCCGAGCTGTCGGTATGGCCTTCCACATCCACCTTCAGCTCCGGATAGGCCGCGAGGGTGTCGGCCACATCGTTGAGGATCAGCTGGGCCTGCGGGGTGAGGCGGTCCGAATCCAGCTCGAACTTGACCCCGCGCAGGATGAAGCGCTTGTCCAGCGCGCACCCGCGGGCGTCCACCGGCTCGTTGCCGCGCGGCTTGCGGCAGTCGCCCACCGGGGCGCAGCCATCGGGCAGCACCTTCAGACCCGGCGGGGTGTTCGGGCACTCGTCGAGGTAGTCGGGGATGCCATCGCCATCGGAATCCAGCGGGCAGCCATCCGGACCCACCGGCTGGCCCTTGGGCGAATCCGGGCACTTGTCGACATTGTCCGGCACGCCATCGCCGTCGCTGTCGGTGAGCGGGCAGCCCTGGGCATTGACGGCCTGACCGGCCGGGCTGTCCGGGCACTGGTCGAGGTAGTCGGGCACGCCGTCACCGTCGGCATCCAGCGGGCAGCCATTGGCGCTGACCTGCACGCCGGCCGGGGTCCCGGGGCACTCGTCCTTGAAGTCCGGCACGCCATCGCCGTCGCTGTCCACCGGGCAGCCGACCTCGTTCACCACCGTGCCCGGCGGCGTGTTGGGGCACTTGTCCTGGTAGTCCGGCACGCCGTCCTGGTCCTGATCGGTCGGGCAGCCATCGGCATAGACGGTCACGCCCTTCGGCGTGTTGGGGCAGCGGTCCTTGCGGTCCGGCACGCCATCACCGTCGCTGTCCACCCCGCCAAAGCCGGTGCCCAGCGCGTAGCGCAGGCCCACGCCCAGCGTCTGGTTGTTGTACTCGCTCTCCAGCGGCTGGTTCTGGTCGTTCTGGAACTCGGGGTTGTCGGCCACCAGGTAGCGGTAGTCGACGCTCAGGGTCCAGAGATCGGACAGCGGAATGCCCACGCCGGCGCCCAGCTGATAGCTCACCGTGGTGTCATCGGCGCTGCCGGCGCCGTCGAGCTTGGTCTGCTGCAGGCCCAGGCCGCCGCCGAAGTAGGGGTAGAAATCGGTCAGGTCGATGTCGTACCAGAGATTGCCGAGCAGGCGGATCGCCTGGTAGCGGGCGTCATCGACCGCGAAGGTGCCCTGCTCGGGGAACCCCTCGCGCAGCTCGACCGTCTCGATGTCGTTCTCGGCATAGCCGAGGCTCAGTTCGGGGCGCAGGCCGCCTTCGAACACATAGCCGAAGGTCAGTCCCACCGCAAAGCCGTCGTCGAAGGTGAAGCGGCTGTTCTGCGGGCCCGGGGGCGTCACCACCGGCGGGTCTCCCGGCTGGGGGAGCACGCACAGCACGCCGGGGATCTCGATCGTGCAGGAGCCCGGAGTCCCCGGCGACACGCTGCCCTCGGTGCGCGAGCGGTTGTCGGCATCTTCCAGCTTGCTGAAGGCCCCGCTGCCGCCGACATACCAGCCCGGTTCGCCGGCGCCGAGCGCCGCCGGACTGGCGAGAAGCCCCATCGCCAATGCGCTGAGACCGAGCAATCCCTGCTTGTTCGCCATCTTGATTCGCCTGAGTGGTGGAGATGATCGCAATGCAACAGCCGCGGCACTGTAGCCGAATCCGCTACCGCTTGGCGGGGGGGCTTTTACCCTTGCAGGCGTCAGTGAAGCGCCGATGACGGCAGGCCCCGATGCCGGGCTTGTCCCCGCCGGGCGTCCGCCCCGGGGGAGCCCCGGGAGGCGCCGACCGGGATCAGGTGCCGAGCGGGCGGGCGGCGAGGTTCTTCATGATGTCCAGCGAGCCACCGCCGATGGTCAGGACCTTGGGCGGGAGCGGTGCGGCGGCGACACGGCGTCGCCAGGCGTGGGGGCGGGAGCCGCCGCCGACCGGGATCAGTAGCCGAGCTGGCGGGCAGCGAGGTCCTTCATGATTTCCAGCGAGCCGCCGCCGATGGTCAGGACCTTGGTCTCCCGGTAGATCCGCTCCACCTTGGCCCCGCGCAGGTAGCCGGCGCCGCCGAAGATCTGCATCGCCTCGTTGGCGATCCATTCGAGCGCGGTGCAGGCATGGTTCTTCAGCAGGCAGACCTCGGCGATCGGCATCTGCTGGTGGGAGACCCGCCAGGCGAGCAGATCCAGATGGTGCTTGACCGCATCCAGCCGCATCTTCATGTCCACCAGCTTGTGGCGGATCACCTGGTTGCGGATCAGCGGCTTGCCGAAGGTCTCGCGGGAGCGGGCATAGGCCAGCGCCTCCTCGTAGCAGACCTGGGCAAAGCCCCAGGCCTGGGCGGCGAGCATGATCCGCTCGTGGTTGAAGTTGAGCATGATGGCCATGAAGCCCTGGTTTTCCGGGCCGATGCGGTTGGCCACCGGCACCCGGCAGCCGTCGAAGTAGAGGGTGGCGGTGTCCGAGCAGTGCCAGCCCATCTTCTCCAGCGGACTGCGCGAGAGCCCCGGCGTATCGCCCTCGATCACCAGCAGCGAGACCCCGCCCATGCCCGGCCCGCCGGTGCGCACCGCCACGGTCAGCAGATCGGCCCGCAGCCCGCTGGTGATGAAGGTCTTGGCGCCGTTGACCACATAGTGATCGCCATCGCGCTCGGCGCGGGTCTTGAGATTGGCCACATCCGAGCCGCCGCCCGGCTCGGTGATGGCCAGCGCGGCGATCTTCTCGCCGGCCAGCACCGGGGTGACGAAGCGCGCCTTCTGCTCGGGGCTGCCGAAGGCCACCACCGGCGGCGTGCCGATGCCGTGGCTCATCAGGCTGGCGATCAATCCGCCGCTGCCGGCGCGGGCCAGTTCCTCGGTGAGGGTGATCATGTAGAAGAGGTCCGGCACCTCGGTGCCGCCCAGCGCCTCGGGGAAGCCGATCTGCAGCAGACCGGCCTCGGCGGCCTTGCGGTGCAGCTCGCGTGGCAGCTGGCGCTCGGCTTCCCAGCGCTCGAGGTGGGGAACAATCTCCTTTTCCACGAATCGCCGGACCTGTCCGCGCAGGGCTTCATGCTCGGCGTTGTAGTAAGGACTCAGAGCGGTCATCTGGATTACCCGATTGGCGGTTGCAGAGTGTTGCCGATGGTGGGGTCTGGGTTAGCATCCGGGCAAGGCCGAAATGACAGGGAGGAGAGTCCGATGAGCATCGAGCCCAGCCTGCTGCCGCTGCAGCGCGTCTATCACTGGGAGGCCCAGCGCGGCGGGGCGGTCTATCTGACCCAGCCGATGGGCGGCGGCGCCCTGCGTCACTGGACCTGGGCACAGGCGGTGGACGAGGCGCGCCGGGTGGCGGCCTGGCTGCAGGGGTTCGGCTGGCCGGCGGGCAGCCGCGTCGCCATCCTCTCCAAGAACTGCGCGCAGTGGATTCTGTCCGACCTCGCCATCTGGATGGCCGGGCATGTCTCGGTGCCGCTGTATCCCACCCTCACCGCCGAGAGCGTGCGCCAGATCCTCGAGCACAGCGAGGCGCGCGCGGTGTTCGTCGGCAAGCTCGATGACTGGGCGGCGATGAAGCCCGGGATTCCGGCCGGTGTGGAGTGCTTCCGCTGCGCCCTCTCGCCGGCCGAGCCCTATCCGGCCTGGGAGGACATCGTCGCGCGAACCGCGCCGATCGCCGGCTCGCCGGTGCGCGGGGCCGAGGAACTGGCCACCCTGGTCTACACCTCGGGCACCACCGGCATGCCCAAGGGCGTGATGCACACCTTCGGCAACATCGCCTGGGCGGCGAAGTCGCTGGCCGACCGCTTCCCGACCCGCCCGGACGACCGCATGCTCTCCTACCTCCCGCTCTCCCATGTGGCGGAGCGCTGGGTGGTGGAGTCCGGCTCCATCCAGGGCGGCTTCCAGGTGTTCTTCGCCGAATCGCTGGACACCTTTGCCGAGGACCTGCGGCGGGCCCGGCCCAGCTTCTTCATCTCGGTGCCGCGGCTGTGGGTGAAGTTCCAGCAGGGGGTCTACGCCAAGATCCCGCAGAAGAAGCTCGACCGCCTGCTGCGCATTCCCATCCTCAGCGGCATCGTCCGCCGCAAGATCCTCCAGGGCATGGGTCTGGACCAGGTGCGGATGGCCGGCGGCGGCGCCGCGCCGATGCCGCCGGTGGTGCTGGATTTCTTCAACCGTCTGGGCATCGAGCTGCTGGAGGGCTACGGGATGACCGAGAACTTCGGCTGCTCGCATTCCAGCCTCAGCGGTCGCGCCCGCGTCGGCTATGTCGGCGAGCCTTATCCGGGCGTCGAGCACAAGCTCGATGTCAACGGCGAGGTGCTGATGCGGAGCCCGGCGCTGATGAAGGGCTATTACAAGGAGCCGGAAAAGACCCGCGAGGCGATCACCGAGGACGGCTGGCTGCGCACCGGCGATCTCGGCGAGATCGACGAGATGAACCGCCTGCGCATCACCGGCCGCGCCAAGGAGCTGTTCAAGACCAGCAAGGGCAAGTATGTGGCCCCGGCGCCGATCGAGAACAAGCTCACCGCCCACGGCGCGGTGGAGGCCTGCTGCGTGACCGGGGCCAACTTCCCGCAGCCGTTCGCGCTGGTGATGGCCTCGCAGGCGGCGCTCGACGCCGCCCGCGAGCCGGCCGGGCGGGCGGCGCTGGTGACCTCGCTCGCCGAGCATCTGGCCAGCGTCAATGCGAGCCTCGATGCCCACGAGCAGCTCGACTTCCTCGCCGTGGTCAGCGATCAGTGGACGGTGGAGAACGGCCTGATCACGCCGACCCTGAAGGTGAAGCGCAATGTGGTGGAGAAGCGCTACGAGCCGCAGTACGAGCGCTGGGCGCGGGCGCGCCAGCCCGTGGTCTGGGCCGCCTGAGCGGCCCGGTGCCCACCGCGTGAGACTGCACAAGGCCTACAAGAACCCCGAGTTCCTGATGAGCGAGGAGGCGCGCAGCGTGCGCATCCTCTGCGAGTACCTGGAACCGGAGCGGCGCTTCCGCCGGCTCGGCATCGAACGGGCGGTGATCTTCTTCGGCAGCGCGCGGATCACCGCGGACAGCCCGACCTACCGCGATGCCGCCGCACTGGCCGAGCAGCTGGCGCGCTGGACCCAGGCCGAGCACCGCGGCCGCAGCCGCTATCACATCGTCAGCGGCGGCGGGCCCGGCATCATGGCGGCGGCCCACGAGGGCGCGGCGAGGGTCGACCGGCGCCTCAACATCGGGCTCAACATCTCGCTGCCCTTCGAGCAGCATGTCAACCCGCATCTGGAAACCAGCCAGGCCCTGGAGTTCCACTACTTCTTCATGCGCAAGTTCTGGTTTCTGAACCTGGCGCGGGCGGCGGTGATCTTTCCCGGTGGCTTCGGCACGCTCGACGAGCTGTTCGAGCTGCTCACCCTGACCCAGACCGGCAAGAGCGCGCCGATGCCGATCCTGCTCTACGACCGGGCCTTCTGGGAGGAGGTGGTGAACTTCCCGGCGCTGGCGCGGCGGGGTCTGATCAGCGCCGAGGATCTGAGCCTGTTCGCCTACGCCGATCGGCCGGATGAGGCCTTCGCCCGGCTGCGCGAGGGGCTGACCGCCCCGGCCGCCTGAGCCCGGCGGCCGGTCGCCTGAGCGTCAGGCGCGGCGGCGTGCCTTGCCGTCGTCGAGGTCGAAGTCGAGATCCTCGCCCACCAGCTTGCGCAGCTCGCGCAGCTCCTTGAACTTCTCCACATCCCGCCAGTCGCGCAACTTGGCCGCCGGGGCCACCGGCTCGATGCTGGGCAGCTCCTCGTCGCCGCCTTCCGCCTCGTCCACGAACTCGTCGTGGGGCTTGGCCGCGGGTTCGGGCTGGGCTTTGGCTTTGGGCTTGCGCGCCATAGGGTCGGGGGAGAGCGGTATGGGCTGAAATCGGCGCGCGTTGTAGCAGGGAATTTCAGGCGCGGGAAGAGCCCTTTCCCGGCACCGGGCCGAACAGGCCCGGCAGGCGGCCTTCGCGCCGCGCCCGCCGCCAGTCCGAGGGGGTGTCGATATCCGCGCAGCCGCCCACGGCGCGCAAGCGCAGACCCTGCTGGCGCAGGCGCTGGCGGCTCTGCTGGTACTCGCGGCCGCTGCTCCAGTCCACCCCGGCCAGGCGCAGCGGCCGCCGGCTGCCGATCAGGCCGTAGCCGCCGTCGACCGCCGGCACCAGCACCGTGTCGGCCTCCGCCGCCAGCGCCGCCAGCGCCGCGCGCACGGTCGGCGCCGCGAGCTCCGGGCAGTCCGACCCGAGGAGGATGACCGCGGGGGCTCCCCGCCGCAGGGCCTGTCCGATCGCCCGCCCCATGCGCCGGCCGAGATCGCCGCGGGCCTGCCGCTGCAGCCGCAGGCCATGGCGGTGGCGGGCGGCCAGAAAGGCGGCATGGCCGGCGTCCGGCGCGCCGTGCAGCTCCAGCCGCCACTCGCCGGGGGCCGCCAGCTGGGCCAGCAGCTGCTGCAGCAGGCGCGTCTGCAGACGCGCCGCGCCGCGGCCGCCCAGCGCCGGAATCAGCCGCGTCTTGCAGCGCCCGGGCCGGGGCGCGCGGGCGAACACCTGGACCACCGGCAGGTTCATCGGGGCAGACTCATCAGGGCGCGGCTTCCTGCGTTGACGCTGTCGGGGGGCGACACTACTATGCGCGTCCGCTCAGGGTCGCCCGGCCCGCAGCGCATGGATGGTTAGCTCAGCGGTAGAGCATCGCCTTCACACGGCGGGGGCCACAGGTTCGATCCCTGTACCATCCACCAGACCTGACGATCGGCCTGTGCGCCGACGCCACCCGCCCCGCCTCGCGCGGGGTTTTGTTTTCCAGGCCCGCGGGCTCAGCCGCCGGCCGGCAGCTCGACACGCCCGCGGGCATCGCTGAGCGCAATGCCGCGATACCAGCAGCGCGCCGCCTGGCGCTGGAAGGCGCTGTTGCTGATCAGCCACACCGCCACCACCGCGCGCGGCGGTTCGCCGCCGATCGCCGACTGGTAGTCGGCCAGCACGGCGCGCTCCTCGTCCAGCCAGCGGTTCCAGTCCTGCTCGCCGCTGCGCACCACCCAGTGGGTCTCGCGCTGGTCCCACCAGGGCAGGGGGCAGCGGAACACGGTGTCCACCGGCAGGGCGCAGCTCCACATCCAGGTGAGGTCCTGGCCGTTGTCGAACTCCAGCGCCATCGAGAAGTAGTCGTGGGTGGGCGGCAGATGCTCGGGCAGGCGCGAGGGCAGGTTCTCCACCTTCCACTGCCAGCGCAGGCGGGTGCTGGCATCCAGCGGCCGCGACAGCGGATGGCGCAGGATCGTCACATCGCCGTGGGTGGCGCAGCACAGCGCCTGCTCCGGCGCATCCACCGAGACGATGCGGTTGCGTCCCAGCCGCCACAGCGGCGACCAGCCGGGTGGGCTCGGGTCCGGGCGATCGGCGAAGGCGTCGGGTGCGATGCCGCGGGCGGTGGCCAGGCTCGCCGCCGAGGGCATGCCGTTCCAGCGCAGGATCGCCACCCGGTAGTCGCCGTGGGCGCCGCGGCGTGGCACCGCGGGATCGGGCCGGCCCTGGGGATCGAGAAACTCGCCCGGCGGCTTGGCGACGAACCACAGCGGTCCGGCCTGCTCGACGGTGAAGCTCCGCCCGGGGGCGCCGAGCACGCGCACCGGCGCCTCGCCCTCGTCCGGGCGCAGCCACAGGCCCTGGTCCGGGGCGAAGCCGACATCGAACAGACGCGAGGCATAGACCGCACCGCCGGCCAGCACGGTGACGCGCTCGCCGCGCGCCAGCCGGGTGCGGCTGCGCACCCCGCTGGCCGCCGCCGGCACCCGCAGCCGCTCCACGCCGACCAGCGCCGGGCCGAGGGCGGCCTGCAGCACCGCCACCTGCTGTTCGAAATCGCGCGGGCTCAGGCCCACCCCGGGGCCCCCGCGCAGACGGTGCAGCAGGCGGCTGCCGATGAAGCGCAGGGTGGTGGGCAGGGCAGGGGGCGGGGCGAGCAGGGGCATGGGCGGGTCCGGTTCAGGCGCCGAGTGTGCCCGCCGAGCGGGGTCTGGACCAGAACCTGCAGCGGGGTGCCCAAGCGCCGGAAATCCGGCAAGGAGCAAGCGTCATGAATCCGGCACTGTGGGTTGCAAAAACCGGTCTCGAGGCCCAGACCCATCGTCTGGCGGTGATCTCCAACAACCTCGCCAATGTCAACACCACCGGTTTCAAGAAAGGCCGCGCGGCCTTCGAGGACCTGCTCTACCAGACCCTGCGTCAGCCGGGCGGCGCCACCAGCACCCAGACCCAGGCACCGACCGGGCTGATGCTTGGCACCGGCGTGCGGGTGGTGGCCACCGAGAAGAGCTTTGCCCAGGGCAATCTCTCGCAGACCAACAACGCCCTGGATGTGGCGGTCAACGGCCGCGGCTTTCTTGCCGTGAGCCTGCCGGATGGCACCCAGGCCTATACCCGCGACGGCGGCCTCAAGCTCTCCCCCACCGGCGAGCTGGTGACCGCCTCGGGCTACCCGCTGAGCCCGGCGATCCAGATTCCCCAGGGCGCGCAAAGCCTGACCATCGGCGTCGATGGCACGGTCAGCGTGCAGTTCGCCGATCAGGCCCAGGCCCAGGAGGTCGGCAGCCTGACCCTGACCGATTTCGTCAACCCGGCCGGCCTCGCCGCCCGCGGCGAGAACCTCTACACCGAGACCAGCGCCAGCGGTCCGGCACAGGGCGGCACGCCAGGCACCAACGGTCTCGGCACCCTGGTGCAGGGCTCGCTGGAAGCCTCCAATGTGAGCACGGTGGAAGAGCTGGTGGGGATGATCGAAACCCAGCGCGCCTACGAGATGAACGCCAAGGCGATCAGCACGGCCGACGCCATGCTGCAGTTCGTCAACAACAATCTGTGAGCCGGGCGATGAGCCGCTGCCTGCTCCTCGCGGTCCTTCTGCTCGGCGGCTGCGCCAGCCGCGGCACCCCGGCGCCGGCCCCGGCCGCGGTGAGTCCGGGCCCGCCGGTGGAGTCGCGCCTGCCCGGTGCCATCTACGGCGCCGCCACGGCGAACGCCTGGTTCGAGGATCGCAAGGCCCGGCGCGTTGGCGATGTGCTCACCGTGCTGCTGGTGGAGCGCACGGATGCGCAGAAGTCGGTGAGCTCCAGCCTCAACCGCAGCAGCGAGACCCGCATCGACAACCCCACCCTGTTCGGCCGTCCGCTGACCCGTGGCGGCACGCCGCTGTTCGACTTCGGCCTCGGCGGCAGCAGCGAGTTCAGCGGCGGCGGCGACGCCGCCCAGTCCAACAAGCTGCAGGGCAGCGTCAGCGTGCTGGTGGAGCAGGTGCTGCCCAACGGCCATCTGGTGATCGCCGGCGCCAAGGAACTCGAGCTCAACCAGGGCCGCGAGACCGTGCAGCTGCGCGGCGTGGTGCGCCCGGCCGATATCCGCGCGGACAACAGCATCACCTCCGATCGCGTCGCCAACGCCGAGATCCGCTACTCCGGCGAGGGCAGCCTCTCCGCCGCCAACCGCGCCGGCTGGCTGACCCGCTTCTTCGCCTCCCCGCTATGGCCGTTCTGAAAGCCCTCGCGCTCGCCCTGCTGCTGCTCGCCGCCGCCCTGCCGGTCCAGGCCGAGCGGGTGAAGGACCTGGCCAGTCTGGCCGGGGTCCGCAGCAACCCGCTGATGGGCTATGGCCTGGTGGTCGGGCTCGATGGCACTGGCGACCAGACCAGCCAGGCGCCGTTCACCGTGCAGAGCCTGAAGAGCCTGCTCGACCAGCTTGGCGTGACCCTGCCGCCCGGCGTGAACCCCCAGCTCAAGAATGTGGCCGCGGTGGCGGTGCAGGCCGAGCTGCCGGCCTTCGCCCAGCCCGGGCAGAAGATCGATGTGACCGTCTCCAGCCTCGCCAACGCCGGCTCCCTGCGCGGTGGTGCCCTGCTGATGACCGCGCTCAAGGGGGCCGATGGCCAGGTCTATGCCATCGCCCAGGGCAGCGTGGTGGTGGGCGGCCTGGGGGTGAGCGGGCAGGATGGCTCGCGGGTCAGCCTCAATGTGCCGAGTGCCGGCCGCATCCCGGGCGGGGCGATGGTCGAGCGCGCGCTGGATAACCGCTTCAGCGAGCGCGGCGAGCTGCGCCTGCAGCTGCACCAGCCGGATTTCACCACCGCCGCCCGCCTCGCCGGGGGCATCAACGCCGCCTTCGGCGCGCACACCGCCCAGGCGCTGGATGCGGTGCAGGTGGTGGTGCGGGCACCGCTCGATCCGACCCAGCGGGTGGCCTTTGCCGCCGCGCTGGAGGGTCTGGAGGTCGATCCCGGCCGCGGCGCGGCGCGGGTGGTGGTCAACCCGCGCACCGGCACCGTGGTGATCGGCGGCGATGTGCGCGTGCTGCCGGCGGCGGTCGCCCATGGCTCGCTGTCGGTCACCGTCTCCGAGCGCCCGGCGGTGAGCCAGCCGGCCCCGTTCTCGAAGGGCGAGACCCAGGTGGTGCCGCGCAGCAACATCCAGATCGAGCAGGACGGCGCGCCGATGTTCGTCTTCGATGCCGGCGTCTCGCTCGATGATCTGGTCAAGGCGGTCAACGCCATCGGCGCCTCGCCCGGCGATCTGGTCGCCATCCTCGAGGCGCTCAAGCAGGCCGGCGCCCTGCGCGCCGAGCTGGTGATCCTGTGAAGCTCGAGGCCCGCCTGGAGAGCCTGGCGCTGGGCGGCCGTGCCGCAGCGGCAGGCGCGGGCGGGCGGGCCACCCCCGGGGTGGTGGCCGAGGCCGCCCGCCAGTTCGAAGCCCTGCTGATCCAGCAGGTGCTGAAATCCGCCCACCAGGCCGGCGCTGCCATCGGCGAGGCGGCCGGCGCACTGGGGCCCTACCAGGATTTGTTCGATCCGCAGCTGGCCCTGCAGCTGTCCCGCCAGGGCGGGCTGGGGCTGGCCCAGCGCCTCGCCG
>DASUDX010000117.1:0-14220 GCA_036275365.1 Nevskiaceae bacterium | reverse complement strand
AAACACCGAAGCAAGACGACGACACGACGGGACTGCACGGCGCACGGCCACTCCCTCGCCGTCGGGCAGCTGTTCTGGGGTCCTCCGAAATTCAGAACAGCCGCTCCCTGCGGGCTGTTTTCACAGCCACGGGCAGACCTTCGTTTTTCTCTCACTCCTTTTTTCGCATGGGGCCGCACCCGGTTCCCGGCGCGGCGTCGAGCGGCCCCGCGCAGGCGACCGCTCCATCGCTTTGCCGGGAAGCGCGAGCGCCGCCCGTTCAACCGCGCGTCGATCCTTGCCGATCTGCCCCGGACCACGAAACCGCATTCATCCCGGTGTTAATGCGCTGTGTATGTCCGTTGGCCGGCGCAAGTTGAACGGGAGTTGAAACCGCGCGGTGGCGCCGATCGTGCCGGGGGTCAGGCAGCGGGCCGCTGCCCCGGCCTCCATTCGACCGTCAGCGGCCGCTCCGGGGCGAGCACGCTGCGGGCGGCGACGCCGAACATGCTGCGGAAGGCGTGGCTGAAGTGAGAGGAACTGGCGAAGCCGGCTTCCAGCGCGGCCTCGGTGAAGGAGGCGCCGCGACCGACCTGCTCGAGCGCGCGACGAAAGCGCAGCCACAGCCGCAGGCGGCGGACCGGCACGCCGAGCTCGGCCAGTAACAGATGCTGCAGCCGGCTGGCGGACAGCCCCACCGGATGGGCCAGCGCCTGCAGCGACAGGTTCTCGCTGACCTCGCGCTCGAGCACCGCCAGCACCTGCTCGATCCGTGGATCGCGCCGCGGCGCTCGCTCGTGCTGACCGAGCACGGCGAGCAGGGCCGCATCCAGCCGGGCGGCCGCCGGCGAGGCCGGCTGGGCGCGCTGCCCGTAGCGCTGCCGCAGCGGCTCGGCCAGCGCCTCAAGCCCGGGGGGATCGAGCTGCACCCCCGCCACCGCGGCCACGGCCAGACGCGGATGCAGCGGCCGGTGCGGGTCGTTGTAGAACACCGCGGTGAGTCCGCCGGCAAGGTCCAGGGCATGCAGCAGCCCGGCGGCGATCAGGGCGGTCTGGCCCTCCTGCCAGCCGCTGGCGGCGGTGTGCACGCGCAGCCGACCGTCCAGGGCCACCAGCAGGACCGGGGTGGCGTGGCGATGCGCCGCCACCTGCCGCAGGCGGCCGATGAACAGCAGCCGCTCCGGCCACAGGCAGAGCCAGGGAGGGTCATCGCCAGGGCCAGCCGGTTTGGGCAAGTGCATTCCTCGCGCCGGGCCTAGAGTGGGCGCCGTTCACCGCCGCCATCCTAGCCACCCCGGCTGCCGACGACCGCCATGCCCACCCCACCGATTCTCGCCGCCGCCATCCAGCTGCAGGGCCGTCCCGGGGCGTTCGATGCCAATCTGGAGCAGGCGCGGCGGCTGGCGCTGAGCGCCATCGAGCAGGGCGCGCGCCTGCTGGCGCTGCCCGAGTTCTTCCCCTCGCCGATCCTCTTCGACGAGCCCTTCGCCAGCCCGGCGCTGGATGCGCTCGACAACCCGGCCCTGGCGCTGATGCGGGAGCTGGCCGGCCGCCACGGCGTGTCCATCGGCGGCTCGATGGTGGTCAGCGTCGGCGAGCAGGCCTACAACCGCTACTACTTCATCGAGCCCGACGGCCGCTGCCACCACCACGACAAGGACCTCCCCACCATGTGGGAGAACTGCTTCTACGATCCGGGGCAGGACGATGGCGCCTTCGACACCCAGCTCGGCGGGGTGGGCGCGGCGATGTGCTGGGAGCTGATCCGCAACCAGACGGTGCGGCGGCTGCGCGGGCGGGTGGGTCTGGCCATGACCGGCAACCACTGGTGGACCATCCCCGCCAACTGGCCGCTGCTGACGCCGCTGCTGCGCCCGGTGGACCGGATCAACCGCCGGCTCGCCGAGCAGGCCCCGGTCGAGTTCGCCCGCCGCCTCGGCGTGCCGGTGCTGCATGCGGCCCACTGCGGCGGCTTCTCCAGCCGCTTCCTGGTGGTGCCCGGGCAGCGCTGGAGCGTGCCGCACCGCTCCGCCTTCGTCGGGGCCACCCAGATCGTCAGCGCCGAGGGCGAGGTGCTGGCCCGCCGCCACACCGAGGAGGGCCCGGGCCTGGTGCTGGCCACGGTCACCCCGGGTGCGGTGGCGCCCCGCCAGGCCACCGATCCGCAGCGCTTCTGGATGCCGCCGGATCTGACCGTCTTCCACCGCGCCTACTGGCATCACCAGAACCGCTGCGGCAAGGCCTTCCGCCGCCGTCAGCGGCGCACCGCCACCCCGGCCTGAGCCCCCCTGCTTCCCACCCCAGGAGTGTTGTCGATGATCTCTGCCGTGCAGATCGCCCAGATCGGCTGTGGCCTGTTCTTCCTCACCGGGCTGCTCACCGGCCTGTGGAAGTATCGCTGCATGATGCGCAGCCCCGATGCCCAGGCCCCGGCCTATGTCGACATCTGCCACCGCACCGCGCTGATGTACAGCTTCGCCTGTCTGGTACTGGCCGAGTTCGCCGGCCTCAGCCGCTTTCCGGCGCCGATCAATCAGGCCGCGGTGCTGGTCCCGGTGCTGTTCTTTGCCTCGGCGGTGGCCACCTATGCCGTGCACGGCTGGCTGCGCGACACCGACAACCAGCTGCGCCGCCCGCATGTGCTCGGTCAGCACCAGCTGCCCGGCGGGCTGATCCGCGCCTACATGACCCTGCTGATCGTCGGCGAGGTCGGCGGCTTCCTGGTGCTGTTCGCCGGCTATCTGCAGGGCCTGGGCTGAGGCGCCGCCGCCGGCACCTGCAGACCCGGGCGCTGCGGCCGCGCCTACATGTTGCGGCGGTACTCGCCGCCGACCGCGTAGAGGGCGTGGCTGATCTGCCCCAGCGAGTAGTGCTTGACCGTTTCCAGCAGCGCCTCGAACAGGTTCTCGCGGCGGCGGGCGGTGTCCTGCAGCTCGCGCAGGGCCTGCGGCGCCAGCGGATTGCGCGCGGCCTGGAAGGCGGCGAGGTGGCCGATCTGCTGGCGCTTCTCCTCCTCGGTGGACCGGATCAGCTCGATGGTGGTGGCGATCTCGCCGCCATGGTCCCTGGGCAGGAAGGTGTTGACGCCGATCAGCGGCAGCGAGCCGTCGTACTTCTTGTGCTCGTAGTAGAGGCTCTCTTCCTGGATCTTGCCGCGCTGGTACATGGTGTCCATCGCGCCGAGGACGCCGCCGCGCTCGGAGAGGCTCTCGAACTCGCGGTAGACCGCTTCCTCCACCAGATCGGTGAGCTGGTCGATGATGAAGCTGCCCTGCCAGGGGTTCTCGCAGAAGTTCAGCCCCAGCTCGCGGTTGATGATCAGCTGGATCGCCACCGCCCGCCGCACGCTCTCCTCGGTGGGCGTGGTGATCGCCTCGTCGTAGGCATTGGTGTGCAGGGAGTTGCAGTTGTCGAACAGGGCATAGAGCGCCTGCAGCGTGGTGCGGATGTCGTTGAACTGGATCTCCTGCGCGTGCAGGGAGCGTCCGCTGGTCTGGATGTGGTACTTCAGCATCTGGCTGCGCTCGTTGGCGCCATAGCGGGTGCGCAGGGCCCGCGCCCAGATCCGCCGCGCCACCCGGCCGATCACCGAATACTCCGGGTCCATGCCGTTGCTGAAGAAGAACGACAGATTGGGCGCGAAGTCGTCGATCTTCATGCCGCGCGCGAGGTAGTACTCGACGAAGGTGAAGCCATTGGCCAGCGTGAAGGCGAGCTGGCTGATCGGGTTGGCCCCGGCCTCGGCGATGTGATAGCCGGAGATGCTCACCGAGTAGAAGTTGCGCACCCCGCGGCTGACGAAGCTCTGCTGGATGTCGCCCATCATGCGCAGGGCGAACTCGGTGCTGAAGATGCAGGTGTTCTGCGCCTGATCCTCCTTGAGGATGTCGGCCTGCACGGTGCCGCGCACCACCGCCAGCGTCTCGCGGCGGATGCGGGCATAGGTCTCGGCATCCACCAGCTCGTCGCCGGTGACGCCCAGCAGGCCCAGCCCGAGCCCGTCATTGCCCGGCGGCAGCTCGCCGGTGTAGCGCGGCCGCGCGCGGTCACGGTAGCGCTCGGCGATCCGCCGCTCGGCCTCGGCCCAGCGGCCGGCGTCGGCGCGCAGATACTTCTCCACCTGCTGGTCCACCGCGGTGTTCATGAACATCGCCAGCATCATCGGCGCCGGGCCGTTGATGGTCATGCTCACGCTGGTGCCCGGGTCGCAGAGATCGAAGCCCGAGTAGAGCTTCTTCATGTCGTCCAGGGTGGCGATGTTGACGCCGCTGTTGCCGATCTTGCCGTAGATGTCCGGACGGGTATGCGGGTCCTCGCCGTAGAGCGTCACCGAGTCGAAGGCGGTGGACAGGCGGGTGGCGCTGCCCGAGCGGGCGAGGTAGTGGAAGCGGCGGTTGGTGCGTTCCGGCGTGCCCTCGCCGGCGAACATGCGGATCGGATCCTCGCCGACCCGCCGGTAGGGATAGATGCCGGCGGTGTAGGGATAGCCGCCGGGCAGGTTCTCCTTGAGCAGGAAGCGCAGTTGCTCGCCCCAGCCGCGGTAGTGCGGCGCCGCCACCTTGGGAATCTTCTGTCGCGACAGCGACTCCACATAGTTCTCGCCGGTCACCGCCTTGCCGCGCACCTCGTAGCGGTACTGGGCATCGCGCACGCCCTGCGCCCGCTGCGGCCAGTCGCGCAGCAGACGGATCGACTCCGGCGTCAGCGCGGCGAGCGCGCTGTTGTAGCGCTGGCGCAGGGTCAGCAGGCTGCGATCGGCGCCGGCCTCGCCGAGGGCGTCGGCGGGGTAGGGGTCGAGCGCCCCGGGCAGACGCGGATCGGCCAGCTCCACCAGCGCCTCGTGCAGCATCTGGGCGCGATCGGCGGCTTCCTCCTGGGTCTCGGCGGCGCGGGCGATGGCCCGACCGTTCTCGGCGATCTCGGCCAGATAGCGCACCCGCGGGCCCGGGATCAGCACCGTCGCCCGCGGTTCCTTGAGGCGGGTGTCGAGCTGGGGGGTGAAGTCGCAGCGCACCGCCCCGCTCGCTGCCGGCGGCTTGCCGATGCCAAGCTTCTCGCGCATCAGCCGGCACAGGTTGACGAACATCCAGCTCAGGCCCGGATCGTTGAACTGGCTGGCGATGGAGGGATAGACCGGCACCTCCTCGTCCTTGAGCTCGAACTTCACCCGGTTGCGCTTCCACTGCTTGCGCACATCGCGCAGGGCATCCTCGGCGCCGCGCTTGTCGAACTTGTTGAGGACGATCAGCTCGGCGTAGTCGATCATGTCGATCTTCTCGAGCTGACTCGCTGCGCCGTACTCGCTGGTCATCACATAGACCGGGAAGTCGACCAGATCGACGATCTCCGAATCGCTCTGGCCGATGCCGGCGGTCTCGACGATCACCAGGTCGTAGTCCTGGGCGGCGAGGAAGGCGATGCAGTCCTTGAGCACGGTGTTGGTGGCGGCGTGCTGGCGGCGGGTCGCCATCGAGCGCATGAACACCCGCGGGTTGCGCAGCGAGTTCATGCGGATGCGATCGCCGAGCAGGGCGCCGCCGCTGCGGCGGCGGGTCGGGTCCACCGCGAGCACCGCGATGCGCATCTCGGGGAAGGCCTGCAGGAAGCGCAGCAGCACCTCATCCACCACGCTGGACTTGCCGGCGCCACCGGTGCCGGTGAAGCCGAGGATGGGGGCGCGAGGCGTGCGGGTCTGGGCATCGCCAGTGCCCCCTCCCCACTGCTGGCGCAGGGTGGCCAGCTCGGTCTCGCTGAACACGCCGTCCTCCAGGGCCGTGAGCATGCGGCCGATGGAAATCTCGTCCTCGACGCTGGCCGCCTGCATCAGCGCCTCCCGGGCCCCGGGTTCCGATGCCCGCCGCGCCTGCTCGGCGCGTTCCACCAGGTCATCGATCATGCCGTTGAGGCCGAGGCGGGCGCCGTCGTTGGGGTGATAGATGCGGGCCACCCCGCGCGCCTGCAGGGCGGCGATCTCCTCCGGGGTGATGGTGCCGCCGCCGCCGCCGAAGACGCGGATGTGGCTGGCGCCGCGCTCGGCGAGCATGTCCACCATGTAGGCGAAGAATTCGTTGTGGCCGCCCTGGTAGGAGCTCAGCGCGATGGCGTCGGCATCCTCCTGCAGGGCGGCGCGGACGATCTCCTCGACGCTGCGGTTGTGGCCGAGGTGGATCACCTCCGCCCCGCGGGCCTGGATCAGCCGGCGCATCACATTGATCGCGGCGTCATGGCCGTCGAACAGGCTGGCGGCGGTGACGAAGCGCAGCGGGCTGACATCCTGGCGGGTCTCGGGCGCGAGGGCGCGGGGATCGTTCATGGCGCGAATCCGGTTGAGCAGGCGGCTATTGTGCGCCCTGCGCCGCGCCCCGGCCTGCCCAGTAAGCCGGCTAACCGGGCTCGGCGGGCAGCCGCTGCACCGCCTCGCGCAGCAGCTCGCCGAGCTTGAGCGCGCCCGGGCCGGCGGCCTCGCGGTCGGCGTAGATCAGGTACAGCATGCCGATGCGCCGGCCGCCCTCGCGCATCGGCAGCGGCTTGAGCTGGCCGGCGGCAATCTCCTCGCGCATCTTGTCCAGCGGATACCAGCCGTAGCCATGGCCGGCGCGCGCCGCCAGCATCGAGGTGGCCATGTGGCTCACCGTCCAGCGCTGCTTGGCCTCCAGCGCCAGCGGGCTCTTCTCGCGCTGGCTGCCGGAATCGCGCACCACCAGCTGGCGGTGGGCGCGCAAATCCTCCAGGCGCAGCGGCCGGCCGAGCCGGTGCAGGGGATGGTCCGGGTGCGCGGCCGGCACCAGATCCAGCGGCAGCAGCGGATCGCCGAGAAAGCCCGGCGGCACCGAGGGACCGATGGCCAGGTCCACCCGCCCCTGCAGCAGCGCCTCGGCGGTGCCGCCGAGCACGCTCTCGTAGAGCTCGATGCGGGTGTGCGGGCTGAGCGTGCCAAAGCGCGCCAGCACCTCGAGCAGCAGCGAGGTGGGAAAGACGATCTCCACCGCCAGCCGCAGCTCGGCCTCCCAGCCGGCCGAGAGCGCCGCCGCCGCCCGTTCGGCGGCCAGGGCCTCATCGAGCAGGGCCCGCGCGCGCCGGTAGAGCAGCTGGCCGGTGGCGGTGAGCTGGGCCTTGCGGCCGTGGATCTCGAAGGCCTGGACCCCCAGCACCGATTCCAGCTTCTGCACCGCGTAGCTCACCGCGGACTGGCTTTTGTGCAGGGCCTCGGCGGCCTGGGCATAGCCGCCGGCCTCCACCACGGCGACCAGGGCGCGCCACTGCTCGAGGCTGATGCGGGGATAAGCCATCCAAAAAACTGATTAGATAAAGCCAAAAATTAGGCTTTTTTATCGAATGGATCAAGCGTGTAATGGCTGCACCCGCCGCCACCGCGGCTTTGACTGGAGAGCCCCATGAACCGCTTCTATCCCCTCGCCATCCCCGCCGGCCGGCTGCTGCTGGCCTCGCTGTTCCTGATCGCCGGTCTCGGCAAGCTCGGCCAGTACGAGGGCACCGCCGGGTACATGGCCTCGGTGGGTCTGCCGGCGGCCCTGCTGCCGGCGGTGATCGCCTTCGAAGTGGGCGCCGCCCTGCTGATCATCCTCGGCTGGCAGACCCGGCTGACCGCCCTCCTGCTCGCCGGCTTCTCGCTGCTGTCGGCGCTGATCTTCCACAGCAACCTGGCCGACCCGATGCAGCAGGTGCTGTTCCTCAAGAATGTGTCGATTGCCGGTGGCCTGCTGCTGCTGGTGGCCCACGGCGGCGGGGCCTACAGCCTCGACGCCCGCCGCGCCTGACCCCTGCCCGATCCTCGGCTTTGACTGGAGATGACCATGACCACCCCGATCCGCCCGCTGGCCCAGGTGCTGGCCTCGGTGCCCACCTCGGATGGCGCTGGCGTGCGCCTGCGCCGCTCCATCGGCGCCCAGCGCGGCCTGTACCTCGATCCCTTCCTGATGCTCGACGAGTTCGGCACCGACAACCCGGGCGACTACATCGCCGGCTTTCCCGCCCATCCGCACCGGGGCTTCGAGACCGTCACCTACATGCTCGATGGCCGCATGCAGCATCGCGACCACCTCGGCAATGTCGGTGACCTCGGCCCCGGCTCGGTGCAGTGGATGACCGCCGGCCGCGGCGTGATCCACTCGGAGATGCCGCTGCAGGAGAGCGGCCGCATGCGCGGCTTCCAGCTGTGGATCAATCTGCCGGCGCGCGAGAAGATGAAGCCGGCGGCCTGGCGCGACATCCCGGCGGCCGACCTGCCGCTGGTGCCGCTGGCCGACGGCGGCCGCATCAAGGTGATCGCCGGCCGGGTGGAGATCGACGGCCAGACCGTGCGCGGGCCGATCAATCCCGACGGGGCGATGGCCACCGATCCGCACTACTGGGATCTGCACCTGGCCCCCGGCGCGGTGTTCGAGCAGCCGCTACCCGACACCCACACCAGCGTGCTCTACAGCTACGAGGGCGCGGTGACGGTGGGCGCGGAGGGCGCGTCGCGGGCCCTGCCGCCGCAGAGCGCCGGCCTGCTCGGTCCCGGCCAGACCCTGCGCCTGCAGGCCGGCCCGCAGGGCGCGCAGCTGATCCTGATCGCCGGCCGGCCGCTGCGCGAGCCGGTGGTGCAGTACGGACCCTTCGTGATGAACACCCGCGAGGAGATCGAGCGGGCCATCCAGGACTACCAGAACGGCGAGCTCACCCGCGCCGCCTGAGGCGGCTCACCGGGGCCATCAACCGGTTTTCGGCCGGGGTCGGGAATAAAGTCCGATCCCGGTCGTTCTCGTAGGGCCTGCCCGACTGGGCCCTGATCGAGAACCCCGATGACTGCCTGGATGCCCCTGCCGGCGAACCTGCATCTCCCGGATCGCTGCCACCGCCTGACCCTGCCTGCCGAGGCCCGCCTCGATCCCGCCGCCCTCCCGGCGGAGGGCGATCTGCTGGTGGTGGAACTGCAGCCCGAGGCCGCCCCCGCGCCGCTGCAGCTGGCCAGCGGCCGCCTCACCACGCTCTACCCGGGTGACCGCGTGCTGGCCCTCACCGGCCGCCATTTCAGCAGCCTCGGTCAGCGCTGCGCGGTGGCCCGCCGTGGCGAATCCCTGCACCTGCTCGGCCGCGATGGCCTGGTCGGCGCCGAGGCGCGCGGCGGCGGCCTCACCGCGGTGCGCCTGCTCGGCCGGGTCTGCGATGGCCAGGGCCAGCCGCTGCGCCTGCCCGAGCTCGCCGCCAGCACCGGCCGCGCGCCGGCGACGGTGCTCGGCGTGGTCAGCGCCGCCCGCGGTGCCCGCGCCGGCACCACCCTGATGCAGCTGCTGCGCGGACTGGCCCAGCTGGGCCTCGACAGCGCGGTGGCGCGCCCGCTCGGGCTGATCGACGGCGGCGAGCGCTGGGCGCTGATCGAGGCCGGAGCCCGCGAGGTGGTCGATGCCGCCGATGTCGGCTGCCTCGATGGCGAGCACGACAGCGGCGACTGCCTGCGGGGCCGCGCCCAGCGCCAGCTCGCGGCGCTGGCTGCCAGCGGCGCGCCGATCGGCCTGCTGCGGCTGGCCGGGGGCTTGGGTCTGCCGGCGCTGCGCCGGCTGCTGCTGGAACCGGGCGCGGCCGCCCTGAGCCAGGGGCTGGTGGTGTGCGCCAGCGATGCGCTGTGTGCAGTCGAGGCGGTGCGCCAGCTGCGCGCCGTCGGCCATCCGGTGCTGGCGGTGAGCGGCGCGATCACCCGCTCGCCGCTGGCCCGCCGCGAGGCCGAGGCCGAGCTCGACCTTCCGGTGCTGGCGGCCAGCGAGCTCGCCGCCCCGTCGACGCTGTCGATCCTGCTCGGCGATCTGCCGGAGTGGCGAAGTCCCCCCCAGCGCCTGGCCGCCTGAGCCGCCCGCGGTGCCGACGCCTGCCCTGTCTCCCTCTTCCGGATCCTCCCCATGAATGCCCTCGGTTCCCTCCTGCATCGCCCCGAGCCGGTCCAGGCTCTGCTGGCCGGCGCCCACCAGGCCTTTTCCACCCGCCGGGTGCCGCGCGAGCGGCTGCGCCAGCTGCTGCCGGGCCCGGCCCATCCCCAGGCCGGGGATCTGCTGCTGGCGGAGGTCACCGCGCTCGGTCAGCACCGCAATGTCGAGCTGTGCAGCGGGCGCAAGGCCGGTCTGGCGGTCGGCGACCGGCTGATCCTCGCCTATGGCAACCGCTACGCCCCGGACCAGTTCGAGGCGCTGGTGCCGGATGACCTCGGGCCCTGCGATCTGATCGCCGGCGGCGGGCTCGCCTCGCGCGAGGTGGCGCGCCACGCGGCGATGAACGCGCCGACCCGGCTGCGCCCGCTGGGCCGCCTCGGCGATGGCCAGGGCCGCGCCCTGAACCTCGCCGACTTCGCCCTGCCGCCGCTGCCGCAACCGCCACCGGCGGTGCCGGTGTGGGTGGTCTGCGGCACCTCGATGAATGCCGGCAAGACCCACACCGCCGCCATGCTGATCCGCGGCCTGCGCGCCGGCGGCCGGCGGGTGGTGGCCTGCAAGCTCACCGGGACCGGGGCCGGCAACGACCTGTGGAAGATGCGCGATGCCGGCGCCGAGCGGGTGCTGGATTTCGCCGACGCCGGCTATGCCTCCACCTACCGGGTGCCGCTGCCCGGGCTGATCGCCGCCAGCCTGCGCCTGCTCGATCACGCCAGCGCCGGTGCGGACGCGGTGGTGGCGGAGATCGCCGATGGCCTGGGCCAGGCCGAGACCGCCGGCCTGCTGCGCTCGGATGCCCTGCGCCGGCGCCTCAGCGGCGTGCTGTTTGCCGCCGGCGATCCGCTCGGCGCCGCCGCCGGCGTGCGCTGGCTGCGCGAGGCCGGCCTGCCGGTGCGTGCCTGCAGCGGGGTGTTCACCGCCGAGGCCCAGGGCCGCGAGGAGGCGGCCGGGCTGATCGATCTGCCGGTGCTGCGCGATACCGAGCTGGCCCAGCCGGACATCGCCCAGCGGCTGGCGGCGGTGGTGGCCCGATGACCCTGTTTCCGGCCCTGCATCGCGGCAGCCGGCGGGCGCCCTTTCTGCGCCTGCTGGCGGTGGCGGTGCTGCGCGGGATCGGCGGGCTCGCCCTGCTCGGGCTGCTGCGCCCGGTCGATCGCCTCAGCGAGCCGGCGGTGCTCGCCGCGCTGCTGCTGGTGATGCTGGCGCTGGCCCTGTTGCGGGCGCTGGAGACCATCGAGTCCGAACGGCTCGGCCAGGTCTATGTGCGGGCGCTGCGTCGCCGCCTGGTGCTGCGCCTGCGCGAGATGCCGGTGGCGGCGCGCCGGCGCTTCGGCCGTGGCGCCCTGTGGCTGCGCCTGAGCAGCGATCTCAACGGCCTGCGCCGCTGGATCAGCCAGGGCTGGGCGCGGGCGCTGGGGGCCGGGGTGACGCTGCTGACCCTGGTCAGCGGCCTGTTTCTCGCCGGCGAGAGCCGTGCCGCCGCGGCGGTGCTGGCCGCGCTGCTGATCCTGCTCGCCCTGCTGCGCCTGCGCGAGCCGGCGCTGGGCGCCGCCGAGGCCAGCCTGCGGCGCGCCCGCGGACGGCTGGCCAGCCGGGTCGATCAGTGGCTGGACGCCCTCGACCAGCCTGCCGGACAACCCCGGCCCGGCCTCGACCGCCGTGCCGATGCGGTGCGCGATCAGGCGATTGCCCGCGCCGTGGTGCGCGCCGGCCCGCGCGCCCTGGCCGAGGCGCTGCCGCTGCTGCTGGCCCTGGCCCTGCTGCTGCTCGCCGCCGCGCCCGGCGGCGGGGCGGCGGCCTGGGCGCTGGCGGCGCTGCTCGCCGGCCCGTTTCGCGATGCCGTGCTGGCCTGGGAGCTGCGCCAGGGCTATGCGGTCTCGCGCGCCGCCCTGGCGCGGCTGTCGGCGCTGCCGGAAGCAGAGGCGAGCGCGCCGCTGGCGCCGAGCCCCGGCGATCGATTCAATGACACCACCCCGGTGGCGTCCCCCGCCTCGTCCCGAGGCCTGCTGTTCCCACCCGAGAAGACCTGACCATGAGCGCACGCTTTTCCCGCACGGCCCTGGCTCACGCCCTGCTGGCCGGCCTGGCCCCCGCTGCCCTGTCGCTGCCGGTGGCGGCCGAGGACTACACCCGCTTCGAAGCCGGCGAGCTGGAGGGCCGCGTCACCGGCCGCATCCAGTACGACGCCCTGATCGACAGCGATGCCCCGGATCCCCAGCAGGACAGCGGCGAGCTGCGCCGGCTGCGGCTGGGGGTGTTCGGCCGCTACACCGATGACTGGCGCTACGGGGTGAGCGTGGATTTCGCCGATGACACCCGTCTGCGCGACCTGGCCATCGAGTACCGCGGCTGGCCGGTGCGGATCGAGGCCGGCCGCCTGCAGGAGCCGTTTGGCCTCGCCGAGTACGGCAGTTCCAAGGACACCCTGTTCATGGAGCGGCCCTCGCCCTCGGCGCTGGGCCCGGACTATGGCCTGGGTGCCACCGTCAACTACCGGGGGTCGGAGGCCTGGGCGGTGTCCGCCGGTGCCTTCGCCGCCTCCGATCACGAGCAGTTCGGCGGAGACCGCAACGAGTCCTCGCTGACCGGACGGCTCACCGCCACGCCGCTGCGCGGTGACTGGCTGCTGCATCTGGGCGTCGGCGCCAGCCAGCGCCGCAGCGAGGAGCCGCGCGGCCTGCGCGCCAGCGGCTCGGCGGAGACCGTGCTGGTGAGCGGCTACACCCCGGCCTCGCTGCGCGAGCTGGGGGTGGACCGCTACCGCCTGCTCGGTGCCGAGTTCGCCCTGCGCCGCGGCCCGGTGCTGCTGCAGTCGGAATGGATCGACCTCGCCTCCGATGGCGTCACCGAGGGCAGCGGCGTCTACGCCGAGCTGGGCTGGGCGATCACCGGCGAGAAGCGCGACTACAGCGTGCGCTACGGCAACTTCGATGGCATCGAGCCGCGTCGCCCGCTGACCCGCGGCGGCTGGGGCGCGTTCGAGGTCGGTCTGCGCCTGAGCCGCACCGATTTCAGCGATGGCGGTGGCAGCGAGGGCCAGGTCGCCGGTCTGGCCTTCAACTGGTATCCGGTCGAGCAGATCCGCTTCTCGGTGAATGCCCAGCGGGTCACGCTCGAGGTGCCGGGTCAGCCGGAGATCGAGACCGATGTGATTCAGGGCCGGGTGCAGGCGTACTTCTGAAGCCTGCACAGGCCCAGCAGCACCGAGAGCACATGCTGCGTGTCGTCGATCCTCAGCTCGGCCGCGCGCGGATCGGTGCTGCCGGGCAGGGCGCGTGGAATCGCCCCGAGCAGGGGCGGGTGACGGCGCGCGGCGCCCAGCAGCAGCGGCAGGCTGCGCCCGAGCTGGGCGCGGCTGGCCTGGGCCAGCGCACCGTCCGGCGCCAGCAGGGGCAGGGCGGCGAGCAGGCCTTCGAGGCGGGTGGCGATCGGCGCGGTGCGCCCGCCGCGGCCGAAGTCATCGCCGTGGCGCGCGCCCTCCTCGAGGATGACCGCGACCGTGGCCTCCAGATGCGCCTGCAGGGGGTCGGGCAGGCCGGCCGCTGCCTGCTCGGCGAGCGCCTGGCTCGCGATCAGGGCCCAGTGGTCGGCGAGGTAGCGGCCGCTGCGCTGGCGTTGATCGGCCAGCGCCAGCAGGGCAGCGCCGGCAGCCTCGCGCCACCGCGGGTCGCCGTCGGCGCGGTGCTGGGCGAGCAGGCCCAGCGCCGCCTCGCCCGGGTAGTAGAGCGAGACCCAGCGGTCATCGCGGCGGCCGTTGCGGAACTTGGCGTGGAAGTGGCCGTTGGGCTTCTGCTGGTAGACCAGGAAGCGCGCCAGCCCCTGCAGCCGCTCGGGCGCCGGGGCGGGCAGGCCCTGGGCGCGCAGGCCCTGCCAGGCCGCGAGCGCCAGACCCGCCGCACCAAGCTTGGCCTCCGCGGGCTCGCCTTCATCGTCGGACCACACCGCCCAGGCCGCCGGGAACGCCGGCAGCGGGCGCAGACAGCAGTGCTCCAGATACTGCGAGGCTCGCGCCAGCGCCGCCGCCCGCTCTGGGTCCGGCTGCCGGGCCTGCAGGGCCTGCAGGGCCCACAGCGTGCCGGCGTGGCGCACGGCGTTGTAGCCGGGCCGCAGCCGGCCCTCGGCATCCAGCCGGTAGAGGAAGCGGCCGCTGGCGCTCACCCGGCTCTGCAGGCTGTCCGCCGCGCGGTGCAGGGCGGCGCCCAGCGCGACCGGTTCGATCGCCGGGATCGGCGCCGGCGGGCCGCTGGCGAGGCTCGCCGAGAGCAGCAGGCCGGCTAGGAGCCCGGACACGCCGGTGCCTGCAGCAGACCGGCCCCAT
>DASUDX010000116.1:0-2081 GCA_036275365.1 Nevskiaceae bacterium | reverse complement strand
CCGGGCGCGGCCGGCCGTGGCCCCTCGCTGGCGACATCGCAGGTGATCACCGACACTGGCCGCCGAGCGGGCCGAAGGCGGAGAGGCAGCGATGGCGGCGGAGGGACAGAGCAGCGAACTGGTCAGCGTCGTCTCGCTTCTGGCCGCCGGGGTGGTGGCGGTGCCCCTGTTCAAACGGCTCGGGCTGGGATCGGTGCTCGGCTATCTGGTGGCCGGGGTGATGATCGGCCCGTTTGGCCTCGGGCTGTTCAGCGAGCCGCAGGCGATCCTGCATGTGGCGGAACTGGGCGTGGTCATGTTCCTGTTCGTGATCGGCCTGGAGATGCAGCCGAGCCGCCTGTGGTCACTGCGCCGCGAGATCTTCGGTCTCGGGCTGGCTCAGGTGCTGGTCTGCGGCCTGCTGCTCACCGGTGTCGGCCTGCTGGCCGGGCTCTCCGCGCCGGTGGCGCTGCTCGGTGCCATGGGGTTTGTGATGACCTCCACCGCCACCGTGATGCTGCTGCTGGACGAGCGCGGCGAGACCGCGACCCCGAGAGGTCAGCGCGTCGTGTCCGTGCTGCTGCTCGAGGACCTGGCCATCGTGCCGCTGCTGGCCCTGGTGGCCTTTCTGGCCCCGCCCGGCGATGCCGAGGCCGGCTCCCGCGGGGCGGCGATCGGCATGGGGCTGGCGGCGATCGGCGGGCTGGTGCTGGCGGGCCGCTGGCTGCTGAACCCGATGTTCCGCATCCTCGCCGCGGCGCGGGCCCGCGAGGTGATGACCGCGGCGGCCTTGCTGGTGGTGCTGGGCGCGGCCTTGCTGATGCAGCTGGGGGGGCTGTCGATGGCGATGGGCGCCTTCCTGGCCGGCGTGCTGCTGTCCGAGTCCACCTTCCGGCACCAGCTGGAGGCGGATATCGAACCCTTCCGCGGCATTCTTCTCGGGCTGTTCTTCCTGAGCGTGGGCATGGCGCTGGACCTCGCCGTCTTCCCCGGATACTGGCGGGAGATCCTGGCCGGGGTGGCCGTCTTCATGCTGATCAAGGCGGTCGGCATCTATGCGGTGGCCCGTGCCTTCGGTGGCGGCCACGGCGATGCCCTGCACCGGACCGCGCTGATGGCGCAGGGCGGCGAGTTCGCCTTCGTGCTGTATGCGGCCGGCAGCGCGGCGGGGATTCTGGAGGCCCCGGTCCATGCGGTCCTGACGGCGATGGTCATCCTGTCGATGGCGCTGACCCCGCTGCTGGTGATGACCCTGCGCTGGCTCCTGCCGGCCGACCGGCCGTCCCTGGAGGGGGTCGATGTGCCGGCCGGGCTGAGCAGCCGGGTGCTGGTGGTCGGCTTCGGACGCTTCGGGCAGGTGGCCAGCCAGGCCCTGCTGGCGCGCGGAATCGAGGTGGTGATCATCGACACCGACACCGAGATGATCCGCAGCGCGGCGGACTTCGGTTTCAAGGTCTACTACGGTGATGGCCGCCGCCTCGATGTGCTGCACGCGGCGGGCGCCCACCACGCGCAGGTGATCGCCGTCTGCGTGGACGACAAGCAGGCCTCGCTGGAGATCGTCCACCGTGTGCGCGAGCAGTTTCCCCATGCCCGCCTGCTGGTGCGGGCCTACGACCGGGAGCACGCGCTCAAGCTGATGGGCGCGGATGTGCACTACCAGGTGCGCGAGACCTTCGAATCGGCCAGCCGCTTCGGGGAGGAGGCCCTGCTGGCCCTGGGCCTGCCGGCGGAGGAGGCGCGTGAGATCGCTGAGGATGTGCGCCGGCGCGATGCCGAGCGCCTCACCCTGCAATTCACGGGCGGCATTCATGCCGGCACCTCGCTGCTCCACAGCAACCGTCTCAAGCCGCAGCCGCTGACCGCACCGCGCCGGGCCGGAGAGGCGCTGACCGCGGAGACCGCCGCGGTGACCGGGGCGGCTCATCACCCCGCCGGGACCCCGCCGTGAACGAGCTGACCCCGCATGTGGTGGTCGCCCTGATGGCGCTGGGGATTGGCGTCGCGCAGTGGTCGGCCGATCGTGATTCCGCCACCAGCCGCGCCCTGGCCCTGGCGATGGAGGCGATCGGCATTTCGGTGCTGGTCAATGTGGTGCTGCC
>DASUDX010000115.1:0-4135 GCA_036275365.1 Nevskiaceae bacterium | reverse complement strand
CGGCACCGCCGAGAAGGCGGTCCTGATGGCCAAGGAAAGCCTGATGGACGACCTCGACATGTACGAACTGCAGGCCAAGTCCTCGCGCGGCGAGGCGCTGTCGCAGGTCGAGGCGATGCGGCTGGAGCTGTACGAGAAGGTCAACGCGCTGGGCATCGGCGCCCAGGGCCTGGGCGGGCTCACCACCGTGCTCGATGTGAAGATTCTCGACTACCCGACCCACGCGGCGAGCCTGCCGGTGGCGATGATTCCCAACTGCGCGGCGACCCGCCATGTGCATTTCGAGCTCGATGGCTCGGGCCCGGCCCGGCTCGAGGCGCCGAAGCTGGAAGACTGGCCGAAGGTGACCTGGAAGGCCGATCTGAAGACCTCGACCCGGGTCAACCTCGACACCCTCACGCCGGCCGAAGTGGCCGCCTGGAAGCCGGGCCAGACCCTGCTGCTCAACGGCCGGATGCTCACCGGCCGCGATGCCGCCCACAAGCGCATCCAGGACATGCTGGCCCGCGGCGAGCCGCTGCCGGTGGATTTCACCAACCGCGTCATCTACTACGTCGGCCCGGTCGATCCGGTGCGCGACGAGGTGGTGGGCCCGGCCGGTCCGACCACCGCCACGCGCATGGACAAGTTCACCGAGATGATGCTGGCGCAGACCGGCCTGATCGCCATGATCGGCAAGTCCGAGCGCGGCCCCAGCGGCATCGCCGCCATCAAGAAGCACAAGGCCGCCTACCTGATGGCAGTGGGCGGGGCGGCCTATCTGGTTTCCAAGGCGATCAAGGCGGCCAAGGTGGTTGGCTTTGCCGACCTCGGCATGGAAGCGATCTACGAGTTCACCGTCGAGGACATGCCGGTGACCGTGGCGGTGGACGCCGGCGGAGACTCGGTGCACGAGAGCGGGCCGCGGCAGTGGCAGGCCCGCATCGGCCAGATCCCGGTGGTCAGCGCCTGAGCGGCGGGGCGCCGCCCGCCGGCCCGCAAGCCGCCTACTGCCGACGCGAGAACGACACCGCGTAGGCGGCCGTGCGCAGCGCCGGCATCGGGTCATCGCTGAGCTCGATGCCCGGCTGCAGATTGGTGGGCAGGAACAGCAGCGGCCGGGCCGCGGCCCGGCTGTCGGCCACCGCGCGGTCCAGGCGCAGGGTGCCCAGCGTCACCAGCGGCCGCTCATCCGGCCAGGGCTGGGAAGGGTCGTGGGTGGGATCGCCAGGGGCGGCGAGCTGGGCCTTGAGGGTGAAGGACACCGGCCCGCGGGCGAGACGGCTGCCCAGTTCCTCCACCAGATAGTTCGCCGGCTGGCGTGCCGCCTCCTCGGGGGGCAGATGGCGCACCGTCGGCGGCAGCAGCTGGTAGCGCACCGCCTGCTTTTCGCCCGCGGCATTGACCAGCACGAAGGCGTTGATGCCGAAGTAGCGCTCCTCGGCAAAGCTCGCCGGGGTGGCCAGCGTTGCCATCGCCCGCGCCACGCCCGGATGCGCGGCGAGGAACTGTTCCATCGGCGTCGGCTTCTGGGTGCTCTGGCGGCTCGCCAGCCGCGCCCGCAGCAGATCACGGAAGCGCTCGCCATCGGCCACCGGGAAGAACTTCAGCGAGTTCAGCACCAGATCCACCTCGCCGCCGCCCGCCGGCTTGAGCTTGATCGAGATCCCGCGCGGATTGGCTTCCGGCGCGCCATCGGCGATGTCGGGCAGGCCGGTGGCATTGGAGAAGCGCACCACCACCGGCACCGGCTGCCCCTGGAAGATCGCCGCCCGGCTCAGCGCCGCCGCACCGGGTGCGCCGGTGAAGCTGCCCTCGGCCACCACCCCCTTGGCGTGATTGGCGCGCTCACCGGCATGGCGACCGAACAGGCCGTTCATCGCATCGACGATCTCGGTGGCGAGGTCCTGGGCTCTTGCGCCCGGTGCGGGCAGGGCGAGCAGGAGGCTGGCCGCGCACAGCCAGGGGCGGAGCAGGATGCGCATCGACGATCTCCACAGCGAAAGGGACCGCAGGTGGACCGTGCCCGCTCCCGCGGGTTCCCGCTGCGGCGCGGGCGCTACTTCAGCAGCGGGCGCAGATCCTCGAGCTTGTCGAACAGATGCCAGACATACTCGCGGGTGCCATTCTCGCGGTGCGGATGCAGATCGCGCAGGGCCGGGTCCTGGCGATAGCTCTCGAAGGCCGCGCGCGAGGCCCACTCCACCACGATCATCACCGAGCGCGGGCGGATCTCGCCGGTGATGCTCTCGCGGAAGCGGCCCAGCGCCACCACCCGGCCGCCATGTGCCGCCACCTCGCGTGCCGACCGCCGCGAGTAGGCGAGGTACTCGGCCTTGTCGGCCACATCGAACAGATTCAGGGCATAGACCGGTGCGCTCATCGGGCGTCTCCCGCGGCCTGGGCATGGCGGAACAGCAGGGCTCCGCTGAGGAACAGGCCGACGAACAGACCATTGAGCAGCAGCAGTTCCAGCGGCCCGCTCCAGGGTTCGCCCAGACCGCGCCCGATCGCATAGCCGCCGATGCCGGCCTGCATCGCCGCCATGCCCAGCAGGGCCCACACCATCCCGCCGGCGCGCAGGCGCGCCAGCAGCGCACCCGCCACACCCACCGCCAGCACCAGGGCATAGAGCCGGTTGGCGGGGTCGCCATCGCGGCCGATCAGCCCGACGCCCAGGCTGAGCCAGACCAGCAGCAGGCTGGCGAGCACGCTCAAGCCGAGCGCCAGCGCATAGGGACGGGGCAGGGCGGGGCGGGTCAGGGTGGTTCGGGTCATGGCGACACTCCGGTTCTCGCGGTCTGCAGGATACGGCGGCGGCTCAGCCACCCGCCATCACCGCGCGCACATGGCTGCAGGGCACCCAGCCCCGCTCGGCATCGCCGCGGCGCACCCAGTAGAAGCCGCTTTCCTCCAGCAGCACCTCCAGCCGCTCACCGGGGACCACGCTGAGCTCGATCGCATCGAAATCGCGCTGCAGGCGCCACTCGCCCCGCGCCTCGCGGAGCCAGGCACGCGGCGTCCAGCCGGCGCGGCCGTCCGCTGCGGTACACCAGACCCAGCCCGGGAACTCGCTGCGGCGGTGCGCATCCGGCTGCACGGCGTCACCCGCGCGCCCGGCGATCGGCTGCTCGTAGGGCCGCTGGTAGGCGCGGGTCACCTCCACCCCTGCAGCCCGCGGCGGCGCGTCTGGCGCGACGGCCGGGGCGGGCACAAAGCGGAAGTCGCAGTGGGCAGCGCCCTGCGCCAGGGTTCCGCTGCGCTCCAGCCGCATGCCCCAGCGGCGCGCCAGATGGTGGTCCAGCTGGCAGGCGGCGTGGTGGGTCAGGGCGGGCAGACCGGCCTCGCGGAAATAGGCGGCGAGCGGGCAGACGGTCACCTCGTAGGCCACCGCACCGGGCAGCGCCACCGGCCGGCGCTGGAACGGCGCGGTGAACAGCCAGCGGAACAGCAGATCGTTGATCAACCCCACCCGCCGCAGCGGCTCGCGATGGCGCAGGCGGGTCGCCGCATAGCCCCAGCCACTCGCCGGAGTGAACAGCGCGGCATTCACCGCCTCCACCATCGCCCCGGCCTGTGCCGCGCTCTGTCCGTGCTCGAGCAGGGCGCGGTAGAGCGCGGCGCTGCAGGCCATGTAGCGCAGCATCAGGCCAAGTCCGGCGCTCGCCGCTGGCGCGGGGGGCTGATAGAGCACGCGCGCGCGCCGGATGAGCGGCTCGGCCGCCTCGCGCCCCAGCGCCTCGCCCAGCAGCCGGCGCGCGGTACGGGCATGGGCAAAGCGAGGAAAGAGCAGGGTCAGCATGGCGCGGGCGGGTGGTTCAGTGGCGAGGTGTGGGCTTCGGTCGTGGGCGTGGATCAAGGGCAGCACCGATCGGCGGGAGGCACACGATCCTTGCTCGCGGGCCGCCGCAAGCGAGCCCCTGCGTTCCCACCCTCATCGCACCCTCCCGTCCGCGCTGACGCCTGGACCCTGCCAGCGGCCCGGCCGCTAGGCAAGCGTGCGGGCCATGAACACATTGAAGTCGGTGGCGGTGTAGTCGCCAAAGGCCGTGCTCCAGGCAAAGCCATTGCGCAGATAGAGCCGGTGCGCGGCCTCGAAGGCCGGGCCGGTGCCGGTTTCCAGCAGCAGGCGGGTATAGCCGCGCTGGCGGGCGGT
>DASUDX010000114.1:0-3589 GCA_036275365.1 Nevskiaceae bacterium | reverse complement strand
CACGCAGTGCAACCGCCCGGATACGATGGCCGATTGATAGCATCAACGGTACACAGCGGGAGAGTATTCATGCGCAAGGTCGTCGGCATCCGCTCAAATCAGCACCTGGCTAAGCGGGCCCGACGTCCCCCCGCTTTCAGTAGCGGGGCTGTTTAGAGTCCGGGGTCACTATAGCCGAACCTCGGCAAGGTGCTTCGCATAGGCCTCGGGCGCCATGCCGTCGAGGGCTTTCTTGGGGCGATCGTCGTTGTATTCGCGCCGCCAGGTTTCGATCACGGCGCGCGGCCGGGCCGGTGGCCGGCGGAGTGGAGATCTCTGGCATGAAAAACATTGACGTGCCAGACTGAACCTCAGTTGGCACGATGGCATACGACATGGCAACGAATCCGCCGAGCAACGAGGTCCAGGTCGGCGCGCAAGGCCGGCTGGTCATTCCCGCGGCCCTGCGCAAGGCGCTGGACCTGAAGCCGGGGGATCGGCTGGTGGCCCGGCAGGAGGGCGATGCACTGGTGCTGGAGCGACGCGAGGCGATCGAGAAACGGCTCCAGGATCGGTTTCGCCACATTCCCAAGGAAGTCAGTCTGGTGGATGAACTGATCGCGGAGCGTCGCGCCGAGGCCGCGAAAGAGGCGGCGGAGGGGTGACGCTGGTCCTCGATGCATCGAGTTTGCTGGCGTTCCTGCACGACGAGCCAGGGGCCGACCGGGTCTGGTCGGCGCTGTCGGGCGCCATGGTCTGCGCGGTGAACTGGTCGGAAGTCATGCAGCAATCCCTGCGCCGCCAGGCCGACATCACCGGGATGCGGCAGGACTTCGCGGAGGCGGGCGTCACCTTCATGCCGTTCACAGACGAACAAGCCGAGATCGCCGCCCGGCTGTGGGAGAAGACGCGCGGCCACGGCCTGTCCCTGGCCGATCGTGCCTGCCTGGCACTGGCCACGGAACGCCGACTGCCGATCCTGACCGCAGACCGGGCCTGGTCCGAACTGCGCCTCGATCTGGATATCCAGCTCATCCGCTGAGAAGCACCCGAACCTCCCCCATGCAGACGGACGCCGGGAAGCTGCCGGGTTGTTCCAACCCCGGTTCTACCCCGCTCCCTCCCCAACCGACTACCATCATAGATTCTCGCCAACGGCCTCCGGCGCACCACGGGCATGACGCTGAAACCGGAAACCAGCCCCCGGATGCCGGGCACCGCCCCGGCTCACCATATACCGCGCGCCCCGGCCCGGCGCGCCGCCGTCGCGCTGACTGCCGCCCGCGCCGCAGCGCTGTTCCTCCTCGCGCTCGGCGCCGGCTGTACCCGCACCCTGGTGGACGAATATCGCGAGACCGGCCGCGCCCTGCCGCTGGCGCGCGGTGACCAGGTGGTGGTGCTCGGCCGCCGCCACGACGGCGAGTACGAGACCGAACCGGAGCTGATCCGCTGCATCGGCGCGCGCCTCGACAATCCGCTCGAGGTGGTGCCCGAACAAGCCTTCATCGACCGCCTCTACCCCTGGCTGGAGCCGCGCACCGCGCCGCTCGGGCTGCGCCGCCTGCAGCGGATGCTCGACGATCCCGATGTCGGCCCGCGGCTGCGCGAGACCGGGGTGCGCTACATGATCTGGGTGGACGGCAGCACCTCGACCACCGACCGCGGCGGTTCGATGAGCTGCGCCGTGGGCCCCGGTGGCGGCGGCTGCTTCGGCTTTGCCTCCTGGGAGCGGACCGCGAGCTACGAGGCGGTGATCTGGGACCTGGGCGAAGTCCGCGAGGGCGGCCGCGTCAAGGTGGACGCCAAGGGCTCCTCCTATGTGATCGGCGTGCTGGCGCCGATCCCCATCATCGCCCGGGTCCAGGACAGCGCCTGTCAGGGCCTCGGGAACCAGCTGCGGGAATTTTTTGCCGCCGGCGAACCCGCCACGGGGCAGCGCTGACCACGGGCAGCAGCGGTCGCGGCGCGCTGCGCCGGCCGCACCGTTGATCGCGGCGTCCGTTTGCTCTTGAATCAGCGCTCCGGCGGCGGGCGGGGGCGTTGCTCCGCGATCTTCAGCAGGCGAGCCGGCCACCATCCAGTCAGCGGGACCCCAGCATGCTCTTCGAATCAGCCTCCCTGGAAAGCGGGTTGCGCCTCGCGCTGGCCCTCGCCATCGGCCTGCTGGTGGGTACCGAGCGCGGCTGGAAGACCCGGGCGCTGGGCGAAGGCCGCCGCCTGGCCGGGCTGCGCACCTTCGGGCTCACCGGGCTGCTGGGCGGGCTCCTGGGGCTGCTGACGGCAGCGGTCGGCCCGCTGCCGCTCGGTCTCGCCTTCATCGGCCTGGCGCTGCTGCTCGGCATTGCCTACGCCCGGACCACGGCGCCGCATCCGGATTCCGATATCAGCATCACCACCATGGTGGCGCTGCTGCTCACCTTCACGCTGGGCGCCGAGGCCACCCGGGGCGATCTGACCCTGGCGGCCGCCGCTGCGGTGGTGGCCACCCTGCTGCTCGACCTCAAGGCCACCCTGCACGGCTGGCTGGCACGCGTCGAGGAGCGCGAGCTGACCGCGCTGCTGCGCCTGCTGCTGATCTCGGTGGTGATCCTGCCGTTTCTGCCGGATCGCGATTTCGGCCCCTGGCAGGCGTTCAATCCCCGCGCCCTGTGGTGGATGGTAGTGCTGATCTCGGCGATCTCGTTCTCGGGCTATGTGGCGGTGAAGCTGCTCGGCCAGCGCCGCGGGCTGGCGCTCACCGCGCTGTTTTCCGGGCTCACCTCCTCCACCGCGCTCACCCTGCACTTCGCGCGGCTCGCGCGCCGGCAACCCGCCGCCGGCACGCTGCTGGCCAGTGGCATCCTGTTCGGCTGCGCGGCGATGCTGCCGCGCATGCTGGTGGTGGTGGTGGTGCTGCATCCGGCGCTGGCCGCGGCGCTGTGGCCCGCGTTTGCGGCGATGGAGTTGTGCATCCTGCTCCCGGCGCTGTACTGGTGGTGGCGCGCCGACCGCAGCCACAACCCGGACATGAGCTATCTCAGCAATCCGGTGGAACTGAAGTTCGCGCTCGGCTTTGGCGTGGTGCTCGCCCTGGTGGCGTTGGCCTGTGGCGGCGCCCGGGCGCTGATCGGCGAGCAGGCGCTGATCGGAGTGGCGCTGATCTCGGGCATCGCCGACGTGGACGCCGTGACCATCTCGCTGAGCCGGCTGAGCCACGCGGGCGTGGCGCTGTCCACGGCCCTGCAAGGCATCGTGCTCGCGGCGGCGAGCAACAACATTGCCAAGGGCATCCTGGCGACGCTGGTCGGCGGCACCGCCATCGGCTTGCGCGTGGCGCTGCCGCTGGCTGCCGCCACCGTCGCCGGCCTGGCGGTACTGGCCCTGCTCTGAGACCGCGCCGGGAACCCTGCACATGCCCTCACGCTCGCCGCTCGCCAGCACTGGCTTCCGCTGGCTGCTGGTGTACCGCATCTGCACCATCCTCTCCTACCAGGTGGTGGCGGTGGCGGTGGGCTGGCAGGTCTACGAGATCACCCGCGATCCACTGGCGCTGGGCCTGATCGGCCTGGCGGAGGTGATTCCGTTCTTCTGCGTGGCGCCCTTCTCCGGCTACCTGGTGGACCATCTGCCG
>DASUDX010000113.1:0-2746 GCA_036275365.1 Nevskiaceae bacterium | reverse complement strand
CGGGCCGTCGTCGACGATCAGAACATCGTTGAGAAACAGATCGCAGCTGCTGGTGTTGGCGCTGGCCCAGCTCAGGGTGAAGGGTTCGTTGACCTGCACCTGAGTGGGGTTGACGCTGATCCGAACCACCGGGGTGGGCTCGATCACCTCCACCGTGGCGGTGCCGCTGGCCGGGCCATTGGGGCCAGTGCAGTCGAGCTTGAAGGTATAGGTGCCGGCGAGGTCAAACTCATCGGTGACTTCTCCGCTGGCGCCGACGCCGTTGAACTGGGGCGTATCGTTGATCAGCAGATCGCAGTTCTCGATGTTCTCACTGGTCCAGCGCAGGGTGAAGGGTTCGTTCACCAGCACCTGGGCCGGATCCACCGACACGCTGACGCTGGCCATGGCCTGTGGGTCGCTCACGGTCAGCAGCACCGTGTCACTGGCGCTGCCGCCGCGACCCTCGCAGGTCAGGGTGTAGCGGTACTCGCCGGGCGCCACCACGCCGAAGGTCTCGCTGCCGCTGCTGGCGCGGCTGCCGATCCAGTCGCCGCTAGCGGTGCAGCCGAACTGGGCATTGCTGCTGGTCCAGCTCAAGGTGGCCTGCTCGCCAAACACGATGCGCTGCGGCGAGACGGTCAGATCCACCGTCGGGGCCGGCTCGGTGTTCTCGCCGACCACACGCAGCACGGCCGTCTGGTTCAGCGCGGCACCGGCACCACAGGACAGACCGTACTGGCGATCCCCCGCCACGGTGAAGGGTCCGACCGTGAGCTGACCGGTCGGGGCATAACGCCCAGCCAAGTTGCCCGTACCGAAGCAGTCCTGGCTCACATTGCTGCGCCAGCTCACCCGCGGGCGCTGGCCATCGTTCACGGTGACGGTCTCGGGCATCACCACGATGTTCAGCGCCTGGGTGCCCTCCGGACCGCCATAGCGCTGCAGGGCCAGCTCGCCGCTGGGCTGACCATCCGCCGCCCGGACCCGGTAGGCGGCGAGGTAGTCGCCCTGGATCAGACGGCGGTCGATCGCGGTGGCCGGCGAGGTGTTGAAGCGATTGGGCGGACTGCTGGCAAACACCCCGACCACGGTACCAGCGGCGTCATAGCGGCTACCCCGCCAGCTGTTGGTGGTGTTCTCCGGATTGCCAAAGCCCTGGTTGTTGGTGGCACTCAGCGTGTGCCCGCTGCCGGGCCCGCGGGTCAGGCCGAGCAGGGCGGTGCCGGTGAACCCCTCGTCGGTTCCGATGGGTGACAGATCCCCGCTCAGCCGGAGGGCGAAGCTGCGGCTGCGGCGCTGGCCGAGCTGGGCATCGAAGGTCTCCCGATAGCCTGCAACCGCATAGCCGTCACCGACATCCACCGCCTCGATCACCGGCAGGCCACGGGCGTCGCCGGACAGCACCTGCACCGCGCCGCTGGGCTGGCCGGCCTCGAGCGCACGCATCTGCACCTGCCCCTCGACGAACTCGAACTGACCCGGCTGCGGTTCGCGGGAGAACGGGCCCTGATGCCAGAACACTGCCGCGGCGCCGTCCGTGCGCAGGGCCAGCGCCACGCGACTCAGCTCTGGAACGCGCAGATCGCGGTTGCCCTCGCTGTTGAACTGACCGCTGACCTCGGCGATCAGCACCGGATCGGGCAGAGGGCCGCTGCGCGGCAGGCTGCGGTAGCCGATGCGCATGGCCAGCACCAGGGTGCCGCCAAAGCTGTTGCAGACCTCGCGTTCCAGATAGGCCAGCGCACCATCGCCAGCCGGCGTCATCGCGATGTCCCCCTCGACCCGCTCGCGACGGGCAGCGTCCTGGCAGCTGGCGAGCGCCCCCTCATCGAGCCGGGTCCCGAGCGGGGGACCCAGCTCCGGCTCGCTGGTGAAGGGCAGCAGGCTGCCGTCCAGGGCATAGCGCCGCACCCGCGGTCCGTCCTCGCTGCCGCTGAGCAGCAGATGGCTGCCGTCATCGGCCATCGCCAGCCGCAGCGGCTGCTCGCCCAGCGGGAAGCCCTGGCCGTCGCCGCTGAGCACGGTCTCCACCCCGCCGATGGCGGCGAGCCCGGCATCGAATCCCTGGCGGCGGATGCGGTCGCCGCTGCCCCAGACCACCACCCCGGCGCCACTGGCGGCGCGCGCCACCGCCATGCGCGGCGTGAGGCTGCCGGCCGGGTCGGCGATCACCAGTGGCGGGCCGATCTCCGGCCCGGGCAGTGCCTGTGCGGGGGCTGCGCCCAGCAGCCACGCTGCCATCCCGATCACGCCCGCTCCCGCCATCCTGCGCATGCACCGATCCATCGCCCTCTCCTCACTGGCCTGCGTCCCGGGGAACCGCCAGCGGCGGGGGACCCCCTCTACACGCAGCCGCAGACAGAAAGCGGACAGGCGTCCTACCCAGCCGGCGACGGGCGAGGATCGCGGGTCGCGGCAGCCCGGGATCGGGCGTGGCCGCGAGCCGACCAACGGCTCGCCGCGCTGTAAGCAAATGCTTACATTAGGGGGCCATCCACCACTGGGAGCCGGGATGCTGCTGCAACGCCTCGTCACCCAGGTCCTGCCGCGAGAGCTGGACCAGGCGGTGCGCCGCCGGCACTCGGCGCTGCGGCGCGGTTCGCATGGCGAGCTGCTTTATTTCTGCCCGCCCGAACACCGCGAGGATCCGGGCCTGGCCCAGGCCATCCAGCGTCATCAGCGGCGGGTGCTGATCGCCGGCATCATCGACGCGGCGATTGGTGGCGCCCTCATGCTGGCGCTGGCCTGGTGGCTGCTGCCGGCC
>DASUDX010000112.1:0-24245 GCA_036275365.1 Nevskiaceae bacterium | reverse complement strand
GCTCTCGCGACGGTGGCGCCGGGCCTCGGTCCAGGCACTCCAGGTCGGGCTGCCCGGCCGCAGCACCTGGAAGCGCACCCGCTGCTCCGGCTTGAGGTCCAGCGCGCGGCTCAGCGTCACCACCGGCACCCGCTGCAGGGGTTGCTCGTAGAAGCCGAGCGCTCCGCTGCCGCGCGGCAGGCTGGAGAGCCGCTCCATGCCCTCCAGCACCCGCCCGAGCAGGGTGACATTGCGATCCAGATGGCGCGGCGCATGGCCGATCACCACATACAGCTCGGCGGCATTGCCGCTGTCCGGCCCCTCGTCGCGGCCGGCGCCCACCATGCCGTAGCAGTGCGCGAGCCAGGCCATGCCGGTGTCGGATTCCCGCGCCATCGGCAGACCCTGGGCACTGTGGCCGACCTCGGCGGCATAGCTGTCCGGATCGGGCAGGGCGGTGAAGGCAAGCCCGCGCGCCGAGCGCCGCAGCTCGGCGCTGATCAGCTTGAGCACGCCCTCGGGATAGGGGCGGGCGGTCGCGCTGCCGGCCGCCGGATCGCCCCACTGCACCACATAGTTGTCCTGCACCCGGTTGATCGAAAGCCCATCGAACCAGCCGGCCTGGACCAGCTTGAGCAGGTTGGCGGCGTGATAGGGCGCGAACTCGGGAGCGAGTTCGATCCACACCGGCCCGGCAGGCAGCTGCAGGCGCAGCAGCTGCTCGGCCGGCACCTCGCGCCAGTCACCGGCGGGGCTTGCGGCGAGCAGCTCGGCCGGGCTCGGCGGGGTCTGGGCGGCGGCGGCGACGGCCATCAGCAACCCGGCAAGCAATGCGGCGGCCTTCATGACCCCTCCCTGGGACTGGCACGCCGGCACTCTGCCGCGCCGCCAGGACAGTCACAATGGGGGATGTTCCGGAGCTCCTCCATGCCACTGCGTCTGTCCGGGTCCGCCCTGATGCTGCTCGCCGGCAGCCTCGTTACCGCCTGTGCCGATGGACAGGGCGAGAGGCCCATCGACCTCGCCGAGCTCTGCGTGTCCTCGGCCTGTGGCGAGCGCGTGGTGCTGCTCGACATCCCCTCCGCCGAGAACCTCACCTTCAGCGAGGACGGGCGCCTGTTCGTCAGCAGCGGCCAGCAGGTGGTGGAGGTGACCCGGGACGGCGATGGCGCCTTCCAGGCCACGGTGATTTCAGAAAGCGCCTGCGGCTTCACTGGCCTGGTGGTGCGCGAGGGCCATCTCTACGCCGCCTGCAGCGACGGACGCTTCTGGGGCGCGCGGCTCGAGCCACAGCCGCGGCTGCGGCCGATCCACCGCTTCGCCGACATGTGTCTGGCCAATGGCGCCGCACTCGGGGCGGATGGCCGCATCTATGTGGTGGACGAACCGCTGATGCCTTGCGTGCCCGATCCCAAGATCAAGCGGCTGACGCTGGATCCGGCCGACCCGCTGCGGGTGATCGACGAGGCGCTGTGGCTGCAGGGCAGCCCGCTCGGCCAGCTGCACCTGGGGCTCGATACGGTGCTGCGCTTCCCCAACGGCCTGCAGAGCCGCGGTCGCCGCTTCTTCGGCACCGATGGCGGCAGCATCTACGCCGTCGATCTGCAGGCCGATGGCAGCGCCGGACCGGTGCAGCCGCTGCACTTCGAACCCGATATCCACGACGATCTCGGCATCGCCGGCGAGGGGCTGCTGCTGGCCCAGTTCGGCACCGGTCGGATCACCCTGCTCGGCGCCGACGGCGCGGTGCTGCAGTCCACCGATCCCGGCACTTTCCGCTTCCCCTCCTCGGTGCGGCTGGGGCGCCCGCCGATGTTCGCCCCCACCGATGTGCTGGTGACCGAGACCGGGGTGCTGGGCGACAACAACCTGCCACTCGACCACCTCAGCCTGTTCCGCCGTCGCGCCGACTAGCGCTGGCGGCACCGTCACGGCAGGGCCGGCGCCGCCCGCCTAGACTGCGCGCAGACCTGCCCGGCCGCTGCTCATGACGGTTTCCCTTGACCTCCCTCTCCACGGGCGGGTGATCCTGATCACCGGAGCCTCCTCCGGCATCGGAGAATCGGCCGCCCGCCAGCTGGCCGCGCGCGGGGCCCGGGTCTGCCTGGTGGCGCGGCGCGAGGCCGAGTTGCAGCGGGTGCAGCGGGCCATCCAGGACAGCGGCGGCCAGGCGGTGATCTACCCGGCCGATCTGACCGACCCCGCCGCCATCGACGCCCTGGTGGCGCGGGTGCTGGCCGAACAGCCCCGGCTCGATGTGCTGGTCAACAACGCCGGACGCTCGATCCGCCGCCCCCTGCTGGAGTCGCTGGACCGTCCGCACGATTTCGAGCGCACCATCCAGCTCAACTACCTGGCGGCCGTGCGCCTGACCCTCGGCCTGCTGCCGCGGCTGCTGGCCTCGCCCACCGGCCAGGTGATCAATGTCTCCAGCGTCGCGGCGCTGATGACGCCGCCGCGCTTCGCCGCCTATCTGGCCAGCAAGTCCGCGCTCGACGCCTTCTCGCGCTCGCTGCGGATGGAGCTGGGGCCACAGGGCCTGGCGGTGACCACGCTCAACTACCCGCTGGTGCGCACGGCGATGACCGCGCCCACCGCGCTCTATCGCCTGCTGCCGCAGATGGAGGTTGCCGAGGCTGCCGGCTGGATCGTCGAGGCGGTGGACAGCCGCCGCGCCCGGCGCACCACCCGCAGTGCGCTGGCCTTCCACCTCGCCACCCAGCTTGCGCCGGGCCCGGCCCTGGACTGGATCGGCCGCTTCTACCGGCGCCGCAATGCGCGCCTGAGTCAGCGGCTGGCGGAGCTGGAGGGCGGCGGTTCGTCCTCGCCGCGCTGAGTCGGGGTCGCGGGTTCAAGCGGCTCGCGGCGCAGTGCGTCCAGCCGCTCGCGGGCCTCGGCCGCGCGGGCGGCGTCCAGCGCCTTCTCGGCCTTGCTGCGGCCGTAGCGCACCCGGTTCTCCGCAGCCTGCTGCTGATCGCGCTCGCGCTGGCGCTGCTTGCGCGCCTTGTTGAGATTGACGATCTCCGCCATCAGTCGGCCCGCCATTTGAAGCTGAGGGTGCCGATCAGGATACAGATGCCGGCGATCAGCGCGAGGATGCCCAGCGGACGGCCGAGATCGGAAAGCCCGGCGCCATCGAGCAGGATGGCGCGCACGGCGTCGAGCAGATGGGTCAGCGGGAACAGATCGGCGGTCAGCTGAACCCACTCGGGGGCACCGTCGAGCGAGAAGAACACGCCGGAGAGCACCATCATCGGCATCGACAGCAGATTCAGCAGGCCGCCGGAGAGCTCCTCGCTGGTGATGCGCGCCGCCACCAGCAGGCCCATCGCGGTCATCGAGATCGCCCCGAGCAGGGTCACCAGGAACAGATCCAGCACCGAGCCTTCCACCCGGACGCCCAGCAGCAGGGCGCAGGCAGCGAACATCAGGCTGCTGGTGAGCATCACCAGGGCCAGCCGCGAGGTCATCTGCGCGGCGATGAACTCGAGGGCGGTGAGCGGCGTGGCGTTGAGCCGCTTGAGATAGCCGGACTTGCGATAGCGCACGATCACATAGCCCAGGCCCCACAGGCAGGAGAACATCAGGTTCATGCCGAGCACGCCCGGCAGCACCCAGTCGACATAGCGGATCGCCACGCCGGTCACCGGCACCCGCTGGGCGGCGGGATCGGCGGCGCGCAGCAGGGACTCCGCGAGCTGGCCCTTCTGCGAGTCCGGATTGATCCAGTAGCGCGCCGGCCGCGTGCCCGGGTCCAGCAGCAGATCAACCCGGTGCCGCTCCACCTTGCGGACCGCCGCGGCCTCCCCCGGCTCTCGGTAGAACTGCACATGGGCCTGGGCGAAGAAGGGATGCACCGCCGCCTCGATCGGCGCCGGGCCCAGCACCGCCACCTTGAACAGCGGCTGCGGCGGGCCGGAGAAGATCACCGAGAAGCCCAGCACCATGGCGAAGGGCACCAGCAGGTTCCAGCTCAGCGAGGCGCGGTCGCGTACGAACTCGAGGGTGCGGGCCACCACCGCGGCGCGGTAGCGCCGTAGGGAGAAGGGCGTGTTCATGCGCGCAGCTCGCGGCCGGTGAGGTCGAGGAAGAGGTCTTCCAGTGTGGGCGCGCGCTGGCGCAGCGGCGCCAGATCGAGCCCGGCGGCGAGCAGGGCGGCGAGCACGCGGTTGACCTCGCGGGTGTGGATCTCGGCGAGATCGCCGCGCACCTGCCAGCTGAAGCCCCAGTCGCGGCCTTCGAGCAGGCTCAGCGGCAGCTCCAGCACCTTGTCCTGGAACTGGCGGGCCAGCAGTTCCTGCGGGGTGCCGCGGGCGATCAGCAGGCCGTGGTCCATGATCGCGATCTCGTCGCAGAGCGTGTAGGCCTCGTCCATGTAGTGGGTGGTGAGGACGATGGTCTTGCCGCGGCGCTTGAGTTCGAGGATCAGATCCCAGAAGTTGCGGCGCGCCTGGGGATCGAGCCCGGTGGTCGGTTCGTCGAGAAACAGCAGCTCCGGATCGTGGATCAGGGCGATGGCGAGCAGGGCGCGCTGGCGCTGGCCGCCGCTGAGCTTGCTGGTATCGCGGTCGAGGAACTCCTCCAGCCGGCACTGGGCGATCACCGTCTCCATCGGCAGCGGCCGCGGATACAGCCCGCCGAAGAAGCGCAGGTTCTCGCGCACGGTGAGGAAGTCCTGCAGCGCCGTGCTCTGGAACTGGATGCCGACCCGCTCGCGGTAGTCCGCACCCAGCGCCGCGCCGCGAAAGCGCACCTGGCCCGCGGTGGGCTGGCTCAGCCCCTCCAGCAGCTCGATGGTGGTGGACTTGCCCGCGCCATTGGGGCCGAGCAGACCGAAGCAGCGGCCTTCCACCACCTCGAAGCTGACGCCCCGTACCGCCTGCACACCGGGGAAGTGCTTGACCAGATCCCGGACTTCCAGCACCGCCGTCATGCCGGCTCCCGCCGTCAAAAGGTCGGCGAGCTTACCCCCGCCATCGGCGCCGCGTCAGCGCCAGCAGGGCGAACAGGGCCAGCCCGCCAGCCCCCAGGGCGCCGCCGCCGCTGGCGCTGCTGGCGCCGCCGCTGCCCGGGGCGGACGGCGTGCAACCGGCGCGGATATCCAGGCACTGGCTGCGTCCGCCGGCGCGCAGGGGGAAGTCGCGGGCACTGCGGAAGTAGAAGCTGTAGCGGGGCTGCCAGTCGGCATCGGCGAGCAGCCGTGTCTCGGCATCGTCAAAGCCCGGCTCGCCCGGCCGCTTGAGCCAGCGGTCCATCCAGGCCAGCGAGTAGTGCTCGGCCATCGGCTGGCCCCAGCCCGGCAGGCAGCGGCCGTTCTCCACGCCGGGGCACCAGCTGGTGGCGGGGAAGGTGGGGATCAGGCTCCACTCGAAATGGGTGCTGCCCTGGATGGTCAGCTCGAACACCGGCAGGCCAGCCGCCTGCCAGCCGCGGAAGGCGCTGGTCTGGGCATCCGGGTCCGGCGGCTCGCTGAAGGCGGTGCCGCCGATGCCGTACTCGCTGCTCTGGCCCATGGCCGGCACCCGCGGCACCACCGCCGGCCGGCCCCCGCCCTCGCCCGGGGTGTTGAGCGAATCCCAGGCGACGATCACATCCACCGGATTCTCGGCGTCCAGCAGGCCCGGCCAGGGCTCGGCGCCCGGGGCGCCGTAGCTCTGCACCACCGAGACCCCGCTGGCCCCCAGCGAATGGCCGGCCAGACCCAGGCGCTCGCGATCGATGCGCGCGTGGTGCGGGTTGAAGGCGGTGGTCTCGGTGGGGTAGCGCCCGGCGCAGCTGAGGTTGTGCGGGTAGGGCGTGACCGGACCGGAGCGGAAGAAGTCGATGGCATCGACCAGACCGTCCCAGAACACCGTGGCATTGGCATTGCTGCCCTGGTCGCCGTCCGGGGTCTGCTGGTCCGAGCGGCCCTGGCCGCGCGGGTCGAAGGTCATCACCACATAGCCCTGGCGCACCAGGGCCTGGGCGAACCACCAGTAGAGCGGCTCGGGCGCCTGGATCGAGCCGTTCTCGATCACCACCGCCGGCAGGCCATTGCCGCCACCGCGCGGGGCCCAGACCCGGCCGCTGATGCGGGCGCAGCCACGGTCGTAGAAGACCACCGGGATCACCTCGCCCTCGGTCTCGTAGAAGCCGTCGACGCCGGGGTAGCGGAAGGGGTCACCGGCGCACTGGAACATCCAGGTGCTGCACAGCGGGGTCAGCGGGCTGTTGCCGGAGGCCCCGCCCAGCCAGCTCGGATCGGCGAGGATGCGGTCGTTGAAGCTCTGCTGGTTGGCCAGGTTCTGCGCCTGCAGGCGGGCCTGGAAAGCCGGTGCCGCCTGCTCGGCCGGGGCCTCCAGGGTGCGGGCGTAGTTGGCCGCCTCGCGGGCGCTCCACTCGGGCGAGGGGTAATCCGGTCCTTCCGGAATGGCGTGGGCGGCGAATGCCAACAGCCACAGCGGCAGCAGCCAGTGCTTCATGGGGTCTCCTCCGGCGTCCTGTCGGTCTGACGGATGCTCTGCGCCCAGCCTAGGCTCTCGCCGGCGCGGCGGCAGTGGGAGATTCAACCCTGCCCGGTCTGCTCGATCTCGCCGGCGCCGAGGCACTCCAGGCCGTCGTAGACCACCGCGTACTGGCCGGGGGCAGCGGCGCGCTGGGCCTGTTCGAAGCGCAGGCTCAGGCCGCCATCCGCCCGCTCGTGGAGCGTACAGGCCTGCAGCGCCTGGCGATGGCGGATGCGGGCAAGGAATGGGCCGTCGAGGCGTTCCGGACGGCGGATCCAGTGGAAGGGACGGGTCACCAGCGCCCGGCTCATCAGTGCCGGGTGATCGGCCTGCTGGGACACCAGCAGACGCCCGCGCTCGGCCTGCTTGCCGATCACATACCAGGGCGCTTCGCGGGCGCCGCGCTGGCCGCCGATGGCGAGGCCCTTGCGCTGGCCCAGGGTGTAGAAGGCGAGCCCCGCGTGCCGGCCCAGCACCCGGCCCTGCTCGTCAACGATCTCCCCGGGCGCGGCGGGCAGGTGGGCCTGCAGGAAGGGGCGGAACTCGCGCTCGCCGATGAAGCAGATCCCGGTGGAATCCGGCCGCTGGTGGTTGGGCAGGCCGGCGCGGGCCGCCAGCGCCCGCACCGCCGGCTTGTCGTAGTCGCCCAGCGGGAACAGCACCCGCTCGAACTGGGCACGACGCACCAGGGCGAGGAAGTAGGTCTGGTCCTTATCCTCGGTGACGCTGCGCAGCAGGCGCGGGCCGCCATCGCCGGCGCTGTCCAGCCGCGCGTAGTGGCCGGTGGCCACCGCATCCGCCCCCAGCCGCAGGGCGTGGTCGCGGAACGGGGCGAACTTGATCTCGCGGTTGCACAGCAGATCCGGGTTGGGTGTGCGCCCGGCGGCGTACTCAGCGAGGAAGTGCTGGAACACCTGGGCGCGGTACTCCCGGGAGAAGTCGACCCGGTGCAGGGGAATGCCGAGCTCCTCGGCCACCGCGCGGGCGGCCTGGAAGTCCTCGGCGCTGCGGCAGTAGCCGTTCTCGTCCTCGGTCCAGTTGACCATGAACAGCCCGGACACCCGCCAGCCCTGTTCGCGCAGCAGCCAGGCGGAAACGGCCGAGTCGACGCCGCCGGACAGGCCGACGATGACATGGCCGCGGCTCACGGCAGGGGACGGCTGGCCAGCGGCGGGCTGAGGTGGCGAACCAGGTTCAGGGAGTGCACCTGGCCCGCCCGGTAGTCCTCGAGGCTGCGCAGAACCGCCGGGCTGCGCAGGCGCGGGCCGAGCGCCACGATCTCCTCATGGCGCAGCCAGTGGGCGGCGATGATGCCGCTGTCGAGCACCGCGGCCGGCTCGGCGCCGAGCGCCTCGGCGGCGAAGCACAGGCGCAGGAACGGGTAGGGCAGGGTCTCCGGCTGCCATTCGTAGACGCCGATGAAGCCGCTCAGCCGCACCCGCCAGCCGGTCTCCTCGCGGACCTCGCGCACCGCGCCTTCGAACAGGGTCTCGCCGGGTTCCCAGTGTCCGGCCGGCTGATTGAACACATGCTGGCCGTTGATCGCCTCCTCCACCATCAGAAAGCGACCGCCGCGCTCGACCACGCAGGCGAGCACCACATGCGGGGAGAAGCCGTTCATTCCTCGTCCGGCGCCTCGGCCTCGGTTTCGGCGTCGGGATCGGCCTCCGCCTCGGCGTCGGCTTGCGCCGGCGCCGGCAGCGCGCCCTGGCGCTGCAGGCGGTAGCGGCCCTGGGCATCGGCAGCACCCAGACCGCGCAGCAGATTGACCAGCGGCGGCGGCGCCTCGGCGCGCGGCTTGAGCAGCAGCTCGGCCTGGTAGCGACGCTCGGCCAGCTGCAGGCGGGCCTCGCCCTCCAGCTCCAGCGGACCCTGCAGGGTGGAGAGCCGGGCCAGCGGGCCCTGGTCATCGGTGTCGAGCTGGGCGAGGAAGTCGCCGAGCACCAGCGGCGGGCGGGCGAGCGTCGAGCGCAGACCCTGCACGGCGAGCGTGCCCTGGGTGCGCTGCGGCAACCCCCCGCTGAGATCGAGGGCCTCGAGATTCAGCGCCAGCTGGCCCTCCACGGGCAGATAGGGCTGGCCGGCGGCGGCCAGCCAGGGCTTGACCGGCAGCTGGGCGCGGAAGGCGCGCAGGCGCAGGGTGCCGAGCAGACTCACCGAGACCTCGCCGTCCACCCGGCTGCCCTCGCCACCGCCGCTGAGCTGGGCGCCGAGACGACCGCGCAGCAGCTCGAGCGGACGCAGGGTCCAGCCGATCTCCCGCAGCAGGGGCTGGCCCTGCACCAGCACCGCACCGACCTGGCCCTGGGCCAGGGTGCCGGAGAGACCGCGCAACTCCACCGCCGCCTCGGCCGGCGCGAACCAGGCCCACAGCGTGGCGGCGGGCGCCCGCAGCAGGGCGCTGCCCAGAAACACCAGCACCAGCAGGGGAATCCACAGACGGGGACGCAGCAGCATCAGGGGCGGCTCAGGGTCAGGCGGGCATCCACCAGGCCGGCGCTGGCCTGACGCTCGATCTCGGCGCTGGTCAGCTGTACGCCATGGCGGGTCTGCAGGTCGGCGAGCCAGGGCAGCAGGGCGTCGAAGGACACGCCTTCAAACCACACCCGCACCTCGCGCTCGCCCTCCGGCTGCAGGCGCGACGGCGCCTTGCCCACCGCCGCCTGCTTGAGCGACTGATCGACCGCGGCGAGCACCGAGAGCGAGCGGCTGGCGCCGCCGCTGCGCCGCTGCCCCTGCGCCAGCACCGCCGCCTGTTCAAGCTGCTGGGCCACCGTGCGGGCATTGACCAGCGCCTGCTGACGGGCCGCGTGGGCCTGCACCAGCGGTTCCCAGATCAGCAGATAGACCAGGGTGAGCAGGACGGCGCTGGTGCCCACCACCACCAGCACGCGTTCGCGCGGCTGCAGCTGGCGGTAGCGCTCGAGCAGCGGCTGCAGACGGGCCAGCCAGGCGCTCATCGCCGGCTCACCTTGAGGCGGATCTGCACCCCTTCCGCGCCGGAGTTGGCGGACTGCACTTCCAGCACCCGATCGCTCTGCTGGGCGAACCAGCCGCGCAGGGCTTCGAGCACCTGCAGATCGCTGCCGGTGAGCGACAGGAACAGGGCGCCTTCGCGGAACTGCAGGCCTTCCAGCGTCAGCCCGCGATGTGCCTGCAGCGCCTCGGCGACGGTGGCGAGCAGGGGAAACAGGGCGCTGTCGGCGCCACTGCCCTGCAGGCGGGCCAGCTGCTGGCCGAGCTGCACCTGCAGATTGACGATGCGGGTCTCCTCCGGGAACAGGCTCTGGTAGCGCGCCACATTGGCGGCCTCCAGGGCTGCCACCTCGCGGCCCAGACGCCAGGCGTCCAGCCCGTAGCCGAGGCCCTGTGCCAGCAGCCAGGCGCCGGCGAGGCCGGCCGCCAGCCGCCAGGGCCGCCACAGCCGCTCGAGGTTCTCGCGCGGGCTGTAGGCGCCCTGCAGCAGATTGATGCCCTGGCCCGGGCGCAGGCTGGCCAGCAGTGCCTCGATGGCGCTGCCATGGCCGGGACGCAGCTCCAGCGGCCAGTCGAGCACGGTGTAATCGGCCGGCGCATCGCCGGGCACATAGAGCGCCAGCGGCGGACGCTGCTGCTCGGCGTCGATCAGCGCCAGATAGGCGGGCAGGTCCTCCCGGTGGCAGCAGAACGCCGACTGGCGGCCATGCCGCACCAGGATTTGCTCGCCATCGGCCAGCCCCTGCCAGGTGCCATCGTCTGCCCAGGGCAGGCACAGCGCATCCACCCACAGGGCTTCCGGCCGCAGGCCGCGATCGCGGAAGGGCTGCAGCCAGGCGTCCATCCGCGAGCGGGCCACCACCGCCACCGGGTAGCGGCTGGCGGCATCGCGGCTGCCGATGGCGAAGTGCTGGGAATCGACCTCCTCGGCGAGATGGTCCTCGAGGAGATAGGGCGCGGCCTGCAGCACCTTGGCGGGCTGGCGCGCGGGCACCTCGATCTCGGCCAGGCGCACATCGGCGATGCTGGCGAGCAGCACCAGCCGGCGACCGACCGCCTGCTCGAGCAGGCTCTCCAGGCTGGCCTGGCCGACCTGGAACAGCCGCTCCGGCTGGCCCGGGCGGCTGGCGTCCGGCACGCTGATCGCATACTCGATCAGCGCGTCGTCACGCAGGCGGAGAGTCAGGGTTTCGCGCAAGGTCGGAAGCGGGTGCGTCGGGGTTCGAGTTCTAGTCGCTGTCGGTACTGCGAGCGAGCACCAGCGGCACGCCGCCCGCCGGGCGGTAGTACAGGCTATAGAGTGCCACACGGCCATTGCCGACATAAGTCTCGGCCCGCAGCTGGAAGAACTGACTGGCCACGCTCAGCTGGTTCGGCACGGCGTCCGCGGCGCTGAACACGCCGTCGTTGTACAGCGACTGCACATCATCGGCCGGCTCCTCGCTGCGCCGGCGCAGGAAGTCCTCGAACTCGGCGCCGCCACCCCCGGCCACCAGCGAACGCAGCACCGGCTCGGTGGCGGTATTCACATTGATCCGCGTGTCGCTGGCGGGCAGCACCGCCACATGGTCCTTGAGCAGGGCGAACAGGGTCTTGTCGATGCCCTTGATGGCGAGCAGCTCACCGACGCTGCGCAGCGGCTGGTTGGCCGCGCGATAGGGCGGGTCGCGGCTCAGGTACTCGCTGTCCTCGGCGCCATTGAAGCCGGTCGGTTCGCTGTCGGCATCGATCCAGTCGCGGATCGCCTCGGCCAAGCCCTGGGGCAGCTCCACCCGGCTGCCCTCGCTGGCGCTGGCCAGGGTCTCGAGCAGGCGATCGAACTGCTGGGCGTAGACGGTGAACTGCTCCGGGTTCTCGGTGCCGAGATTGTTCAGATTGAAGCGGCCCTGCAGATCCACCAGCCCACCGCGGACGAAGCCCTGATCGATCGGCAGATAGTCCACCGGCTGGGCCCAGTCATCGAGCAGGGAATCGATCTGGTTGTCGCGCGCATCGCGCTCGAGAATGCTGCGCACCCAGTCCTCGACCCCCAGCGCATACCAGCTGGCGCGCTCGGAGTCCTGCAGATTGCCGGCGCGATGGATCGCCAGATTGCCGGCGGCGACCACCGCGGTGGCCGCGATCACCGCCAGGGCCACCACCAGCAGGGCGGTGATCAGCGCCATGCCGTGCTGAGGGGGGTGCCTAGTCTTCATCGGGGTCCTGAGGCGGCGGCGGCTTGCACTCGGGCAGATCGGGCTCGGTCAGGCAACGGTCCTCGCCACCCCCTGGGGACGACTCCAGCGTGACCGGCGCCGGTGCAAGATCGGCGCGGAACAGCAGGCGCACCTCGCCAAGGCGTGCGATCTCCAGCGTCAGCTCCACCGCCCGCGGCGGTGCGGCGTCGGCCTGTTCCGGGCTGAGGCGGCCGCTGCCGCCCTCGGCCGGCCAGCGCTCCTGCCACTGGTCCTGATCATCGAGATAGCGCAGGCGCAGCGCATCGATCTCCTCCAGCAGCACCAGCCGCACCGGCTCCGAGTCCTGGGCGCGGTCGAGCACCCGCCAGCTCTCGCGCACCAGCTCGCCGTCCTCCAGCCGGTAGCGCACCCGCTCCAGGCTGGGCCGCGGCTGCGAGAGCGGGTTGCGCCAGCCGCCGCGGGTGAACTCCACGCCCTCGCGCTCGGCGCCGAACAGGGCCGGCTGCAGATCGCCGAAGCCATCGCGCACCGGACGGGCGGCGAGGTTCTGGAAATCGCCGCGCAGGCGCAGATAGGCCTTCTGCAGCCGCGCGGTCTGGTCCAGCGAGGCCTCCACCGCCCGGCGGGTGTCGAGCACGCTGTCCAGTCCGCCATAGGCCATGATCGACATCACCGCGAACACGCCGACCACCACGATCAGCTCGAGCAGGGTGAAGCCCGCAGCCCGCTGCCTCATGGCTGGCGCCCGCTGTTGGCGACGAAGCCGGAGAGCTCGGCGAGGGCGCCACGGTCGCGCAGACGGCCGCGATCCTCCGGGGCGCGCACCCGCACATTGATCCGCCGCAGGTTCTCGTCGGCGGTCTCCTGCACCTCGATCTCGTAGCGCCACTCGAGGCCGGCCAGCTCGCTCTTGCCGTCCTTGCGGCCGGTATCCGGGAAGTCGCGCTCGAGCAGGCGCTCGGTCATCACATTGTGGGCCACCCACAGCGCCAGGGTCTTGGTGCGCAGATAGCTGGCCTGCTCGGCATAGCGGGCCATGCCGGCCACCACCGCGCCGAGGGCGATGGCGAGAATCGCCACCGCCACCAGCACCTCGACCAGGGTGAAGCCGCGCGCCGGTCTCATCGCCGGGCCGCTCGAGGGAACTCCTCGGCCTCCACCCGGCGCCGGCTGAGCTGGCCGAGGCTGTCGGCCTCCACCCGGTAGCGCACCGGATGACCGGGCAGGCCGATGTCGTAGGTGAAGGCGGTGGCCTCGCCGCTGGAGAGCAGCAGCACCTGCGGCTCCACCGGCTCGACCTTGCGGTCCGCCACATTGTCGAAGAAGGGTTCACCGCTGCCGTCGGCGACCTCGGTGGGGGGCGCGGGCGCCGGCTTGGCCGGCTTGACCGGACGCCCCTCGACCGCCAGCTCGCCGGTCAGCGGCGGGGGCAGGGTGCGCGGCTTGAGCGGGCCCTCGGCCCCCAGCGCCTGCCAGCGGCCTTCGGGACTGAGCAGCAGGAACTCGTAGCCGCCCTCGACGCTGCGCAGGCCCAGCTCCTGTCCGCGCAGGGCGGCTTCCTCCAGCGCCAGGGCGGCGAGCTTCTCCAGCCGCCGGGCCTCGCCCTCGAGGGTGTCGTCCACATTGCGGCCGCTGATCGAGAGACTGGCGAAGGTGACCAGGATGCCGATGATCAGCATCACCACCATCACCTCGATCAAGGTGAAGCCGGCGGCGGCGGCGCGCCGCCCGCGCGTCACGGGGCTAGGGCGCACGGTTCAGCCCGGCGCCGCCCGGCTCAGGCGCCGAGATCCCAGTTGCCGATGTCGGTGGCGGCACCGGCGCCTCCCGGCGCGTTGTCGGCGCCGAGGGAGAAGATGTCCATCTCGCCCTTCACCCCCGGCTGCAGATACTGGTAGGGATTGCCCCAGGGATCCTTGGGCAGGTTCTTGATGTAGCCGCCGGACTTCCAGTTGCGCGCCGGCGGCTCGCCGCTGGGCTGGCTCACCAGCGCCTCCAGACCCTGCTGGGTGGAGGGGTAGTAGAAGTTGTCGAGCTTGTAGAGGTTGAGCGCGGACTCCAGCACGCGGATGTCCTGCTTGGCCTTGGCGATGCGCGCATCGTCCGGACGATCCATGATGCGCGGCACCACCACCGCGGCGAGGATGCCGAGAATCACCACCACCACCATGATCTCGATCAGGGTGAAGCCGCGGGCGAGGGGGCGGACAGGCATCGCAGTCATGGAGTCGGGTGTGGTCGAGTCGGAGGAGGGCGCGGCAGCCGCCGCACCGGGAAACAGAATAACAGCAGGCCCTGGCGCAAGTTCCCCGCCGCCGGCGAGCTGGCCGATCTGGCGCGGGCCGCTGGCTCTGATCCTGATCAGCGGCCTGCTCGAGCTGGGCGGGGCGCCACTGCGGGCGCTGCTGCGCTACGAGCGGGTGGCGATCCTCGAGCAGGGCGAGATCTGGCGGCTGCTCACCGGCAGCCTGGTGCATCTGGGGCTCTACCACTGGTTCCTCAACGCCCTGGGGCTGGTGGTGCTGGCGCTGCTCTGTCCGGAGCCGCTGCGCTGGGCCGAGTGGTGGCGGCGCTGGCTGTTCCTGAGCCTCGCCATGGCCCTGGGCCTGCTGATCGCGGAACCCGGGCTGGACAACTATGTGGGCATGTCCGGGGCCATCCACGGCCTGTTTCTGCTGGGCCTGCTGCCCCAGGCCCGGCGCGGGGATCTGATTGCCATCGGCTGTCTGGTCTTTCTCGCCGGCAAGCTCGCCTGGGAATGGGTGGCCGGGGCGCCGGTGTCCGATGCCGAGGCGATCGGTGGCTATGTGGTGACCGAATCCCATGCCTTCGGCGGGCTGGCGGCATTGGCTTACGCCCTGATCTTCCGTACCGTTGCGGCCCCTCAACATCGGACCCCGCCCCCCGCATGAGCGCCTCTCCCGCCTACGCCCTGCTGTTTCCCGGACAGGGCTCGCAGGCCCTGCAGATGCTGGCGGCCCACCACGATCCGCTGATCGCCCAGACCTGGGCCGAGGCCAGCGCCGTGCTGGGCTGGGATCTGGCCCGGCTGGTCGGCGAGGGCCCGCTCGAGCAGCTCAACCGCACCGAATACACCCAGCCGGCCCTGCTGGCCGCCGGGGTGGCCTTGTGGCGGCTGTGGCAGGCGCAGCAACTGCCGGCTCCGCAGGCGCTGGCCGGCCATAGCCTCGGCGAGTACAGCGCCCTGGTGGCGGCGGGGAGCCTGGCGTTTGCCGATGCGCTGCGGCTGGTCCAGCTGCGCGGGCGGCTGATGCAGTCGGCGGTGCCGGAGGGGCAGGGCGGGATGGCGGCGGTGATCGGCGCCAGCGACGAGACGGTCGTCGAGATCTGTGCCGCCTGGAGCGGCGAGGGGGTGCTCGAGCCGGTCAACTACAACGCCCCGGGTCAGGTGGTGGTGGCCGGCCATGTGGCGGCGCTGGACTGGCTGCAGGCCGAGGGCAAGGCCCGCGGGGCGCGCCTGGTGATGCGCCTGCCGGTGTCGGTGCCCTCCCACTGCAGCCTGATGCGCGGGGCGGCTGAGGAGCTGGCCGCGGCGCTCGCCGGGGTCACGCTGGCGCCGCCGCGCCAGCCGGTCTTTCACAATGTGGACGCCATGCCCCGGCAGGATCCGCCGGCCATCCGCAGCGCCCTGGTCGAGCAGCTGTATCGCCCGGTGCGCTGGACCCAGACCCTGCAGGCGCTGCACCGCCAGGGCATCGGCCTGTTTCTGGAATGCGGCCCAGGCAAGGTGCTGGCCGGGCTGAACAAGCGCACGCTGGACGGGGCCCGCAGCATCGGCCTGGAAGATCCGGCCGGGCTTGCCGCGGCGGTCACGGCGCTGCGCGCGGCCTGAGTTCTGCGACCCCTTGTCTTGAGGAGGTGATGATGAGTCTGCAAGGTCGTATCGCCCTGGTGACCGGGGCCAGCCGCGGCATTGGTCGCGCCATTGCCGAACGCCTGGCCCAGGACGGCGCCACCGTGGTGGGCACCGCCACCAGCGAGGCCGGGGCCGCGGCGATTGGCGCGGCGCTCGCAGCCCTGGGCGGCCAGGGGCGGGTGCTCAATGTCACCGATGCCGCCGCCTGCGAGGCGCTGGTGGAGGAGATCGGGCAGAGCCTGGGGCCGATCACCCTGCTGATCAACAACGCCGGCGTCACCCGCGACACCCTGCTGCTGCGGATGAAGGACGAGGACTGGGCCCAGGTGATCGAGACCGATCTGACCAGCGTGTTCCGTCTGTCGCGCGCGGTGCTGCGCGGGATGATGAAGGCGCGCCACGGCCGCATCGTCAGCATCGGCTCGGTGGTGGGGTCGATCGGCAATCCGGGCCAGGCCAACTACTGCGCCGCCAAGGCCGGGCTGGTGGGCTTCTCCAAGGCGCTGGCGCGCGAGATCGGCTCGCGCGGCATCACCGTCAATGTGGTGGCGCCCGGCTTCATCGAGACCGACATGACCCAGGCGCTCAGCGAGGCCCAGCGCGAGGCCATGCTCGCCAACATTCCGGCCGGCCGCCTCGGGCTGCCGGCCGACATCGCCGCGGCGGTGGCCTTCCTCTGTTCGCCGGCGGCGGGCTACATCAGCGGTGAGACACTGCATGTCAACGGCGGCATGCACATGGCCTAAGTGCCAGTGCCAGCGTGGATTTCGCTTAGATAGATGGACGCCGGCGGCATCCCGTACACTAGTCCGGCTAACCCAACCCGTTAGGGAGTTTTCATGAGCAGCCTGGAAGATAAAGTCAAGAAGATCATCGCGGAGCAGCTGTCCGTGGCGGAGGATCAGATCACCCCGAATGCGTCCTTCGTCGAAGATCTCGGCGCCGATTCACTCGACACCGTCGAGCTGGTGATGGCCCTGGAAGAAGAGTTCGAGATCGACATTCCGGACGAGGAAGCCGAGAAGATCGTGACCTTCCAGGATGTCCTCAACTACATCAAGTCCCACACCAACCAGGCCTGAGTCCGCCGGCCTGAAGCGGCGCCCCCGCGCCTGACCTCCCCACCCTCCTCTCCGGTATCCGCATGAGCCGCCGGCGTGTCGTCGTCACCGGCCTCGGGATCGTTTCCCCGGTCGGTTCCAGCGTGGACCTGGCCTGGAAGAATGTCCTCGCCGGGCAATCGGGCATCGTGCCGATCACCCACTACGACGCATCGGCCTACAGCACCCGCTTCGCCGGGCTGGTGTCGGCGGATTTCCAGGTGGAGGCGTGGATGGGTCCGAAGGAGGTCCGCAAGACGGACCCCTTCATCCACTACGGGGTGGCCGCCGCCAAGCAGGCGGTGCAGGACGCCGGGCTGAGCATCACCGAGACCAATCGCGACCGCATCGGCGTCTGCGTCGGCTCGGGCATCGGCGGCATCGGCACCATCGAGGACGAGTGCCGCGTTCTCCACGAGAAGGGCCCCAAGCGGGTGTCGCCCTTCTTCGTCCCGAGTTCGATCATCAACATGATCTCGGGCTACATCTCGATCGACCTCGGCATCACCGGGCCGAGCTTTGCCACGGTGAGTGCCTGCACCACCGCCGCCCACGCCATCGCCATGGCGGCCCGCCTGATCCAGGGCGGCGATGCGGATGTGGTGGTCGCCGGTGGCGCCGAGTGCGGCTCGGCCCCGGCCGGCATGGCCGGCTTCTGCCAGGCGCGGGCGCTGTCCACCCGCAATGACGACCCGACCCGGGCCAGCCGGCCCTGGGACCGCGACCGCGATGGCTTCGTGCTCGGCGATGGCGCCGGCGTCCTGGTCATCGAGGACTATGAGCACGCCCGCGCCCGCGGCGCCCGCATCTATGCCGAGCTGACCGGCATCGGCATGTCTTCCGACGCGTTCCACATCACCCTGCCGCCCGAGGACGGCAACGGCGCCCGCCGCAGCATGCAGAACGCCCTGCGCGACGCCGGCCTGAATCCGGAGCAGGTGGACTACATCAACGCCCACGGCACCTCCACCCTGGCCGGCGATCTGGCCGAGACGGTGGCGATCAAGGCGGCCTTCGGCGACCACGCCCGGCGGCTGGCGGTGAGCTCGACCAAGTCGATGACCGGCCATCTGCTCGGTGCCGCCGGCGGCATCGAGGCGATCTTCTCGGTGCTGGCCCTGCGCGACCAGGTGATCCCGCCCACCATCAACCTCGATCAGCCCGACGAGGGCTGCGATCTGGACTACGTGCCGCACCAGGCGCGGCCGGCCCGGCTGGAGGTCGCCCTGTCGAATTCCTTCGGCTTCGGCGGCACCAACGGCACGCTGGTGTTCTCGCGCCTCAAGTAAGCGCTGCCGGCGCATGAGCACACGCGCCGTCGTCCCCGGTGAGCGGGATCTGTTCGATCTGCACCGGCGCTTTCCCGAGGACTTCCCGCTGCTGCTGCAGAGCGTGGCGGCCCATCCGGAATCCGGGCGCTACGACCTGCTGTTTGCCTTTCCCGAGCCGGTGGCGCTTGCCGGCCGCGATCCGTTCGCGCTGCTCGATGACGTGCAGGTTCAGGCCGGTCCCCTGCTGCCGGCACAGGATCTCCCCTTCGTCGGCGGCTGGTTCTTTCTGCTCGGCTACGAGAGCGCGCGCTGGGTCGAGCCCGGGCTGCGTCTGCCGGCGTCGCCGCATGGCCTGCCCGACGCCCTGCTGGTGCGCTGCCCGGCGGCGCTGATCTACGACCGCGACCGCCAGGTCTGCACCCTGGTGGCCGAGCGCGGCGAGGCCGATCTGCAGCGCCTGCGGGCAGCGCTGGCCGATCGCACCCCGCTGCCGCCGCTGGCCGAGGGCTCGCTGATCGAGCCGCTCGAGGAGGAGCCGGGCGAGCGCTACGAGGCCGGGGTGCGGCGCATCCTCGACTATCTCCGCGCGGGCGATATCTTCCAGGCCAATCTGTCGCGGGCCTGGCGGGGCCGGTTGCGCGCCGGGGCGGACTATCCGGCCGTCTATGCCGCGCTGCGCCGCCACAATCCAGGGCCCTTCGCGGGCCTGCTGGCCTGGCAGGGCCTGGCGCTGCTGAGTTCCTCGCCGGAGCGCCTGATGCGCCTCGACCAGGGCTGGGCGGAAACCCGGCCGATTGCCGGCACCCGCCCGCGCGGGGCCACGCCCGCCGAGGACGAGCAGCTCGAGCGCAGCCTGATCGGCAGCCTCAAGGAGCGTGCCGAGCATGTGATGCTGATCGATCTCGAACGCAACGATCTCGGCCGTGTCTGCGTGCCCGGTAGCGTGACGGTGAGCGAGCTGATGCGCCTGGAGCGCTACGCCCATGTCCACCACATCGTCTCCAATGTGCGGGGGCGGCTGCGCGCCGGCATCGGCCCCGGCAGTGCCCTGCGCGCGGTGTTTCCCGGCGGCACCATCACCGGCTGTCCGAAGGTGCGCGCCATGGAGATCATCGCCGAGCTCGAGGCGGTGGGCCGCGGTCCCTACACCGGCACCCTGGGCTATCTCTCCCGCTGCGGACGGCTGGACAGCAACATCCTGATCCGCAGCCTGGTCTGCGAGGGACGCGCGATCAGCTTCCGCGCCGGCGCCGGCATCGTGGCCGATTCCGATCCCGCCCATGAGCTGGCCGAGACCCGCTCCAAGGCCCGCGGGCTGCGGCTGGCGCTGGAGCAGGGACGGTGACGGCCTGGCTGGACGGCGGGCCGGCCGATCCGCGGCTGGCCGAGGCGCGTGGTCTGCATTACGGAGACGGGGTGTTCCGCACCCTCCGGGTGCATCGCGGCGAGCTGGTCGATGCCGCCGGGCAGCTCGCGCATCTGGCCGCCGATGCCCGCGCACTGGCGCTGCACGCCCCGCAGGAGGTGCTGGCGGCGGAGGCCGGCCAGCTGCTGCAGACCGCGGCGCTGGCCGATGGCGCGCTGAAGATCCTGCTGTGGCGCAAGGCCAGCGGCCGCGGCTACCGGCCACAGGGCGGCGACTGCCACCGGCTGCTCAGCCTGCATCCGCTGCCGGTGCTGCGTCTCGACCCTGCGACCGCCGGCGCCCGCGTGGACCTCGCCGCGCTGCGTCTGGGCGAACAGCCGGCGCTGGCGGGGATCAAGCATCTCAACCGTCTCGAACAGGTGCTGGCGAGCCGCGACTGGCCCGCCGCCATCGACGAGCGCCTGCTCGCCAACGATCAGGATGAGCTGATCTGCGGCACCCGCAGCAATCTGTTTGCAGTGTCCGAGGGCCGCCTGTGGACCCCGCGGCTGGATCGCGCCGGGGTGGCGGGCCGCACCCGCGCGCGGGTGCTGGCGCTCGCCGAGGCGGCGGGGATCGCGGTGCAGATCGCACCGCTGCCGGTCGCGGCGCTGTCCTCGGTCCAGGAACTGTTTCTCAGCAATAGCCTGTTCGGACTCTGGGGCGTGGCCGAGGCGCCGGGATTCCGTGCCAGCGCCCCCGGACCGCTGACCCGGCGCTTGATGCAGACTCTCGCCCATCCCCCCTGGAAGGCCGCCGCATGCTGAACCGTCTGCTGCGAGGACTGCTGCTGCTGGGCGTGCTGGCGGCGGTCAGCGGCTGGGCGCTGCAGCGTGAGGTGCAGCGCCAGCTGCAGCTGCCGCTGGCTCTGGAGGCGCCGTCCACCGTCAGCCTGGCACCCGGGCAATCCCTGCGCGGCCTGCTCGCCGCGCTGCGCACGCGCGGCCAGATCAGCCGCCAGCAGAGCCTGGCGGTGGAACTGCAGGCCCGCTACGACGGCCGCGCCAGCCGGGTGCAGGCCGGCGAATACCAGCTCAGCCCGGGCCTCACCGGCGAGGCGCTGATCGAACAGCTGGTGGCCGGGCGGGTGATCCAGTACAGCCTGCAGATCATCGAAGGCAGCACCGCCGCCCAGATGCTGGCCCAGGTCCGCGCCCACCCGCAGCTGCGGCAGACGCTGCCGGCTGCACTCGACGGGCCTGAGCTGATGCAGGCGATCGGCAGTCCGATCGGGCATCCGGAGGGACAGTTTTTCCCGGACACCTATCACTTCCCCGGCGGCACCACCGATGTGGCCTTCCTCGCCCGCGCGCATCAGGCCCTGCGCCGCCAGCTGGACCAGGCCTGGGCGCGGCGCCAGCCGGCGCTGCCCTATGCCGATGCCGAGCAGGCGCTGGTGATGGCCTCGATCGTCGAGAAGGAAACCGGGCTTGCCAGCGAGCGCGCGACCATCGCCGGGGTGTTCGTGCGGCGGCTGCGGCTCGGCATGCTGCTGCAGACCGATCCCACGGTGATCTATGGCCTGGGCGAGCGCTTCGACGGCGACCTGCGCCGGCGCGATCTGCTCGCGGACACGCCCTACAACACCTATACCCGGCGCGGTCTGCCGCCCACGCCGATCTGCCTGCCTGGCGCGGCCGCGCTGCAGGCGGCGGTGCAACCGGCGGACGGAGAGTCGCTCTACTTCGTCTCCCGCGGCGATGGCTCCCATGTGTTCTCCGCCACGCTGGAAGAACACAATGCCGCGGTGCGCCGCTACCAGCTGGGGCAGGGCGGATGATCGCACCCCGGCGTGGCCGGCTGATCGTGCTCGAAGGCGGCGAGGGCGCCGGCAAGAGCACCCAGATCGGGGTGGTGCGGGACTGGCTCGGTGCCCGCGGCCGCCGGGTGATCACCACCCGGGAGCCCGGCGGTTCGCCGCTGGCCGAGGCCATCCGCGGCCTGGTGCTCGGCACCTGGGCGGAGGGGGTCGATGCGGTCACCGAGCTGCTGCTGATCTTCGCCGCCCGCGCGGCGCATCTGCACGGCACCATCCGCCCGGCCCTGGCCGATGACATCGATGTGGTCTGCGATCGCTTCGTCGACGCCAGCTACGCCTACCAGGGCGGTGGTCGCGGACTTGATCGTCGCCACCTCGATGCGCTCAGCGCACTGGTGCTGGAGGATCTGAAGCCGGATCTGGTGCTGCTGCTGGATCTGCCGGCCGAGCAGGGCCTGGCGAGGGCGCGCGCGCGCGGGGGCAACAATCGCTTCGAGGAGGAGACCCTGGCTTTTCTGCAGCGGGTGCGTCTGGCCTATCAGGCACAGGCAGCGCGTGAACCCGAGCGCTACCGGCTGATCGATGCCCGGCTCGATCAGAGCGCGGTCAGCGAACAGATCGTCACGGTGCTCGAGCGCTGGAGCCACCGATGAGCGAGGTGGAGCCGTCAGTCGAGCCGCTGCCGCAGCGCCTGCCCTGGCAGGCGCCGATCTGGCAGAGCCTCGATCAGGCCCGGCGCGATGCGCGGCTCGCCCACGGGCTGCTGCTGACCGGCCCGCGCGGGGTCGGCAAGCGCCACTTCGCCCGACGCCTCGCCTACGAGTTGCTCTGCGAGCGCTCCGCGATCGGGAGCGAGCCCTGCGGCGAGTGCCGCAGCTGCATCCAGCTGCAGGCCGGCTTTCATCCCAACGCCCAGCGCCTGAGCCTGCTGGTGGACGAGCGCACCGGCAAGGAAAAGCGCGACATCAGCGTCGAGCAGGTGCGGGATCTGATCGGCGCGCTGATGCTGTCGAGCCATTACGGACAGGCCCGGCTGGTGGTGATCGACCCGGCCGAGCAGCTCAATCTCGCCGCCAGCAATGCCCTGCTCAAGACCCTGGAGGAGCCGCCGCCGGGAACCCATCTGCTGCTGATCAGTGAACAGCCGCAGTCGCTGTTGCCGACCCTGCTGAGCCGGCTGCAGCGGCTGGCCTTTGCCACCCCGTCGCCGCCGCAGGCGAGCGCCTGGCTGTCCGTCCATCATCCGGATACCAGCCCGGCAGCCCTGGCCCTGGCCGAGGGCGCGCCGCTGCTGGCGGTGGCGCTGGAGGCCAGCGGAGAGCTGGCGCGTGATCAGCAGTGGCGCAGTCTGCTGCTGTCGGCGAGCAGCCAGGGCGGCAACCCGCTGCAGGTGGCGGCCGCGCTGCTCGGGGAGAAGACCGACCGGCGCGAACAGGCCCGGGCCTTTCTCGGCTGGTTCCAGCGGCTGCTGCACGAGCTGCTGGTGGCGCAGGCTGCGGCAGAGGGGCAGGGCGATCCCGAGTGGCGCGCGCTGCGCGCCCGTCTGACCGGGACGGGCATCGAGGCCTTGCGCGCCGAGGCCGTGGAGGGGCTGCGCCGGCTGGCCTCCAACAGCGATCCGATGCTGATGGTTGAATCCCTTATGATCCTGTGGTGGCGCTGGACCCGGAGGACCGGCGTCCGCGCCAGTGCCGAGCCCCGATCGAGACCGTCATGAGCACGCCCTTGCGCCCCGGTGGCGCCCAGCCTGGAATCCTGACGCTCAACATCAAGGACAAGAGCGCGCTCTATGTCGCCTACATGCCCTTCATCAAGAACGGTGGGCTGTTCATTCCCACCAGCAAGGAGTACCGCCTCGGCGATGAGGTGTTCATCCTGCTCACCCTGATGGACAACGCCGAGCGCCTGCCGGTGGCTGGCAAGGTGGTCTGGGTCACCCCGCGCGCCGCCCAGGGCAAGCGCATTCAGGGCATCGGCGTGCAGTTCTCCACCCAGGATGGCGGGGCCACCCAGAAGAAGATCGAAGGCCTGCTGGCCGGTGCGCTCGGCGCCGACCGTCCCACCCACACGATGTAGCGCGACACCGCGCCGCCCCCGGCTCCCGCTCAGGCGGCGGGGGGCAGGCCCTTGTCGAGGGCGCAGGTGTCGAATCCCTTCTGGGTCAGCACGAAGGACGCCACCGCGCTGCGCCGGCCGGTATCGCAGACGCAGATGTAGGTGATGTCGGTGCGCAGCACCGAGAGTTTCATCCTCAGCATGTACAGCGGCATGTTGAGGCTGCCGGGCAGGTGATGGTTCTGATACTCGCTGGGCAGGCGCACATCCAGCCATTGCGCCTTGCCCTCGGCCACCAGCTTCTGCGCCTGGGCGAAGTCCACCCGTCTGGCCAGCGGATCGTTGAGCAGGCTGCGGAAATCCTGCTTGGACAGGCGCATCAGGCTGCCGCGGGTGAGCATGGTCACCGTGGCGTTGCGCTTGGTATCGGAGATCAGGGCCTCCTCACCAAAGCAGGACCCGGTCTCCAGCTCGGCCAGACGCACCGGCTTCTGGTTGGGCTGCTCGCGGGTGACGATGCAGCGGCCGTCCATGATCACATAGAAGTAATCGCCGTCGGTGTCCTGCTTGACGATCACCTGACCGGGCTCGGTCTTGATCGTCTCCATGCGCATGAACATCGCCTGCAGATTGGACGGCGGCACCATCTGGAAGCTGCGCATCTGCAGCAGCTTGGTCATCCAGTCATCACTCGATCCGCTGTCGGCGGCACCGAGCTCGCGCACCTCGAAGGTGCCGGTCTGATCCCAGGTCAGCATCACATCGAGCAGGGCGGCGTCGATCATCAGCACGCTGGCTTCGGTCGCGCAGCGGGCGGCGACCTTGCGCGGCGACTGGTGAGCAATCCGGTGCGCCGCATTCGGCTCGCCGCCGCGCATGCGGGCGATCGGCTTGCCGCTGGCATCCTCGAGATGGATCTCGCCGCTGAGCACCCACAGCGCCTGCTTGGCCGGATCGCCGACCTTGAACAGGTAGTCGCCGGTCTTGTAGGACTGGATCTGCGACTTGGCGGCGAGGTCGGCCTGACTTTCCGGCCGGAGCGCGTTCAGCGGCACATAGCGGCTGAAAAGATCGGCTTTCACCACGGAGTCGGAAGTCATGCCCTGCGCAGCCGGAAGATTCAAGAAACCAGAGGAGTGTGCGACACTGCCCGACGCGGTT
>DASUDX010000111.1:0-21867 GCA_036275365.1 Nevskiaceae bacterium | reverse complement strand
GCGATGCGCATCAACGGCCCCGCCCCTCCGGGTTGCGGCCAGCCGCCCGCCATGCGGTGTTGCTCCCTCCTCATTTGCAATCAGCAAACCGCGTCGGTCGCGCCTTGCCTGGCGGAATGCTGGACTCGCAACGCAGCGACCGGCGTCGCGTGAACAGGCCCTAATCCCCGCCGCCCCCGCCTCCGCCATCGCCACCGCCGCCGTCGCTGTCGCCGCCGGCCTCGTCCGGACTCTTGTCCTTGCCGGGCCGGCTGCCGCCGTCACTGGCGATCACCGGCGCATGGCCATCGTCGCGCCGGGCCGGGCGGCTCGCCGCCGGGGCCTGGCGCCGGCGCAGCTGGCGCGCCACCAGGGCCAGCACCAGGCCCAGCACGATCAAACCGATACCAAGAGCCATCATCCGCGCACCTCCTGGGAAGAAACGGAACCGGGGGCAGGACTGCGTACCCGCGCCACCGCCGCCTGCCAGCCCTGGTGGCGACGGTGCGCGCTGGCGGCGTCCAGCGCCGGGCTGAAGCGGCGCTCGGCCTGCCAGAGCGCGGCGATCTGATCGAGCGAGTCATAGACCCCGGCCTGCAGCCCGGCCAGAAAGGCGGCGCCCAGGGCGGTGGTCTCCACCGTGGCCGGGCGCACCACCGGCACCTGGGCGAGATCGGCCAGCGACTGGGTCAGCCAGTCGTTCACCACCATGCCGCCATCCACCCGCAGCTCGGTGGGCGCAGGGGCATCGGCGCGCATCGCCTCGAGCAGATCGCGGGTCTGGAAGCCGACGCTCTCCAGCGCCGCGCGCACGATGTGGGCGATGCCGCTGTTGCGGGTCAGGCCGAGGATGGCGCCGCGCGCCTGCGGGTCCCACCAGGGCGCCCCCAGCCCGGTGAAGGCCGGCACCAGATAGACCCCCTCGCTGTCCTCGATCGAGCGCGCCAGCTTCTCGGTCTCGCCGGCACTGCCGATCAGATGCACCGCATCGCGCAGCCACTGCACCGCCGCCCCGGCGACGAAGATGCTGCCCTCCAGCGCATAGGTGGTGCGTCCGCCAAGGCGGTAGGCGACGGTGGAGAGCAGCCGCGAGCGCGAGCGCACGCACTGGCTCCCGGTGTTGAGCACCATGAAGCAGCCGGTGCCATAGGTGGACTTGATCATGCCCGGGGCGAAGCAGGCCTGGCCGATGGTGGCGGCCTGCTGGTCGCCGGCGAGGCCGCGGATGGCGATCGGCCCGCCGAACAGCGCCGGTTCGGTGTGGCCGAACTCGGCCGCGCAGTCGCGCACCGCCGGCAGCAGGGCCGGCGGAATGCGGAAGAAGCGCAGCAGCTCCGGGTCCCAGTCCTGGGCATGCAGGTTGAACAGCGCGGTGCGGCTGGCGTTGCTGGCATCGGTGGCGTGCACGCGCCCGCCGCTGAGCCGCCACAGCAGCCAGCTGTCGATGGTGCCGAAGGCGAGCTCGCCGGCCTCGGCGCGGGCCCGCGCCCCGGGGATCTGGTCGAGCAGCCAGGCCAGCTTGGTCGCCGAGAAGTAGGGATCCAGCAGCAGCCCGGTGCGCTCGGCCAGCCAGTCGCTGTGGGCGGCCTGCTCGGCGCAGAAGGCCGCGGTCCGGCGGTCCTGCCAGACGATGGCCGGGTGCAGGGCGCGGCCGCTGGCGCGCTCCCACAGCACGGTGGTCTCGCGCTGGTTGGTGATGCCGAGGCCGGCGATGTCCGCCGCCGTGGCCCCGGCCGCGGCCAGCGCCTCGCGCACGCAGGCCACCACATCCTCGACGATCCGTTCCGGGTCGTGCTCCACCCAGCCCTCGCGCGGGAAGGACTGCGGCAGCTCGCGCTGGCTGGCGCCACGGCGCTGGCCGCGGCGGTCGAACACCAGGGCGCGGCTGCTGGTGGTGCCCTGGTCGATGGCCAGCAGCAGAGGGGCGGGCATGCGCAGCACTCCGGAGGGCGGGGCGGGAATCCAGAGCTTACCCGCGGCCGGCGGCTGCGGCCGCGCACCAAAACAGGGCATCGTCCGGTCGCGCCCGTGCACAGCACCGGGCGCCGGCGCCCCGGCGACCGCGCCAGGCCCTGCGGCTATACTGCGCGCCGTTTTCCGAGTGCCACCGCGGAGCCTTCAGCTTTGGACGACCAGAACCACGACAAGGTGTTCTTCAGCACGTTTGCCCTCGTGCTGGGGGCACTCTTCGGCATCTTCTTCCTGTGCATCCTGGCCGCCGCCATCATCGCGCCGGAGCGCGAGGAAGACCCGCAGGCCCTGGCCCGGCTGGAGCAGCGGATCCAGCCCTTTGGCGCCGTGGTGACCGACCCGGCGCTGCTGGTCAAGACCGTGGCCAAGGTCGAGCGCGCGCCCTATACCGCCGCCGAGGTGCTGGCCAAGGCCTGCAACGCCTGCCACCAGGCCGGCGTGCTCAATGCCCCGAAGAACGGCGACAAGGCCGCCTGGTCGGCCCGGGCCACCGCCGCCGGCGGGCTCGACGGCCTGACCGCCTCGGCGATCAAGGGCAAGAACGGCATGCCGGCCCGCGGCGGGGATCCCAGCCTCTCCGACGACGAGATCCGCGCCGCCGTGGAGCAGATGCTCAAGGACGCCGGCATCTGATCCGCCGCTGAGCGGCGAGCCCCGCCGCCCCCTGCAGGCCCCGTCAGGCCGTGCCGATCCGACGATCGGCACGGCCTTTGCTTTTGTGCTCCTGGGTGGTTCGCCGGTAGGGCTGTCGCGGCGATGTCACCGTGCAGGCAGTACCGTCCGGACGCCCGGCGCAGGGGACGCGGCCTTGGCCGCCAGCGCCGGGCGAACCTCAAGCTGGAAACATCACTACCTCAGGAGAGGCTTTGTATATGAACTTCAAGCGTTTGATGGTGGGTTCCCTGGTGGGCGCGGCGTCCTTGATGAGCGCTCCGGCCTTCGCCGGTGCCACCGGCAACGTGGGCGCGTTCAGCGAGTACATGTTCCGTGGCATCGCCCAGACCGGCGGCGCGGCGGTGCAGGGCGGCATCGACTACGCCAGCGACTCCGGCCTGTATGTCGGCAGCTGGGCGTCCAACATCGGCTTCGGTGGCGGCACCGAGCTGGACCTCTACGGCGGCTACGCCGGCAAGATCGGTGATGTCGGCTTCGATCTCGGCGTCATCTACTACTACTACACCGAGGAAGACGAGGCGGCGGCCGAGCTCAACACCTTCGAGCTCAAGCTGGGCGCGAGCTTCGGTGCCTTCGGCGTGCAGTACTTCTATGCCGACGAGGCCAACTTCTTCATCGGCGACGGCGCCGCCGAGGACGCCGCCTATCTGAACGGCACCCTGGCCCTGCCGATCAGCGAGACGCTGAACTTCACCGCCAACCTCGGCTTCTACAGCGGCGATGAGATCGAGCGCTTCCTGGTCGGCATCGGCAGCACCGATGACAGCTACATCGACTACCACATCGGTCTGGCCAAGAGCCTCGACGGCGGCATGACCGCCACCTTCCAGATCATCGACACCGACATCGAGGCCTCCGGCACCGATGACGAGATGAAGGTGGTGGTGGGTCTGAAGAAGGCCTTCGATCTCTGAGTCGAACGCCGCGGCGTCACCGCCGTCACGATGTCACCCAAGGGGGCCGCAAGGCCCCCTTGTCGTTTGCGGGCAGCGTTCAGCCCGGCTCGGCGGGGCGCTCGCGCAGGCGCAGCGCCTCGGCCAGCGCCGCGCTGCCGATGATCTCCTCCCCGGCGAGATCGGCGATGGTGCGGGCGAGCTTGAGCACGCGGTGATAGCCGCGTGCGGACAGCCCCAGCCGCTCCAGCGCCTGGGTGGCCAGGGTCTGCGCCGCCGGGGCCAGCGGCGCCAGGGCCTGCAGCCCGGCCAGATCCAGCCAGGCATTGCACACCCCCAGCGGATTGCGGGCGCGCTGGCGCTCGCGCGCCGCCACCACCCGGGCGCGCACCTGGGCGCTGCTCTCCCCGGCCGGGGCGCTGGCCTCGGTGAGCTGGCGGCTGTCCACCCGCGGCACGCTCAGGTGCAGGTCGATGCGATCGAGCAGGGGCCCGGACAGCCGGCTGCGATAGCGGCTGATCTGGTCGGGGGTGCAGCGGCAGCTCTGGCGGCTGTCCCCGAGATAGCCACAGGGGCAGGGATTCATCGCCGCCACCAGCTGGAAGCGGGCCGGGAACTCGCGCTGGCGCGCCGCCCGCGAGATGGTGATCTGCCCGGACTCCAGCGGCTCGCGCAGCACCTCGAGCACCTCGCGGGAGAACTCCGGCAGCTCGTCGAGAAACAGCACGCCGTGATGGGCCAGGGTGATCTCGCCCGGCCGCGGGCTGGGCCCCCCGCCCACCAGTGCCACGCCGGAGGCGGTGTGGTGGGGCGCCCGCCAGGGCCGGCGGCCCCAGTCGGCGGCCTCGAACTGGCCGCGTGCCACCGAGGCCACCGCCGCCACCTCCAGAGCCTCGGCCTCGCTCAGCGGCGGCAGCAGCCCGGGCAGGCGCTGGGCCAGCAGGGTCTTGCCCGCCCCGGGGGGACCGCTCATCAGCAGCGAGTGTCCGCCAGCGGCGGCGATCTCCAGCGCCCGCTTGGCCTGGGCCTGGCCGCGCACCTCGGCGAGATCGGGGTAGCGCGGGGTTGCCGGCGGCGGCGCGCCTGGCGGCTCGCACGGCAGCGGTCCGCCGTGCAGGGCGGTGCACAGCTCGGCGAGATGGGTGGCGGCGATCACCTGCGCCCCCGGGGCCAGCCGGGCCTCCTCGCGGTTGGCCGCCGGCAGCAGCAGGGCGCGGCCCTCGCGGCTGGCGGCCAGCGCCGCCGGCAGGGCCCCGCGCACCGGGCGGATCTCGCCGGAGAGCGAGAGCTCGCCCAGGACCTCCAGCGCCTGCAGCGGCTCGGCCGGCAGCTGTCCGGAGGCGACCAGAATGCCGAGCGCGATGGCGAGGTCAAAGCGTCCGCCCTCCTTGGGCAGATCGGCCGGCGCCAGATTGATGGTGATGCGCCGTGGGGGCACCCGGTAGCCGCAGGTCTGGATCGCCGCCCGCACGCGATCCTTGGCCTCGCGCACCGCCGCCTCCGGCAGGCCGACGATCGACAGCCCCGGCAGGCCCGGCGCCAGATGCACCTCCACCGCCACCGCCTCCGCCACCAGCCCGCTGAGGGCGCGTGCGTGGATGGTGGCGAGGCTCATCGCGGGGCGCGGCTCAGTCGGGGCTGCGGCGCCCGCCGGCCTCGAGCGCGGCGAGCCGCTGTTCCAGCTCGCGCAGCCGCTGCTGGGTGCGCGCCAGCAGCTCGGCCTGCACATCGAAGCGCTCGCGCGAGACCAGTTCCAGCCGTTCCAGCTGGCTCTGCAGCACGGCGCGGAAGTTGGCCTCCAGCTCCTGGCGCAAACCCTTGAGCCCCGGTGGCAGCACGGCGGCCAGCCGCGCGGCGAGGCCTTCGATGGTGGGAATCGGATCCATGGCTCAGAGCAGGTAGAAGCAGACGATGGCCACCGCCGTCGGCGGCAGCGCGTTGGTCAGCAGCCCGAGAGCGCTGATGGTCTCGTCCTCGAAGCGGCCCTTGAGGATGGAGTAGCCCGCCGGGTTGGGCGCGTTGGCAATCACCGTCAGGCCGCCACCGGTCACCGCACCGGCCACCAGCATGTACTTGAACTCGTCGGACAGGCCGGGCACCAGCGAGCCCAGATAGGTGAGCGCGGCGTTGTCGGTGATGGCGGTCAGCGCGGTGGCGCCGAAGTACACCGCGTCCGGGCTCATGCTCAGCAGCAGCGGCTGCAGCCACCACTGCTGCTGGCCACCGAGCACCACCAGTCCGGCCAGGAAGAAGGCCACCAGCAGGCCCTCGCGCAGGATCAGCCGGTCCTGGTGCTGCTTGTAGGCATCGGCAAAACCGATGAACAGCAGCATCAGGGCGAGGAAGATCGGCGGGTGGTGGGCGAACACCACCACGCCGCCCAGCAGCAGCAGATTGATCAGCACCACCGCCAAGGGCACCGGCGGCCGTTCGCCACCCGGGGTGCCGAAGCCGACCGTCTTCAGCTCGCGCTGGAACAGGGCCGTCACCGCAACCGCGTTCACCATCACCGCGATCACCGCCTTCCAGCCGAACTGGGTGAGCATGAAGGCGATATCCCAGTTCCAGGTCGCCGCCACCATCAGCACCGGCGGCGCGGCGAAGGGGGTGAGCACGCCACCGATGGAGATGTTGACGAACAGCACGCCGAGGGTGGCGTACTTGAAGCGCGTCGACAGGCCCTGGCCGAAGTAGCGATCGCGCAGCAGCAGGGCGGCCAGGGTCATCGCCGCCGGCTCGGTGATGAACGAGCCGAGCAGCGGCACCAGGAACAGCAGGCCGAAGTAGATCGCCACCGGCCGCGGCAGCGGCAGCAGGCGGGCGAAGCCCTGCACCAGCTGGGTGGAGACCGAGAGAATCGGCCGGCTGCCGGCCACCACCATGATGGCGAAGACGAACAGCGGCTCGGTGAAGTTGCGCGACTCCACATAGGCAATCGCCTCCCCGGGCGGGGCGGCCACGAACATCAGCGCGATCAGGATCATCGCCCAGAAGCCGAACACCACTTCCACCTCGCCGAGCAGGTGGAAGGTGCCCGCATGGGCCGGGTGGCGATGGGCCAGGCGCTCGAACACCCCGGTGGAGAAGGTGTGCAGCAGGGCCACTGCGAAGAGCAAGGCGCCGAGGGTCTGGACCAGGGTCGGCGTCATGGATCGAGGTCTCCGGCGGGGGTGGGGAAATGCCCGGAACCTTAGCAGACCGTTCCGCCCGGCTTGTCCGCGGCGGCTCGATTCGTACAATCGGCGCCCGTTGCGCGGGAACTTGGCGGCCCGTCCCGGGTCGCAGGCCCCGCGGAATCCGAACCCGTCCCAGACCCCATGAACCCGAACGCACCGCTGATCGAGGCGCGCGCGCTGACGCGACACTACGGCCGCACCACCGCCGTCCAGGACCTCAGCCTGAGCCTGCACAAGGGCGAGATCCTCGGCCTGCTGGGCCCCAACGGCGCCGGCAAGTCCACCACCATGAAGATGCTCACCGGCACGCTCTCGCCCAGCGCCGGCGAGGTGCGCATCGAGGGCCTGAGCCTGCGCGAGGCGCCCAAGCGCGCCAAGCAGGCGCTGGGCTATCTGCCCGAGCAGCCGCCGGTCTACCCGGAGCTCACCGTCGATGAGTACCTGCACTACTGCGCCAGCCTGCACGGCATCCCCGCCCGCGCGCGGGCCGAGGCGGTGGCCCACGCCCAGCGCGACTGCGGCCTGACCGAGGTCGGCCAGCGGCTGATCGGCAATCTCTCCAAGGGCTACCAGCAGCGCGTGGGGCTGGCCCAGGCCATCATCCACCGGCCGCCGGTGATCATCCTCGACGAACCCACGGTGGGTCTCGACCCGATCCAGATCCGCGAGATCCGCGGCCTGATCGCCGAGCTGGGCCGCAACCACAGCGTGATCCTCTCCAGCCACATCCTTCCGGAGATCCAGGCGGTGTGCAGCCGGGTGATGATCGTCAACCGCGGCCGCTGCGTGTACGACGCCGCCATCGACGCCCACCTCAGCCAGCGCCTGCTGGTGCGCCTGCGCGATCCCGCCGAGCCGGCGCTGTTCACCGCGGTGGCCGGGGTGACCACCGTGGAGGTGCTCGACCAGGGCCGCTACCGGCTGGAGGTGGCCGAGGGCGCCGATCCGCGCGCGGCCCTGGCCAGCGCCCTGGTCAGCCGCGGGCTGCTGGAACTGCGCGAGGATCGCCGCAGCCTCGAGGACATCTTCGTCGAACTCACCAGCGGCGATGCCGCTGCGCTCAAGGAGGCCGCGTGATGAGGAACGTGTTCGCCATCGCCCGCCACGAGACGCGGCGGATCTTCGTCTCGCCGCTGGCCTGGGCGGTGCTCGCGGTGCTGCAGGGGATCTTCGGCTGGGTCTACATCGGCCTGATCCTGCAGTACCTGGAGAACTCGCAGATGGCCAACGACTATGTCGGCGTCTCCGACTACATCGGCAGCGGGCTCTACGGCTTTGCCGTGCTGCTGCTGCTGCTGGTGATGCCGCTGATGACCATGCGGCTGTTCGCCGAGGACCGCAAGGGCGGCCAGCTCACCCTGCTCACCTCGGCGCCGGTCTCGCTGATCGAGATCGTGCTCGGCAAGTTCGGCGGCCTGCTGATCTTCGTGCTCGCCGTGGTCGGCCTGCTGGCACTGATGCCGGCGGTGCTGCTGCCGGTGGTGCCGCTGGATCTCGGCCGTCTCGGCGCCGGCCTGCTCGGCCTGTTCCTGCTGATGATGTCGTTCGGCGCGGCGGGGCTGTTCATCTCCTCGCTGACCCGCGAGCCGACCATCGCCGCGGTCGGCAGCTTCGCCCTGCTGCTGCTGATCTGGCTGCTCAAGCTGCCGGCGCAGTTCGATCTGCCCTATGCCGAGCTGTTCGACTACCTGTCCCTGGTCACCCACTACCAGAACCTGGTGACCGGGCTGTTCGATCTCTCCGATGTCGTCTACTACCTCCTGTTCACCGCGCTCTTCCTCTGGCTGACCGTGCTGCGGCTGGACATCGAGCGCAACTGAAGCCCCCGCGCCATGAATCCCAACAACAAGAGCGCCCTGCTCCAGCAGCTTCTCAACGCGGTCCTGGTGATGGCCCTGATCGGCCTGCTCGGCTGGCTGTCGGTGCGCTACGACCTGCAGCAGGACTGGACCGTCAACCAGCGCAACACCCTCACCGAGGCCAGCCGCCAGCAGCTGGCGGCGATGCCCGAGCCGATCCGCGTGCTGGCCTTCGTCGAGCCCGGCGCCGCCGAGCGCGCGGCGGTGGAGTCCTTCCTCGAGCAGTACCGCCGCTTCAAGGCCGACATCCAGATCGAGTTCATCGATCCGGGCGCGCAGCCGGCCAAGGTCAAGGAGTACGAGATCAGTGCCGCCGGCGAGGTGGTGATCGAGTACCAGGGCCGCCGCGAGAAGCTGCGCCAGCTCTCCGAGCCGGTGATCACCGGCGCGCTGCAGCGGCTGTCCTTCTCCGGCGAGAGCTTCGTGGTGTTCGTCGAGGGCCATGGCGAGCGCTCCACCAGCGGCCGTGACGCGGCGGACTACAGCGCCTTCGCCGCCCTGCTGCGCGACAAGGGCCTGAAGGTGCAGGGCCTGAACCTGGTGCAGAACCCGAGCATCCCGGACAACACCGCGGTGCTGGTGCTGGCCAGCCCGCGCAGCGCCCTGCTGCCGGGCGAGATCGAGCTGATCGACCAGTATGTGAAGAACGGCGGCAACCTGCTGTGGCTGGCCGACCCCGACCACCCGCCCGGGCTGGAGGCGCTGGCCGAGACCCTGGGCATCCGCTGGCAGAACGGCTATGCGGTGTTCCCGGAGTACCAGCTGCTGGGCCTGGACCACCCGGGCGTGTATGTGGCCCTGGGCTATCCGCCCAACCCGGTGACCACCGGCGTTGACGATCTCACCCTGTTCCCGCTGGTGCGCTCGCTGAGCGTGGTGCCGGACCGCGGCTGGATCGCCCAGCCGATGCTCACCTCCAGCCCCGAGGCCTGGCTGGAGACCGCCGCGCTCGACGGCTCGGCCGTGACGCTCGACGAGGCCGCCGGCGATGTGCCCGGCCCGCTGACCATCGGCCTGACCCTGACCCGCGACCGTCCGGCCGCGACGCCCGCGCCCGCCGAGGGCGAGACGGCGCCGGCCGCGCCGCGCGAGCAGCAGCGCATCGCCCTGGTCGGCGATGCCGACTTCCTCGCCGATTCCACCCTGGGCCAGCTGGCCAACCGCCAGCTGGGTCTGAACCTGGTGCAGTGGCTGGCGGCGCGCGACAGCCAGCTCAACATCGATCTGCCCAAGGCGCCGGACACCAGCCTGTTCCTGCCGCTGTGGGCACAGGTGGCGCTGGGGCTGGGCTTTGTCCTGGTGCTGCCGCTGGGCCTGCTCGGCTTCGGCCTGACCCGCTGGTGGCTGCGCCGTCGCCGCTGAGGAGGGCTCGCCGATGAATGCTCGTCTGCTGCTCAATCTGGGACTGGTGGTGGTGGTCGGCGGCCTCGCCGCGCTGGCCTGGTTCGACCGCGAGACCGAAGACCAGGGCCCGCCGCTGACCGCGCTGGATCGCGAGGCGATCCGCCAGATCCGCCTCGAGCATCCGGGCCAGCCGCCGATCCGGCTGGAGAAGCAGGCCGACGGCGGCTGGCGCCTGATCGAGCCGGTGGCCGCCGCGGCCGATCGCTTCGAGGTCTCCGGCATTCTCAATCTGGCGGGTCTGGAGACCCGCAAGACCCTCGCCGCACCGGTGGCCAATCTGGCCGAGCTGGGCCTGGCGCCGCCGGCCTACCGCGTGCAACTCGATGACACTGTGCTGGGCCTGGGTGGCATCGAGACGCTGAACTACCGCCGCTATGTGCTTCTGCCCGATGGCCGCGTGGCCCTGGTCGATGACCCGCCCTCGGCGGCGCTGGATGCCGACTACAGCGATCTGGTGGCGCGCGAGCTGCTGCCGCCGGCGGCGAGCCTGACCCGCATCGAGGTGCCGGGCCTGACCGTGGAGAAGACCGCCGAGGGCGGCTGGCGCAGCCCCGAGCAGCCGGCGGCCAGCGCCACCCGGCTGGAGACCTTCGCCGCCGAGTGGGGCAAGGCCGCGGCGATGTGGAACGGGGCGATGGGCGAGGTGCCGGCCGATGCCGGCGAGGTGCGCCTGACCCTGGCCGATGGCCAGCGCCTGCGGCTGCTGATCGCCGCGCGCGAGCCGCAGCTGCAGCTGGTGAACCCGGAGCTGCGGGTGCGCTACTCGCTGTCCAAGGCGCTGGAGGACTCGCTGCTGGCGCTGCCGCCGGAAGCACCCGCGCCGGCGGCCGAGGGCGAGGCCACCGCCGCCGAGGCGGCGGTCACCGCACCGGCCAGTCCCTGACGCAGGGTCTCCAGCCGGTCGGCCTCGGCGGCCGGCTTGTCGCGCCGCCAGCGTGCGATGCGCGGAAAGCGCAGCGCCAGCCCCGCCTTGTGGCGCGGGCTCGCCTGCAGGCCTTCGAAGGCGATCTCGAACACCTGCGCCGGTGCCACCCGCCGCACCGGTCCGAACTTCTCCAGGGTGTGGCGGCGGATCCAGCGATCCAGCTCGGCCAGCTCCTCGTCGGTGAGCCCCGAGTAGGCCTTGGCCACCGGCACCAGCTGCTCGCCCTCCCACAGCGCCAGGGTGTAGTCGGTGTAGAGCGTCGAGCGCCGGCCATGGCCGGCCTGGGCGTAGACCAGCACCGCGTCGACCGTCATCGGCGCCAGCTTCCACTTCCACCAGGCGCCGCGCCGGCGCCCGGCCCGGTAGGGACTCTGGTGCTGCTTGAGCATCAGGCCCTCCACCCCGCGCGCGCGCGCCTGCTCGCGCAGCGCCGCCGCCTCGGCCCAGTCGCGCACCGCCAGCCGCTCCGAGCAATGCGGCCAGCCGAGCTGCTCGAGCTGGGCGCGCCGGGCCTGCAACGGGCGCTCGCGCCAGTCCTCGCCGGCGTGTTCGAGCAGGTCGTAGGCGAGGAAGCGCACCGGCGCCTCGGCCAGCGCCCGCCGGCCCGGGGCGCGGCGCTGGATCCGCGTCTGCAGGCGCGCGAAGGGCAGCGGCCCCGCGCCGGCCCAGGCGAGGATCTCGCCATCCAGCACGGTGCCGTCCGGCAGGGCCGCCGCGGCCGCCTCGATTTCCGGGAAGCGGCCGTTGAGCAGCTCCTCGCCCCGGCTCCACAGAAAGGTCTGGCCCTCGCGGCGGATCAGCTGGCCGCGGATGCCATCCCACTTCCACTCCAGCTGCCAGTCGGCGGGATCGCCGAGGCCGTCCGGTCCCTCCTCCAGCGGCGAGGCGAGATAGAAGGGATAGGGCTGGGCCGGTGAGGCGCGCGCGCCACGCTCGGCGGCCAGCAGCTGGCTCAGCACGCCGGCGCCCGGCCGCCACTCGCCCATCAGGCGGTGCTGCAGGGTTTCGGTGGGCAGGGCCGCCAGACGCGCCAGCGCACGCGCGGCGAGCCCGGCCGAGACCCCCACCCGCAGCGCCCCGGTGAGCAGCTTGCCGAGCAGAAACAGCGCCGGCCCCGGCCAGTGCCGCCACCAGTGGAACAGGGCGGCGCGCTGGACCGTCTCCCCGGCCCCGGCCAGACCCTGCAGCTCGGCCACCACGGCGGAGAGGGCGGGCAGCGCCGTCGCCGGTGGCGGTTCGCGATGGGCCACCGCCAGCAGGGCCAGGGTCTCGGCCAGATCGCCGACCTGGGCATAGCTTTCCTCCACCAGGGCCGCGGGCAGGGCGCAGAACTCGCCGATCCAGCGGCGCAGCAGGGTGGGTGCCACCAGCCGCTTGAGCCGCTGGCCCATCAGCAGCCACAGCGCCCAGGCGCGATCCTCCTCGGCGATCGTCGCATCGCCCAGATAGGCGGTGAGGGCGGCGAGCTTGGCCTCGGTGCCGCGCTCGGCGTCCAGGGCCGCATAGAGCGCGGCGAAGCGCTGCATCAGCCGGCGCCGCCGCGGCCGTCGGCGGGGCTGTCGCGCTCCTCCACCGCCTCGACCGGGCTGGCGCTGCCCTGCTCGCCCTCGTACTCGGTTTTCAGCGGCCGCGCCTCCAGCCCCTGCTCGCGCGCCCACAGCACCAGGGCCTCGGTGTTGCCATGGGTGGGCAGCAGGCGGCGCGCGCCGGTCTCGCGGATGGTGCGCAGCAGGCTGGGCCAGTCGGCGTGGTCGGAGAGCACGAAGCCGCGGTCGTAGGCGGCGCGCCGGCGCGAGCCGCGCACCGCCATCCAGCCGCTGGCAAAGCCGGTCCGGTAGGGGGCGAAGCGCTTCATCCACGGCGTGCCCGAGGCGCCGGGCGGGGCCAGCAGCAGGCGTCCGCGCCAGTCGAAGAACCTGGGCTGGTTGCCCACCGGCTCGGTGGGCAGCATGGCGATGCCGGCCTCGCGATAGATCTTCACCAGCGGGGTCATCGCCCCGTGCAGATAGACCGTCTCGGTGGTGGCCGGGCCGCCGCTCTCGTCGCGCAGGGCGGCGAGTTCCGCGAGCAGCCGCTGCGCCTTGCCCAGGGCGTAGCAGAACAGCACCGCGGTCTGTCCCTGCGCCTTGCACTCGCGCCACCAGTCGAGAATCTCGCGGGCGGTGTCGCGGGTGTCCGGCCAGCGGTAGACCGGCAGGCCGAAGGTCGCCTCGGTGATGAAGGTGTCGCAGGGCACCACCTCGAAGGGCGTGCAGGTGGGGTCGGGGTCGCGCTTGTAGTCGCCGCTCACCACCCAGACCTCGCCGTCCACCGCCACCCGCACCTGGGCCGAGCCCAGCACATGGCCGGCCGGATGCAGGGAGACTTCGGCAGCGCCGAAGCGCAGCGGCTTGCCCCAGTCCAGCGCGGTGATGCCGGCGCCGTAGCCGATGCGGGCGCGGGTCAGGGCCAGGCCCTCGCGCGAGCACCAGTAGTGGCCGTGCCCGCTGCGCGCGTGGTCGGCATGGGCATGGGTGATCACCGCCCGCGGCACCGGGCGCCAGGGATCGATGTGGAAATCGCCGGCCGGGCAGTACAGGCCCTGCTCGGTCGGCACGATGCAGTCGTTCACGCGGGCCTCTCCAGTCGTTCCAGCAGACGGCGCAGGGCGCCCCGGTTGGCGGCCACCGCCGCCTGACCGGCCGCGCCCATGGCCGCACGCCGCGCCGGGTCGGCGGCCAGCCGCCGCAGTGCCGCGCTCAGCGCCGGGCCATCGGCCACCTCCTCGGCCGCGCCGGCCTGCAGCAGCAGATCGCGGGCGGCGAGGAAGTTGTCCATCGCCGGCCCGAACAGCACCGGCCGGCCCAGCGCCGCCGGTTCCAGCACATTGTGGCCGCCCGCCGTCGCGAGGCTGCCGCCGACGAAGGCGAGATCGGCCGCGGCGAGGTAGACGAACATCTCGCCCATGCTGTCGCCAAGCAGCACCACGGCGGCGTCCGGAGCCTCGCCCTGGCTGCGGCGGGCACTGCTCAGGCCGCTGGCGCGGATCCGTGCCGCCACCGCCTCGAAGCGCTGCGGGTGGCGCGGCACCAGGATCAGCCGCGCCTGCGGCTGTTCGGCGAGCAGCCGCTGATGCGCGGCCAGCGCCAGGGCCTCCTCGCCCTCATGGGTGCTGGCCGCCACCCAGACAAAGCCGGCGCCCAGCCGGGCCCGCAGCGCCGCGCCGGCCGCCTGCTGGGCCGCCGGCACCTCGACATCGAACTTGAGATTGCCCAGCGCCTCCACCGTCACCGCGCCGAGTGCGCGGAAGCGCTCGGCATCCGCCTCGCTCTGCGCCAGCACCCGCACCCCGCGCAGCGCCTCGGCCAGCGCCCCGCGCAGGCGCTGGTAGCCGCGATAGGACCGCGGCGAGAGCCGGGCATTGGCGATCCACAGCGGGATGTCGCGCCGACGCAGCTGATGGAACAGGTTGGGCCACAGCTCGGTTTCCATCACCACCACCTGGCGCGGCCGCACGCGGTCGAGGAAGCGCACCACCGCACCCGGCAGGTCGTAGGGCGCATAGGAGTGGCGAACCCGCGGGCCGAGCGCCGCCTGCACCCGCTCCGAGCCGGTGGGGGTGGTGGTGCTGACCCAGACCTGGCCCTCGCCATGGCGGTCCACCAGCGCGCGGATCAGGGGCAGGGCGGCCAGCGACTCGCCCACCGAGACCGCATGCACCCACACCGCGACGCCGCCGGGCGCGGCCGCCACCGCGCCGAAGCGCTCGCCGATGCGCTGGCGATAGGCCGGCAGAACCCGCCCGCGCCACCACAGGCGCAGCAGGATGAACGGTGTCAGCAGCAGCAGGAGACCGGTGTAAAGCCCGCGCATGGCGCCAGCTTACGGGGGCGCGCTTCAGCCCGGCGGGGCGATGCCGAGGCGGTCGAGGGTTTCGCGGGTGAAGCCGAGCGGGGCCAGGCCGCGCGCCTGCTGGTAGGCCAGCAGCGCCTCCTGGGTCTGGCGGCCGAGGGCGCCATCCACCGGACCCGGATCAAAGCCCTCGCGGGCCAGCGCCGCCTGCAGCTGGCGCACCTGCTCGCGATCGGCATTGGTGCCGCACAGCACCGCCCGCCACTCGCTGCGCGGCGGCTGCACCTGCACCAGGGTCTCGACGGTCTCGTACACCGCCGGCACCGGTACCTCGCGGGTGCTGGCCGGCTCCACCAGCTGCTTGACCCGGCGGGTGATGCGGCGCTCGCCGCGCTGCACCCGGCGGGTCACCGCGTCCTTGATCTTGGTCTTGTGAACCACCGTCTTGTAGCGCGCCGGCTGCTCGAGGGCTTCCACGCGGGCCGGTTCCACCAGCACCCGCCGCCGCTCGATCCGCCAGGCCACCGGCGCCTCGACCACGCACAGCGCCTCGCTGCCGGCATTGGGCCGCAGGGTGGTGCCCTGCTGCACCGGCACCTTCACTTCCTCGTACCGGTACCGCGGCGGGATGCGCTTCTCCACCGTGCGGGCCGGGCTCACCAGCACCTGCTCCTCGCGGGTCTCGTAGACCGCCGGTTCGACCAGCAGATCGATCTCGCCCGCAGGCTTGACCACGGTTTCCTCGACCCACTCGTAGCGCGCCGGCACCGGCTCCAGGCGCACCGTCGCCGGGGTCTTGAGCACCGATTCGCTGCGCCGCTCCAGCACCGGCGGCACCAGCACGGTGGTCCAGCACTCGCCCGGCCGCGCCGCCGGCGGCTCGGCGATCAGCGCCGGCAGCTCACTGGCGCTCGCTGCCGCGCTGGTGCCCAGCACCAGCAGCAGGGCCAGCCTGCGCAGCGGCGAGGCCATCAGCGGTCTCAGATGCCGCCAGCGCTGCTGCGCATGCGCACGCCCAGGCGCTCGAGGGTTTCCAGCGTCACCCCGCCCTGGGCCAGGCCCTGGGCGCCCTGGTAGCTCTTGACCGCCTCGAGCGTCTGCGCGCCGAGACGGCCGTCGATCTTGCCCGGGTCATAGCCGGCGCGGGCCAGCGCCTGCTGCAGCTCGAGCACGGTTTCCGGCGTGGCGTTGGTCTCGCACAGCACCGATTTCCACTCCATGCGCCCATCCGCCACCTTCTCCTGGCGGGTCAGGGTCTGGTACTCGGCCGGCACCGGCAGGCGCTGCTCGCGGGCCGGGCTGACCAGCTTGCGCACCTTCACCGTCTGGTACTGCGCCGGCACGGTTTCCTTGATCACCTGGGCCTCGCGCACCAGTTCCTGGCGGCGCACGGTCTGGTACTCGGCCGGGATCGGAATGCGGCGGGTGCTGGCCGGGGTGTCGATCACCTGCTTCTTGACCGTGCGGTACTCGGCCGGCACCTCGACCAGGCACATGATGTCGCCGGTCATGTTGTCGACCTTCTCGATCAGACCACGGCCGGGCTTCCACATCGTGGTCGCCGGCTTGACCAGCTCGGTCTCCTCCACCGTGCGGTAGGTGGCGGGAATCTCCTCGATGCGCTCGGAGGCGGGCTTGACCAGCACCTGCTCCTCCACCGTGCGGTACTCGGCCGGCAGCACCTGCACCACCCGCTCGCTGGCCGGCTTGACCAGAACCGTCTCGTCCACCCACTCGTACTGCTCGGGGATGATCTCGATGCGCTCGCTGGCGGCGGTCTTGAGCACCGTCTCGCTCACCGTGCGGAACTGCGGCGCGATGTAGACCCGGGCATAGCACTCGCCGGGCCGCGCGTTGACCGGCAGCGCGGGATCGGCGGCCGGAGTGCCCGGCTGGGCCCACAGGGCCGGTGCGGCCGCGGCGAGAACCGTGAGGAACAGCGGACGGGACAGGCGCATGGGAGGCTTCCAGAGGGATCGCAGCGAGCCTATCTGGCACCCGCGTCAGGCGGCAAGCAACAAAACATACCCGCGCTGCTACGCTCTGACGGTCCCGCTCGCGGGCCCCTGGAATCCCGTTCGCATGCTCTCCGCCCGCTCCCGCGAGGTGCTGGCCCTGGCGCTGCCGATCATCGGCGCCATGACCTCGCAGAACATCCTCAACCTGGTCGACACCGCGCTGGTCGGCGGCCTCGGCCCGGCGGCGCTGGCCGGAGTGGGGCTCGCCAGCTTCCTCACCTTCATGGCGGTGGGCTTCATCACCGGGCTGTCCAGCGCGGTGCAGGCGGTGGCGGCGCGCCGCTACGGCGAGGGCCGCCTCGGTGAAACCGCGCTGCCCCTCAACGGCGGACTGCTGCTGTCGCTGGCCCTGGGCCTGCCGCTGTCGGCGCTGATGATTCTGTTCGCCCCGGAGATCCTCGGCCTGCTCAACGACGATCCGGCGGTGGTGGCCGAGGGCACGCCCTACCTGCAGTGGCGGCTGGTGAGCGTGGCGGCGATCGGCATGAACTTCTCCTTCCGCGGCTACTGGAGCGCGGTCAAGCTGGCGCGGCTGTATCTCTACACCCTGCTGTGGATGCACAGCCTCAACATCGTGCTCAACTGGGCGCTGATCTATGGCCATTTCGGCCTGCCGGCGCTGGGGACCACCGGGGCCGGCATCGGCACCACGGTGTCGATCCTGATCGGCACCGCCACCTATTTCTGGCTGGGCGCGCGCCACGCCCGGCCGGCGGGCTTCCTGATCGCCCGCCCCTCCGGCGAGCAGCTGCGCAATCTGCTGCGGCTGGGCCTGCCCTCCTCGGTGCAGCAGCTGCTGTTCGCCGCCGGCTTCACCGTGCTGTTCTGGATCGTCGGTCAGGTCGGCACCGCGGAGCTGGCGGTGGCCAATGTGCTGATCAACATCACCCTGGTGGCGGTGCTGCCGGGCATCGGCTTTGGCCTCGCCGCCGCCACCCTGGCCGGCCAGGCCCTGGGCCGCGGCGATCCGGTGGATGCCCACCGCTGGCCCTGGGATGTGTACCGGGTGGCGCTGGGCCTGTTCGCCCTGATCGGCCTGCCGATGGTGGTCTGTCCGGAGCTGCTGCTGGGCCTGTTCCTGCGCGATCCGGCACTGGTGGCGCTGGGCACCCTGCCGCTGCGGCTGATCGGCCTCGGCATCCTGATCGACGGGCTGGGCCTGATCCTCATGCACGCGCTGTTCGGCGTCGGCGCCGCGCGGCTGGTGATGGGGGTGACCGTGGGCCTGCAGTGGGGCCTGTTCCTGCCGCTGGCCTGGCTGCTGGGGCCGGTCTGGGGCCTGGGCCTGAGCAGCATCTGGCTCGCCATGACCGCCTACCGCGGCCTGCAGTCGCTGGTGCTGGCCGCGGCCTGGCAGAAGCGCGCCTGGGTGCGGATCAAGGTCTGAGCCCGGCGAGGAGGAGCCGATGAAGCTGCCCTACGAGTTCTGCCGGCTGCCGCTGCGCTTCGATGCCGCGCGTCTGCGCGCCGAGGTGGAGGCGCTGCCGGAGAGCGCCTGGTCCCGCCATCCCACCGACTACGCCGGCAACAGCGCGGTGCGGCTGATCTCCAGCCGCGGCGAGGAGAACGATGCCTTCGTCGGGCCGATGCTGCCGACCGCCCATCTGCGCGCCTGCCCCTACATCACCCAGGTGCTCGCCGGCTTCGGCGTGGTGTTCAGCCGCTCGCGGCTGATGCAGCTGGCGCCCGGCGCCCGGGTGCCGCCGCATTGCGATGCCGGCTATCACTGGTACGACCGCGTGCGCATCCACATCCCGGTGCGGACCCGGCCGGAGGTGCGCTTCCAGTGCGGGGCGCAGACCGTGCACATGGCCGAGGGCGAGGCCTGGCTGTTCGACAACTGGCGCCCGCACCAGGTGCTCAACGACAGCCCCGAGCCGCGCATCCATCTGGTGGCCGATACCGTGGGCAGCGCGGCATTCTGGGCACTGGCCCGGCGTGGCCAGTGGCAGCACTTCGAGCAGCCGCTGGCGCTGGTGCCCCAGCCCTACCAGCCGGGGCTTGCGGTGGAGATCGCCACCGAGCGCTACAACGTCGAGCCGGTCATGCACCCGGGCGAGCTCGACCGCCTGGTGGAGGATCTGCTCGCCGATCTCGCCGCCCCCGGCGTGGAGGAGCCCCGGCCGCGGCTGCTGGCCTTTCATGCGGCGCTGCGCGGCTTCGCCCAGGAATGGCGCCATCTGTGGTCGCAGCATGGCGGCGAGGAGCGCGGCTGGTCCTACTACCTGCAGCTGCGCAGCCAGGGCCGCGCCCACGCCCAGGCGGCCGGTGGCGGGCTCGCCATGCGCTCCAACGGCCTCGCGGCGCTGGCGGTGCTGGATGCGCGCATCCTGCGCTATGTGCTGCAGCTGCCGGTGCCGGGTACCGCCCTCGGCGGCGAGAGCGGGGGCGTGCCGGGAGACCGCGCGTGATCATCTCCCACCGCCATCGCTTCATCTTCATCGCGGTGCCCAAGACCGCCACCCATGCCATCCGCCAGGCCCTGCGGCCCCAGCTGGGCGAGGACGACCTGGAACAGGTGGGGCTGTTCGTGAAGAAGCAGTTTCCCTTCCCGGCGCTGCGCGAGATCCCCCACGGCCACATCAGCGCGCTGCAGATCCGCCCGGTGCTGGGCGAGGCGCTGTTCGGGGGCTACTTCAAGTTCGGCTTCGTCCGTCATCCCTTCGAGCGCTTCGTTTCGTACTGCGCCTTCCTGGCCAAGCGCAGCGGTGCTTTCGAGAGCGCGCCCACCGCCTTCATGCGCCATGTCGCCTTCGAGCTGCGGCCGTTCCAGCATGTGGTGTTCCGCCCGCAGCACGAGTTCCTCGCCGATGCCGACGGCCGGCTGCTGGTGGACCAGGTGGGCCGCCAGGAGCAGCTGCAGAGCGACTACGAGGCGATCTGTGCCCGCCTGGGCCTGCCGGCGGTGGCGCTGGAGCGGGTCAATGAATCGCGCCACGCCCACTGGGCGGGCTATTACGACGAGCCGCTCAAGGACTGGGTCCGCCAGTTCTACCGGCGCGATTTCGAGCTGTTCGGCTACGACCCCGCCTAGCCCCCACCCCGGGGCAACCCTTCAGGCGGGCGGCGTGGGCCGCCACTACACTCCGGCCTGTTTTTGCCAACCGACACCCTGATCATGTCTACCGCCAGCCCCGCCGCGCGGATGCCGTCGAGCATCCCCTACATCGTCGTCAACGAGTTCGCCGAGCGGTTCTGCTTCTACGGCATCAACGCCATTCTCGTGGCGTACATGATCGACTTCCTGCAGTTCGGCGACGCCAAGGCGGCGACCTGGCAGGCGCTGTTCAAGTCGGGCGCCTACTTCTTCCCACTGCTCGGCGCCATCGTCTCCGATGTGTTCCTGGCCAAGTTCCGCACCATCATCAGCTTCTCGATGGTCTATGTGGCGGGCTGCTTCGTCATCGCCTTCGGCGGCGAGAACGAGACCATGCTGCTGCTGGGCATGTTCCTGGTCGCCTTCGGCACCGGCGGCATCAAGCCCTGCGTCTCCACCAATGTCGGTGACCAGTTCACCGCCAGCAATGCGCATCTGATCGAACGCGCCTTCAGCTACTTCTACATCGCCATCAACGCCGGCTCGTCGATCTCGATCTACTTCTGCCCGGAGCTGCTGGCCGATCCCGAGTACGGTCCCAAGTGGGCCTTCGGCGTGCCCGGCGCGATGATGGCCTTCGCCACCCTGGTGTTCTGGATGGGCCGTCGCAAGTTCGCCGTGGTGCCGGCGGCGATGAGCAAGCCGGGCCTCGCCCTGCCGGCCTTCCTGCTGGTGTTCGCCGCGGTGCTCGCCTTCACCGGCTGGGTCTACATGGCCAGCGGCCGCAACATCCTGGTCGCCACCGCCACCCTGCTCGGCACCTTCGCCGCGGTCACCTGGCTGTTCCTCAACACCGGCCTGCGCAAGGCGCTGGCCCCCGAGCTGCGCACCTGGCTGGAGCGCTCGCTCACCGGTGAGGGCCTGCGCATCGTCGGCAAGCTCGGCGGGCTGTACCTGTTCATCGCCTTCTTCTGGAGCCTGTGGGACCAGTCCAACGGCAACAGCTGGACCATCCAGGCGCAGAGCGCGCTGATGGACAAGCGCCTGTTCGGCTTCCTCGAGGGCGTGCCCGGCTTCGAGAACCTCGCCGCCTACCAGATGCTGCCGGCCCAGGTGCAGGTGGTGAACGGCCTGTTCATCCTGCTGCTGGTGCCGATCTTCACCTTCGGCATCTACCCGCTGCTCGGCCGCTTCTTCGAGGTGACCCCGCTGCGCAAGATCGGCATCGGCTTCTTCACCGTCGCCAGCTCGTTCCTGATCGTGGCCTGGATCGAAGGCCGCATCCAGGACGGCCATGTGGTCAACATGTGGTGGCAGATCGCCGCCTACGGCGTGCTCACCGCCGCCGAGGTGCTGGTGTCGATCACCGCGCTCGAGTACAGCTACAAGCAGGCGCCGCTGTACATGAAGAGCTTCATCATGAGCCTGTTCCTGCTCTCCACCAGCGTCGGCAACGCCTTCACCGCCGCGGTCAACACCATCATGATCGAGCCGCTCACCGCCCGCAGCGTGGAGACCGGCGAGCAGACCTGGGTCACCCTCGATGGCGCCGGCGAGTTCGTCCCCGGGCAGAAGATCGACTTCGCCGGCAGCGCCGGCATCAGCGTGGTGCTGGCCGATGGCCAGACCGAGGCCCTGGCCGGCACCTATCTGGTGGGCGAGATCGACGCCGCCAACAGCCGCGTGCGCCTGCTCGACAAGGTCAACCGCGAGCCGGTGAAGAGCACCGGCAGCTTCGACGCCGCCCAGGCCGAGGTGTCCACCTATTCGCTGGTCGGGCCGGTCTACTTCCTGTTCTTCGCCGCCCTGATGGCGGGCGTGTCCGTGCTCTTCATCTTCTATGCGATGTGGTTCAAGGAAACCACCTTCGTGCGCGAGGACGACAAGGCCAGCGCCTGATCAACCGTCTCCTGGGTCCGGCGAGGGCTGCGGCGGGCGGCCCTGGCCGGACCGCGCTATTCGGGCCCGGGCGGCCGGCGGGCTAACATGCGCGCCATGCAAGAGACGCTCGTTCCCTTCCCCACCCGCAAGACGGCCTCGCCCGCCGAGAAGGCGCGCCTGGAATCCAACAAGCTGGCCAAGCGGCTGCGCCGCCAGGT